>NZ_CP095501.1:2521188-3151485 GCF_023100725.1 Arthrobacter antioxidans
CGGCATCCTGGGCTACCCCGCGAACGCACAGATCTGCGGGATCCGCGACGCAGGGTGCTACCAGTCCTTCCAGGGCGGCGAGATCTTCTGGTCCACCGCCTCCGGAGCCGAGATCAGCAGGCAGGGCGGGATCCGCGACCTCTACCGATCCATGGGAGCCGAGAACGGCCGACTGGGCTTCCCCACCAGCGCCGAGATCTGCGGCCTGCGCGAGGGCGGCTGCTACCAGTCCTTCCAGGGCGGCGAGATCCTCTGGAGCCCGAGCACCGGAGCCAAACCCGTCACCACCGGATCCATCCGCACCGCCTACCGCAGCGCCGGCGCCGAGAACAGCTCCCTCGGCTACCCACGGGTCAACGAGATCTGCGGCCTGCGCGAGGGCGGCTGCTACCAGTCCTTCGAGGGCGGCGAAGTCCTCTGGAGCGCCAAGACCGGAGCCAGGATCACCGCCGAAGGGCCGATCCGCACCACCTACCGGCAGTCCGGCGCCGAGAACGGAGCCCTCGGCTACCCCACCAGCAACCAGACCTGCACCACCAGCACCCGCTGCACCCAGACCTTCCAACGCGGAACCCTCACCTGGACCCCCACCACCGGCGTCAGAAAAACCTGACCCACCCCCACCGACCACCAGTACGCGCGCCTGCGGGTGCAGTCCCCGAATACATAGGTGATTCCACGATGACAACCAGACGAACCTCTACCCTGGCCGGCGTCGCTGTCCTGCTGACAGCGATCCTCATCGGTCCCGTTGCCCCTGTGTCGGTAGCACCGGCCCTCGCGATCGAGAACATCGACGGAGCTCCGCCGGCCGCTCCGACCACCGTCGCCGAGGCCCCGGCCGGCGATGAGGCCCCCGTCGACGACGGGAAGGCCGCCGAGGTGGAGCCCTCCGCCCTTCCGAAGGATGTCCTCGAGCCGGCTGCGGACGAGGCGGAAGAGACGGAACAGCAGGGTCTCTCCGCGATGGCGCCCGAGGAGAGGAACGCCTCCATGGGACAGGGACTCGCACGGATCGCCGAGACCGGCGACCCCCAGGTCCCTCGCGCCGCGGAGTCGCGCGACAGCCGTCCCGATGGAACGGAGGGCGTCGAATCCCCCTCGGACGAAGGTTCGGCCGCAACGAACTACTGGACTCCGGGCGGAGTCCTCGGTGTGGATGTGAGCAGTCATCAGGGGAGGTTCGTCGACTGGCCGTCGGCGTGGAGGTACGGTTCCCGCTTCGCCTACGTGAAGGCGACCGAGAACAACGACTACGTCAACCCCTACTTCTCCGATCAGTACGCAGGGTCGGCTGCGTCGGGGATGTATCGGGGTGCGTATCACTTCGCCCTACCGAACATGTCCTCGGGTTCTGAGCAGGCGAAATTCTTCGTCAGGAACGGTGGAGGATGGAGCGCGGACGGCAAGACCCTCCCGCCCCTCCTCGACGTCGAGTTCAATCCCTACCCGTCACTGGGCAACACCTGCTACAACATGACGCCGTCCCAGATGGTCGCATGGATCGCCGACTTCTCACGGGAGATGCAGGTGCTGACCGGTCGTAAGCCGATGATCTACACCGCGGCCAGCTGGTGGAACCAATGCACCGGCAACTCCACGGCGTTCGGCGATCACGCGCTGCACATAGCGCGCTACGGGACGACCACCCCCGGCACGATGCCCACCGGGTGGACCAAGCAGGATGTCTGGCAGTATACGGACAGCGGCCCGGTGATCGGCGACTGGAACCAGTGGAACGGGGATCTCGCGAGCCTGGACACCTTCGCCAGGAACACCTCGAACTCGCCGGAAGCGCGTGCGGCGGCGGCTATCTCAGCGCTGGTCTCTTCTGCTCCGGAGCTCGGTGCGGTGAAGTCCGGTGTGGTCTGTGGCCTGGTCGATGGAGGGTGCTACCAGGGATTCAACAACGGCACGGTCATCTGGTCCTCCGGGACGGGTGCTGTGATCTCCCTCAACGGCCCCATCCGCAGTGCATGGGTGAGCGCCGGAGCCCAGAACGGTGTCCTGGGCTACCCGAAGGCCGCCCAGGTATGCGGGATCCGCGATGGCGGCTGCTACCAGTCCTTCCAGAAGGGCGAGATGTTCTGGTCCGAAGCCTCCGGAGCCGAGATCAGCAAGGCCGGCGCGATCCGCACCGCCTACCGCGCCGCAGGCGCGGAGAACGGAGCCCTGGGCTTCCCCGTCGCCGCGGAGATCTGCGGGATCCGCGATGGCGGCTGCTACCAGTCCTTCCAGCGGGGCGAGATCCTGTGGTCCCCGGCCTCCGGAGCCCAGATCAGCAAGGCCGGCCCGATCCGCACCGCCTACCGCGCCGCAGGAGCCGAGAACACCATCCTCGGCTACCCCGTCACCGCGGAGATCTGCGGCCTCAGGGACGGCGGCTGCTACCAGGCCTACCAGAACGGGGAGATCCTCTACTCCAGCAAGACCGGAGCGCACATCAGCAGGGCCGGCGGGATCCGTGACCTCTACCGCAGCTCCAAGGCCGAGAACGGCGTCCTCGGATTCCCCGACGGCGAAGAGACCTGCGGCCTGAAGAACCGCGGCTGCTACCAGGCCTTCCAGGGCGGCGAGATCTTCTGGTCCCCCACCACCGGAGCCGAGATCACCTATAACAGCCCCATCCGCACCACCTACCGCACGGCAGGAGCAGAGAACGGCATCCTGGGCTACCCCGCGAACGCACAGATCTGCGGGATCCGCGACGCAGGGTGCTACCAGTCCTTCCAGGGCGGCGAGATCTTCTGGTCCACCGCCTCCGGAGCCGAGATCAGCAGGCAGGGCGGGATCCGCGACCTCTACCGATCCATGGGAGCCGAGAACGGCCGACTGGGCTTCCCCACCAGCGCCGAGATCTGCGGCCTGCGCGAGGGCGGCTGCTACCAGTCCTTCCAGGGCGGCGAGATCCTCTGGAGCCCGAGCACCGGAGCCAAACCCGTCACCACCGGATCCATCCGCACCGCCTACCGCAGCGCCGGCGCCGAGAACAGCTCCCTCGGCTACCCACGGGTCAACGAGATCTGCGGCCTGCGCGAGGGCGGCTGCTACCAGTCCTTCGAGGGCGGCGAAGTCCTCTGGAGCGCCAAGACCGGAGCCAGGATCACCGCCGAAGGGCCGATCCGCACCACCTACCGGCAGTCCGGCGCCGAGAACGGAGCCCTCGGCTACCCCACCAGCAACCAGACCTGCACCACCAGCACCCGCTGCACCCAGACCTTCCAACGCGGAACCCTCACCTGGACCCCCACCACCGGCGTCAGAAAAACCTGACCCACCCCCACCGCGAGGGGCCGACAGGGAGACAGAAGGAAGGACCTGGGGTCGCGACGGCCCGTCCGGGCATCCGGGAGACGATCCCGACGAGGAGGAGTCCGAGTGATCGACCATGGCTGCTCGGGCAGTCCCCGGCGCGGCGGGCCCGACGTCTCCTGCCCACCGCACTGCTCGTCGCCACCTGTCCCTCCTGGTCGCCGCGATCTACCTGCCCGCGGATCGCCTGATGGCGACGGCGCGGGAGGGACGCCCGCCCGGGTGCAGGAGTTCACGGCCGGCGGGCGTCGCCGCAGCTGCCTCTGCGTGGTGCATGGACGAGCGCTTCCTCGCGCGTCTCCACGTCGCAGGCATCGCCCAGCGCACCGGACCCGGCTTCATCGGCGCCGCCGCACCGACGTCCGACGAATCGACGGAGGTCCAGGGCTTTTCTCGCGGCGGTTCCGGTGGGGGCACGGTGGGGATCATCGCGTCCGGCGCCCGGTTACCGCTCTGGTCACCCGACACCCTCCGGGGGTCGCCCCGGTCCGGACGGCCGGGACCATCTCCCACTCGCCCCACTTGGAGCACTGGCCCGTCATATCGCGCTGCCGGCGATCATCGATCGTTCGCCGGGTACCTCCGGTCCCTCCCTCCCTGAGCCTCGCCGTAGCGGCCCGTGCTCCTGACAGTTCCGGCAACCATGACGGTCCCATGACCTGCGCCGGCCTCATCATCGCTGCCGCCTCCGCTCAGGCGGCAGAAGCACGGCGGCTCGACGCGCGGTCCGGAGCCGACTGCTTCGGCGCCGGTACCCTGTCCGCGGTGCGACTTCTCGGACGGCGTGGACGACGCCGAGACCGTCTGGCTGGTCGGTGATTCCCACGCGGAGCAGTGGAAGGCCGCGATGCTTCCGCTCGCGCGAGAATCACTGGAAGGTCACCATCAGTCATCTCCGCGGGTGTCCGTACGTCGATGTGAAGCGTTCCGCCTTCATAGGATCCGAGACGACCGACGGGAAGGTGCAGCTACGGTGTCTGGAGTGGAGCCGGTCGGTCTCGGACCGCGTCCTCGCCGCGCCACCCGACATCGTGTTCCTGTCCTCCTTCGCCGTCGGCGAGGAGATCGACGACGGCCCCGGCCGCCCGCGCGTCGGGCCGTAGAACCGCGTTCTGCCCGGAGGGCACCTGTGACGCGGTGACCGGTGGCCTCCACATCTACTTCGACCGGGACCATCTCGCACGGAGTCATGTCCGCTCGCTGATCCCGGCATTCGCGGAGCGGTTCGCCGCCGTCGCGCTCTAGTGCTGCGCGGAGCCCGACGGCGTCTGCTCGGTCTTCCGCCGGGACCGGAGAAGGAACAGCGCCACCAGGACGGCGACGACCACGGCGACCTCGACCACACCGGCGACGAGGCTGAGCGGGACGAGGCCGAGCAGGACCACGGCGGCCACCTGCACGCCGAGGCCTCCCAGGAACAGCGCAGCGGGCACGCTTCTGCCAGGAGGCGTCCGAAAGACCAACGCATAGGTCAGCAGGCCCAGGCACACGAACCCGAGCACCTGGATCATCGCCACCAGCACGAGGCCGGACTCCGAGGCGGGCCAGTAGGCGAGCAGGGCGACGACGAACAGGACGCAGGGCGTCGCGACGGCGAGGCGCCGCGTCCCGTTGGCGATGTACAGCAGGTTGGAGGACACGAGGAACAACGCGTAGCCGGTCGACACCAGCGGGAGCGTCATCGCGATCGGCCAGACGAGCGCGGGCTCGGTGGAGAGGACGAACGATCCCACGGCTGCTCCGGCGGAGGCCAGGAGCCCGACCGCCGCCGCCCAGCCCGCGGCTTCGAGGGACACGCGCCGGGTCTCTGCCACCAGCCGGTCCCTCCCGGCGGACATCATCCGGGTGGACCAGGCGTTGTTCAGGGCGTTCAGGATCGTGATCGGGCCCAACGCGAAGATCAGGACCGCCCCGAAATGACCCGCGTCCTCGACCGTGGCGGCATAGGCGAGGATCAGGACGGACCCCTGTGTGAGCAGCATGAGCGCACCCGTGTGCGGCAGTAGCGGGCCGGCGATCCTCAACGATTCGCCGCTCGATCCCGGCACCCTCCACGGCAGGCGCGGCCGGGCGAGGACGAGCGCCGCGACTCCGGTGGCCAGGACAGCGAGGCTGTAGGCACCCATATAGACCTCGGCGGTGGGCGCGATGAGGATGATCCCCACCAGACCGAGGAGATTCGCCATGACGGACGAGCCGATACTCAGCAACACGAAGCGTCCGGGCCGGTTCTGCGCGCGGAGGACGGCCTGTGAACCCAGGACCGTTCCGAGGACGCCGACGCTGACCACCGACAGGACGGTGGTCGGTGCCACACCCCCGTCACCCAGCGCGCCCAGGCCGAAGAGGCCGAGCACCGCCACGGCAGCCAGTACCGCTGAGGCGATGGCCATGAAGCCGTACATCCCCAGGGAGCGGTCCTGTCCCCGCTCACGCGCGAACCAGAGGTTCGTGATCGCGAGAGGGAGGCCTGCGGAGATGAGGACGACCAGGACCTGGATGGTCACCACCGACGTCGAGACGTACCCCCATTGCCGTTCGTCCAGGATCCTGATGGCGAAGGGCTGGATGAGCAGGAGCCCCAGCCCCTGGAGGAGCGACCCGACGAGGTACCACGTGCCGGAGACGCTCCGCTCGGCCCCTGCGGGCCGTGGCGTGGAGGACCTGCTGCGCACCACTATCTGGCGATGGCGTGAGCGGTCAGCTTGCGCATGCCACCCCACATACGGCGTCGGGCCACCTGGGGCAGAAGGGTCAGTGCATGGAGCCGGGACGACGCGTGCCGGCTCGCGGCGGTCGCGGCCCGCTCCCATCCGAGCTTCCGGAAGTCCTTGACGCACTCGTCGAAGAAAGCGCGTTCCTCGGCGAACCGGCGGCCGTCGAGGGCCCGCACGGAGGAGTCGGATTCGCGGTGGCGCCGGTAGAGGAAGCAGGTCTCCGCCAGGACGAGCATCTTCCCGCCCGACATGATGATGTCCGTCGCCAGGGCGAGGTCCTGCACGACGTCGTACTGCTCCCTGAAGCTGTGGCGCTTGATGGCTTCGGATCGCCAGGCGAGGGACGGGAAGTACAGCCAGTCGCCCGTGAGGAGGCTCGCGGCGAGCGGTTCGCCCTTCACGACCGCACTCGCGCTCTCTCCCACGAGCCGCCGGCGCAGGTAGCTCTTGACCCGATCGCCCACCGGTTCGTAGACGGTCCCGTTCTCGTCGATGACGTCGACGCCGGGCTGGATGATGTCCACGGCCTGCCCCGCGAAGCCCTCCTGGACCACGGAGAGGTAGTTCGGGAGCATGAGGTCGTCCGCGCCCATGATCACGACGTAGTCGTGCTCGATGAGGGACAGGCACTTCCGGTAGTTCGCGTTCGCGCCGAGGTTGACCTCGTTCCTGAAGTACCGGACGCGCTCGTCCGAGTCCGTCAGGGACTTGAAGTAGGCGGGCAGCGAATCGTCCGGGAATCCGTCGTCGACGATGGTCAGCACGAAGTCACGGTATTCCTGGTCGAGGACGGACTGTACTGCCGCCTTCATCATCGCCACATCCCCGTAATAGGGGAACATCACGTCAATAGTCATAGGTCTTTCCTCTGTTGGTCAAAGTTCATCGGGTTGTCGGTCCGGTTGCGGGGGACGTTGGTGGCAGTCGAGCCGCTCAACCGCTCCACTGCCGCACGGAGGATCGATACCTCTTCGGCGAGGATGCGGGTCTCGTCCTCGAGGATGGTCAGCTCGCGGGATACATGCAGGGAGACTCCCAGGAGAAGGAGGATGGCCAGTGCGAAGAGCAGATTGGCCGGGATGATCACTCCGACCGCGTCCGCGGCGAATTCCAGCATGCTGGGGAACAGCGCCAGGACGATCGACAGGCTGCCGATCACGATCCAGAGGATGGCGTACTTCTCGCGCAGTTTCCCGTTGCGCAGCATCACGAGGACGGCGACGACGATCAGGATGGAGGAGAACAGTGAAAGTGCCACGCTCATGCTGGTACGGGTCCTTCTCCTGCTATGTCCCCGGTCGAGGGAGCCTGGTGATCACGCGGAGTCTTTCTCCGGGCGAGGGCGAAACACAGGACCAGTCCGGACCGCGCGAGGTAGATCGCCGATTTCAACGGACCCTGGCTCGGGGTGCCGGCCTGGCGCGGTCTCATCTCCACGGGCACCTGGGTAACCGTACAGCCTGACTTGAGCGCGACGACGAGCGAATCGACCGTGTCACCGAGGTACTCCGCCGGGAAGTGCTCGATGTACTGGTGGAGGCCGCGCTGGTTGACGGCCCTGAAGCCGGAAGTGACGTCGGTCAGCCTGGTGCCCGCCACACGCGAGATGACCGCGGCGAGAAGCGACATCGCCCAGCGGCGCGGCCCTTTCGCCTGGTAGTCCCCCTTGCCGGCGAATCTCGCCCCGATGGAGATGTCGGCGGTCTCCAGGCCTTTCACGACCTTCGCGATCTCCTCGGGCATGTGCTGCCCGTCCGAATCGACCTGGATGACGCCCGAGTATCCGTTGCGGAGCGCGTACTTGAAGCCGGTGCGCATCGCGCCGCCGACCCCCAGGTTGAACGGGAGCTTCAGGACGACGGCCCCGGCCTCCGCTGCGATCCTCGCCGTGTCGTCCCGGGAGCCGTCGTCGACCACGAGGATGTCCATTGCGGGTTCCACACGTCTGATGTCCCTGATGGTGTCACCGATCGCCTCTGCTTCATTCCAGGCAGGCATGACGATCAGGATGCCGGAAGGCGGTCTGTTACCCATGATGTGCAATCATAGCAATAGGCGTCGCGACCCCGGTGCTCAGCCCGTGGGAGCCGCACATCATCGTCTGGCGCGCCTCAGGCAAGCCACCGTACTCCCCGGCTCGGGAGGGCCACGCAGGGCAACGATCTTCTCGTAGGGCTACCGCTGTGTCCTCCGAACGCGGCCCTCAGAAACACGACGAGGAGAATGACCATATGAGCTGGTGGGCTACCGCCCCTGCTTTCGTTAGCACGGTACTCGTATTCTTCGGGCCGGGACTTCTCGTCCTGGCAGCAGCCGGCGTCAGGAGGCTCAGCCTCGCCGCCCTCTCGGCGCCGATCTCGATGACGATCGGCTCGTGCCTCGCCGTGGTGCTGCCCTTCGTCGGTGTGCCGTTCAACCCCGTGTCCTACCTGGTCTTCTCCGTGTGCCTCGCCGCGGCGGTCCTGCTCGCGCGGCGGCTGCTCCTGAGGAACGATTCCGCAGGCCTCGGCTCGGTTCGCCGCTACGGGGACCTGGCCCTGGTGGACAACCAGCCGATGTCCCGTGACGGACTCCCCCGCTGGATCACGAGGGCGCTGGTCCCGGTCGCCATCGCGTTCCCGGCCGTGATCATCGGAAGTCGGTACATCGCGGGGTTCGGGGCACCGGAGAACTTCTCGCAGACGTTCGACAACGTGTACCACCTCAATGCGATCAAGCACATCGCCGAGACCCAGAACGGTTCGGCGCTGAGCCTCGGGAATCTGACCGAGGCCTCCCAGGCCTTCTATCCCGCCGCCATGCACGATCTCATGGCACTCGTGGTCATGATGACCGGCACCCCCGTACCTGTCGCGGTCAACGTCGGCACGATCATCCTCGGGGCCCTGGTGTGGCCGCTCTCCTGCGTGTTCCTGATCAGCCGGGTCATCGGCTACCGGCCCATCCCGCTGCTCGCGGCCGGCGTCCTGTGCGCGGGCATGAGCGGTTTCCCCTACATGATGGTCGCCTTCGGTGTCCTCTACCCGAACCACGCGGCCATCGCCCTCCTGCCGGCCGCCCTGGGGCTGGTCGTCGAAGCCCTCGGGATGACCCCCGGGCGTCGTCGCTCGTTCTCCCTCTCCGCCGGGCTGCTCGCGGTCGCGGTCGTCCCGGGCCTCGCTCTCGCCCACCCCAGTACGCTCCTCGCCCTCCTGGCGTTCGCCGGGCCGGTCGTCGCGGGGAGAGCGGTGAGGGAGTTCCAGGGGCACCGGGGCGGAACGGGCGAGCGCTCGCGCCCTGTCCTCTGGGGCATCCTCTTCGTCCTGTACGCGGGCGTCACGCTCGTCGCATGGCTGAAGGTCCGGCCGTCGCTGGCCTTCGCCCCCTGGACACCCTTCCAGACCAACGCCCGGGCGATCGGCGAGATCCTCGGAAGTGCCCCGATGGGGGCGACCACGGCGTGGGTGCTCCTGATCCTGACGGTCGCCGGAATCTACGTCGCGGCGCGGCAGTTCCGGGACATGTGGTGGATCCTCATGATGTTCGTCATCGGCGGCATCCTGTACATGGTGGTGTCGAGCTGGAGTCTGGGCTGGTTCCGTACCTTCCTGACCGGGGTCTGGTACAACGACAGTTTCCGCCTCGCGGCGCTGCTTCCCGTCGTCACGCTTCCCCTGAGCGTTCTCGGCGCCGAATGGCTGACGGGTCTCCTGCGGCGGATCGGGAAGCGACGGACCGCAGAGGAACCGGTCATCGACGGGGGCTCACACCCCTCCCCCGTGGAACGGACCCGCCGCGTGGTACCCAGGATCACCAGCAGCCCGATCACCGCTGCGGCGGCCGTCCTCCTCCTCGGGGTGGGGACCCAGGGAGGGACCCTGGCCGGAGTCCAGATCCGCATGGAGGAGGTCTTCGCGCTCGAGGAGGAATCTCCCCTCCTGACCACCGATGAGCTCGCTCTCCTGCAGCGCGTCCCCGATCTCGTCCCGGCCGACGGCGTGATCGTGGGCAATCCCCGGACCGGTGCGTCCCTCGTCTATGCCCTCGCGGACCGGCGCACCGTCGCACCCCATATCTTCGGGGACCGTACCGACGCCGAGCAGACACTCCTCGATCACTGGGACGAGGCCGGGTACAACGTGTCGGTCTGTGACGCCATCACGCGCGAGGGCGCCCTCTGGGCCCTTGATTTCGGCGATCAGGAGATCGTGCCGGGGGACGAGCCCTACATCGGTCTCCGGGCTTTGGAGGACGGGAGCGCCCCTGGCATCTCCCTCGTCGCGGAGGAAGGCGACGCCCGCCTCTACCGCGTCGATGCCTGCACGGAATCGTGATGCCGAGGGCCGGCGGACGACGCTGATCGACGTCGCGCAGGCCCCGATGGTGCCGTGCACGGGACGCTCCTATAAGAGTCAATACCCGAGCCGGGAGAGCGGCGACGGCTGAAGGACCGTGATGCGATTGTTCTGCGCGGACCGTAGACCTCGGTAGAAGTGGGGCCTACGGTGAAAGCTTCGACCAGGGAGCGTGCATGCGCAATCAGCAGTGGCGTCGACGTATCGCAGCAATGACCGCAGTAGGAGTGGCAGTAATTTTGACCGCGTGCTCGAGTGCTGCCCCCGAACAGCTTTCCGCCTCCGTAGAACGTGCCGTCGTCGCGCAGGATCAATTTTCCGACGCCGAGCAAGCGCTCCTGCGTTCATCGTTCCGGTTGGGAGCGGCGATGACCACGGACCCGGATACGAATCAGGTCACCAGCCCCTTGAGCGCTCTCTACGCGCTGTCGATGCTCCGCGCCGGCGCGGGCACCACGACGGCGGCGGAAATGGATGCGGTGCTCGGGTTGCCCATCGATCACCGCGACGAAGCGCTCAACGCCCTGATGGCGAGCGTCCAACAGTTCGACGGCGATCCGGGCGACGTGGATGAGGACAATCCACCCGAGGTTCCGCTGCTGCGCATCACGAATGCAGCCTTCGTGCCGGAAGACGACATCATCGGCCAGTCCTATCTCGAAACCCTCGCGCGGCACTACGGGTCTGGCGTGTACCCCGTGGACTTCGCAGCGCCCGAGACGCCCGGGCGCATCGACGCATGGGTCTCGGAGGAGACAGGCGGGCGCATCGACAAAGCCCCGCTGAAGGTCGACAGAAGGACGATCCTCAGTCTGCTCAACGTGGTGTTCTTCGCGGCGGCATGGGAGCAGCCATTCGACGAATCCGCCACCCACGATGACGATTTCAGGCTCGCCGACGGCACTATGGCGAGTGTGCCGACCATGCACGCCTCACCCGTGGTGCGGCACGCACGTGGAGAGGGCTGGTCGGGAATCGACCTGCCGTATCGAGAAGGCTTCTCCATGCGCCTGGTTCTCCCCGATGAAGGAACCGAGCCGCTGTGGTCGGAGGACGAGTTCGTCGCGATCGGGGCGACCCTCGACGCGGCGGAACCTCGTCCCGTCGAACTGGCACTACCAACGTGGGATCACGCCTATGACCAGGATCTGCTCGTGGTCCTGCGGGCCATGGGCCTCGACGAATCAATCGGAACTGCGCCCGACTTCGACGCGATCACACCGAACGCCTACGTGTCAGGAGCGGCGCAATCCGCAAACATCACCGTCGCCGAGAAAGGCACCGTGGCAGCCGCGGTCACGCAGATCACCATGGCGGAAACATCGGCTCCCATGGTGCCCGACCTGAGCATCTCCTTCGACAGGCCCTTCGGCTACCAGATCATCCACGAGGACACGGGCCTGCCCGTCTTCCTCGGGACAGTCGCAGACCCGCGCTAACGGCGAGACCAGAGTCAGCCTCCGCCTCGCCGGTGTGTGGGGCACGCGGCGAAGCGTAGGGGCTTCTGCCGTGCCCACCTGGGCAGCAGGCGCGCCAGTCAAGGGTCATACCTGTAAGGCGTCGACCGCTGAGTCCGTCAGGGCTTCTGCCCCGGTGTTGTGATCATGAAGCCAGCCCCGGTAGCGCAGGAGGAGGTGATCGTTGCGGGTCCGGCCGCGCTCGAGCCGGGAGAGGGTCGATGGCCACTCACCAAGACTGCCGGCTGCTTCCTGCAGCGTGACGCCCAGTTCGTGGCGGAGAGGTCGCAGGTCCGCGATGGCGGGTGCCGGAACCGGGTTGGTGATCTGGCGGTAGACCTCGCGGGCGACGTAGCGCTTCAGGCACCGCATGATCTCCCGTTTGCTCTTACCCTCCTCCGTGCGTTGAGCGACATACTCCTTGGTTCGGGGGTCGATGTTCATGCGCACCAGGACGATGTGGTGCAAAGCGCAGTTGGCCTGCCGGTCACCTCCGCGGCTGAGCCGGTGACGACTGGTCTTACCCGACGAGGCAGGAACCGGGGCGACACCCGCGAGGGCCGCGAACTGGGCCTCGTTCCTCACCCGATCCTGGTTGTCTCCGAGTGTGACAAGCAGTTGGGATGCGACATCGGTGCCAACACCGGTCAGCTCCTGTAGCATCGGCGCATACGACTCCAGGATGTCCTTCAGCTGGGCGGTAGCTTCATCGATTTCCTCGCTCAGGTGCTGGTAACGCACGGCCAACGCCTTGAGCACGCGCGCCGTCACATAGGAGGGATCGGCCTGGTGCCCGGACGGTCGGGATCGGGCCATGACCCCGATCATGGTCGCCGTGGGCATGCCCTGATACTCGGACCGCAAAACCTCCGGAGCGGAGATCAACAAGCCCTTGATCTGGTTGATCGCTGCGCTGCGCGACTTCATTGCGGGTACTCGTACTGCGCGCAGGACCCGTAGGCATTCAACAGGCCCGTCCTTGGCTTTCGGGACCGCGGTACTCCTACCTGCGATGACGGATTGAGCTGCACGATACGCATCCAGTGGGTCTGTCTTGCCCTTGAGCCGGCGGTGCTGGCGGTCGGGCCGGTCTACTTCAATGACAATCATCCCTTCGCCCTGCAGGACCTTTGTCAGGGCAGCGCCGTAGGTGCCGGTACCTTCCATGCCTATCTGCAGCACTTCACCGAATCCGGTGATGAAGCGAAGAGCCTCACGATAGCCCGCGGCAGTCGTGAGGAACGCCTGGTCGGCTATCGGTTTGCCGTACTCGGTGACGACGGCGACGTGATGAATATCAGCGTGCGTGTCGACACCCACCACAACGCGTTGTTCCTGCACTTCAGGATCTGACACGTCTGCCTTTCAACGGAGGAGGGTCTCCACGTGGCCAGAACAGGCAGGCAATACGGTAAGGGGATCTGGTCAGGCTCCTATCAGGCCATACCCGCCGGCACGTGAAGCGATCGTGGGCCGGTGGACAGGTCCTGTGAAGGACAGCAGCCTAGGGGCTGCGTCAGGTGGACAGAGAGTCACACCGGATCCGCGATCAGTTTCCACTATTACCGATGGACGGGACGCGCGACGGGCCGTCGAACTCCTTCAGCGTGCCCAGCGGGTCACGACGGCGACGGGTCCCCGACGACGCCGTCGCGGACGAACCTGACCACCGAATTGGCCGGTCCGTCGAAACGCGCTCCAGCGCGATAGCCGAGCGATTCGAGCGTCCGCTCCGGAGCGGGGTCCTCCCTCGGATGCACCACCCAGACGACATCGTGCGGCAGGATCCTGTCCTCCACGGCGTCCAGGTCGAAGCGCTGATCGTAGATCCTCCCCCACTCCTCGGCGCTCGTGCCGATCGTGACGTCGTCAAGACCGGCGAAGGAGTCCTGGTAGGCGATCCGGCCGAGGCCCGCATCCACCGTCAGGGCGATGGCTTCCCCGGCCTCGGCCTCGGCTCTGATGGTGTCCGCCACGAAGCGGAAGTCGTCTCCCGGACTCCTGCCGTATTCCGTCCGCTGGCCCAGATAGGACGGCAGGGCCAGCAGCGCGACAGTAGCCAGCACACCGACCGCCGCCCGACCATCCCAGACCGACGGTGTCGCCGACCGTCCACCGCGGGATGCGGGCTCCCCCACCCTGAGCACCACCCCCGCTGCCAGGAGCGGGACGGACGGCAGGACGAACGAGAGATAGCGGGGCAGATAGTACGGGGAGCCGAGAACCAGGGACCCGCCGATGACACAGACCAACGGGACCACGAGGAGCGGCACGGCCAATCTCGCGGCGAAATGCTTCCGGAGCCGCAAGGCCCCCACGATCGTCAGGCCCCACAGGACCACAGCGAGCCCGACCGTGGTGAGGTTCTCGCCGGGGGTCGGCAGAGGGGCGATGTCGCCGTCGAGCATGAGGTAGGCGTCGCTGAAGAACTGCAGGAGGACGACCTCCGCGATGACGCCGCTGTCGATCGGGCGTATCCATGCGATCTGGAACTGCTGGCTCGCGCCGATCGCGGCCAGGCAGGCCGCGGGGATGAGCCACGCCGGGCTGGTCGCCAGGAACGGGCGCCAGCTCTCCCGCAGTCTCCGGTCCAGGCAGACGGTCACGGCGTGGGCCACGAGGACGAGCACCGTGTAGAAGGACAGCAGCGTGGCCAGCAGGCCTGCCGCGGCGTAGCCGATCCAGAACCGCCGCCTGGGGAGCTCGCGGGCACGTACGAGGAAGTACGTCGCGGCGACGCTGGCAGCGAGCGCCAGCGCATAGGACCGGGCATCGGTGGCGACATACTGGGTTCTCGGCAGCAGCACCATGAGCAGGGCGGCCGTCAGCCCGTAATTGAGGCTTCCGATCCGCCGTCCGATGGCGACGACCAGTCCCGCAGCCACACCGATCGCCAGGACGCCCGGCAGCCGGAGTGCGAACTCCGACAGGCCGAAGAGTGCTGCCCATCCGCGCATCAAAAGATAGTAGAAGCCATGCACGGCATCGATGTTGCCCAGCATCCGGACCAGGTCGGGCAGACTGCGATCGATGGCACTGATCGTAGCGGCTTCGTCCACCCAGAAGCTCGGGGTATGGATCCTGAATCCGGAGTAGGCGACAGCCAGTACCCCGACAAGGACAGCAGGTCTCGTTGTCCTTTGCACATCCCCAGTAAATCACGCACCGCTGATCCATCAGCGATCAGGGGCGCCCGACGGCTCGAAGCCTCCCGGACAGCGGACTACTGGCGCACGTCGAAGGCGGCCTCGGCAAGGATGGGGACGAAGTTCCGCGCCAGCCACTCGATACTGAGCGGGGACACCATGATCATCGCAGCGCCCATCTCGTCCTTCGGGGCGAGGACGGTCTGCTGGGCCGGATCGAGATCTCCCGCGAGTTCGTCCGCAAGCTCCTGGGCCCGCCGTCGTTCCGCGACGAGGACCAGGACCTCCGCACTCAGTTCCTCCGCGCGGGCGCGAGGCCATCGGACCTGCCCGACCCGACCGAAGACATCGTCGACCAGCTCCTCGGACTCCTCCAGGCCGGGCGGCAGCGGGGCGAGGTCCATACCGAACTCCTCGAGGATGCCCACAGGCCCGGACGCGGCCCTGTAGACCCCGAGGTCGGCCCCTGCCGCAGTGAAGGCCTCGACAACGAGGAAGGTGGTCCCGGGCAGATCCGGGTAGTCGGAGACCGACGCCGTGATCCGCTGCTCCGTGTCCCGGATGAGCTCGGCGCCCTCGTCCGACCTGCCGAGGGCCCGTGCGACCTGGTCGACCGTCTCGCGCCAGGAGGGCTTCCCCGCGGTCGTCCCGTGGACGACCGGGGCGATATCGGACAGGCGACCGTACTGCTCGCGGGTGATGTCGGCACCGAGGGTGAAGATCAGATCCGGTTCGAGCTCCTCGATCGCGGCGAGAGCCAGATCGACATCATCCGGATAGAGGACCGGCATCAGGGTCTCCTCGGCGACGCGCCGCAGGTTGTACCAGGGCGTAGCGTTCGACCCCGGCATGCCGAGGGGTGCGATCCCGAGGGCGATGCAGACATCCGCAGCGGCGTATCCGAAGGTCGCGATGCGCACCGGCCGTTCAGCGAGTGTCGTCACCCCGAAGTGATGCGTCACATCGATCGGGAAGGCATTCCTCCCGGCCCCCGGATCGTCGTTGCCGTTGGTGCACGCGGCCGCGATGAACGGCAACCCGAGCATCCCCAGGACGACGGACCGGCGGCTCATCATCGGTCGAGCCCCACCGGCGCTCTCATGTCTCAAAATTCTTCCCTCTCGTGAAATCCCGGTGTTCCAGGCGCCTGCTTCGTTCCCGACGGGGACCGGCGTCCGGTGCCCCCTGGCGCTTTCCTAATGATCGCTTGCGCGCTGTCTCAGTTCCGAGACGACGGATGCCACGTCGCCGTCCTTCACGAGCCGTCCGTTCTCGAGCAGGATCCCGCGTTCGCAGACACTCGACACCAGGTCGAGGTCGTGGCTCACGACGATGAGGGTCTTCCCCGCGGCTGCGAGCTCCCTGATCTTCGCCAGGCATTTCCGCTGGAACGGCTCGTCCCCGACGGCGAGGATCTCGTCGACGAGGAAGATGTCCGGATCCGTGTGGACCGCGATCGAGAACGCGAGCCGGAGGTACATGCCCGACGAGTAGAACTTCACCTCGGTGTCGATGAACTCGCCGATCTCGGCGAACTCGATGATGGAGTCGAACCGTTCCTCGATGTCCTGCTGGGACATGCCGAGGATGGCCCCGTTGAGGTACACGTTCTCCCGCCCGCTGAGGTCGTGGTGGAACCCGGCCCCGACCTCGATGAGTCCGGCGAGGTGTCCTCGTGTGCGGATGACCCCTGCATCCGGCTGGAGCACCCCCGAGATCAGCTTGAGGAGGGTCGACTTGCCTGAGCCGTTGAGGCCCAGCAGGGCGACGGTCTCCCCGGTCCGCACCGTGAACCCGACGTCGTCGAGTGCCTTGAACTTCTGGACGAGCTCACCCCTCCGGCCGCGGACGAACCAGACGAAGGCCTCCTTCAGCGAGCGGGTATGGCGGAGGACGAAGCGCTTCTGCAGTCCGGTGGCGACGATCGCATCGGTGGCCATCCTCAGAGCTCCTGGGCGAAGTTGACCGACAGGCGCCGGAAGACGAGCTGGCCGATGAACAGGATCACCAGTGAGAGGACTGCCGCGACGGGCACCCACAGACCGAGGAGGTCGGGCATCAGCGTGGGCCCGGACGTCGTGTCCTCGAGGGTGGGGACCCAGAAGCCGAGATGGAACAGTTCGACCGCGACGGTCATCGGGTTCAGCTGGTACAGGAAGAACCACTTGCCGAGCGCGTCGCTGACCAGGATCCAGCTGTAGAGGACCGGCGACGCCCAGGTGACCACCATGAGGATCATGTCGACGAGGTTCTCCGCATCCCGGAAGTACACATTGACCGCCCCGAACAGCAGTCCGAGCCCGGCCGCCAGGCAGGCGACGATCAGGAAACCGACGAGCACCAGGAACAGCTGAAGGACGCCCGGACGCCAGCCGACGACGAGGCAGGCGCCGCCGAGGACGAGGAGTTGCGGGAAGAAGTGGACGGCCGACACCCAGACCGCGGAGATGGGGAACAGCTCGCGCGGGAGGTAGATCTTCTTGATGAGGTCCCGGTTCTCCACGATCGACCGCGTCGCGTTGCCGAAGGCCTCGGTGAAGAAGTTGATGAGCACGATCCCGGAGAACAGGTAGATCGCGTAGTTCTCCGTCGTGCCCTGGAGGTTGAGGAAGATCCCCAGCGCCACGTAGTAGACGGAGAACTGCAGGAGCGGTTTGAGGTACGACCAGAGGAGACCCAGCACGGATCCGCGGTAGCGGACCCGGATCTCCTTCCGGACGAGGAGCCGCAGGAGGAACCGGTTCTTCAGGACAGCCGCAAGTCCGCCACCAGCACCCGGTGTCTGCATGGCGCCCGGCAGGTCCGCTGCGGACCCTCGCACCCCGCTGCTCAATCTGCCGTGTCTCCCTCGATCTCCTTGGAGAACCGGCGGAATGTCCTGTTCCAGGCCTGCCGACTGGTGAACTCGGGCAGGGCACCGCTGTACTGTGCCTGCAGTTCGGACCAGTTGCTCACGAGCTTCCAGTGCCGCGAGAGCGTCTTGCCGAGGAGGGAGAAGAACATGGAACGGTCGCGCCGATACCACGACACCCCTGTCCCGTCCGAGGCGG
The DNA here is from genome assembly GCF_023100725.1 of Arthrobacter antioxidans. NCBI lineage: Bacteria > Bacillati > Actinomycetota > Actinomycetes > Micrococcales > Micrococcaceae > Arthrobacter > Arthrobacter antioxidans. The sequence continues at coordinate 2,539,205 of NZ_CP095501.1, forward strand.
TGACCAGCGCGGAATCGAACCGCGTGAGGCGCCACCAGCGCGCATCCATGGCGGGGACCTCGACGGTGGGGCGCTCGACCGCCTCGGCGGGAACCGGGCGCCATTGGGCCACCAGGGCGAGAACGGCGCGGACCAGCGATTCGGGAACCGTCGCCGGCTCCTGGATGGCGTGGTGGCTCTTCCGTTCCTGCACCTCCGGGAAGTCGGAGGAGTTCGGCATCACCCGGGCATCCGTGAAGTCGCGCCGTGTGGTCCTGACCCACTGCAGTCGCTCCCCCAGGGTGGCATGGAGGTGTGCGGGTCCCTCGAGGACGTCGTCGAGCGCCTGGATGCGGACGGCTACCGCGGAGTACTGCATCGACAGGAGGTGGCGGACGTCGAGTGCGAGGCTCTCGAAGGGCATCCTCCCTCCGCGGTCGAAGGGGGAATGGCTGAGGGCAGCGACCCACCGGTTGCGCTGATGGTAGTAGGCCTGCCAGTCGATCGTGTCGTCCTTCTCCGTCCAGGGCATGTGCCACACCGCTGCACCGGGAAGGGTGACCGTGGAGAAGCCCGCCTTCTGTGCCCGTACGCCGTACTCCGCGTCGTCCCACTTGATGAAGACCGGCAGGGCGAGCCCGATCTCACGGACGATCTGCAGCGGGATCAGGCACATCCACCAGCCGTTGTAGTCGACGTCCACGCGTCGGTGGACCCACGGCGTCATCCGGAGGTTGCGCTCCGAGAAATCGTGTCCCTCGAGGCTCTTCGCCGCCGGCCCCCAGAAGAAACGACGGCGGTCCACCTGCTCGCCGAACGTGTGGAGGACGGCCCGCTCGTAGAGGTTGAACATGTGGCCGCCGACGATCGTCGGGTCGGTCGTGTAGTTGGCGAAGCGCAGGGCGCGGAGGATGCCCTCGGTCTCGATGCTCACGTCGTCGTCGAGGAGCAGGACGTAGTCGCTGTCCTCCCCGCGCAGGGCTTCCTCCATACCGCGGGCGAAGCCTCCCGAGCCGCCGAGGTTGGCCTGCTCGACGAGGCGGAACTTCCCGCCGAGCCGTGCGGCCGCCGCCGCGTACGCGGCCTGTCCGGTCACCCTGTCGTCGCCCTGGTCGATGATGATCAGGCGGTCGAGGACCTCGAGCAGATCGGGGTCGTTCGCGAGGGTGGTCATGTGACGTACCGCGTACTCGGGGCGGTTGAAGGTCGTGACCGCGATGGAGAGGGTCCCCTGGCTGCGCGCCGAGGCGGCGGGCACGGACCAGTCGGCCCGCGACAGCGTCACCTCCGCGTCATGGGCGACGAGGTCGAACCAGTACCAGCCGCCGTCGACGAACGATGCCAACGGCAGATCGAAGACGAGCTCGCCGCCGGCCGTCGTCGTTGCACTGTCGACCCTGTTCGAGGTGCCACGCGGGCTCGACCGGTAGACGATGACCGACGCTTCGGAGCCTGCCTCCACCTCGACGCGGAGCCGCACGGAGCGTACGGGGGTGTGGCGGCGCCAGTAACTGGCCGGGAACGCGTTGAAGTAGGTGCCGAGGGAGACCCTCTGATGCGCCGGCAGTTTCAGACTGGTGCGTCCGGCGATGAAGTCGGACCTCTGATGGCTGAGGACGGGGAACGAGGGTGCGGTCTTCGGCGCCCCGTTCCGGATCGCCCGGCGGGACGGGTCCACGACGCGCCGCGCCGGATTGAAGTCCACATAGAGGGGCAGGACGTCGGTGTCCCCCTCGACCGGGAGCACGACCTTGTGGACGACCTGGTAGGCGGCACCGTCCGTCCCGGCGCCGCTGCCGACGGCCTCAGTCGTTCCGACGGTCATGCGTCGACTCCGCCGCTCTCGAACTTCTGCCCACTCGTGAAGTGCGGCGTGACCTTGTTGTCGAACATGGCGAGGGCCGATCCGATCGCCATGTGCATGTCGAGGTATTTGTAGGTCCCGAGGCGGCCGCCGAACAGCACGGACTTCTCACCCTTCGCCAGGTCGCGGTAGGCGAGCAGTTTCGCCCGGTCCTCGGAGGTGTTGATCGGGTAGTAGGGCTCGTCGCCCTTCTCGGCGAAGCGCGAGTACTCCCGCATGATGACGGTGGCGTCCTTGGTGTAGTCGCGCTCCGGGTGGAAGTGGCGGAACTCGTGGATGCGGGTGAATGCGGCATCCTCGTCGGGATAGTTCATCACCGAGCAGCCCTGGAAGTCCTCGACCGGGAGCACCTCCTCCTCCAGGTCGATGGTGCGCCAGGAGAGATCTCCCTCCGCGAAGTCGAAGTACCGGTCCACGGGCCCGGTGTAGATCACGGGGACCTGGCCGAGCGTCGACGAGCGCGAGTACTCGTGGCCCTCGTCGAAGAAATCGGTGTTGAGGTGGACGTCGATGTTCGGGTGGTCCGCCATGCGCTCGATCCAGGCCGTGTAGCCGTTGACCGGGAGTCCCTCGTACTTGTCGTTGAAGTACCGGTTGTCGTACGTGTAGCGGACGGGGAGGCGGGAGATGATCTCCGCCGGCAGGTCCTTGGGATCGGTCTGCCACTGCTTGCCCGTGTAGTGCTTGATGAAGGCCTCGTACAGCGGGCGCCCGATCAGCTGGATGCCCTTGTCGTTCAGGTTCTGGGGGTCCGTGCCCGCGAGTTCGCCCGCCTGCTCCTGGATCAGCGCCCGCGCCTCGGCGGGGCCGAGCGCGGAGCGGAAGAACTGGTTGATCGTGCCGAGGTTGATCGGCATGGGGTACACCTCGCCCTTGTGGCGGGTGTAGACCTTGTGCACGTAGTTCGTGAACTCGGTGAAGTTGTGGACGTAGTCCCAGACCCGCTCGTTGGAGGTGTGGAAGAGGTGCGCACCGTACCGGTGGACCTCGATCCCGGTGCGGGCCTCGTTCTCGCTGTACGCGTTGCCGCCGATGTGGTGCCGGCGGTCGAGCACAGCCACCTTGAGGCCCAGCTGGGTGGCCGCTCTTTCCGCAATGGTCAGGCCGAAAAAGCCCGATCCGACGACAACGAGGTCAACGCTCACAAGTGCTCCTGAATTGATTCTGACGACGGACATGCCCGCTTAAGGCTACCCGACGGAAGCCGAGGCCCTTCCAACCGGAGGGGCGGTCCGACACCGACCGCCCCCACCACCGGCCTACAGACGGACGGTCTCGTCGAAGCGCTGGGTGAAGATCGGCAGCATGGTCCTGAGGTAGGTGGCGCTGACGTGGTTGTCGTCGATGTACACGAAGACGTTGCCCACCACGGCCGGGCACACCTCGTCCCGGCACAGGTAGTCGGTGAAGTCCAGGAAGGCGATGTTCGGGGCCTGTTCGAGCAGTTCGGCGACCGGCGGCTGATCGGTGAGGGTCTCAGCGCGGGGAGGGTTGCACTCCGGGCTTTCCGCACCCTGCGTCTCGACGCAGAGCACCCGACTCGTCCCGAAGCGCGGATTGTCGCGGACGGCCGCCACCTGGATGCCGCTGTCGTCGAGCATCCGTGCCGTCCGGGCGAACCCGGCCGGCAGGAGGTCCTGCGGATCATCGCTCCGGGCCACCGTTCCGACCGTGTAGACGAGGTCGGGCGCCTGCTTCAGCACGTAATCGGTCACCGCCGCGTTCCACTGCTCGCACTCCGGTGTGCGTCCCTCCGGACCCGACCCGTACTTGCATCCTCCCAGCAGGACGAACGTCAGCTTCCAGCCCCTCTCCTGCGCCATCGCGGCCAGCGGGACCGACCACTGCTGGGAATGCGAATCGCCCACGACGATGATGTCCCGCACGGGCGTGGAGGGAGGATCGATGACGTAGCACTCACTCCGGATCAGTTCGTCCTCGGGTTCGTCGTCCCCGGCACACACCCTGTCGAGCTGGAAGTACTCCTTGCCCATCTCGGTGGTCGCGGGGATCAGTGGGACCCCCTCGGGAGCGGACAGGTCGAGGAGCGGGTCCAGCACCAGCGCGCCGGGATTGTTCGTGTCGGCGTTCGCGGCGACGTCCCGGGCCTGCTGGGTGATGAGGTGCTGCCAGCCGGCCAGGGGTGCGGCGACCAGCGCCACGCTGACGGCCAGGACCACCACGGCACGACGCCGCCGCCTGTCCGCCCACGCCAGTGCCCGCATGGGCCGCTCGACGAAGCGCATCGTCAGGTACGCGAGTACGAGCGACACGGCGATGACGATGAAGCCGCCCAGGACACCTGGCGAGGGCCGGTCCTGCCAGATGAGGGCCAGCACCAGGACCGGCCAGTGCCACAGGTACAGGGCGTAGGACAGGTCGCCGACGCGGACCAGGGGCTTGGCGGACAGGAAGCGGTCAGCGCCGATGGCGCTGCCGGTCTGGCCTGCGACGATCACCAGCGCTGCGGCCAGCAGCGGCCACAGCGCGACATATCCGGGGAACTGGCCCTGGACATCGAGGATGAAGCCGCCGCTGAGCATCGCGACGACACCCACCCAGCCGGCGAGGATGCGCAGTACGAGCGGCAGCCGGATGAACGGCAGGGCCAGGGCCAGCAGGGCGCCGAGTGCGAACTCCCACAGGCGTGCACGGGTGTCGAAGTAGGCGTAGGCCTGGTTCGTGTACGTCTCCCAGATCGAGAACCCGAGCGAGGCGACGAACACGACGCCGAACACGAGCAGGACCACGCCACGCACCCTGAGCCGGAACCTGCGGGCCAGCAGCGCACTGGCGAGGAACAGCAGGGGCCACAGGATGAACACCTGGCCCTGGACCGAGAGGGACCAGAAGTGCTGGAGGGGACTCGCGAGGCTGTGGTCGTCCGCGTAGTAGTCGACCGCGTTCGAGGCCAGAACCCAGTTCTGCACGTAGAACAGGGACGCCCAGGACTGCTCGATGATGTCGGGCCACCGCGATGGCGGGACCAGGACGTAGCTCGCCCCGAGGACACCGACGATGACGACGACGACCGCGGGCAGCAGCCGCTTGAACTGGTGCAGCCAGTGCCGTGCAAGGTCGAGCGGCTTCCCGCCCTCGACCTTGCGCAGGAAGGACAGGGACAGCAGGAACGCGGAGATCAGCAGGAAGACGTCGACACCGCCTGAGACCCGGCCGAACCAGACGTGGTAGGTCACCACCATCAGCACGGCGAGCGCCCGAAGGCCCTGCACCTCGGGACGGAACCCACGGTCGGAGCCGCCGGCCGCACCCCGGGGAGCAGCGGTCGGACTTGCTTCAGCGACGGCCATGGGCATTCTTCTCGGTAGACACGATGATCGATTGTACCGGGGCGACCTCCACGGCCGGATCGGTCGCGGAGGTGGGTCGCGGAGGGTGGGTCGCGGAGTGGGGTGCCCCGCCCCCGGCCTGCGGCAGGCGTGGTTGTCCACATCCCGGGGGTGCCGATCAGGACCCGCCCCCTCCCGCCCTAGCATCGGGACGAGTCACCGTCCAGGAGGTTCCCGATGAATCTGCATGTCACTCTCGCCGGTGCTCCCCCGACGGCCTTCGCACCGCGGGAGATCGTCGTCGACACCGACGTCCTCCGCACCGGCGCGGCACTGGCGGACCGGCTCACGGCGGGCGGGTACCCGGGGCCCTTCACCGTGGACGGACGACCGCTCGCCACCCTCCTTCCCCACTCCGACGACCTCACGCATGGCGCCGTCATCGTGTGCGGAACGCCGCCGGGTCCCTCCACCCCTGCATCACTCCCCCACCTCGCGTTCGTCGTCCACACGGGCCCCGATGCCGGACAGGTGATCCCCCTGACGCGGGGCAGCTACGTCATCGGACGCGCGGGGGCCGACATCGCCATCGCCGACCCTGCCCTCTCCCGGCATCACGCCCTGCTCACGGTGACGGAGGACTCCGTCCTCCTCGAGGACCTCGGGTCGGTGAACGGGACCTTCGTCGGGGAGGCGGGGATCACGACGGCGGAGATCACCAGCGCTGCGGACCTGCGGATCGGAGGGAGCCGGTGCGGTATCCGACTGATCGACGATCCGGGATGGACGCCAGGAGACCCCCGGGACGTCCTCGAGCCCCTGTCCATCGGTGCGGAGCTGCCGGGCAGGCCGTCGCGCATCCTCGTCGTGTCGGCATTCCTGCCCCTCGTGCTCGGGATCGTCCTCGCTCTGACCACCGGCCTGTGGTTCTTCCTCGCGTTCAGTGCGCTCTCCGCCGTGACCGGACTCGTACCGCTGACGACGTATCGCCGGAAAGCAGCCGTCTTCGCCGACGAGGTGCGCGACGCCGCCGGTCGGGACCGCGCCAGGCGCCGGAGTGCGGCGCCCGATCCCGGACAGACGGGGCTCGAGGCTGTCCGTGCATCCCGCCACCCGCCGTCGGAGGCGGCCCGGGCCGCGAGGCCGGAAGCGGACCTGGTCCTGCTGCGGCTCGGCAGGGCGGACCAACCGGCCAATCTCACGGCCGCGCGGGCCGCTTCCGCATTCGGGCCCCCGACGCTGGACGCCGTCCCGCTCCTCCTTCCCTGTTCTCGGGCCGCGGACACCGGCGACGCGTCCCGCGCCGGCTCGTTCACGATCACCGGTGACGGCGAGGAAGTGCAGGGCGTCCTGCGGGCGCTCCTGCTCCAGGCGGCCCACCCGCGGTCGGGAGCCCCGACCGTCGTGTGCTGGGGACCGGCCCGGGACCTCCCGCACCACGCACGCTTCCTGCCGAACGTGCACCTCACGCATGACCGGGGAGCCCTCGCCTCGCTCGCAGCACAGGCCGCGCTGCTGCTGGTCTTCCAGCTCTCCGGGGACCTGCCCGGGTTCGCCGGCGAGGCGAAGGCCTTCGTCATCCGCGTCGCCGCCGGACCACGACCAGACCGGGCCGTCCCCGGGCGCGGGGCGGGCCCCGGAGCATCGGGGATGACGCTGACGGCGGGGACCGCCCGGGCCCGCATGGATGGCCACGACTACGAGGTCCTTCCGGACCGGGTCTCGGCCCGGACCTTCGAGCGGACGGCCCGGGCGCTCGCCCGGGCGGCGGCGCTCGACCCTGCCTCGGCGGCCGACGACCGGAGGACCCGGCCCTCCGCGGCTCCGGCCCTGCCGGAGTCCGCCTCCCTCTGGTCGGAGGATCTGATGCCGGCGACGCTCGCACCAGCGGTCACCCACCGGTGGTCAACGTCCGGCGGCGAGCACGCCACCGCCCACGTGGGCCGGTCCGGGGAGGGCCCGCTGTCGATCGATCTCGTGAAGGACGGCCCGCACCTCCTGGTCGCCGGCACCACCGGTTCGGGGAAGTCCGAGTTCCTGAGGACCCTCGTGCTCGGACTCGCCCTCGATCAGCCACCCGAGCACCTCACGCTGCTCCTGATCGACTACAAGGGCGGTTCCGGCCTCGGTCCGCTGGCGGCCCTGCCGCACTGTGTCGGCAGTCTCACCGATCTGTCGGCCGAATCGACGGGCCGGGCCCTGACGTCGCTCCGGGCGGAGCTGCGCCGCCGGGAACACCTGTGCTCCGCGTACAGCGCGCACGACCTGGACGAACTCCGCCGCGCCGCGCCGGAGGACTGCCCCCCGCGACTGGTGATCGTGATCGACGAGTTCAGGATGCTGAGCGACGACGTTCCCACCGCGATCCCGGACCTGATGAGGATCGCCTCGCTCGGCCGGTCACTCGGAGTGCACCTGGTCCTGGCGACCCAGCGGGCGCAGGGCGCGGTGACCCCGGACCTGAGGGCGAACATCACCGCGACGGTGCTCCTCAGGGTCCAGACCCCGATGGAGTCGCAGGACCTTCTCGGGACATCGGCGGCCGCCGGCCTGCCCCTGCACGCCCCGGGCCGGGCCTTCCTGCGCCGCGGATCCGAGGCGCCGATCGCCTTCCAGGTCGCGTCCTCGTCGGCGGTACCCGCCGCGGACCGCAGTGCGGGCTGGCAGGACCTCGCCGCACACGTCGCTGGCGCATCGGCCGGTGCTGCCCGGGCGGACGTGCCCGACCCCGACGGAGCAGCCCCGCACCGGCGGCAGTGCGCCGTGCTCGGACAGGCGGTCGATGCCCTGCGATCCGCGGCCGGCGGGTCCTCCGCGCCGCGGCCACGCCGACCCGTCCTGCCGCCCCTGCCGGCCGTGCTCACCTCGCGGGCATGCGAAGACTTCCCTCCCGTGATGGCGGAGGGCAGCACCCCCGGTGCCCGCCCTGGACGCGGGGGTGTGCCCCTCGGCGTCGCGGACTTCCCGGACCGCCAGGAACAGCGGCTCCTGCTCTGGCGACCCGAGGACCACTCCCACCTCGCCGTCCTCGGGCTCCCCGGCAGCGGCGCGACCCAGGCCATCGCGGCGGTCGCCTCGCGCCTGCCCGCCGTCGATCCCGACGTCCACCTGTATCTCCTCGACGGTGACGGCGGCCTGACCGGCTGCTCGACGGGCCCACAGGTGGGTGCCTATGTCCGATCGGACGAGACGAAACGCGCCGGCCGGGTCCTCGAGAGACTGGTGGGTCTCGCGGGCGGGCCCCCCGAGGACCAGCCGAGGATCGTCCTCCTGGTCACCGGATGGGGACGGTGGAGCAGCCAGTTCCGCCAGGGCCGCTTCGCCCGCGCGGAGGAGGACCTGCAGTCGCTCGTGCGGGACGGCGCTGCGCGCGGGGTCACGGTCTGCATCGGTGGGGACCGGGAGTTGACCACGGCCCGGTTCTTCGCCCTCCTCCCGAACCGCGCCTACGTCCCGCTGGGCGCCCAGCCGGAGACGACGATGACCTGGCCGAAGATGCCGCCCATGGATGCTGTCGCGGGCCGAGGCTTCGCCCAGGGCCGCATCACCGGGATCTGGGGTGACGGCACCTGCCAGCTCGTGCAGGAGGTTGCCCGCCCCGGCCCACTCCTGATACCCCCGGCCCGGGCGCCGTTCCCGGTCCATCCGCTGCCGTCCACCGTGGACGCCGCCCGGCTCCATCGGCGACCCGTGGCGGAGTCGCGGCGGGGATCGATCGATCTCCCCGTAGGGCTGTGCGGGGACGACCTCGATCCGTATGCGATCAGCCTCCGGCCCGGCGAGGTCTTCCTCGTGCTGGGCCACCCGACGGCAGGACGCACCACGGTGATCCGGGTGCTCAGGGATTCGGCATCCCGGCTCAGGCCGCGTCCTGCCGTCTTCGCGCCACCGGACGGCGGCGCCGACGCCGAGTCGCTGAGCTACTGGCGGGATCTCGCCGGGCGCGGCGTCGGCCCGTCGGCGCGGGACTGCCTCCTGCTCGTCGATGATGCGGACCATCTTCCCGCCGACGTGCACCAGGCGCTCGCAGGGCTTCTCGCGCAGGGTGCCGCCGCGGTGCTCACCGCCACGCCGGGTCCGTCCCTGATGGCGCGGGTCCCCCTGGCCGTCCACGTCCGCGGACTGGGACGCGGCCTCGTGCTGTCCCCGAGGTCACCGGCCGACGGCGACGTCCTCGGGGTGCGCCTCGAGCCGGAAGGCTCCCCCACCCCGGGCCGCGGGTTCGCCTGCGACCCGTCGGGCATCGTTGAGGTCCAGCTGGCGCGGGTGCAGGAGTGTCAGGACGGGGAGGAACCGCCGGGGGCAGCGCGGGGCCGGCCCGCACCGCGATCTACAGCGTTCGTCCCGGCCCCGCCGCCCGGGTGGTGAAGTCGATGACGGGCTTCGAGAAGAGGGTGAGGATCACCGCTGCGGCCGGGGCGATGAGCAGGAGGCCGATGAGCGGATTCCCGGCCGTGAAGAACGGGAATGCCAGGATCACCAGGAACAGCTGGACGACGAGGGACGGCGATCGCGGCCAGCGGAAGCCGGCCACGAGTTTCCCCGCCATGGCCACCAGGCTCGCGGCGACCAGCAGGAGCAGGACGGTCATGAAGACCGATCCTCCGACGGAGATCGGGTCCCGTCCGAAGATCGAGAGGAGGAACCCGATGGACAGGGCGAGGAGGGCGATCGCCTCGAGCACCAGGACCACGGCGATCAGGACGACGCCGGGCGGTCGGGTTGCCCGCTGCGGGGCCGGATCGGTGGACACCCTCGAACCCTACCGGACCGGCTGCTGACCGCTCGATGTCCGCCGATCAGGTCCATAGCAGGCATCGCTGTGACAAACCACTCATCCGTCGGACCAATTAGAGCGGTCAAGCCCTTGTTTACCTGTTGGTTACGTGACAGCGTTAACTCAGTTGAAACCCGGGGGCCGAAATCGGCCCCTTTACTATGAGCCCCCTCGTGAATGTTTTCACAAACACACGATGCGTGAGGCTGAAGGAGAATGTGATCACCATGGATTGGCGTAGTCGCGCGGCCTGTCTGGACAAGGACCCGGAGCTGTTCTTCCCGGTCGGGAACACCGGACCGGCGCTCCTTCAGATCGAGGAAGCGAAAAGCGTCTGCCGCCGCTGTCCGGTGCAGGACACCTGCCTGCAGTGGGCGATCGAGTCCGGGCAGGATGCCGGAGTCTGGGGCGGATTGAGTGAGGACGAGCGCCGTGCGCTCAAGCGCCGGGCCGCCAGGGCCCGTCGCGCCTCGTAAGGGGCTCCGGGCCGGGGAATCGGTCCGGTGCTGACGGGGCCCTGCAAGGCGCAGGGTCCGGTCGATCGACGAAGGGCCGCCCGGTGGGCGGCCCTTCGTCGTCGGAGCCGCCGTCCGGACTCCGCCGGTGGGACGACCGCCCCGAACCGTTCCGCCTAGAAGCTCTGGTTGAGGCGCAGTCCCAGCTCGAGGGTGACCGACGTGCCGCCACCGGGACGTGTGCTCCACGCGATCGTCCCGTCGAGCTCGCTGGTGACCAGCGTCCTGACGATCTGGAGGCCCAGGCCTTCAGCGTGTCCGCCGACCGGCAGGCCGACGCCGTCGTCCTCGACCGTGACGCAGAGGATCTCCTCGCCGTCGTCCTCCGTCCGCCGGTTCGCCCTGAGCCACACGGTCCCGGCGCGGCCGGACAGACCGTGCTCGACGGCGTTGGTCACGAGCTCGTTGATCACCAGGGCCAGCGGTGTCGCGAGGTCGCTCGGAAGCTCCCCGAAGTCCCCGCTGCGTTCGGTCCGGACCGCCTGCGACGGTGACGCCACCTCGGCGGACAGGCGGAACTGGCGGGAGATGAGTTCGTCGAAGTCGACGCTCTGCGCGAGGCCCTGGGACAGCGTCTCGTGCACCAGCGCGATCGTCGACACACGGCGCATGGCCTGCTCGAGGCCGAGCTTCCCCTCCTCGCTGACCATCCTGCGGGACTGCATCCGCAGCAGCGCGGCCACGGTCTGCAGGTTGTTCTTCACGCGGTGGTGGATCTCGCGGATGGTCGCGTCCTTCGACACGAGTTCCATCTCGCGGCGCCGGAGCTCGGAGACGTCCCTGCACAGCACGAGGGCCCCGAAGCGTTCCTTCTCGTCCCGCAGTGGGATGGCCCGCAGGGACAGGCTGACGCCGCGGGACTCGATCTCCGTGCGCCACGGCATCCTGCCGGTCACCACCAGGGGCAGCGTCTCGTCGACCATGCGGCGGTCCTTCAGCAGGCCCGTGGTGATCTCGGCGAGCGGCCGGCCCTCGAGGGTCTCCACGTCCCCGAGGCGGCGGAAGGCCGACACCCCGTTGGGGCTCGCGTACTGGACGATGCCGTCGACGTCGAGCCTGATCAGCCCGTCGCCCACGCGGGGTGCGCCGCGGCGGGACCCGGTCGGGGTCGCGAAGTCGGGCCACAGCCCGAGCGTGCCCATGCGCAGGAGATCGTAGGCGCACTGGCGGTAGGTCAGTTCGAGCCGGGACGGCATCCTCGAACTGGACAGGTCCATGTGGGTCGTCACGACGGCGAGGGTGCGGCCGTTCCGCACCATGGGGACGGCCTCGACCCGCATCGCCATCTCGGTGGTCCAGTTGGTCTCGCCGGAACGCTCGATCTTCTGGGACGCCCAGGCGACGTCGACGAGCGGCTGGAGGTCCGCCCGGATCCGCTCGCCCACGAAGTCGCTGTGGAAGACGGTGTGCGACGTCGACGGCCGGGCATGCGCCAGCGCGACGTACCCGCCCCCCTCGAGCGGGAACCACAGGGCGAGGTCGGCGAAGGCGAGGTCGGCGACCATCTGCCAGTCCCCCACCAGGAGGTGGAGCCACTCCGCGTCGCCGGGCTCGAACCCGGCGAACTCGCGGATCGGATCAGTGAAGATAGCCATGGAGTCTCTCTGTTGCGAAAAAACGGCCGGCGGACCGCGGACCGGCGCCGGCCCTCCGGCGGGGACGCCGGGATCCAGTCTGCCACTCCAGGCCCGACACCTCCGCCGGGAGCGGCCGTCAGCGGACGATCGAGCGGAGGAGCCTGAGTGCGACCGACAGCGACGAGATGTCGTCCTGCTCCAGCATGTTCACCTCGGCGAACATGTTGCTCGCCCGCTGGAGCTGGTCCTCGTTCTGGTCCTGCCACGCCTGGAGCCGTTCCCCGGCATCGCGGTCCTGCAAGTCCTGGGACGCGCGCATGACGGCCACGGTGATGTCCGCGGCGGTGGAGTAGAGATCGTCCCGCAACGCCGCCCGTGCGAGAGCCTGCCACCGGTCCGTCCTCGGCAGCTTCGTGATCCGCTCCAGCAGGTTGTCGACCTCGAAGCGGTCGTAGACCGCGTAGTAGACACGGGCGATGTTCTCGACGGGCTCGTCGATCCTGCGCGTGGCGTGCGCGATGTCGAGCAGGGCGAAGGATTCGAACTGCTCGGCCCAGTGCCGGCCGAGCTCGTCCGGCAGGCGCCACTGAGCAGCCCGCGCCCGCCAGCTGCGGGCCCGCTCCAGGTCGTTGCCCCGGAGATACTCGCAGAGGTGCATCCGGAAGGGCGCGATCAGCGGCTTGAACGCGTCGATGTTCTGGTCCACCGAGGTGCCCGGCTCCACGTGGTTGACGAACCAGCGCACGGCGCGGTCCAGGAGCCGCCGCAGATCCAGGTGCACGGTGCACCAGTGGTCCGTCGGGAAGTCCGCCGGCAGCGCCGCGAGCGTGTCCACGGTCTCGTCCAGCGAATAGATCTCGCGCAGTGCCACGAAGGCGCGGGCGATCTCCGGTTCGGCGACGGAGGTCTCCTCCATCACCCGGAAGGCGAACGTGATCCCTCCCATGTTGATGATGTCGTTGGCGACGACGGTCGAGATGATCTCCCGGCGCAGGGGGTGGGTGTCGAGCAGGTCGTCGAACCGCTCGACGAGCTGGCGCGGGAAGTAGCGCCGCAACGTGCCGCTGAAGTACGGATCGTCGGCGAGGGTGCTGGCCGAGAGCACCCTGGTGAGTTCGATCTTCGCGTAGGCCGCGAGGACCGAGAGTTCCGGCGCGGTGAGGCCCTGGCCCGCGTCGATCCTCCGGCGCAGGTCCGCCGTGGTCGGCAGCGCCTCGAGGTCCCGGTCGAGATCGGCCTTCTTCTCCAGCCAGTCCATCATGCGCTCGTAGCTCGGGCCCCATTCGACGACCCGCTGGCGGTCGTTGAGCAGCAGCACGTTCTGGTCGATGTTGTCCTGCAGGACCAGCCGGCCGACCTCGTCCGTCATCGACTGCAGGAACTCCGCGCGTTCCTCGGGCTGCAGGCGCCCGGCCCGGACCATCCTGTCGACGAAGATCTTGATGTTGACCTCGTGGTCCGAGCAGTCCACGCCGGCGCTGTTGTCGATGGCGTCGGTGTTGAGGACGACCCCGGACAGCGCCGCCTCGATGCGTCCGCGCTGGGTCATCCCGAGGTTCCCGCCCTCACCGACGACGCGCGCCCGCAGTTCGCTGCCGTTCACCCGGATGGCATCATTGGCGCGGTCGCCCACATCGGCGTTCGTCTCCTCGGAGGACTTCACGTAGGTCCCGATACCGCCGTTGTAGAGCAGGTCCGCGGGGGCCCGGAGGATGGCGCGCAGCAGTTCAGGGGGACTCAGCTGCGTGACCCCGGCGTCGAGGCCCAGCGCTTCCCTCACCTCGGGCGAGACGGGCACGGACTTGACCTGCCGCGGGTACACACCGCCGCCGGCGCTGATGAGCGCGGGGTCGTAGTCCTCCCAGCTCGATCGGGGCAGCTCGAACAGGCGCCGTCGCTCGGCGAAGGACACCGCCGCGTCCGGGGTGGGGTCCAGGAAGATGTGGCGGTGGTCGAAGGCCGCCAGGAGGCGGATGTGCTCCGAGAGGAGCATCCCGTTACCGAAGACGTCACCACTCATGTCGCCCACGCCGACGACGGTGAAGTCGTCGGTCTGGGTGTCGACGTCGAACTCGCTGAAGTGCCGCTTCACGGACTCCCACGCGCCACGCGCGGTGATGCCCATGGCCTTGTGGTCGTAGCCGACCGATCCGCCGGAGGCGAAGGCATCGCCGAGCCAGAAGTCGTACTCCGCGGACAGCTCGTTCGCGATGTCCGAGAACGACGCCGTGCCCTTGTCCGCCGCGACCACGAGGTAGGCGTCGTCGTCGTCGTGCCGGACCACGCGGGGCGGCGGCGACACCGTCTCAGTGGTGCCGTTCGTGATGACGTTGTCGGTGATGTCGAGCAGACCGCGGATGAAGGTGCGGTAGCTGGCCTGGCCCTCGCCGAGCCACGCCTGGCGATCGAGGGCGGGGTCCGGCAGCTGCTTCGCGAAGAAGCCGCCCTTGGCCCCGGTCGGCACGATCACCGCGTTCTTCACGGTCTGGGCCTTGACGAGGCCGAGCACCTCGGTCCGGAAGTCCTCGCGCCGGTCGGACCAGCGCAGACCGCCGCGGGCCACCTTGCCGAAGCGCAGGTGCACTCCCTCGACCTGCGGGGAGTAGACCCAGATCTCGAACTTCGGCCGCGGGAACGGGGCCCCGTTGATCCGTGAGGTGTCGAACTTCAGGCTCACGTGGCGCTTGTCCTGGAAGTAGTTGGTCCTCAGGGTCGCCTCGATGAGGTTGGCGAAGGTCCGGAGCACGCGGTCCGCGTCGAGGGTCGGCACCTGCTCCAGGCCCTCCTCGAGCGTGGTCCGGGCCGCGTCGGACGCGGCGTACCGGTCGCCGTCGAGATCGGGGTCGAACCGCGCGGTGAACAGCGCCACCAGGGCCCGGGTGACGACCGGGTTGTGGAGCAGGGTGTCGGCGACGAAACCGTACGAGTTGGTGTTGCCCATCTGGCGCATGTACTTGGCGTAGGCACGCAGGATCGCGACCTGGCGCCACTCGAGTTCCTCGCTGAGCACGAGCCGGTCGAACTGATCGGACTCGCTGTCGCCCGTGACGGCCGCCCTGAAGGCGTCGCGCAGCAGTGACGCGGTGGCAAGCGGCGAGATGCCGGTCGGGAACCTCAGCCCGAGGTCGTACAGGAAGAACGAGCGATCGTCCGACCGCGTGATCTCGAAGGGCCGCTCGTCCAGCACCTCGAGGCCGAGGTTGTGGAGATAGGGCAGGATCTGCGTGAGGCTCTTCGCCTCGGTCAGGTAGAGCTTGAGACGGGCGTCCTCGGCATCCTGCCGCTGCGGCACGTACACGTGGAGCTGCGGAGCCCCGTCGCCCGCCTCGGCCAGCCGCTCGAACCGGGAGATGTCCTCCAGGGCGTCCTCGACCTCGTAGTCGACGCGGTAACTCGGAGGGAAGGATTCCGCCCACAGTGTCGCGAGGCGCTGCGCGCTGTCCTGCTCGAACCGCTGCTGGGCGACCTCGACCACTCCCTCGGACCAGGAGCGGGCCGCGCGGACGAGGCGTTCCTCGAGCTCCGCGGTGTCGATCGGGGGGATCTCGACCCCCCGCTGCAGCCTGATGCGGAAGAACAGCCGCGCGAGCGCGGACTCGCTCATCCGTGCCTCGAAGTCGATGGACTCGGCGGCGAGTGCGGTGCGCAGCTCGTCCTCGATGCGCCGCCGGACGCTGGTCGTGTAGCGGTCGCGGGGGAGGTAGACGAGGGCGGACATGAAACGGCCGTACACGTCCGGCCGCAGGAAGAGCCGCGTGCGCCGTCGTTCCTGCAGGCGCAGGATTCCGAGCGCCGTGGACACCAGGTCCGCGACGTCGATCTGGAACAGCTCGTCGCGCGGGTAGGTCTCGAGGATGGACAGCAGGTCCTTGCCCGAATGCGAGTCCGAGGGGAACCCGCAGCGGCGCAGCACCTCGGCGACCTTGTCGCGGACGAGGGGAACGTTGCGCACCGAGCCGGTGTAGGCGCTGGTGGCGAACAGGCCGATGAAGCGGCGCTCGCCGTCGACGTTGCCCTGGGCGTCGAAGCTCTTGATGCCGATGTAGTCGAGGTACGCCGCGCGGTGCACGGTCGAGCGCGAGTTCGCCTTCGTGATCACCAGGACCCGGCGTTCGCGCGCCTTCGCGCGTCCGGCCTCGGTGAGCTGCTGCAGGTGCCTGCCGCCACTGCCGTGCCGGAGCAGACCGAGACCGCTGCCCTCGCGCACGCGGAGCGCGTCGGCGCCGTCCTCGTCCGTCACGAGGTCGTACTCCTTGTAGCCGAGGAACGTGAAGTTGCCGTTGTCGAGCCACTGCAGGAGTTCCTGCGCCTGGCGCAGGTCGGGGAGCTGCTCGGCGCCGGCGACCGATGCGAGCGACGCCTCGACGGAGCGCACCGTGCCGCGCATCGCGGGCCAGTCCTCGACCGCGGCACGGACATCGCCCAGCACCCGGTGGAGGCCGTCGATGACCGACTCCTTCGCCGCCGCGTCGGACAGTCGCGCGACCTCCACCGAGATCCACGACTCGATGTGCGTGGTCCGTCCGTCGAGGCCCACGAGCTCGCCGATGTTCGGCAGGGCCGCGGTGTCCCCGCTCGACGCGCCGGCGGTCGAGGGGACGCGCTTGAGTGCCGTGAGGGCGTGGGATTCGTCCTCCCGCACCGCGAGGAACGTGGGGTGCACCACCAGCCGGATCGCGGCGTTCTGCCGGACGAGCTCGGCCGTCACCGAGTCGACGAGGAACGGCATGTCGTCGGTGACGATCATGACGACGCTCGAGGTGCCCTGGTCCATGACGCCGACGGAGGCCGTTCCCGGCTCACGGGATTCGGCGAGGTCCCGGTGGGCGAACGCCCGCTGGCGGAGATCGGTGGGGACATATCCGACGGCGTCCTCGCGCGCGAGATGCTCGAAGTAGTGCTCTACGAAATCCTCCCGTGACGTGTCCGAGCTTGACTGATCCGTTGTCCTGGATCCAGACGACATGGGGAGGGCCTCCGTAACGAAATGAAAGGCCGCTCCGTTGCGACCTCTTACCGTGGAAGCCTAGCCGGGATACCCGGAAACTTCACGTTGCGCGGCCGCCCTCCGGGCCCGCGCCGCCGCGTCTGTCCGGCGGCGGGGACATCGGCGAGGCCGGCGATAGCGAGTCTCAGCGGGGAGCCCGGCGCGGTCTCGAGCAGGGCCGTTCCGGCGAGCAGCGCCCGGTCCGCCGCCGCATGGTCCATGGGCAGGAAGGCGGAGATCCCGAGGGACGGTCCGAAGCGCTCCCAGGCCTCCCGCAGCTGCGTCTCGGGAGCACGGCCCACCGCTGCCGCCCGCACCTTGTTGAACACCACACGCGGTGTGGCCGTCGGGACCGCGTCGCCGAGTTCCGCGAGCGCCTTCACGAGGCGCGGGACGCCGATGGTATCCGCCGCGCCGAGAGCGATGACCGTGTCCGCGACCTCCAGGCAGCGCAGGGCGGCACCGTTGCGGCGCGGCGCGAGGGTGTCGAAGCTGAGTTCCTCGTCGGCCTCGAGGCAGAATCCGCAGTCGACGACGGTCACCTCCGCCAGGGAGCGTCCCGCCTCGAGGACCCTGCCGAGGGCTGCGGGCCGCAGCTCGGGCCATCGGTCCGGGCGGGTGATGCCAGTCAGTACGCGCAGGCGGCCGCCCTTCACCGCGACACTGACCGCGATCCGGCCGAGCGCCGTGCCGTCGATGCGGCCCTGGTCGGCGATGCGGCAGGCCTGGGCGAGGCCGGCCGACTCGTCGAGCAGCCCGAGCGACGCACCGATGCTCGCCCCGTAGGTGTCGGCGTCGACCAGCAGGACCGAGCTGCCCGCCGCGGCGAGTTCCGCGGCCATGTTGAGGGCCACGGTGGTCCGCCCCGGTGCCCCCGGCGGACCCCAGACGGCCACGATCCGCCCGGCGCCCGGTTCCTCGGCCACCTCGGCGGGTTGCACGGCCACCGCGTCGGGCAGGCCGAGCGGATCGGCGTAGGCGAGGGAACCCCGCGGCCCGGCAGGGTCTGCCTCGAACCGTCCCACCGCCCGGGTGACGGCGGCCGCGAGCACGGCGGGCTCCACCGTCACCTCGACGTACTCGATCCCGTCGAGGACGGGGCCGTCGGCTCCCGGCAGGTGGTTGCAGAGCGCGACGACGACGGCACCGGTGAAACGCAGGCGGTCGACGAGGGACGCCGTCAGCTCGGCGGCACCGGGAGCGATGATCACCGCACGTGCGAGGCCGCTCTGGCATGCGGCGACCAGCTCCGTGAGCTCCGCGCAGCGACGCACGACGGTCACGGGCCCGCGCAGCTGCTCCAGCCCGGGCACGTAGGCACTCGCCTCCGCTCCGAGCGTGATGACCGGGATGCTCATGAACCGGCGCCCAGATTCAGGACGACGGCGATCCGGGCATCGTTCGACAGCGCACCCAGCAGCTCGGGCATCGCGTCGTCGTCCACGAGGACCTGGACGAGGGTGGAGGAACTCGCCCCGAGGGCGGACTCCCCCACGGTCAGCTCCGCCACCTCCGCGGCCTCGAGGAGCAGCCGGGGTTCCTCGTAGGAATTCGTGTCGGTCCGGAGCGAGACCCAGACGTCCACCCGGTCCCCTGCCGCGGCCCCGTTCGGCAGCGGGTCCTCGACCGTGAGCCCCACCGGCTTGCGACCGAGCCCGTCGGTCGTGCCGACCGCGGCGGCCGGGACGAGTTCTCCCCGTGTGACGAGCCGCGTGGCGACCGCTCCGTCAGGGATGCCGTCGGCCACGGGCAGGTAGGCGGCGGACGAGTCCCCCAGGCGGACCGGAACAGCCACCAGGTCCTCCTCCGTCAGCCTCGACCCCACGGCGAGGTCCTCCCGGGCCGAGTACATCTGCGTGGTGGCGTTCTGGCTGTCCAGGAGCGCGATCACCCCCGCGGTGGAGGCGAGGACCAGGAGGAGCCCGATCAGGAGCCTCGGATCCTTCCAGGACGGCTTCCGCAGGCGCGGAGCCTCGCTCGGCAACTGCACGGCGCGCGTGTCGGTGCTCACTGTCGTCCCCCACTCGACCGGTGGGACCCCCATCGGACCCCACTCCCCGCAAGTCATTGTCGTGCACGGTAGGCCCCAGGGGAACCGGTCGACCACAACTGGGCTCGACGTGTGGAGAACCGCGGCAATCGGGCTCAGCGGTGGCAGACTGGAGGAACACCCCGAACGACCAGGAAAGGCGGACCCGTGGCCGAGCGGCGCTTCCTCACCCTCGCCGACGTGGCCGAGGTACTCAACATCAGTGCGTCGCAGACCTATGCCCTCGTCCGATCGGGCGACCTTCCGGCCATCCAGGTGGGAGGCCGCGGCCAGTGGCGCGTGGAGACGCGGGTCCTCGAGGAGTACATCGCCAGGGCCTACGAGAAGACGGCGTCAGCGCTGAAGAACGACGCCGCGAGCATCCCACCGGCCTGATCGCTCCCGCGACACCCCGGGGATGGGCATTCACGACGCCGTGCTCAGTCCGCCGTTCCCGCCGCATCGACCGTGTCGATGGACGCGAAGGGCACGGTCAGGACGCCCCTTCCCGCCGCCGGGCGTCCCTCGCGGTCGGGTCCGGCGGTGCCGACGTCGATGAAGTCCGTGCCCACCCTGTCGATGATCCCCGCCTGACGGGACGAGGGGCCCACGGTCCAGAGCGTGACGTGCGCCCGGTCGCGGGACAGGACCCGGAGCGCCGACCCCAGTCCCAACCGGGCGCCGACGCCCGACAGCGGCTGGCCGGCGCCGCGCCCCATCCCCCGGAGCAGGTGCAGTGACGACAGCGGCACGATCACGGACCGCCCCTCCACCGCGACGGCGATCCACTCCGAGCCGACGTTCGTGAGGACTCCCTCGAGGCTTCGACCGCCGCGCGTGAAGACCCCGAGCGGCCGACCGACCTGACCGAGCAGCCTCTGCACCAGGGTCAGCCGTGACTGCTCCGAGCGTGTCCGCTCCCTGATCTCGCTCTCCTGGAGGCTGACCACTGCCGCCTGGAGCTGCGATTCGAGGTCGTTGAAGAGGGCATCCCAGCGCATTTCCCCAACCTAGGACCGGCCCTGCCCGACGTCAATCAGAACGAGAGACATCAAAAAGGAAGAGCTATAGACAAAACACATCAAACTACATCAAACTGGGTGCCTTGATGAGGAGCGATGCCATGCAGAGGTCAGACGCGATCCAGGCCGGAATGATCCTCGGGTGCGGGGTCGCCCTTTCGGGGGCAGGGGCTGTCCTCCTCGTCGGCCGTCGTGCCGCTGACGGCCCGGCCCTGGAGGGCGTCCTCGGCATGGCGCTGACGGCGATCGGCCTCGCCGTCGTCGGCGTGTGGGTGCTCCTGTTCGTCCTCGCGGTGCTTGCCGAACTCCTCGGGCGAGGCGGCCCGTCCGCCGGGGCGGCTCTCGCCTCCCGGTGCACCCCCGCGGTGATGCGCCGACTCGCCGCCGCGCTCCTCGGGGTCAACCTCCTCGCCGTCCCCGCGATGGCGCAGGCCGCTTCGGACGACGGCGACCGGCCTGTGCTGACGGCGACCGCCGCCGATCGGTCACCTGCCTCCGCTGCGGCGTCGGAGTCCCCGGACCCTGCACTCACGCCCGTATCACCGGCGTGGAAGCCGGAACGCCTGCAGGTGGACGGCGGGCCCCTGCTCCGCGCGGAGAGCCGCACCCTCGTCGAGGCACAGGAGGCCGTCGTCGCGCCGGGTGATTCCCTGTGGTCGATCGTCGCCGCGCGGCTCGGACCGATGGCGACCGCATCGGACATCGCCGAGGCGTGGCCCGCCTGGTACGACACCAACCGCGCCGCCATCGGGGACGATCCGTCGCTGCTGCTCCCCGGCACGGTCCTGCAGACGCCCTCGGGGTAGGGACCCGGTCACCGGCCCGCACTGACCCGAATGGCACGACCACCGAGCACCAGCACCAGCACCAGCACCGTCGGCCGATCGGTCCGACCGGCCGGCCCCGCGACCAGTTCACGAAGGGAATCAGCATGAACGCCGTCACCCGGCTCCATCCCGCCACCGCCCAGCTCGCCGAGGCCAGCGGTGCGCCGCGACCCCTGCTGGGGACGCCGCCCCGCCCTGCCGACGCGCAGGCCGCCGTGATCCCGCTCAGGTCACCGGCGGACACGGCCATCGGACCCGGCCCGACCTACGGCCCGCCGCCGGACGGAGACGCGACGGGCGGCGCGGATCCGGACGTCGAGCTCCGGATCGCCGGGATCGCCCGGTCCGTCTGCCAGGGGGCACTCGAAGTACTGGACGGATCACGCCCCCTGCAGCAGATGGCCCGCTGGCTCGACGCGGAGAACTACGAGCGACTCCAGTTACGCACCAACCTGGTGCGCTGCATCGGCGCGCGTCCTGCCGGTCGGGGCGGGGAGGTCCGGGAGAGCACGCACCGGAACGTCGTGGTGCGCTCCGCCCGCGTCTGCACCGTCAGCCCCGGCGTGTTCGAGGCCGCGGTGGTCGCTTTCGACCGGAAACGGGTCCGCGCCGTCGCTCTTCGGATCGAGCAACGGCGCGGCGCGTGGCGGGTCACCGCCCTCGAGATCGGCTGACTACTTCTTCCTGGTCTTCCGGCCGTTCGAGGGGGCTGCCTGCTGTGCCTTGTTCCGCTCCACGTGCACCTCGGCCTCGCCCTGGGCGTTGGGGGCGATGAAGTTGAGCGTGGCGGGCTTGGCGGGTGCCTCGAGTCCGGCGGCCCTGATCGTCGGCGCCTGGACCACTCCGCGGCCGTCCGTGACCCCGGGGAGACCGGTCTGGGCCGGTGTGGAGACCTCCACCTCCAGGTTGAACAGGTAGCCGATGCTCTCCTCGCGGATCGACTCCATCATCGCCTGGAAGAGGATGAAACCCTCGCGCTGGTACTCGACCAGCGGATCCCTCTGCGCCATCGCGCGGAGGCCGATGCCCTCCTTGAGGTAGTCCATCTCGTAGAGGTGCTCCTGCCACTTCCGTCCGATGACCGAGAGCACCACGCGACGCTCCAGTTCGCGCACCGTCTGCTCCCCGAGCGACTCCTCACGCGCCTGGTAGGCCAGCTTCGCGTCGGACAGGATCTCGTCGTGCAGGAAGTCGCGGGTGAGCTTGGACTTCCCGCCCGCTTCCTCGATGACCTCGTCGGCCGTCAGGGTGATCGGGTACAGCGTCCTGAGGTTCGTCCACAGCAGGTCGTAGTCCCAGTCGTCGCCGTGGCCCTGCACCGTCGCCTCGTCGACCATCGCGGTGATGACGTCCTCGAGGAAGAACTGCACCTTCTCCTTGAGGTCGTCGCCCTCGAGGATCCTGCGGCGGTCGCCGTAGATCGCCTCGCGCTGGCGGTTCAGCACGTCGTCGTACTTCAGGACGTTCTTGCGCTGCTCGGCGTTGCGTCCCTCGACCTGGCCCTGGGCACTCTCGATGGCCTTCGACACCATCTTCGATTCCAGGGCGACGTCGTCGGGCATGGTCGCGCTGTTCATGATCCGCTCGGCGCCGCCGGAGTTGAACAGGCGCATGAGGTCGTCGGTGAGGGAGAGGTAGAAGCGGGACCGTCCGGGATCGCCCTGGCGACCGGAACGGCCGCGCAGCTGGTTGTCGATGCGCCGCGACTCGTGGCGCTCCGTCCCGAGCACGTAGAGGCCGCCGATCTCGCGGACTTCCTCCTGCTCGGCCCTGACGGCCTCCTTCGCGGCCTCGAGGGCCTCCGGCCACCGGGTCTCGTACTCCTCCGGGTTGTCCGCCGGGTCCAGCCCCATCTTCTCCATCGCCGCGACGGCGTTGAACTCCGCGTTGCCGCCGAGCATGATGTCGGTGCCGCGACCGGCCATGTTGGTGGCGACGGTGACGGCGCCCTTGCGGCCGGCCTGCGCGATGATCGAGGCCTCCCGGGCGTGGTTCTTCGCGTTCAGGACCTCGTGGCGGACGCCCGCCTTGGCGAGCTGCTTCGACAGGTACTCGCTCTTCTCGACGCTCGTCGTGCCGACGAGGACGGGCTGGCCGGTCTCGTGGCGCTCCACGATGTCCTTGACGACGGCGTCGAACTTCGCGACCTCGTTCTTGTAGATGAGGTCGGAGAGGTCCTTGCGCGCCATCTCCCGGTTGGTGGGGATGGGGACGACGCCGAGCTTGTAGGTCGACATGAACTCCGCGGCCTCGGTCTCGGCGGTGCCGGTCATGCCCGAGAGTGTGTCGTAGAGGCGGAAGTAGTTCTGCAGCGTGACGGTGGCGAGGGTCTGGTTCTCCGCCTTGATCTCCACGCCCTCCTTCGCCTCGATCGCCTGGTGCATGCCCTCGTTGTAGCGCCGGCCCGCGAGGATGCGGCCCGTGTGCTCGTCGACGATCATGACCTCGCCGTTGAGGACCACGTAGTCCTTGTCCCGCTTGAAGAGTTCCTTGGCCTTGATGGCGTTGTTCAGGAATCCGATGAGCGGCGTGTTGGCCGACTCGTACAGGTTGGAGATGCCGAGGTAGTCCTCGACCTTCTCGATCCCGTCCTCGAGGACGCCCACGGTGCGCTTCTTCTCGTCCACCTCGTAGTCGGCGTCGACGGTGAGCTTCTGGACCACCTTCGCGAACTCGTTGTACCAGCGGTTCACATCCCCCGAGGCCTGGCCGCTGATGATGAGCGGGGTCCGCGCCTCGTCGATGAGGATGGAGTCGACCTCGTCCACGATCGCGAAGTTGTGGCCGCGCTGCACGAGCTCCGTGGCACTCCAGGCCATGTTGTCGCGCAGGTAGTCGAACCCGAACTCGTTGTTCGTGCCGTACGTGATGTCCGCGGCGTACTGCTCGCGGCGTGTCGCGGGGTCCTGCTTGGAGAGGATGCAGCCGCTGGTCAGCCCGAGGAACCGGTAGACGCGCCCCATCAGGTCCGACTGGTACTCGGCCAGGTAGTCGTTGACCGTGACGACGTGGACGCCCTTGCCGCTCAGGGCGTTGAGGTAGGCGGGCGCGGTGGCGACGAGGGTCTTGCCCTCGCCGGTCTTCATCTCGGCGATGTTCCCGAGGTGGAGGGCCGCGCCGCCCATCAGCTGGACGTCGAAGTGGCGCAGGCCGAGCGTGCGGCTCGACGCCTCGCGGACGGCGGCGAAGGCCTCGGGCAGGAGATCGTCCAGGGTGGCGCCGTCGGCGAGGCGCTTCTTCAGCCGCTCGGTCTCCCCGCGCAGCTCTGCGTCGGACATCCCGCGGAATTCGTCCTCCAGGACATTGATCGCGTCAGCGTAGTTCCGGAGTCGCTTCAGTGTCTTCTTATCGCCGGTGCGTAGAACTCGTTCAAGAAGTGATGGCACTGGTATTTGCTCCCAATCTGATGCTGCCCAAAGATGGCGTCTCTAGTCTACGGGAGAGAGACGTCCGGCCCCCCGTTCCAGTTCCCTGCGGCACGCTGCAGCGACGCGGAACTGCGTGTCCGCTCACAGTAGCGTGCCGACCTGCGCGGAGAGCGCGGACGCCAGGTCGCCACGGTCCTCGACGACGACGTCGTCGAGCCCCAGCCACTGTGCCAGCAGGCGCAGCTCGTCGGCGAGCTGGGCCGCCGTGTCGGCGGGGGCGCCGGGCTGCGCATGACCGGAGCGCACCAGCAGCCGACCGGACGCCCGGTCCGCCTTGAGATCCACCCGCGCGACGAACGAGTCGCGCAGCAGGAAGGGCAGCACGTAGTACCCGTGGGTGCGCCGTTCGGCCGGCGTGTAGATCCCGATGCGGTAGTGGAAGTCGAAGAGCCGGTGGAGCCGGTCCCGCTCGAAGACCAGCGAATCGAAGGGACTGAGCAGCGCCCTCCCCTGGGCCTGGCGTGGGCGGGCCGCCGCGGGATGCAGGTACCACGGCTCCACGCCGGCGTCGACGGTCACGGTCTCGAGCACCCCGGCGCCCGCCAGGGCGTCCAGGACGGACCGTGTCTCCCGGACGGGCGTGCGGAAGTAGTCGGCGACGGACCGGGCGGATGCGACGCCGAGCGCTCCCGCCGCCCGCTCGGCCAGCACCGACAGGGACTCCGTCCGGTCCGGGGCGGCGACGGCGAGGGCGGCGTCGGGCAGCACGTGCGCGACGGGGGCGTACAGGCGCTCGAACTGGTCCGTCCGCCCGGCGGAACCGATCTCGCCGCGGGCGAAGAGATCCTCGAGGACGCGCTTCAGGGCGGTCCACCGCCACCCCCACCCCTCCGCGGGGCGCACGGCGTCCCCGCCGAGCAGCCGCTGGATGCTCGACCCGCTGAGCGGTGTCCCCCTGCCGAGGAGATCGAGGACCGCGGATTCCAGGGACTCGCGCAGGCGGCAGGCACACTGCCCGCGCCCATCCACGTCCTGCGTTGCCACACCCTCAGGTGAGGGAACAGTTCGGGCGGCACGAGGCTCGCCTCGTGGGCCCAGTACTCGACGAGCCTGCGCGGCGACCGGGAGTACAGGGCGTCGAACCGGGCGCGATCGTAGGATCCGAGGCGTGAGAACAGGGGCAGGTAGTGGGACCGGGTCAGGACGTTCACCGAATCGATCTGGATGACCTGCAGGCGCCGCGCGGCGGTCGCGACGGCGCGTGGGGATGAAGGCGTCTCACGACGGGGGCGATGCAGTCCCTGGGCGGCGAGGGCGATCCGCCGCGCCTGGGCGAGGGTGAGGTTCGGCATGGGCTCCTGCACGGAACTGCCTCCGCGCGGGGCGCGGAGGCAGTTCCGTGGTCGTCGATGAGGAACACGGCCGGCGGGTGCCGCCCGTGGTGGACCCGGCTAGGCCGAGGCCGCTTCCCGGGCGCGGTAGGCCAGGAGCTCCTCGGTTCCTTCGGCGCCGTTCGAATCGAGCGTGATGACCCCGTAGGTCCATGCCTGGCGCCGGTACACCACCGACGGGGCTCCGGTCTCGGAGTCGACGAACAGGTAGAAGTCATGTCCGACGAGTTCCATGCTGTCGACGGCGTCGTCCAGGGTCATCGGGACCCCGGAGAAGACCTTGCGGCGGATCAGGACCGGCGAGTCGCCCGCGGGCACGTCGTCGGGCGAGGCGTAGGCGTCGACGTCGTCCGGCTGCGGCGCGGGCTCCTGGGACGTCGGGGCGTTCGCCGACGTCTCGAGATAGAGCGGCTGCGCCGGATCGGCGGGTTCGAGATCGGCCGTGGCGATGCGGACGGCCACGGGGGTGTGGCGGCCGTGATGGACCTTGCGACGGTCGCGGGCACGGCGCAGGCGCTCGAGGAGTTTTCCGTAGGCGAGATCGAAGGCGGCGAACTTGTCGGCCGCGGACGCTTCGGCCCGGACGACCGGGCCCCTGCAGATCACCGTCAGCTCGACCGTGAGGGAGGTCTCCGCCATGCGGGCACTGGGCTCCTTGGTGATTTTCGCATCGACGCGCTGTACCTTGTCGCCGAGTTGCTCGATCTTGTCGATCTTCTCCGTCGCGTACTCACGGAAACGGTCCGATACCGCCAGGTTCCGACCATTGATCACGAATTCCATGGTGCCCTCCACATCACTAGGTGATACGACGGCGGCCGAGGCGTACCTGCAGAGCCGCCACCGACGGGTACGTATCGTCACTGTGTTGTACCCGTACTTCACGGTAGTTCACCCCCCTCTTTTATTCACCCTTCGCCACTCCCGAACTTCCTGTATGTCGCCGGGCAGGGCCTGTGCAGGGTCGGTGGCACCATGCTCCGCCTCCGACGGTCCGGCCGGCGGGGCGGGGTGGCCGCCGGTGGGCGAGGACGTCGCGGCGACGACGACGGCGCCCAGCACCCGCGCCCCGCAGTTCCGCAGGACGCGGTGCACCTCGCCGATCGTCGCGCCGGTGGTGAGGACGTCGTCGACGATGATGCAGTCGCGGTCCGCCAGCAGCGCCCGCGCGTCCCTGGGCTCACGCATCGACTGCAGGACGTTCACGCGGCGCCGACGGCGGCCCAGGGCCTTCTGCCCGCCGTCCGGTCCGGACAGCGCGGCCAGACCGCCCCGGACGACCCCTCCGATCCCTGTCCGGACCAGGGTGCCGGCCAGGCGCGACACCGGCGCCACCTGGCGGGCCCCCGCAGCGAGCCTCGCGCCGGCCGGGAGGTCGCCTCTGCGGTCCAGGCGGGACAGCAGGAGCATGAGCGGGTCGTAGCCGCGCCGCCGACGGGACGAGGCCCGTCCCGGTACCGGGACGAGCAGGACCTGGTGGACTGCCGCCGGGTCGGCCCGGCCGCGGCGCAGCTGCGCCACCGCCTCGTGCAGCGCTCCGGCGAGGGCCGCCTCCACGGGAGCCGCGAGGTCGACGTGCCCGTGGTTCTTGTAGGCGAGCAGCACACCCGACACCGCCCGCCCGTACCGCCCGGCGGCGACGACGGGAAGCGGACCGTAGGCGTGGGTGCCGTCGTCGTCGCGCCCGGCTCTCCCGTCCGGGCCCAGGGCGACGTCGGGCAGGGACTCGGCTCCCGCCTCCGCGCGGAACGGGCGCGACGTCGCACGACGGAAGGCCGCGCTGCACGCGCGGCAGAGGGACGTGTCCCACCGCCCGCAGAGCACGCAGGACGACGGCAGGACGAGCGCCGCGAAGGCCGTGAGGGCATCGGCGATGCGCCGCCAGGGACCGGCGAAGACGATCCGGTCCAGGACGGTCGAGGGGTCGGTGGCGTGCATTCCCCCAGATGATCATCCGGCGACGCGGGCCCGGGGCCGGACCGCCGCCATGTGGACAACCGCTACCCCGGGAAGGCCGGATCCGTCACCGCGAGCTGCTCGTCCACCCAGCTGCCGCCGATTCGTGAGTAGAGCGTGCCGCCCGCCTCGGCGTAGAGGGTGTCCTCGGCGTCCGATCCGGCACTCAGGCCGAGGACGCCGTCGAGCGCGGCCATCGACTCGCGGTCGCCGTCGAGGTGCAGGATCACGGGGATCGCTTCGCCCGCTCCGACGGAGGAGGCGACGATCACGCTCTGCCCTGCCCAGGTGGCCGTGTCGATCGAGCCGTCAGTCGGTAGCGTGAGCGGCGTGGTGAGCGACTGCGGGACACCCTCCGTCGACCGGGTGATCCCTGCCAGCAGGACCTCGCCCACGCCGCCACGATCCGTGACGATCAGCGCGCGTGACCCGTCGCGGGCGATGCGGAACTCCCTGACGTCCCTGTCCCCCAGCCACCCGGCCGAGAGGACCGCGGCGTTCGCCTCCGTGCCGCCCGGCGGGACGGCGAGCACCTCGCTCCGCCCCCCGGCCGATCGGGTGGTCCAGACCCAGTTCTCGGGATCGAACGAAGGTTTCGTGAGCCCGCTGCCCCGGACGACGGCGCGCGCCTCGCTGCCCGGCGCCGTGATGTAGAGGGTCTCCCGGTCCGCGTCGAGGAAGGAGTAGGCGCTGCCCGAGACGGACGTCGCGGGGTCCCGCGGGTCGAGCGCTCCCACGGAGTCCAGCCCCTCGATCCCGGTGACGGCGCCGTTGCGGACCCGCACCAGCTCGCCCTCCGCGACCGCCACCTGCTCGCCGCCGACATCGGGGGTCAGTTCGGGGACGATGAGGTCCGGGGCCGGCGGCCCCAGCTGGATGGGCTGGTCGCTGGCCATCTCCACCGACGTGACGTCGTTGAGGTCGAGCAGGTTGGCCTGGAGCTGCTGGTTCATCTGCTGGAGCTTGAGGTTGGTCGCGTTCTCGAGGACCTCCGGCGAGAGTTCGACGGTCGCCCTGCCCGAGGTGATCGGGACGGAATCCCGGGCGAGCGTGACACCCTCGGGGAAGGCGCTGGTGACCGACCCCTGCAGGTAGGGCGCCGGGCCGGCGAGCATCGCGCCGACGATCCGCGCGGTCACCCCGGTGCGCCGGACGAACCAGCGGGCGTCGGGCACCCAGTACCGGTAGTTGCTGCTGTAGAAATACAGGCTGTGCGAGATGAGGAGATCGCGGGCGCTGCTCTGGGCGAGCATGATGCCGTCCGGGATCTCGTCGATCCGCCATTCGCCGTCGAGCTGGACCATCCGCACGCCCAGGGTCTCCGTCGCGGGGACGACGGTGTTGGTGCGCACCCCGCGGGCGTCGACGGTCCCCGCGGTCTCCAGCTGGATCTGGTAGACGCCCTCGGACTCGCGTTTCTCGACGCGCGGGTCGGACCGGAACAGGACGATCCGCTCCTCGGGCTGCCACGTCGCGCGCAGCTCGGGGCTCAGGAACTGGCGTGCCACGCTGTAGCCGTCGCTCGCCCCCGTCCCGGCGGTGATGAAGTCGCGGAGGATCTGCTCCGGCGTCGCCCCGGGCGCGGGCCCCTCGGGGTCGAACACCGGCGCGACGGCGTCCGGTTCGCCGTCGGACGCCTCGATGACCCCCACCGGCCCCGTCGTCGGGATGGCCGAGCATCCCGTGAGCACGAGGAGGCAGGCGACGAGCAGCACGACGAGCCTGGCGGCGCCGGTGCCGGCACGTTCCCTCCGATGGACGGCCGTCGCGTGATCTCCCACTACTCTCCCTCGCTCGGTCCGTGTGCTGCTTCCGTCTGGTGATCGTGGGCGGGACGTTCCGGCCCGGGTCCGCCGTCCGGCGGCGGCGGCAGGATCAGGGGCGACGACGTCAGCTCCGTCCCCTGGGTCCGGGGCAGCGTCAGGAGGAAGCACGCGCCCTCCCCGGGCATGCCCCACGCCTCGAGCCAGGCGTTGTGCAGCCGGGCGTCCTCCAGGGCGATCGAGAGTCCGAGACCGCTGCCCCCGGTCGTCCGCGCCCGGGCGGGGTCGGCCCGCCAGAAGCGGTCGAACGCCCGCGAGGCCTGCAGCGTGGTCATCCCGATGCCGTGGTCCCGGACCGCGACGGCGACCGCCTCGGGACTGCTCGCTATGTGGATCTCCATCGGCTTCGCCTCGCCGTGCTCGAGGGCGTTGACGATGAGGTTGCGCAGGATGCGGTCGATCCGGCGTGCGTCGGCGTCCGCGATGCACCGCGTCTCCTGCGACACGATCGTGACGTCCGATCCGAGCCGCTCCGCCAGGGGCCGCGCCCCCTCGATCGCATGCTGGACGAGCTGCACGATGTCGACCGATTCCGCCTCGAGGACGGCTGCTCCGGCGTCGAACCGGGAGATCTCGAGCAGGTCAGCGAGCAGCGCCTGGAACCGCTCCACCTGGTCGAACAGGATCTCGGCCGACCGCTTGTTGATGGGGTTGAAGTCCGCACGCGCGTCGTAGAGGACCTCCGCGGCCATCCGGACCGTGGTGAGCGGGGTGCGCAGCTCGTGGGAGACGTCGGACACGAAGCGCTGCTGCATCTGCGACAGCTGGGCCAGCTGGGTGATCTGGTCCTGCAGGCTCCCGGCCATGTGGTTGAAGGAGACGCCGAGCCTGGCCACCTCGTCCTCCCCGCTGACCTCCATGCGCTCCTGCAGCTGGCCCGCGGCGAGCTTCTCCGACACCGATGCCGCGTGGCTCACCGGCCGGACGACGCTCCGCGTCACGTACCAGGCGATCGCACCGATGACGAGCAGGAGGACGACACCGGCCAGCCACAGCACCCGGTGGATGTCGTCGAGGGTGGACTGCATGGCCGACAGATCGTAGTAGACGTACAGCGCGTACGAGGCCTGGTCCGGGGGGAGCTGCACCTGGGTCCCGAACGCGATCCCGGGCGCGTCGGTCGCACCGTCCTCCGTGACCGGGATCTGCATGGGGGCCCAGTGGATGTCCGGACCGTCCGCGACGGCCTCCTGCAGGTCCTGCGGGAGCATGCTGGCCGTCACGCCGTTCTGGCTCACCGTGGTGGGGACGAGGACGTCGCCCGAGATGGGCACCAGGATCGCATGGCGCGGCGCGTCGGTGTCCAGGCTGACGAGTGCCTCGACGGAGTCCAGCACGAGGCGGCTGGTGGTGTCGCGGTCGGTCGCGGAGGACTCCCTGAAGACGGCCTTCGTCCGGGTCAGCTCCTCGGTGGCCTCGGCACTGAACTGGTCGAAGCGCTGGTCGTAGAGGGCCCCGGCGATCTGGTTCGAGAGGAACCCGCCGACGGCGACGAAGGAGACCGAGGTGAGGAGCATCGTCGCGACGACGGTCCGGAACTGGAGGGAGCGGCGCCAGCGCTGCGCCACCGACTGCAGCAGCGAGCGGGCGCGGGCCGATGCGGCATGCAGCCGAGCGGCTTGCGGACCGGGCGCGGCGGACGGCCCGCCCTCGGGCTGGCCCTCCCCTGCGGCAGGCCCGTCGGCGGCCCGGGGATCGGCGGCACCGGGGGCCGGATCGGCACGAACGGCCGTCGCGGCAGTCACGTGACCTGCCCCGGCGTCGCGGTCCGGTGCGGGCTCCGGGGTCGGGGTGTCGGGGTGAGCAGCGCGGGAGCCGGAGGAGCGGCGCTCCCGGCTCCCCCCATCAGCCCTGTCCGGCCTTGTATCCGACACCACGCACCGTCAGGACGATCTCGGGTGCCTCGGGATCGCGCTCGATCTTGGAGCGGAGCCGCTGCACATGGACGTTGACGAGCCGCGTGTCGGCCGCGTGCCGGTACCCCCACACCTGTTCGAGGAGGAGTTCACGGGTGAAGACCTGCCACGGCTTCCGGGCGAGGGCCACCAGCAGGTCGAACTCGAGGGGTGTCAGCGAGACCCGCTGGCCCGCCCGTGCCACCTCGTGCCCCGCGACGTCGATGGTCACGTCGCCGATCCGCAGTGTCTCGGGAGCCTTGGACTCGGCGGGCCGCAGGCGTGCACGGACACGCGCCACCAGTTCGGCGGGCTTGAACGGCTTGGGGACGTAGTCGTCGGCCCCCGACTCGAGGCCGCGCACGACGTCGGAGGTGTCCGACTTCGCGGTCAGCATGACGATGGGGAGGTCTGATTCCGCCCGGATCTGGCGGCACACCTCGATCCCGTCCATGCCCGGGAGCATGAGGTCCAGCAGCACCAGATCGGGATGCGAGGAGCGGAAGACGCCGAGCGCCGCCGCTCCGTCGGCACAGAACACCGGGTCGAAGCCGTCGTTGCGCAGGACGATGCCGATCATTTCGGACAGGGCCTCGTCGTCGTCGATGACCAGTATGCGTGCCTTCATGCCTCAATACTGTCGTATCGACCACGCAAAGTCCCATCTGCCGCGGGGTGCGGGATGTCGCGTCGGAATCGGTGCTGCGCGGCTGCCTCGAATGGGCGTCCACCTCACTATGATGCTGGAGGGGGCCGCTGATCGCCTGCCTCCGGGAGCACCGACCGAGGGGACGCTATGCATGATCAGGTGGAGGGCCCGCCGGACGGCGGCCCTGCGGGCGACGGGACACCGCCCCGCCACGCCCGCGGCCCGGCACCCCACCAGGACCAGGCGCAGCAGCCACCCGCGCCCTGGCAGTCCCCCGGCCGGCAGCAGACGCCCCCCGCCCCCTCCTGGGGCGCACAGCAGGGCGGCCCCGCACCCGTCAACCCGTGGGGACAGCCCGCGGGCCCGGCCCGCGGCGACGTCCCCGGATACCAGGGGCAGCCGCCGGGCAGCGGGTTCCCGCCGCACTACGGCCCCCCGGCGGGCAGCCAGGGCTGGGGCGACGCCTATCCGCCGCGCGGGCCGGGGCAGGGCGGCCCCGGTTTCGATCGGCCCCCCGGCTACCAGGCTCCGCCGAAGCCGGGCGTCATCCCGCTGCGGCCCCTCGGGCTCGGCGAGATCCTCGACGGCGCGTTCCAGGCCTGCCGGAAGAACCCCCTGGCGACGTTCGGCACCGCCATCCTCCTGCAGGCCGTCGTCGCGCTCGTGACCGTGCTGCTGCTCGGCAATCTCCTGTCCTCCTTCGAGGTCTTCGAATCCGCGAACCCCACACCGGACAGCCTCATCAGCGCCTTCGCCGGCCTCGGCGTCTTCGCGTCGGTGGCCGGCGTCGTGTCCGCTGTCGCCCTGCTCGTGCTGCAGGGCATCCTCGTGATCCCCATCGCCCGCGCCGTCATCAACCAGGCGACCACCTTCGGCCAGGCCTGGCGGCTCGCCCGGCGGCGGATCCTCCCGCTGCTCGGCTTCGGCCTGCTGGCCTTCGGCGCGGGGCTCGCGGGGCTCGCCCTCCTCGTGGGCATCTCGGCCCTCGCGATCGTCGCGCTCGAGGAGTACTCGGCCCTCGTCATCATCCCGCTCGTGCTCGGCGCGCTGGTGGCCATGGTGTGGGTGAGCACCAAGCTCGTCGTCGCCCCCGCCGCGCTGATGCTGGAGGGCGTGGGACCCTGGTCCGCCATCAGGCGCTCGTGGCAGCTGACCCGGGGCAACTGGTGGCGCACCTTCGGCATCGTGCTCCTGACCAGCATCATCGTCTCGATCATCACCTCCGTCGTCTCGGCCCCGCTCTCGTTCGCGGTGACGCTCTTCTTCGGCTTCAGCACCAGTGCGTCCGCCACACCGGACGCGATGGATTCGCTGCCGGTCCTCGCCGCGTCCCAGGCCATCACGGCCCTGTTCACCGCGGTGGGCTACGCCTTCCAGGCGGGGGTCACCTCCCTGCTGTACGTCGACCTCCGCATCCGCCGGGAGGGCTTCGACGTCGTCCTCATGCGCGAACACGAGCAGGCCGGCCCGGGGACGACGGACATCCTGCCCGGCGGCACCACCTCGTTCGGTCACCAGCCGGGCGGACCTGCCTGATGCCGGACGGCGCCCCCGACCGCCCCCACCCGGGGGTGCGCGCATGAGCGGTGGGATCCCCTTCCTCCTCACCCCTGACACGGACGAGGCGCGGCGCCTGCTCGAGGAGGAACTGGCCAGGCCCCCGTACGTCGAGGCGCAGCCCGGTATCGTCGAACGCATCCTCACCGGGATCCTGCGCGGCATCGCCCGGCTCCTCGACTCAATGGGCGGGCTCGCGCCGGGACCGGGCACCCTTGTGCTGGCCCTCGGCGCGGTGCTCGCCGTCATCGTGGCCGTCGTGCTCATCAGGCCACGGCTGAACACGCGCGGCAGGAAGCAGGAGTCCGCGGTGTTCGACGACGACGCGACACACTCCGCCGACCACCACCGCGGCCGGGCAGCCGCCCTGGCGGCGGCCCGGGACTGGAACGGGGCCGTCGCCGAAGTGCTGCGGGCCGTCATCCGGTCGGCCGAGGAACGCCTCGTGGTCGCCGACCAGCCCGGACGGACGGCCACGGAGGCCGCCGCCCAGCTCGGCGCCGTGTTCGCGCCCCTGTCCACCGACGTCGCCTGGCTGGCCGAGGTGTTCAACGAGACCCACTACGGCAGCGGGACCGCGTCCGAGGACGCCTACCGGCGCGCGGCCGCGCTCGATGCGCGGCTCTCCGCGGAACGACCCGCCCCCTCCGCGGACACGACGGCCCCGGCGGCACCCCGGTGACCCGCAGGCAGCGGACCCCCGCGGCGGCCCGGGCCGCCGGCACCTCTCCCGACGGAACCTCTCCCGACGCCGGCGTGCCGGACCGCGACGGGCCCGCCCCGACGAGAGGGGCGACGGGAGGGATGACGGGACACGAGGTCATGGGCGACGGCGGGAGCGCGCTGACGACCGTCCGCTCCAGGCTCCGGCGTTCCCGTCCCCTGATCCTCGGGGCCCTCGTCCTGGCCCTGATCCTCCTGATCAACCTCTTCTCCGGCCAGGAGGAGGACGCGCGCCCGCTGTCCCCCGGCAACGCGGCGCCGCAGGGTGCACGAGCGGTCGCGGAGGTCCTCGCGTCCGAGGGCGTCGACGTCGTCCGGGCCGATTCCTACGACGAGGCGATCGCCGCCCTGGAGAAGGGGCCGGCGACACTGTTCCTCAACGACGCCCAGCAGTACCTCAGCGCCGGCCAGGTGGCGGACGTGGCCGTCCTGGCGGACCGCGCCGTCCTCGCCGCACCGGGAGCGCGCCAGCTGGCCGCCCTCGACGACGACTTCGCGCCGGTCGGCGCCGCGCCCCTCGATCTGGCCGGGGACGCCCCGGCCCTGTCCGCCGACTGCCCCGACACGGACGCCAGCGCGGCCGGCACGCTCACCGCGTCGGGGACCGCCTACTCCGGCGCCGTCGAATGCTTCCGGGTCGCGGTCGAGGACGCGGCCGGCGGCCTGTACACCACGAGCGACGACGGCTCGGTGGCCGTCCTGGGCGCCCCGTCGATCCTGTCCAACGAGGCCATCACGGAGGAGGGCAACGCGGCCCTCGCGCTGCGCGCGCTCGGCTCCTCGCCCACGCTCGTCTGGTACGAACCGAGCGGGGCGGACGTCGTCTCCACCGGGGAGGGCGTCGACCCGATGACGCTCCTCCCGCCCTGGGTGAATCCCCTGCTCGTCTGGCTCCTGGCCTGCGCGGTCCTCGCCATGCTGTGGCGGGGCCGGCGCATGGGCCCCCTCGCGGCCGAGCCGCTGCCCGTCGTCGTGCGCGCCGCCGAGACGGCGGAGGGCCGGGCCCGCCTCTACCAGGACTCCCGGGCCGTGGGCCACGCAGCCGTGACCCTGCGCGCGGCAAGCCTCGCCCGCATGGCCCGCCGGCTCCGCGTGGACCGTGCGGCCTCCGCGGCGGAGGTCATCGATGCGGCCTCCCGCCACAGCGGCAGGCCCCGGACCGAGATCGAGCAGCGACTGCTCGGCGTCCCGACCACCAACCACCAGCTTGTGCTCTGGGCACAGGACATCCTCGACCTCGAGAAGGAGATCACGCCGTCATGAACCAGACCCGACGCTGGCAGGAAGAGCAGGACGAGCAGGCGGCACCCACCGGAGGCGCCCACCAGGCGACGCGCACCGAGGACCCGGACGCGCCGTCGGACGGGCAGGCGGACGGGCAGGCTGACGGGCAGGCTGACGGCGCGGGGCACGGCCGGGCAGCCGGTCCGGCCGATCAGGCCGCCGCCGACGGCGCCTCGGCCCGGGACGCCCTCCTGCGGGTGCGCGCCGAGGTGGGCAAGTCGATCGTGGGCCAGGACGCGGCGGTCACGGGCCTCCTCATCGGTCTCCTCGCGGACGGGCACGTGCTGCTGGAGGGCGTGCCGGGCGTCGCCAAGACGCTGCTGGTCCGCACGCTGGCCACCGCCCTGGACCTCGACACGAAGCGCGTCCAGTTCACCCCGGACCTCATGCCGGGCGACATCACGGGCTCGCTCATCTACGAGTCGAAGACCTCCGAGTTCACCTTCCGCGAGGGCCCGGTGTTCACGAACATCCTGCTCGCCGACGAGATCAACCGCACCCCGCCCAAGACCCAGGCATCACTGCTCGAGGCGATGGAGGAGCGGCAGGTCTCCGTCGACGGCGTGTCACGGCGCCTGCCGACGCCGTTCATCGTCGCGGCCACGCAGAACCCCGTGGAATACGAGGGCACCTATCCCCTGCCCGAGGCCCAGCTCGACCGCTTCCTGCTGAAGCTCACCCTCCCGCTCCCCGGGCGCGAGGACGAGATCGAGGTGATCCGTCGGCACAGCGTCGGGTTCGACCCCCGCAACCTCGCTGCGGCCGGTGTGCGGGCCGTGGCGGGCGCGGCGGACATCGACCGGGCGCGCGCCGCGGTGTCCGGCGTCGCGATCGCCCCCGAGGTCCTCGCCTACATCGTGGACCTGGTCCGCGCCACGCGGACCTCCCCGTCCTTCCAGCTCGGCGTCTCCCCGCGCGGCGCCACCGCGCTGCTCAACACCTCGCGCGCCTGGGCGTGGCTCTCCGGCCGCTCCTTCGTGACCCCCGACGACGTCAAGGCCCTCACCCTGCCGGCGCTCCGCCACCGGGTCGCCCTGCGGCCGGAGGCGCAGATGGACGGTGTCGGCGTGGACGACGTCCTCGGCAGCATCCTCGGCTCCGTCCCCGTCCCGCGGTAGGCCCACCACCCCGACCACCCGTGCATGCGCCGCCGCGCACGGGGTCCGAGAGGAGCTCTCCCATGGTCATCACCGGCCGCCTGGTCCTGCTGGCACTGCTGGGCGTCGTGCCCGTCATCGTGTACCCGGGCGCGACGTCGATCCTGCTGTGGGCCCTGCTCCTCGCGGCGGTCGTCGGCCTCGACCTCGCCCTCGCCGCGTCCCCCCGGCGCGTCGGCCTCCGCCGGACCCTGCCGGACAGCGTGCGGCTGGGTGAACAGTGCACCAGCGCCGTGGTCCTGCGGAACGACACCCCCCGCACCCTCCGCGCCACGGTGCGCGAGGCGTGGCAGCCCTCCGCGGGTGCCGCGGACCCGGAACAGTCCGTCGTCGTGCCCTCCGGCGAGGCCCGCCGCATGACGCTCCACCTCCGCCCCACGCGCCGCGGGATCCTCCGCGTGGAGACGGTCACGGTGCGCAGTGCCGGACCCCTCGGGGTGGCCGCACGGCAGGTCACCGTGCCGGCGCCGGGCGTCCTGCGGGTGCTGCCGCCGTTCAACTCCAAGCGGCACCTGCCGTCCAAGCTGCGCCGCCTGCGCGAACTCGACGGCCGGGCCGCCGTCCAGATCCGGGGCGCCGGCACCGAGTTCGACTCCCTGCGGGACTACGTCCGGGGCGACGACGTCCGATCGATCGACTGGCGGGCCACCGCGCGTCGCCGCGACACCGTGGTCAGGACCTGGCGCCCCGAACGGGACCGCCGCGTCGTCGTCGTACTGGACACCTCCCGCACCTCCGCGGCGAGGGTCCTCGACGAGCCGCGGCTGGACACGGGGATCGAGGCCGCGCTGCTGCTGTCCGTGCTGGCCGAACGCGGCGGTGACAAGGTGCACTTCATCGCCTACGACCGCAGGCTCCGCGCCCGCGTCGACTCGACCGCCAAAGGCAACCTGCTGGCCTCGCTCGTGACCGCCATGGCCCCGCTCGAGGCGGAGCTGATCGAGGCGGACTGGTCCCGCGTGCCCGCCCAGGTGCGGGCCGTCTCCGCGCACCGCTCCCTCGTGGTCCTGCTCACCTCGCTCGATGCCGGGGCCGTGGAGGAGGGCCTGCTCCCTGCGCTGCCGGGCCTGACCGAACGCCACGTCGTCGTCGTCGCGTCCGTGCGCGACCCGCGGCTCGAGGAGATGAGCGCCGACCGCTCGACGGCGGCAGCGACGTTCCGGGCGGCCGCCGCCGAGCGCTCCCTCCTGGACCGCGGCGCGGTCGCGCAGCAGATCCGGGCGCTCGGGGCGGAGGTCGTGGACGCGGCTCCCGCGGACCTCCCGCCGCTCCTCGCCGATACCTACATCAGGCTCAAGGCCACCGGGCGCCTCTGACGGACCGCCGGCAGGTCCCGTCCCGGCGGGTGGGTCTCACGGCTTCCGGGCGATGATCGTATAGGTGCAGGGCACGAGGTCCCGCTCGGCCTCCGGCCAGGCGAAACCGTCCGGGACCTCGACCATGCGGGGCGAGAACCTCCACGGAAGGGTGGTCCCCTCGTCCAGGCGGAGGAGCTGCAGGCCCGCGCCGAGCAGCGCGTTGACGATGGCGGACAGCGGGTGCGCCCACTCGTACGTCCGCGCGTGGGCCACCCTGCCGTCACCCGCATACGTGGAGTCCTCGTCCCAGACCTGCGCCTGCCCGGTGCTGAAGTACGGGTAGCGGAGCTGCAGTCCGTCGGCGTTCTCGTCGAGCGCGTAGAGCACGGGATGGCCGTCCCGGATGTAGAACGTGCCCCCGGCCCGGAGCAGCCCGGCGACCTGGTGCGCCCAGCGTTCGAGGTCGGGCAGCCAGGTGATGGTCCCGATGCTGGTGTACACGAGGTCGAAGTCCCCGCTCACGGCCGCCCGGGCATCGAGGACGTCGGTCTCCACCCACGTCGCGTCGAGGCCGAGGTGCAGTGCGAGCCCGGCCGCCGAGCGCAGGGCCCCCGGGGAGAAGTCCACGCCCGTGACCCGGGCGCCGGCCCGCGCCAGGGACACCGTGTCGGTGCCGATGTGGCACTGGAGGTGGCAGACGTCCAGCCCGGCCACCGAGCCGTGCGGGAGGAAGGGCGCCAGGACGCCGAGGTCCGCCCTGACGACGCTGCTCAGGTGATCCGGGTCATCGAGGTCCCTGACCGCGTACGCCTTCTCGTGCAGCGGCACCCGGTCCTCCCAGTTCTCGCGGTTGGCGGCACGCGCGGCGTCCCAGTCGATCGCACTCCGGTTCTCACCCATGGACCGAGCATACGAGGGACGGGGCCCGCCGTCGTGGTTGACTGGGGGTCCGAGCGACGGAAGCGGGACCGACATGACCTCGATCTACCAGCAGGCGATGGGCAGCGATTTCGGCCGCCTCCAGCCGGAACTGCGCGAGTACTTCGGCCTGCACGCGGAGAGCGGGCTGTCGGGCTCCGGTCGCGGGGTGTTCGACGTCGCCGGCTGCCCCGCGTGGTTCGCCCGCCCCGCCTTCCGCCTCACCGCCCTCGAGAACGCGTTCTTCCCCGAGTACGACAGCGACGTCCCGTTCACCATCCGCAACTACCCGCACCTCGACCCGTTCGGGCGGCCGGCGCTCACGGCACGCCGGGAACTGGACTTCGGGACCGCCCTGCGCGTCTTCGAGGACACCACGTCCCTGCGGGACGGCGTCCTCACCGACTACGTGGGCCGCCACCGGCGCATGGCCACCCTCCTGACGTGCACCGCCACCGACGAGGGCCGCATCCGCATGGTGTCCTCGCAGACGCGTCTCTTCGCGGGCCTGCGGCTGCCGCTCCCCGACGCGCTCGGCGCGCTCGCCTACGTGGAGCAGTGGTGGGACGACGACGCCGGCCGCTTCAGGATCAGCACGCGGGTGGTCCACCGCCAGCTGGGAACACTGCTCGTCTACGCGGGGAGCTTCGACTACGTCCTCGAGGAGTTCGACGGCGTGCTGCCCCCCGAGGTCCGGCCGCGGCGCTGGGAGGAGCGCGTGTGACCTCTCCCCCGCGCCCGGCGCGGGTCACCCCTCGGCGCGGACCTGGTCCAGGGCGTCGGCGGTCTGGGCGAGCCGCGTGAGCGCCTGCGTCGCACCGGTCGGGGTGAGCGTGCCGAGGCCCGGCAGGGCGGTGACCGTCAGGGAGGCGAGTGCCGTGACGGGCAGTCCCACCCGCCGCCAGGCGGAGAGCACCGACGCCGCGAGGACCCTCACCTGGGGGAGCCCGGACCCGGCGTCGAGGATCGCGAGCCAGAGCTGCCGGCCGGACTCGATGTCCCCGGCGAGGTCCTCCCACCGGCGGTCGGAGATGCGGGACAGGTCCAGGGAGAGGGCGTGTGCCGCACTGGACCGTGCGGCGTCGATGGCCACGTCGCCGTGCCCCGGCGCCAGCACCGTGCCCGCGGCCCCCGCGGCGGTGACGGACGCCGTCACGAGGTCCCACGCCTCGGTGGCCTCCCGGCGGTCCAGGGCGCGGAGGGACCGGTAGCCGCTCGCGGTGGGCACCCTGCCCGTGAGGACGTCGTCGGCGTCGGGTTCGTCGAACTGCACCAGCACCTCGGCCCCGCGCGCCACCGCCGCGACCCGGCGGACGAGGTCCGCGGCGCCCGCGGCGAGCGACGCGTAGAGCTCGCGCCGTGCGCCGTGGTCGACCAGGACGCGCTCGCCGCCGTGCAGGTGGGCGCCGGCCGCCAGGGACAGCGGTCCGTGGAGGTGCAGCTTCACACACGGTGCGGGGCCCTCCTCGGCGCCGGCGATGTCACCGAGGGCGTTGATGTCGGAGGACAGCGCCGATTCGGCGCGGCGCTGGTCCTTGCCGGGCCGCTGGACGAGGCGCCAGCCGTGCGGCTGGAGGTCGAAGGGCAGCTCGACGAGCACGCCGAGCGTGCGTCCCACGGCGTCGCTGCCGGGTCCCCGCGCCGGCAGGGAGGGCAGGAAGGGCAGGTTCGCTCCCCCCAGTTCGCCCCGCACGGCACGGTTGGCCTCGTGCGGATCCGTCCCCGGCCAGTCGCCGGGGGCCGTCGCCCCGACGGCGGGTCCCCGTGTCCCGTCAGGCATGCGGGCCGGTCGTTCCGGGTCCGGCGGGAGTCCCGGGTGACGGGACGGCGGGGGCCTCCGCCGACGGCCGGCGGTTCTCGGAGATGGCCTGATGGTGGCGGATCACCTCGGAGATGATGAAGTTCAGGAACTTCTCGGCGAACGCCGGATCGAGCTGCGCCTCTTCCGCGAGCATGCGGAGGCGGGCGATCTGGGCCGCCTCGCGCTGCGGATCCCCGGCGGGGAGGTCGTGTTCGGCCTTGAGGTGTCCCACCCGCTGCGTCGCCTTGAAGCGTTCGGCCAGGAGGTACACGAGGGTGGCGTCGATGTTGTCGATCGAGCTCCTCACCGAGAGCAGCTCGGCCATCACCTCGGGGGCCACGTCTCCTGCGAGCGAACTGGCGGCCGGGTCGAAGCCACTGCGTGGATGCGTCATGACTCCAGTCAAGCAGAACCCCGCGCGGCTCCGTGAACTGCGACTAGGAACTGCGACTAGGAACTGCGACTAGCCCTGCGCGGCGGCGGCGGCGGGTTCGGGGCGGAGGGCGGAGCGTGCGGAGTCGATGGTCGCCTGGCCGAGCACCCGCGTGCCCTGGTACAGGACCACGGTCTGCCCGGGCGCGACGCCGCGCATCGGCTCGATCAGCCGGACCACGAGCTGCTGGGCGCCGCCGTCCTCCTCGACCCTCGCGCGGGCCGCGACGGGATCGCCGTGCGCCCGGACCTGCGCCGTGCAGTCGAACTCGTCGCCGGTCCGGACGGCCTCGATGGGCACGCCGGCCCAGGACACCTTGATGCCCCGCATCTCGTCGATGGCGAGCAGGTGCTCGGGCCCGACGACGACCTCGTTCTGCTTGGGCCGGATCTCGAGCACGAAGCGGGGCTTGCCGTCGGCGGCCGGGGTGCCGAGCTTGAGGCCGCGCCGCTGTCCGACCGTGAACGCGTTCGCGCCGGGATGGCTGCCGATCTTCCCGCCGTCCACGTCGAGGATGTCCCCCTCGGTCATGTCGATGCGCTCCTCGAGCCAGCCGCGGGTGTCGCCGTCGGGGATGAAGCAGATGTCGTGGCTGTCGGGCTTGTTCGCGACGGACAGGCCGCGGCGTTCCGCCTCGGCACGCACCTCCGCCTTCGACGGCGTCTCCGCCAGCGGGAACATGGAGTGCTCGAGCTGCTCGTGGGTGAGCACGCCGAGCACGTACGACTGGTCCTTGGCCCAGTCCGCCGCCCGGTGGAGCTCGGGGTTCCCCTGGGCGTCCTGGACGACCTTCGCGTAGTGGCCGGTACAGACGGCGTCGAACCCGAGTGCGAGCGCCTTCTCGAGCAGCGCCGCGAACTTGATGCGCTCGTTGCAGCGCATGCACGGGTTCGGGGTGCGGCCGGCGGCGTACTCGGCGACGAAGTCGTCCACGACGTCCTCCTTGAACCGCTCGGAGAAGTCCCAGACGTAGTAGGGGATGCCGAGGATGTCGCACGCCCGCCAGGCGTCCCGCGAGTCCTCGATGGTGCAGCAGCCGCGACTGCCCGTCCGGAGCGTCCCGGGCATGCGGGAGAGGGCGAGGTGGACGCCGACGACGTCGTGCCCTGCCTCCACCGCGCGTGCCGCCGCCACCGCGGAGTCGACGCCGCCGCTCATCGCTGCCAATACCCTCATGAGAAACCTGTTCCTGCCGTCTGGATGGTCGATGCGTGCCCGGCCATGCCGGCCTTGCGGGCGCGGGCGTACGCGGCGCCGATGGCACCCACCACCGCGTCAACGTCGTCGGCCGTGGATGTATGCCCCAGGCTGAAGCGCTGGGCGCCCCGGGCCTCGTCCTCCGTGAGGCCCATGGCGAGCAGCACGTGCGACGGCCTCGGCACGCCCGCGGTGCAGGCGGACCCCGTAGAGGACTCGATGC
Organism: Arthrobacter antioxidans; assembly: GCF_023100725.1. NCBI lineage: Bacteria > Bacillati > Actinomycetota > Actinomycetes > Micrococcales > Micrococcaceae > Arthrobacter > Arthrobacter antioxidans. Next base: position 2,581,745 of record NZ_CP095501.1, read on the forward strand.
CCGCGAGGTCCAGGAGGAACAGGAGCGAGTCGCCCTCGCAGCCGCGGAAGGTGAAGTGCACGTTGCCGGGGAGGCGGGCGGCGTCGGGGGCCGGGTGCGGGACACCGCGCAGCACCGCCTCCGGGACCTCGCGGCGGATGCCCTCGATGAGGCGGTCCCGCAGCGCGGCCAGCCGGGGCGCCTCGTCGCCGAGGTGGACGACGGCGTCGTGGGCCGCCGCGGCGAACGCGGCGATGCCCGCCCCGTCGAGCGTGCCCGACCGGATGTCCCGCTCCTGCCCGCCGCCGTGTTGCACGGGGGTGAGCGTCACCGCGCGTCCCACGAGCAGCGCCCCGACGCCCACGGGGCCGCCGATCTTGTGGGCGCTCACGGCCATGGTCGCGAGTCCCGACTCGGCGAAGGACAGCGGGAGGGAGCCGAAGGCCTGGACGGCGTCGCTGTGGACGGGGATCCCGTACCGGGCGGCCTCCGCGGTGATCGCCCGGACGGGCTGGACGGTCCCGACCTCGTTGTTGGCCCACATGACCGTCACCAGCGCGGTGCGCTCCGGGGCGTCGGCGAGCGCGGTCCGCAGCGCATCGAGGGAGACGAGGCCCGTGGCGTCGACGGGGAGCCACACCACCTCGGCACCTTCATGGCGCTCGAGCCACTCGACGGTGTCCTGTACGGCGTGGTGCTCCACGGCACTGCAGAGGATCCGGGTGTGGGACGGGTCCGCCGCGCGGCGCGCCCAGAAGAGGCCCTTGAGGGCGAGGTTGTCCGCCTCGGTCCCGCCGGAGGTGAAGACGACCTCCGAGGCGTGGGCCCCGGCGGCCGCCGCGATCGTCTCGCGGGCCTCCTCGACCGATCGCCGGGCGCGCCGGCCGGAGCCGTGGAGGGAGGAGGGATTCCCGCTGAGGCTGAGTTCGCGGGTGAGGGCGGCGAGCGCGGGCGCCGAGATCGGCGTGGTCGCCGCGTGGTCGACATACACGGGCATGCTCCGATTCTACCGGCGCCGCCCCGGGCCGCCGATTCCGGTGGCGCCCGTCACGCACCGGCGCACGGGCGGCCCCCGGTCCGCAGTGGTAGAAAGACAGCATGGACAGTCATGCAGCGGCTCCTTCCCCCTCCGGCTCCTACCGGCCCGGATTCCGGCACCCGGTGCACACCTTCGGAACGCGCACCCTGGACTTCGACCGCCGGGTCGCCCTCATGGCCGTGATCAACCGGACACCGGACTCCTTCTACGACGGCGGGGCGACGTTCGCGCTCCAGGCCGCCGTCGACGCATCCCTGCGGGCGGTCGACGACGGCGCCGACTGGGTGGACATCGGCGGCGCCCCCTTCTCGCCGGGAGACGCCATCCCGGCGTCGGAGGAGATCGACCGGATCGTCCCCGTGATCAGCGCCGTACGCGCAGCCTCGGACGTCATCATCTCCGCGGACACGTTCCTGCCCGAGGTCGCCCGCCAGGCGCTCGCCGCCGGCGCCACCGTGGTCAACGACACCACGGGGCTGCGCGACCCGGACATGGCGGCGGTGGTCGCCGAGGCCGGAGCCCACCTGGTCATCACCCACAGCCTCGCCGCGCCGCGCACCGTGTACCCGCGGCCCACGTACGGCGACGTGGTGGGCGAGGTCGTGGACTTCCTCCTCCGGAAGGTCGACGACGCCGTGCGGCTGGGCATCCCGGAGGACCGCATCCTCCTGGACCCCGGGCACGACCTCAACAAGAACACGCTGCACTCGCTCGAGATCACGCGGCGGTTCCCCGAGATCGCCGGGCTCGGTTTCCCCACCCTCGCCGCGGTGTCCAACAAGGACTTCATCGGCGAGACGCTCGACCGCCCGAAGGGCGACCGCGTGGAGGGATCGCTCGCCGCCGCCGTGATCTGCATCCTCGGCGGCGCCCGCGTGGTCCGCATGCACAACGTGGCGGCGTCCCGGGCGGCGATCGACCTCACGGAGGCGGTCCTCGGATGGCGGCAACCCGCCTACCTCAGACACAACATGGGCGAGGTCAACGAGCCGGTGACGCGATGATCACCTCACTCATCCCGGCCACCGGCGCGGCGGTCGACGCCGACGCCCTGCACCGCATCTACGCCTACCCGGTGACCGACCGGCCCTACGTCCGCTTCAATTTCGTGGCCGCTGCCGACGGCGCCGCCACGAGCGGCGGTTTCTCCGCGGGACTGGGGAACGACGGCGACCAGCAGATCTTCGCTGTCCTGCGACGCCTCGCGGACGTGGTGCTGGTGGGCGCCGGCACCATCCGCGCGGAAGGCTACGGGGGCGAGCTGGTCGACGACGACGCCCGCTCCTGGCGCCGCGCGCACGGCCTCGCCGCACACCCCGCCGTGGCCGTGATCTCGGGCAGCCTGAATCTCGACCCGGCCGCCGACTTCTTCGGCAAGGCGCCCGTCCGTCCGCTCATCCTCACGACCTCCGGTGCGCCGGCGGACCGGCGTACCGCCCTCGAGCGGGTCGCCGACGTCGTCGACTGCGGCACCGACGCCGTGGAGGCGCCTGCCGTGCTCGCCGAGCTCGGCCGGCGCGGACTGCCGAGGGTCCTCTGCGAGGGCGGGCCCGCCGTGCTGGGCGACTTCACCCGGTCCGGCACCGTGGACGAGCTGTGCCTGTCGATCAGTCCGCTGCTCGCGGGGGGCGACGGACCGAGGATCGCGGTGGGCCGCAGTCCCGAGGACGCCGTCGGGCTGACGCTCTCCTCCCTGCTGATGGAGGACTCCGCCCTCTACACGCTGTACCGGCGCGCGGGCTGAGCCGGGCCCGCCGCGGGACCACCGGGAGGGGTCGGTGAACTTCTCCGCCCGCCGCGGCGTTGTATCAGGGCCTGCATCCGCAGGCAGTCCCGTCAGGGGGCGGGGGCGCCGCCGGGACGACCGCTTTTGTCCGGGCCCGCCCGTGCCCCTAGTGTCAGGTGGAAGCGCAGCACGGCCGGGGCCGCGGCTCCGGGAGCGAGTCCTGGTCCCGCCGGGACGCCGGACACCAGAAAGGGCCGATCGATGGCAGAGGCAGCACGGAAGTCGTACTACGACATCCTCGGGGTGCCCCCCGACGCCGACGCCAAGGAGATCAAGGACGCCTACCGCCGTGCGGCCCGCGCCGCGCACCCCGATCTCGGGGGCAGCGCGACCCGGTTCCACGACGTCGCCGTCGCCTACGAGACGCTGAGCGACCCCCGGCGCCGCGAGCGCTACGACGCCGACACCGGCCGAGGGCGGACCGCCACCACGGGAGCCGGCGGCGGCCCGGGCACCGCCCGCGCCCCCGGGGCAGCGGCGACGGCCGACCGCAACGGCGCGCCGGCGCCCCGCAGCTCCACGCGCACGAGCGTCGAGGACGACGAGGCAGCGAGGTCCGCTCCGAACTACCTGCCGCCGTTCTCGCCGTCGTCGCCGCCGGCCGTCCCCCTGATCCTCGCCGGCCGGCAGCTCCACGGGTCCCCCCGGCAGCCGGGCATGTTCGCGCGGCTCTCGTCCGAGGTGCGCGCGAGGACCGACGGCGAGCTCCGGACCGCTGCGCTGCTCGAACGGGCGCTCCTGTCCACCTACCCGGCCGCACGCCTGGTCAACGGCGTCCGGTTCGACGACCGCGACGGGACGACGGCGGGCCATGTGCTGCTGGCCGGCTACAGGATCGCGGTGATCGACTCCTTCACCGCGTCCCCCGGCAACTTCTCCTGGGACGGCCGGTCCCTCCGCCACCAGGGGCGGCCGGTGGAGCTCGAGGTACCGCGGACCGTGCGCGTGGTGCAGGACCTCTTCCCCGAGTGCAACGTGGCCGGCTGGGTGGTGATCCACGGGGCGCCGGACAATCCCTTCGCCCCGGTGATCGACGTCCCGCCGGGCTTCGACCGTGCGTCGACGACCCTCGTCCAGGTGGTGAATGCGGGCACCGCCGTGCGCACCATCCGCTCCTTCCTGTCCTCGGGACCCACGCCGAACGTCGTGCAGCTGCCCGTGCTCGCGCGCCTGCTGGCCGCGGCCGGAAGCTAGGATGAAGGCGTGTTCCGCATCCTCTTCCACACGCCAGAAATCCCGGGCAACACCGGTGCCGCCATTCGGCTCGCAGCCGTGGCCGGCGCCGAACTGCACCTCGTCGAACCGCTCGGCTTCAGCCTGGAGGATTCGAAGCTGAAACGGGCGGGGCTGGACTACCACGACCTCACGGTGCTGCACGTGCACAGGAGCCTCGAGGACGCCTGGGCCGCCCTGCAGCCGGACCGGGTGTTCGCGTTCACGTCCGAGGGCGATGTGTCCTACACGGACATCGCCTACGAGCCCGGCGACGTCCTGCTGTTCGGGCGTGAATCCGACGGCCTGCCGTCCGCGGTGAAGCAGGACCCCCACGTCACCTCCCGGGTCCGCGTGCCCATGCTGCCGTCCCGCCGATCGCTCAACCTCGCCAACACCGCATCCATCGTCCTCTACGAAGCCTGGCGCCAACAGGGCTTCGCAGGGGCCCAGCGATGATCCACGCCTAGGAGCCCCCATGTCCGCTCGCCATGCCGCAACACTGCCCGACGGCGGGGCCGAGGACCACGACCGCCTCGCTCCGGCCGTCTGGAACCCGGTGGGCAACGCGGTGGTCGCGGCCGCCGACATCCTCGTCGGTGAGCGCGTGCTCGACGTGTTCGCAGCAACCGGCACGGGGACCATCCCGGCCGCCCAGCTCACCGGACCGGACGGACGCGTCGACGCCGTCGACCGCTCCCCGGCGATGCTGGACCTCGCGAAGGCCAAGGCGGAGGCGCTCGCCCTCGACGGCGTGTTCTTCCATCCGGTGGAACCGGCGGAGTGGACGCCCGAGGCGCCGTACGACGCCGTCGTGAGCTGCTACGGCGTCCTCCTCCTCGACGACCTGGACGCCGGCATGGACCGGATCGTCCGCCTGCTGCGGCCGGGCGGGAGGATCGCCCTGAGCACCTGGGACGACGGCGCCCTGGAACCGTTCGGGGACATCCTCCTCGACGTCCTGCGCGAGGTCCTCCCCACGGACACGGACCAGGAGGACGCCGGCGGCGCGGGGCGGTCCGGGATGGCCTTCGTCGAGAACTGCAGGAAGCTGGCCTCCACCGACCGCCTGAGGGACTGGCTGCACGCGCGCGGGCTGACGAACGTGCGGATCGAGCAGTTCGGACTGACGGTCCCGCTCGACCCCGACGGCGCCTGGTCCCTCGCGCTCGGCAGCGGGTACCGCGGGCTGCTGCCGGACGACCCCGAGGCCCTGCACCGCGTGCGGTCGGCCTTCGGGGAGCGGCTCGGCACCGCGTTCGTCCTGAACGCCGACTCCCTCATCGCGGTCGCCGACTACCGGCCCGCGGAGTAGCCCCTCCCCCGGGCCATCCGCCGGTCGGGCAGCTCCGAATACCATCCGACAGCGGAAAGTCCAAAATCGGCAGGGGGGGGTGTGGGATGGTGCTCGTTCTCGAGGTGCATACACCACCGCCGCGCCGCGCGGGTGACGGAAGCGTTCGGCGCGGAGCCGGCCGCGCTTTATGCTGGAGCCCTATGGAAACGCCACGAGTAAGCCGGGTCAGCCCAGTCGCTCCCGCATCAGACGAGTTCTCAGCTGATTCCGGTGCCGGTCCTACCCTGACCGAGCTGCTGTCGCGGATCGCCGAACAGGACCGCGCCGCGTTCGCCCTGTTCTACGAGCAGACCTCGAAGCGCGTCTACGGACTCGCGCGGCGCGTGCTCATCGACCCGGATCTCAGCGAGGACGCGACGCAGGAGGTCTATCTCCAGGTGTGGAACACCGCGGAGCGTTTCAACCCGGCCCTCGGCAGTCCGATGGCCTGGCTCATGACCCTGGCCCATCGCCGCGCCGTGGACAAGGTGCGCTCGGAACAGAGCGCCACGGACCGTGAGGCGCGGTACGGGGCCGCCACCCAGACGGTGGATCACGACGACGTCGTGGACACGGTGACCCAGCGCCTCGAGGCGGAGAGCGTGGTGCGCTGCCTGGATACGCTGACGGCGACGCAGCAGGAGTCGGTGAAGCTCGCCTACTACGGCGGACTCACCTACCGCGAGGTGGCCGAGAGACTCGGCGTCGCGGTACCGACCATCAAATCGAGGATCCGTGACGGATTACTCCGACTGAAGACATGTTTGGGGGTGACCTGAGATGCAGGACAAGGATATGAACCGACGATTCGCCGATGACCTCGGCACGGATCTCGCCCGGGGCCACGTGCTCGAATGGGCCGAGCTCTACGCGCTCGACGCCATCAGCGCTGACGAACGCCGCATCATCGATGCGTTCCTGGCGGACGCCGATCCGGCCGTCGGTGCGGCGTTCCTGGAACGTGTGCGCACGTGCCGTGAGACGGTGACGACCGCCTACGCGAACGAACAGATGGACCCGCCGGCCGACCTCTTCGACCGCATCGTCGCCAGGCTCCCCGGGGCCGTCGGCGACGCGGTCCCGATGCCCGTGGAGGCCGGCCCGGCCGCAGAGGTGTCCGCGCCCCCTCGGTCACGTCACCACGACGCCACGCACGACGCCGGGCAGGACGCCGGGCAGGACGAGCTGGCGAGGCGCCGCACGGCCAGGGCCTCGATGTCCTCGCGCGCCGCACGATGGGTGGTGGCAGCTGCCGCGGCCACCGTGCTCGCCGTCGGCGGCGTGACCATCGCCCAGAACCTGCAGCAGACCACGCTCCAGGAGCAGGTCCTCCAGGCCTCGGACGTCCGGACCGCCCAGCTCGCCCTCGCCTCGGGCGGGACGGCGGACCTCGCGGTCTCCGGCGAGGAGGACGCGGCCGTGGTCACGCTCAGCGGAGTGCCCGCGCCGATTCCCGGGCACGTCTACCAGATGTGGCGGATCCCGGCGGACGGCACCGACCCGGTGTCCGAGGGCACCATGACCGGGGACGACGTCGCCGGATCGAAGGTCACCGAACTCGAGGACATCAGCGGCTTCAGCGCGATCGCGATCACCGTCGAGCCCGACGGCGGGTCGGCGACGCCCACCCTGCCGATCGTCGCCCAGATCCCGCTCGGGGCCTGAGCAGCAGCACGCATCCGATCCGACCCCGGCGATGACCTCGCCGGTGTCGGACGTCGTCGGGGGCCATGGGGGTAAGCCCCAGCTACGGGGGGGTACGCCCTCCACCCGCATCCGGTGTCGCCCACGGTCCGGCTAGAAACCCGCGATCGTCTCGTCGGTGTTGATGCCCACCACATGGAAGGACTCCGCACTGCGCCCCTCCGGCAGGCCGCCGCGCCGCGCGTTCTCCCGGAGGATGTCCCGGACCCGCGACCGCATCCGCTCCACGTCGGGGTGCTGGCTGCGGTGGGCGCTGATGGCCGCGATCTTGGTGTCCTCGAGCCCCGTGACGTCGACGAAGCGGTTCTCGAGGTGCGCCGGCCCGCCGTAGAACCACAGCCAGGGCACGCGGAAGCTCCTCAGCCCCGCCGCCTCGAGTTCCGGGTAGGCGAAGGGGTTCTCGACCGCCGGGTAGACGGCGCGCGTGACGGCTTCCCCGCAGGCCAGGTGGTCCGGGTGGCTCTTCTGGATCCGGTCCCAGCTGCGTTCGGGATGCATGGACACCACGATGTCCGGGCGGACCTCCCGCATGCGCCGGACGATCTCCCGGATGACGCCGTCCGTCGGCCGGAGGTAGCCGTCGGGCTCGCCCAGGAAGGTGACGTCCGTGACCCCCACCAGCTTCGCTGCGGCGACCTGTTCCTCCCGGCGGAGCGAGGCGAGTCCGGGCCGGTCCTCGTCGGAGAACCCTCCCGCGTCGCCGTCCGTCAGGATGCAGTAGCCGACCTCCGCGCCGGCGGCCGTCCACCCGGCGATCGTGGCGGACGCGCCGAAGTCGATGTCGTCCGGGTGGGCGGCGAAGACGAGGACGCGCCCGGGAGGCCCGGTGTCCGGAAGGATCGGCACCCCCTACAGCCCGCGCTTCCGGATCTCCTCGGTGGCCTGCGGCAACACCGTGGTCAGGTCACCGACGATCCCGAAATCGGCGATCTCGAAGATCGGTGAATCGGCGTCCTTGTTGACGGCGACGATCACCTTCGAGGTCTGCATACCGGCCTTCTGCTGGATCGCTCCGGAGATGCCCACGGAGATGTAGAGCTGGGGCGAGACGGTCTTGCCCGTCTGGCCGATCTGCGCGGAATGCTCGATCCACCCGGCATCCGTGGCGGCCCGCGAAGCACCGACCGCTCCGCCCAGCGCGTCCGCGAGGTCCTCCAGCGGGCCGAAGTCACCGTCCACACCGCGGCCACCCGCGACGATCACGCGGGCCTCCGTGAGCTCCGGCCGGCCGCTGACCGGCTTCTCCACCCGACCCGTGATGCGCGCGGCGGCACGGGGAAGCTCGACGGCCACCCGGACCGCCTCCGGGGAGGACGGAGGACCCGCCTCCACGGCCTCGACGCTGTTGGGCTTGACGGTGAGGATGGCGACGCCGGTCGTCACGCGGCAGTGGACGGTGTAGGAGCCGGCGAAATCCGACTTCGTCGCCGTCAGGTCGCCGTCGAGCGCCACGACGTCCGTGATGACTCCGGAGTCGAGCTTGACCCCCGACCGGGCGGCGATCTCCTTGGACTCGTAGGAGTTGCCGAGCAGCACGATCCCGGCGCCGGAGGCCCGCACGGCCTCGGCCAGGAACGCAGCCTTGCCGGCCACGAGCACGTCCGAGACGGCCGCATCGTCCGGCCGGTAGTACCGCTGTACGCCGTAGGATCCGATGCCGTCGAGATAGGCCTGCCCGGCCTCGTCGGCGAGCGCGACGACGACGTCGCCGAGCGAGGCGGCGAGCGAGAGGAGTTCGCGCTCGCTCTTGGCGAGACTCGCTGCGGGGTGGTCGAGGAACACGAGGACCGAGGTCATGGGGGAACCCTCCTGGAAGGAACGGACGAGCGGGCGGGCAACGACTAGAGGAGCTTCTGTCCGGCGAGGAAGTCGACGAGCCTGATGCCGGCGTCGCCCTCGTCGGTGATGACGATGCCCTGGCTGCGGGGCGGCCTCGGAGCAGCCGCCTCCACAGTCGTCCATGATCCGGCGAACCCCACCTCGTCGGCCTGCAGGCCGATGTCCTGCAGGGACAGGACCTGGATCTGCTTCTTCTTCGCCGCCATGATGCCCTTGAAGTTCGGGTACCGGGGATCGTTGATCTGGTCGGTCACCGACACCAGGGCAGGCAGCGGGGCCTCGATGGTCTCCGCATAGGTGTCGCTGTCCCGCCGCGCGGCGAGCGTCCAGCCGCCGTCGCCGGGCGTCAGCTCGAGCGACGCCGCGAACGTCACCTGGGGCAGGTCGAGCCGTTCGGCCAGCTGCGCCGGCACGAGCGAGGTCTCGCCGTCCGTCGACGCCATCCCGGTGAGGACCAGGTCGAACGGACCGGCGTGCTGCAGGAGGGCGGCGAGGGCCCGGGAGGTGGCGGAGGCATCGGAGCCGGTCAGGGCGTCGTCGGTCAGGTGGACGCCGTCGTCCGCCCCGATCTGCAGGGACTTCTTCACTGCGTTCACCGCGGCCGCGGGGCCCATCGTGATCGCCGTGACGCGGTGCCCGGCGGCGGCGCCCCCGTGGGCCTCGACGAGCTGGAGGGCCGCTTCGAGCGCGTACTCGTCGAGCTCGGACAGGATGCTCTCCGAACGGACGGTCGTCAGGTCGTCGCCGCTGATATGGCGATCGAACTGGGCGTCCGGAACATGCTTCACCAGGACCGCGATGCGCAGTCCGCTTGCTGTGGCCTCGTCCATTGATGACCTTCCTCGTCCGGGGATCTTCCCATCGACTAGCTAACCATAGTGGGGTGGCACCGGCCGCAGTGCTGCGGGCCGGGCCGCGATCAGCGCACTCCGCGCTCCCCCGGTCAACGAACAGGAGGCGGTCCCCGCTCCGGGAACCGCCTCCTGCTGTGCCGCCGACCTGCCGGGTCGTCGACGTGGTCGGTGTCCGCTACTGCGTCGGCGCCTGGGCCAGCGTCACGTCCACCGTCCGCGTCTCGCCGCCGCGCACCACCTCGATCGGCACCTGCTGCCCGACCGTCTGGATCCGGACGGCCGCGGTGAGGGACTGGGGGTCGCTGATGGCGTAGGTGCCCACCCTGGTGATCACGTCGCCGACCTGCAGCTCGGCGTCCTCCGCGGGCGACCCCGGCTCGACCCGTTCGACGAGCGCTCCCGACGAGAAGGTGGACGTGCTCTGGGACCCGTCGCTCCCGGCCGCCGTGACGCTGACGCCGAGGAAACCGTGCGTCGCCTCGCCCTCGGCGATGATCTCCTGGGCGATGCGGTCCGCGTAGTTGATCGGGATGGAGAACCCCACACCGATGTTGCCCGTGGACTCGCCGGAGCCGCCCGAGGCGATCGCCACGTTGACGCCGATGATCCGGCCGTCCGCGTCGACGAGCGCGCCACCCGAGTTGCCCTGGTTGATGGCGGCATCGGTCTGGATCACGTTGAGGTAGATGGACCCCTGCGACTGCGGCTGCTGCCCGCCGGAGCCGCCCGGCGGCAGGAAGTTGAAGCCCTCGCCGTTCTCGGACTGCCCGCTGTCCGGCTGTTCCTCGGGGACGGCGGAGGACGCGACGCTGATGGTCCTGTTCAGCGTCGAGACGATGCCGTCCGTCACCGTGCCGCTGAGCCCGAGCGGCGCCCCGATGGCGATCGCCGTGTCTCCGACGTTCAGTTCGTCGGAGTTGCCGAGGGTCGCGGCGGTGAGGTCCGGTGCGTCGATCTTGACGACCGCGAGGTCGCTCAGCGGGTCCGTGCCGACGACGGTCGCGGGGAAGACCCGTCCGTCGTCCAGCTTGACCTCCACGGTGGGATCCGAGACCTGGCCGCCCAGGGTCACGACGTGCGTGTTGGTGAGGATGTGACCATCGGTGTCGAGGATGATGCCGGAACCGGACCCGCCGGAGGTCCCGCCGCTGACCGCGAGCGTGACCACGCTGGGCGAGGCCGTGACGGCCGCCCCGGTGATGGTGTTGACGTCGTCGGTGTTGTTCACCACGATCGACTCGGGCGCGGCCTGGGAGATCCCCGCCGCCGGGCTGTCGTCCAGTGCGTTGAGGCCCGCCGCCGCGACGCCCCCGCCGACCAGGCCGGCCGCGAGCACGCCCGCGGCGAAGGTGGCCAGGCCCACGCGCCGACGCTCCCCGGTCCCTCCGCGACCGCCGCCCGGCTGGGCGTGGCCGTAGGCCGGGTTCTGCTCGCCGTAGAACGGCTGGTGTCCGGCGTAGGCGGGGTGGGAGGCGGCCGGAGCCTGCCGGGGTGCTGCCTGCGGTTCGCCCGTCGGTTCCGCCCCGGCGACGGGGTGCTGCGCCGTCGGCGGTCCCACGACCGGCTGCGCCTCCGTCGCGGGGCGGGACACATTCGTGCCCCGCGACGGCGGGGTCTGCGGTTGCGGAGGCAGGGGACGGTCGGAGTTACCCGGCTGCTCGTTCATGGGGATCCTTTCGTTGCTGTTGACCACATCATGGCAACTTTCCCTGAGCCTTCCGCATGCGTTCGCTGTGCGGGATCTGGGAGGCCGCTGGAGATGTGCCGCTACGGCACGCCGCCGTCGGACTCGTCTCCCAGTATCCCCCGACATCCGGTGCCGGCGGGGCGGGTACGCGCCGCCGTCGGGCGTCCACCGGGGATGCGCCTTTCGCTAGGGGCATAGGTGTCGGTGGTGGACGCTCCCGCACCCCAACCATAGAATCGGGAAGACAGGGAGCCTCCGGCATCCACCGGCCTCAGTCCTGGGACCGGACAGGTCCGGAGGACGTGCTGAAGGGTCGAAAATGCGAATGATGAGCAGGCGCACCCGCGTCTCTGCTGTCCTGGGCGCCATCGTGGCGATCCCGCTGGTCTCGGGGACGGCGGCCTTCGCCGACGAACCGATCACCTTCCCGTCCGGGGACTACGTGATCGACAACGCCGGGGTGCTCAGCGCGGAGGAGGAGAGCGAGCTCGAAGCAGCCGTCGCAGACCTGCAGTCGTCGCAGGGGTTCACCCTCCGGGTGGCCTACGTCGACACCTTCGAGAACCCGAGCAACTCCGGGCAGTGGGCGGAGGAGGTCGCCATCGCGAACGCCTCGTCGGCCGACGAGGCCGTCCTCGCCGTCGCGGTGGACCAGCAGGAGGTCGGGCTCGTCGCTGGAGAGCAGTCGGGCGTCTATTCGTCCGTCCAGGAGATCCGGACGAGCTACGTCATCCCGGAACTGCAGGCCGACGACTGGCTCGGAGGCGGCCTCGCCGCCGTCGAGGGGATCGACCAGGCGCTCGCCGGCGGCACGGGCGGCTCCACGGGCGGCGGGACGTCCCCCGACGGCAGCACTTCGGGCGGCAGCGGCCTCGGCGGCCTCGTGCTCGTCGGCGGGCTCGTCGCCGTCGCGGGGGCCGGCGGCTACATGCTGCTCAAGAAGCGCGGCGCGGGCAGCGCCCAGCGCAAGCGCGAGGAATACGGGTACGGGCCGGTGCCTTCGGCCGAGGGCGAGATCGTGGACCCGCTCGCGGCCCTGAGCGTGGAGGACCTGCGCAAGCGGGCCGGGAGCCTCCTGATCGCCGCCGACGACGCCATCAAGTCCAGTGAGCAGGAACTCGGCTTCGCGGAGGCGCAGTACGGGGCCGAGGCCATCGCCACGTTCTCCCAGGACATCGCGACCGCGAAGCAGCACATGGGTGAGTCCTTCAAGCTCCAGCAGCAGCTCGACGACCACATCCCGGACACCGAGGAGCAGCAGCGCCAGTGGCTCGGGGAGATCATCCGGCGCTGCGAGGACGTCAATGCCTCCCTGCAGGAGCACAAGGAGGACTTCGACGCGCTGCGCGAACTCGAGCGGAACGCCCCCGACGCCCTGCTCCGTGCGCAGTCCGCGGCCGACGAGGCGCGCCGCCGGTTCTCCGCGGCCGAGCAGACCCTGAGGACCCTGCAGGGCCGATACCTCGAGTCCGCCACCACCCAGGTCTCGGACAACATCGAGCAGGCCCGCGAGCGACTGGCCTTCGTCGACAGCGCGGCGACGGAAGCACGGTCGCGGATGGCGCAGGACGACACCGGGCGTGCCGTCGTCGCCGTCCGCGCCGCCGAGGAATCCGTGCACCAGAGCACGGTCCTGCTGGATGCGATCGACAAGCGGGCAGAGGAACTGGCCGGCGCCGAGCGCGAGCTCGACCGCGCGCTGCCGGACACCGAGCAGGACCTGGCGCAGGCCCAGGCCATGGACCGCGCCGGGCAGTACCGGGACCTCGCCGGGCCGATCGCGGCCCTGCAGTCCGCCGTCGCGACCGTGCGGCAGGAGCGGCAGAACGGACGCAGCAATCCGGTGGCGCTGCTGCAGCGCCTGGAGGCGGCCCACGCACAGCTCGACGCCGCGCTCGGCGGTGTGCGCGACCAGGCGGAGAACACGCGACGCGCCCAGGACGCCCTCCAGCACGCGCTGATCGCGGCGCAGTCGAGCATCTCCGGGACCGCCGACTACATCCGCGCACGTCGGGGCGGGGTAGGCAGCGAAGCCCGGACCCGCCTGGCCGAAGCCGAACGCAATCTCGACTACGCCGTCGACCTCCAGCGCTCGGACCCCGTGACCGCGCTGTCCCACGCCCAGCAGGCCACGATGCTCGCCGAACAGGCGGCCCAGCTCGCTGAGCAGGACGTCGACGGCTTCGGCGGCGGCGGCTTCGGCGGCGGTATGGGCGGCAGGTACGGAGGCCGGGGCGGCGACGGGATGGGCGGGGCCCTGCTGGGCGGCATCCTGCTCGGCGGCCTGCTCAACGGCGGCGGTTTCGGCGGCGGGCACCACGACGGCGGCGGCTTCGGCGGCGGTTTCGGCGGCGACGGCGGGAGCTTCGGAGGCGGCGGCTTCGGCGGCTTCGGCGGCGGCGGCGGCGGTTTCGGGGACTTCGGCGGCGGCGGCGGCGACTTCTAGCCGCCGATGCCCCTCACCAGCAGGACACATGACCATTCGCAGAATCGAAAGGGAAATCAATGGTAAAGCAGTCGATATTCGGCAGGATGGCTCAGCTCACCCGGGCCAACATCAACGCGTTGCTCGACCAGGCGGAGGATCCGCAGAAGATGCTCGACCAGATGGTCCGGGACTTCACCAACAGCATCGCCGAGGCGGAGAGCGCCGTGGCCCAGACCATCGGCAACCTGCGGATGATGCAGGACGACTACAACGAGGACGTCGAGAACGCCCGCAGCTGGGGCAACAAGGCCCTCGCCGCCTCCCGCAAGGCCGATGAGTACCGCGCGTCCGGCGACACGGCCGACGCCCAGAAGTTCGACAACCTCGCCAAGGTCGCCATCCAGCGCCAGATGGCGTCGGAGAACGAGGCGAAGGGCGCCGAGCCGACCATCGCGTCCCAGACGGAGATCGTCGAGAAGCTCAAGAACGGTCTGAACCAGATGCGGGGCAAGCTCAACGAGCTGACCGTCAAGCGTGACCAGCTGATCGCCCGCTCGCGCACCGCGCAGGCCCAGCAGCAGGTGCACGACGCCGTCAAGAGCATCGACTTCATGGACCCCACGAGCGAGGTGGGCCGTTTCGAGGAGAAGATCCGTCGGGAGGAGGCCAAGGTCCGCGGCCAGCAGGAACTCGCCACGTCGAGCCTGGATGCCCAGTTCGAGAGCCTGGAGGACCTCGGGGAACAGACCGAGATCGAAGCCCGCCTCGCGGCGCTGAAGTCCGGTTCCGGGTCGCAGTCCGCGATCGGCCAGGGCGCCGACAGCGATGCCGACGCCGCGGGCGCGCCGGCGACGAGGAGCGAGACCACCTACTGATCCGTTCCGGACCGGCTGTCGATCAGTAGCCGGTCAGGAGCCAGGTCGATGACCAGGGGACCGCAGCCGACCGGGCTGCGGTCCCCTGTCGCGTCCGCGGCCCGGACTGTCAGCGCCCGCCGGTAGATTGGGCGCATGGCTGTGACTCTGGTGTGGTTCCGCGACGACCTTCGGATCTCCGACAACCCGGCGCTTGCCAGGGCTGCGGAGCAGGGCGACGACGTCGTCGCCTGCTATGTGCTCGACGACGGGACCGACGGCATCCGCCCGCTGGGCGGCGCATCGCGCTGGTGGCTCCACCACTCGCTCGCGTCCCTGGCCGAATCCCTCACCGACCTGGGGATCCCCCTCGTCCTGCGGCGCGGGGCCGCGGCGGAGGTCCTTCCGCGGCTCGTCGAGGAGTCCTCGGCGCGGACGGTCCTCTGGAACCGGCGCTACGGTCTGGTCGAGCGCACGGTGGACGCGACGCTCAAGGCCTCGCTCACGGACCAGGGGGTCGAGGCCACCAGCTTCCAGGCCAACCTCATGTACGAACCCTGGGAGGTGGTGTCGGGCGCGGGCGAGGCCTACAAGGTGTTCACGCCCTTCTGGAGGGCCTGCCTCACCTTCCGCACCCCCCGCACTCCCCTGCCCGCCCCGACGTCCCTCAGGGGCCCGCAGCTGGCCTCCGACGACCTCGACACCTGGGGACTGCTCCCGACGACGCCCGACTGGGCGCAGGGCCTGCGGGAAACCTGGACGCCGGGAGAGGCCGGCGCCCACGCCCGCCTCGACGACTTCCTCGACGGCGCCGCCCATGGCTACAAGGACAACCGCGACCTCCCCGCGGTCCAGGGCACCAGCATGCTCTCCCCCCACCTGCGGTTCGGCGAGATCAGCCCGTTCGAGGTCTGGCACGCGGCCCAGGACCACAAGGACAGCTCGACGGCGGAGGACATCCGCGTCTTCGGGTCCGAACTCGGCTGGCGCGAATTCAGCTGGCAGCTCCTCTACTTCAATCCCGAACTCGCCACCGTGAACTACCGGCCCGAGTTCAACGCCTTCGCCTGGGAGAGCTCCACGCAGTCGGAGCTGGAGGCCTGGCAGCGCGGACGCACCGGGTATCCCCTGGTCGACGCCGGCATGCGCCAGATGTGGGAGATCGGCTGGATGCACAACCGGGTGCGCATGGCGACGGCGTCCTTCCTCATCAAGAACCTCCTGATCGACTGGCGCGTGGGCGAACGGTGGTTCTGGGACTGCCTCGTCGACGCCGACGCGGCGAGCAACGCCGCGAGCTGGCAGTGGGTGGCCGGGTCGGGGGCGGATGCCAGTCCCTACTTCCGGATCTTCAACCCGGTGCTGCAGAGCAAGAAGTTCGACCGCGAGGGACGGTACCTCCTCCGCTTCGTCCCCGAACTCGCGGACGCCGACAACATCCACGAGCCGTGGAAGGGAGCAGCGCCGGGCTACCCCGAGCCCGTCGTGGACCTCAAGGAGAGCCGTGAGCGGGCCCTGAGCGCCTTCAAGGCCCTCTCGCAGGGCTGAGCACGCCTGAAAGGTCCCATCTCCCCGTCCCCGCCACCTCCGGTGGCTCCGCGATGTTGTGGCAGGACCGCGGCGGGACACCTCGACGTCCGGTCCGCCCGATGGTGGGCCGGACGTTCCTGCGTGTGCGTCGAAGCCGGTCCTCAGGAGTAGCCGCCCACGTCCCGTCGGACGACGCATCATCCGGCAGGGATGACCCCCGCAGGTCCGGTGGCCACGAGACCGTCGCCGTCCCGCCGGACACCGTCCGGACACTCACCATCTTGGGGTGATGTGTGCGCAGCTGCCGTGCGGGATTCTCTGGGTGTACACACGGTCCGCGCGGCCCGGCCTCGGGCAGGGTCACGGTGGACTGCCCGCAAGGGCAGGACCGACAGTCAATGCCTCCCTTCAGGGGCCCGACCAAGGAGCAGTCACCATGTCGAACGACAGCAGGACCTCGACCACCCATCTCGACCACCAGCGCAGCGAAGGAGCCGTCGGGGTGACCGTCCTCGCCGGCACCCTGATGATCATGATCGGTGTCTTCCACGCCTTCCAGGGCATCGTCGCACTCCTGAACGACACCTTCTACGTCGTCCTGCCCGAGTACGTTCTCGCGTTCGACATCACCACGTGGGGCTGGGTCCACCTCATCCTCGGCCTCGTCGTGGCGTTCGCCGGTGCGTCCCTGTTCCGGGGCGCCACCTGGGGCAGGACCATCGCCGTGATCATGGCCTGTGTCAGCATGGCCGTGAGTTTCGTGTGGATGCCCTACTACCCGCTGTGGAGCCTCACCGTCATCGCGCTCGACATCTTCGTCATCTGGGCGGCCGTCCTCCACGGCCGCGACATCGTCGAGGACTGAGCGGCCGGGTCCACCCCGGTCGAAGCGCGCTCCCCCGGCCCGTACCGCCCGGGGGAGACCGGCGCGGATCCAAGGCGTGCTCCCACGCCACCCTCCGACTCGAGAGGCGTATCGCCGATGGATGTCACCGAGACCCGAGACCAGGAAATCGCACGGCTGTCGGCGGAGGTCGCCAGGCTGCAGTCGCAGCTCCAGGCCGACTCGCTCGAAGCGCCACCCCCTGCACCCGCGCGGCGGGCCCGACGGGGACGCGGGCGCGCGTTCCTCGCCGTGGTGCTGATCGCGCTCGGGGTGCTCCTCGCCCCACTCGCCGTCGTCGCGGCGTGGACGAAGGCCGAGGTCACCAACACCGACCAGTTCGTCGCGACCGTGTCGCCGATCCTCGACGACCCGGCCTTCCAGGCCTACCTGGTCGACGAGATCACCGCGGCCATCAACGAGAGCGTCGACATCGAGACGCTCACGGCCGACCTGTTCGACGGGATCGCCACCCTCGACCTCCCACCCAGGGCCGCCGACGCGCTCCAGCTGCTCGAACAGCCCGCCGTGGCGGGAGCACAGTCGCTGATCCAGTCCACGACCGAGCAGCTCATCGCCTCCGACGCCTTCGAACAGGTGTGGGACCAGGCGCTGCGGAGCAGCCACAGCGGGCTCACGGGCGCCCTCGGCGGTGACACCTCCGGGGCCGTCGTGATCAGCGACACGGGCGAGGTGGGCATCCAGCTGGGGCCCATCATCGCCGCGGTCAAGGAGCAGCTGACGGCGCAGGGATTCGCGCTGGCAGACCGCATCCCCGCGGTCGACCGCACGATCGTCGTCGCACAGTCCGACGAACTCGCCCAGGCCCGCACGGCCTACCAGGGGATCGAGGTACTGGGGTTCGTGCTCCCCTGGGTGAGCATCGGCCTGCTCGCCGCCGGCGTCCTCACCGCGAGGAGGAAGGCGAGGGCGCTGATCTGGGCCGGCCTCGGCCTGGCCGTCGCGATGGTGTTCCTCGCCCTCGCCGTGGCCGTCGGACGGATCGCCACGGTCTCGGCGATCTCGCCGCAGTACATGCCGTCGAGCGCGGCCGAGGCGATCTACGACGCCCTCGTGCCCCTGCTCTACTCGACGGCCCTCGCCGTCGGGGTGGCGGGTGTCACCACCGCCGTCGTCGCCTACCTCGCCGGACCGTTCCACGGTGCCATGGTGGTGCGCCGCCTGACGGTCGACACGGCCCGACGGATACGTGCCGCGGCGGAGGGCAACGGGGCGACCACCGGCCGGTTCGGTGCATTCCTCTACCGCGCCCGCCGGTACATCCGGATCGCGATCGCCGTCGTCGGCGCCGCGATCGTGCTGTTCGTACGGCCGCTGACGCCGGGGGTGACCCTCTGGACGGCGTTCGGCGCGCTCATCGCCATCCTGCTGCTCGAACTCCTGCAACGGCCGCCGGCGGTCGACGTCGACGTGCGGGTCGACGGCCAACCCGTCGTCGGCATGGTCCCGCCGGCGAGGGACACGCAGCGTGTTTGAGGAGATCGTCGGCGTCTGGGTCCTCGTCATCGAGACCGTCGGAGCGCTGATCATGATCGTCGGCGCCGGATTCGCCCTCGTGGCCGCGGTGCCTTCGATGCGGCGACCGGAGAGCCGTGGGAAGACCTACGAGCGGCTGCGGCGGAACGTGGGCCGCGCGATCCTCCTCGGGCTGGAGGTGCTCATCGTCGCCGACATCATCCGCACCATCCTCGTCGACCAGACCCCGCAGAGCGTCGCGGTACTCGGCGGCATCGTCGCGATCCGGATAGCGCTCAGCTTCTCGCTCGAGGTGGAGATCGACGGCATGTGGCCCTGGAGCAAGTGGCGCGTCGCATCCGTCCGGTCCCAGGACACCTCGCAGGGGTGACCACGGTGTCGGCCACGTCCCGACACCGATCGGACCGCGTGTACACCGTACCCGCCACGGCACCCAGGAAAGCAAGAAGTCCGGCCCACCAGATGGTGGACCGGACTTCTTTTCCGTTGCGGGGACAGGATTTGAACCTGTGACCTCTGGGTTATGAGCCCAGCGAGCTACCGAACTGCTCCACCCCGCGGCGTGTAACCAACGTTACCGGCCGCGGGGTGGAGAAGCAAATCGAGCGGCTGCCCGGGGCGATCGGGCTACTGCCCGCCGGCGGCCGCGGCGCGCTCCTCGGCGTCGAGCGCCCGCTGGATGGCCTGCTCCAGACGGTCCTGCGCCTGGCCGTAGGCCGTGAAGTCGCCCGACTCGAGGGCGGCGTTGCCGTCCTGGATCGCCTGGTTCGCGTCATCGAGCGCCGCCCGCAGGTCGGCGGCCGGGTCCCCGGTCGCACCGCCGGGGGTCCCGCCTTCGGACGGCGTCGGCGTGGGCGACGGCGTCGCTTCCTCGCCCTCCACCGGAGGCGCCGCCGGGTCGGCCGGGGTCTCCCCGACGTTCTCCTCGTCACCGGTCGTGGCCCCCGAATTGCCGCCGAACACCTGGTCCAGCGCCTCGGCGAGGGTCGGCGCGAACCCGACGGTCTCCCCGAAGCTCACCAGGACCCGACGCAGGACCGGGAAGGACGAACTGCCCGAGGACTGCACGTAGACGGGCTGGACGTAGGCGATCCCGCCGCCGATCGGCAGCGTCAGGAGGTTGCCGTTGATGACCTCGGACGCACCCTGCCGGAGCAGGTTGAGCTCCTGCGACACGGTCGTGTCCGAGTTGAAGAGGTTCTGGGCCTGTCCGGGACCGACCACGGAGTCCTGGCCGGAACTGTCGAGCAGGGTCAGCCTGCCGTAGTCCTCGCTCTTGACGCCGTCCTCGCCCGTTCCGGCATCACCGTTGGCGGCGAGGAAGCCGTACAGCACGTTCCTCGGCGTCTGGCCCACGGGCACGTAGGGGATGTACGGCGTCGTCAGGGAGAACGCCGCCTGCTCCTGGTTGGGCATCTGGAGCGTGAGGTAGAACGGCGGCTGCCGCGGCGTGGACGCCGTCGTGGCGCTGTCCGACGCCGCACCCGGGTCCGCGGGCACGCTCCACGCCTCACTGTTGTTGTAGAACGCGTCGGTGTCGGTGACGTGGTAACGCGCCAGGAGTTCGCGCTGCACCTTGAACAGGTCCTCGGGGTAGCGGACGTGGGCCATGAGGTCGGCCGACATCTCGTCGTAGGGCTTGAGGGAGGACGGGTACACGTTCTGCCAGGACTTGAGGACGGGGTCCTGGTCGTCCCACGCGTACAGGGTCACGGAGCCGTCGTAGGCGTCCACGGTGGCCTTCACGGCGTTCCGGATGTAGTTGACGCGCTCGGCGGGCAGCGCGGTGGCCAGCCCTTCCGCGGTCTGCGCATCCTGCGTCGCCTGCTCGAGTTCCTGCTGCATGGAGTAGGGGAAGCTGTCGCTGGTGGTGTACCCGTCGATGATCCACTTCACGCGGCCGTCGACGATCGCGGGGTAGCTGTTGCCGTCGAGCGTCAGGTAGGGGGCGACCTTGCGGACGCGGTCCACGGGGTCGCGGTCGTAGAGGATCTGCGAGTCGCTGTTGACCTGGTTGGACAGCAGCAGGTCCGTGGACTGGAACTTCAGCGCATAGACGAGGCGGTTGAACATGTTGCCGACATTCGGCCCGCCGTCGCCGTCGAAGGTCGTCCGGGATTCGGTGTCGGAGTTCTCGTTCTGCGGCCGGTCGATCTCGGCGGGGGTCTGGCCCTCCGGGGCTCCGACGACCGAGTATTCGGGGGATTCCTCCCCGAAGTAGATGCGCGGCTCATAGGTGGACTCGTCGCCCAGCACACCGGTCGAGGGGATACCGGACTGCAGGAAGGACGCGCGGCCGTCGGGCTCCACGGTTGACCCGGCAGCTGCGACCACTCCGTAGCCGTGCGTGTAGAAGACGTGCTCGTTGACCCAGCCGTCCGGCACACCGTTGACATCCAGTTCACGCACCGCGATCACGGTGTCCACGACCTCGCCGTCGATCTCGTACCGGTCGACGTTGAGGGTCTCCGGGAACTGGTAGTACTGGCGGAACTGCTGGAGCTGGCTGAAGGCGTCCGAGATCAGGTTGGGGTCGAGCAGGCGGATGTTCGCGGTGGTCTCGCCGTCCTCGTTCAGGGCGCCCGCCGTGGGAATCGACTCCGGCGCGTACGCCTCGACCTCCACCTGGTCGAGGCCGTAGGCCTCGCGCGTGAGCTGGATGTTCCGTTCGATGAACGGCTCCTCGAGGCTGAGTTCGGAGGGGCGCACCTGGAAGCGCTGCACGACCGACGGGTAGACGCCGCCGGCGAGCAGCGCCGTGATGATGAGCATCGCGGTGCCGATCAGCGGCAGCCGCCAGCGGCCGACGAACACCGACGCGACGAACAGGGCGGCGACGATGATCGCGGCCACCGCGAGGATGGCCTTCGTGGGGATGACCGCATTGACGTCCGTGTAGAGCGCGCCCGCCCAGGTGCCCTGGTTCAGCAGCGTGTCGTACCGGTCGAGCCAGTAGTTGACGCCCTGCAGCACCAGGAAGAGTGCCGCGACGACGGCGATCTGCACCCGTGCCGCCTTGGTGGTGAACAGGCCCTTCTCCTCCAGGCGGATGCCGCCGTACAGGTAGTGCGTGAGGACCGTCGCGATGGCGCTGATGATGACCACGCTGATCAGGAACCCCGTCACGAAGTTCAGGAAGGGCAGCGTGAACATGTAGAAGGCGTAGTCCAGGCCGAACTCCGGGTCCTGCCGGTTGAACGGCTCCTGGTTCATGAACAGCAGGACCTGCTGCCACTGCGAGGAGGCGGCCGTACCCGCGAAGGCACCGAGGACCACGGGGATACCGAGCATCAGCAGGCGGCGGATCGGTTCGAGCTGCGCCTGGTACCTGTTGAGGTTGTCCTGGATGGCGCTGTCCGGCGCGTAGATCGGCCTGTTGCGGAACGCGATGCGCAGGCTGAAGTACACCGCCGCCGCCATGACGAGGAACGCGACGAGGAAGAGGAGGATGCGCGTCAGGTTCTCGGTCACGAAGACCTCGAGGAACCCGAGCTGGTTGTACCAGAGCACGTCCGCGTAGACCTGCGACAGGTAGACGAAGGCGATCACGATCACCGCCACGACGATGATCGTCGGTATCAGCGGACTGCGGCGCCTGCTGGTTGTTCCACGTGCTGGGCTCGGGCTACTGCCGAACGGACGGTCTGGTCCGGATGTCACATCTACCTCATCGTTAGCTGCTACGGGTCACGCCGACCGGTCTTCCGCATCGCTCCCCCGCCCGGGCTCGGGCAGGGGAGAGCGCGCAGTCAGGCCCTTCGTGATTTCATTCTGCCCTGTTCACGTTCGGCCGGACCAATTAGGTTCCCGCCCCGGGTCGAGGGGGCGGGGATCGTCACCGAACCGTGTCTTCCCGGGCGGTGGGGGGACGCCGCGCCGTGACCGCGGTTCAGCAGGAGGGCACGGCGGACGGGTCCCCGCCGGCGCCCAGCGTCTCGACGGCGTCGACGGCGTCGTCGAGCGTCTCGACCTTCACGACCGTCAGGCCGTCCGGGATGTTGCCGACCACCTCGTCGCAGTTGTCGGCGGGCGCCAGGAAGTAGTCCGCCCCGCCGGCGCGGGCCCCGACGAGCTTCTGGGCGATCCCGCCGATCGGGCCGACGACACCGGTGGAGTCGATCGTGCCGGTGCCGGCGAAATGCCTGCCGCCCGTGAGGTCGCCCTCCGTCAGGTTGTCGATGATCCCGAGGGCGAACATGGTGCCGGCCGAAGGGCCACCCACGTTGTCGAGCTGGATGGACACGTCGAAGGGGAAGTCGAACGTGGAGGCGAGCAGGATACCCAGCTGGAACTCGCCCTCGTCCGATTCCTTCGGCGTGACCGAGACCTCGGTCTCCGCGCCGTCCCTGACGATCCCCAGGGTGGCGGCAGCGCCGCCCGCCTCGGCCAGCACGCTGCGGAGGGTCTCGATGTTCTCGACCTCGCGCCCGTCGATGGTGCGCAGGATGTCCCCGACCTGCAGGATGCCCTCCGACGCCGAATCGTCCGCCAGCCCGGCGACGGACAGCTCCTCGGTGTACCCGATCCCCTCGTGGGAGAGCGCGGCGGCGATCGCCGACTCCTGCGATGACGTCATGGCGACGGCGTTCCGCTCCTGGACGTCGGAGGAGGTGGTTCCTTCCGGGTAGACCAGCTGCTCCGGCAGGACGTTCTCGTCCGGATCCACCCAGGCCCGGAAGGTGTCGAGGACGTTCACCCGGCCGTTCGGACCACCGCTGACGAGGACGGTGGTGAGATCGAGCTCACCCTCCGGCGGGAAGCTCTCCGTGCCGTCCACCTGGATGAGCGCCTGGCCGTCGATCTCCCCGATGGTGTTGAAGGTGGGGCCGGGCGATTCGATGATGTAGGGCGAGGGCAGCAGCACGGCGGCCGCGCACAGGACGACGGCGAGGCTCCCGGAGACGGCCATGGCACGGAAGCGCGGATCCCTCGGACGGGCGGGTCCGTCGGGGCTGTACGTCTCGAAGTGGACAGGCTGCGTCACTGTGCTTCTCTCTGTAGGCGCGTGCCGTGCGACGGCGCGGTCAGTGCCTCCCGGCTTACCTAGAGTAGACGCTCCGGCCGGCGTCGATCCGGGAGGACGCCGGGCGTCCGCGGCCCGGCCTCCTCCCCCGGCGGCACGGACCGCCTCTCGAGCCCGAGGTGGGCTTTGCCCTCAGCGAACGACCGACGGGTCGAGGGACAGCGGCAACGCCGTGCCGGTAGCGTGTCTTCAACAGCCGGCGGGAGCGGAGCCCCCCTCCTGCCCGGACCCCCAAGCTACTCCCAGGACCGGTGGTATCAGTGACCAACCCATCCAACCCCTCGAACGACGACGACGACACGCCCCAGGACCCGCTGTCCGAGATGCTGGCGAAGATGTTCGGTGGCGGGGCCGGAGGCTTCGACCCCCAGGAGATCGCGAAGGCGGCCGGGCTCCCCTCCGATCCTGCGGCGATGGCCATGATGATGCAACAGGTCCAGGCGATGTTCTCCGCGCCGAGCGAGGGACCCGTGAACTGGCAGATGGCCCATGACCAGGCGCGGCGCGTGGCGGCGTCGGACAACGACCCCTCGGTCACCTCCCTCCAGCGCCGGAGCGTCGACGAGTCACTGAAACTCGCCGAGCTGTGGCTCGATCCCGTGACCGAGTTCCCGAGCACGGGACAGCTCGGCCGTGCGTGGTCCCGCGCCGAATGGGTCGAGGCCACCATGGCCACCTGGCGGCGGCTCACCGAACCCGTGGCGACGAGCATCGCCAAGGCCCTCTCCGACGCCATCACCGGGCAGCTCCCCGACGAGATGAAGTCGATGATGGGCATGATGGGCGGCCCCGCCTCGATGCTCCAGAACGTGGGCGGCGCGATGTTCGGGATGCAGCTGGGGCAGGCCGTGGGCGCGCTGTCCAAGGACGTCGTCGGATCGACGGACATCGGGGTCCCCCTCGCCGACGGGCGGATGGCCCTCCTCCCGGCCAACGTCGCGGCGTTCGGTGCGGGACTCGACATCCCCGAGCAGGAGGTCCAGCTGTTCCTCGCGGTGCGCGAGGCGGCCCACGTCCGGCTCTTCACGCATATCCCCTGGCTCACGGGCCACCTCCTCGGCAGCATCGAGCGCTATGCCCGGGGCATCCACATCGACATGGGCAAGATCGAGGAAGCCGCCCGCGACATCGACCCCACCAACCCCGAGAGCCTTCAGGGCGCGCTGTCGCAGGGCGTGTTCATGCCCGAGAAGACACCCGAGCAGGACGCCGCCCTCGTGCGACTCGAGACCACGCTCGCCCTCGTGGAGGGCTGGGTGGACGAGATGACCGCAGCAGCAGCGGCGAACCTGCCGTCGGCAGGCGCCCTGCGGGAGATGCTCCGGCGCCGTCGGGCCACCGGCGGTCCGGCCGAGCACGCCTTCGCGTCGCTGGTGGGGCTCGAGCTGAGGCCGCGCAGGCTGCGCGACGCCGCCGCCCTGTGGTCCCTCCTCACCGAGGAACGCGGCATCGAGGGGCGCGACGCCCTGTGGCAGCACCCCGACCTGCTGCCGACCGCCGAGGACCTCGACGATCCCGCCGGCTTCGCCGGGCGCCGTCGACTGCTCGACTCCTCCGACGCCGACGTCGACGCGGCCCTCCAGCGGCTCCTCGCCGGAGGCTTCGAGGACGGCGACGCCGCGCCGTCGACCGGCCCCGACGGCTCTGCGCCGGACAGCTCGGCGCCCGACAGCACGTCCGACGACGGCTCGGACGGGCAACCGGACGGCGAGTCGGGCGGCGAGTCCGACGGCGGGGAGCAGGGCGATTCCCGCTCCTAGAGCTCCTCGGGCGTTCCCGTGAGGTTGCGGTGCGCGGCGAAGGCGGCGCCGTCGAGGAAGGCCTTGGCCGTCTCGGTGCTCGGGTAGGCCGAGAGCAGGTCCCAGAACACGGCATTGTGCGAGGGCTCGACCAGATGGGCCATCTCGTGCAGGATCACGTAGTCGACAACCCACTCCGGCATGCCCCGCAGCCGGTGTGAGAGGCGGATGGAACGATGCGCCGGGGTGGCGGAGGCCCACCGCGTGGTCTGGTTGGTGACCCAGCCGATCGTGGACGGCACTCCCCTGCCGCCGAGGTACTGCCGTGCCAGCGCCTGGGCCCTGCGCTGCAGCGCCGATGCGGCCTCGTCGTCGTCGACGGCGGGACGCGCGAAGTACTTCGCGGACATCCGCTCCACCATGCGCTCCACCCACTGGCGCTCCTGGCTGGGCGAGAAGTGACCCGGGATGGAGACACGCAGCACGCCGTCGCGGATGTCCGCACTCACCGTGCGCTTCCGCCGCGCCGACCGCCTGACCTCGATCGGAAGCCGCGAGGGGTGCGACGGTCCGCCGGTGTCAGGCGGTGTCACTGATGATCTCCAGGACCGCCTCGCCGTACCGCTCGAGCTTGGCGGAGCCCACGCCCGCGAGGTCCCCGAGTTCGTCCAGGGTCTGAGGGCGCGCCTCGGCGATCGCGACGAGCGTGGCATCCGTGAACACCACGAAGGCGGGGACGTCCTTCTCCTTCGACTCCGCGAGCCGCCAGGCCCGCAGGGCCTCGAACGTCTCCTCCTCATAGGTGGCCGGGCAGTCGCTGCAACGACCGATCTTGCGCTCGGCGCCGGTGAGGAGGGGCCGCTTGCACACCCGGCAGACCGCCGGCGCGGAGGACTTGCGGCCGGCCTTCGCCCGTGGCTGACGGAACGACGCCTGGCCGGCGGTCGCGGGCCGCAGCGCGTCCAGGAAGCGCGAGGGCTTCCTCGTGGCGCGCCCGCC
Source organism: Arthrobacter antioxidans (assembly GCF_023100725.1). NCBI lineage: Bacteria > Bacillati > Actinomycetota > Actinomycetes > Micrococcales > Micrococcaceae > Arthrobacter > Arthrobacter antioxidans. Next base: position 2,608,134 of record NZ_CP095501.1, read on the forward strand.
CGGGGACCGCGAGGTGGACCAGGACATCGACAGGTGGATCCGGGCGCGCGTGATGCCCACGTACAGCAGCCGCCGCTCCTCGTCGACCCCCTCCTGGGTGTCCGCGAACGAGATGGGCATGAGCCCCTCGCTCAACCCCACCAGGAAGACGGCGTCCCATTCGAGGCCCTTCGCCGAGTGGAGGGAGGCGAGGGTGACGCCCTGGACGGTCGGGGCGTGCTGCGCCGCGGCCCGTTCCTCGAGCTCGGCGACGAACGTCTGCAGCGTGAACGCCTCGCCGCGGACCCTGCTGAGCTCGTCGGCGAGGCCCACGAGGGCGGCCAGCGATTCCCACTTCTCGCGGACGGCGCCGGAGTTCTGCGGGGCGACGGAGGTGTACCCGAGGGACGCGAGGACATCGCGCACCTGCTGCGGGACGTCGTCGTCGCCCTGGGTGCGCGCGGCGGCCCGGAGCTGCAGCAGCCCGTCGCGGACCTCGCGTCGCTGGAAGAACCGCTCACCGCCGCGCAACTGGTAGCCGATGCCGGCGCTCGCGAGTGCCTGCTCGTAGGCCTCGGACTGCCCGTTCGTGCGGTAGAGGATGGCGATCTCGCTCGCCTTGACGCCCTCGCCCAGCAGGACGCCGATGCGTCGGGCGCACTCCGCCGCCTCGGCGTCGTCGTCGGTGCACTCCGTGTACACCGGCTCCGGGCCGGCGGGGCGCTGCGCGACCAGTTCGAGCGGGGCCGACCAGGTCGTCTCGCCCGGGCGCCGGTCCACCTCCGTGCCCCGCGCGGCGAGCAGCGTGTTGGCGGCACGCACCACCTGGGGCGTGGAACGGTAGTCGCGCACCAGCCTGACCACCTGCGCGCCCTCGTAGCGCTTGGTGAAGTCGAGGAGGTGGCGTGAGGTGGCCCCGGTGAACGAGTAGATGGTCTGGCTGGCGTCGCCCACGACGCACAGATCGCGCCGCTCGCCGAGCCACAGGTCGAGCAGGCGCTGCTGGAGCGGCGAGACGTCCTGGTATTCGTCGACGACGAACTGGCGGTACTGTGCCCGCACCGTCGCCGCCACCTTCTCGTCCTCCTCGAGGATGGCGACCGTCGTCAGCAGGACGTCCTCGAAGTCGATGAGGTTGCGGTCGATCTTCAGATCCTCGTAGGCCGAGAAGATCCGGGACACCGTGATGAGGTCCATGCCCGCCGGTTCCGCCCGGCCCGCAGCCGCCGCCGTATAGGCGTCGGGCGTGAGCATGGAGACCTTGGCCCACTCGATCTCCGCGGCGACGTCGCGGATCGCCGCGCGATCGGTGGACAGGCGCAGGCGGCGGGCCGACTCCGCGATCAGCTGGGCCTTGTGGTCCACGAGGGCTGGCAGGGGTCCGCCGACGGCCTGCGGCCAGAAGTACTGCAGCTGCCGGAGCGCCGCCGCGTGGAAGGTCCGTGCCTGGACTCCACCGGCCCCGAGGTCCCGGAGCCGCGTGCGCATCTCCGCGGCGGCGCGCGCGGTGAAGGTCACGGCGAGGACCTGCTGCGGTTTGTAGACCCCCGTGTGCACGCCGTACGCGATGCGATGGGTGATGGCGCGGGTCTTTCCCGTGCCCGCTCCCGCGAGGACGCACAACGGCCCGGACAGGGTACTGGCCACGGTCCGCTGTTCGTCGTCGAGTCCCTCGAGGATGCTGTCCTCGAGCAGTTGTCCGGACACTAGGGACGCGCCCCCGACGGTTGCTCGTCCAGCGGCCCGCCGTACCATCGCTCGATCATGGCCCGCGCGATGGAGACACCGCCCGCCACGACGATCTTCTCGTCGCGCACCTCGGCGAAGAGCTCCTCACGCGTGAACCACCGCAGCGACCGCATCTCCTCGCCGTCGGGTACGGCGTTCGTGTGCGCGGCCCGCGCGGTGAAACCGAGCATCAGGGACGCGGGGAACGGCCAGGGCTGGGAGCCAAGGTACTCCGGTGACAGGACCTCGATCCCGGATTCCTCGCCGACCTCGCGGACGACGGCGGCCTCGAGGGACTCGCCGGGTTCGACGAAGCCGGCCAGCGTCGAGTAGCGACCCTCGGGCCAGGCGACGGCGGAGCCGAGCAGGATGCGGTCGTCCTCGTCGATGACGGAGACGATGATGGCGGGGTCGGTGCGTGGGTAGTGCTCGGACTTGTCCCTCGGGCACCGGCGCACCCACCCGGCGTGGCTCAGCGCCGTGGCGGCGCCGCAGCGGGGGCAGTGGGTGTGGGTCGCGTGCCAGTTGGCGATCGCGGCCCCCGCCACGAAGAGTCCGGTGTCGCGCGCGTCGAGCGACGCCGCGATCTCGCGCAGGCCGAACCACTGCTCGAGGGGCGCGACGGCGGCGTCCTCCTCCTCGAGGACGGCGAGGACGATGCGGCGCCCGGCGTCGGCGGATCCCTCGTCGACGCGGCCGAGGTAGACGACCACGTCCGGGCGGGCCACGTCCGCGGGAGCCAGGAGACGGAGCGCGCTGTCGACGACCGGTGCCTTCCCCCGGGCGAGGGGCAGGACCCGCGTGTCCGCGGACGCCCACAGGTCCTCGAGGAAGTGTTCGGCGGTCCGGGCGTCGCCGTCCCGGTCCGTGGCGGCACGCGACAATGGCAGCGATCCGAGGGGAGGGAGCACGAGGGTCCGGAGGGGATCGGTCATGGTTCTACGGTACGTTCTTGCACTCCCAAAACCCATTCACCGGAACCCCGGTGGAGGAGTAGTGCGGGGGCCTACACGAGTGGTGCATCCGGCGACTCGCCGCGTTCCTGCAAGCGGCCGGAGCAGGAACGCCCTACGGTTGATCTTGTGAAACGGACACCCATGGAACTTGCAGCCATCGCCAGCGCCGCAGTACCTGGCCTCGCTCCGACCGGCGTCGCCGGCGCCCCCGACGACGCCGCGGACTTCGACTCCGCCCTGCTGGTCGACGACGCGGGGAAGCAGTGGCGGGTCCGCTCGCCCCGGCATGCAGAGGCGAGCATGCGTCTCGAGACCGAGCTGCAGGCCCTGCGCGCCTTCACGCCTGCCATCAAGGCGGAGCTGCCGTTCCTCATCCCGCACATGGCCGGCAGCGTCCGCCAGGGGGAGCTCAGCACGTTCGTATACTCGCACCTGGCCGGCACCACCCGCCCGCTCGACGCGCTCACCGCCGGTGGGCTCGCGATGGCGCAGGAGCTCGGCCGTGTGATCGCCGCGATCCACGCGCTGCCGCCGGAGATGGTGCAGCGCGCCGACCTGCCCGGGTACGAGGCCGACGAGTACCGCCAGCGCAAGCTGAACGAACTGGACCAGGCCGCGACCACCGGGAAGATCCCCTCCATCCTGCTGCGCCGCTGGGAGCATGCGCTCGAGGATGTCGCCCTCTGGCGGTTCAGTCCCGCCGTGGTCCACGGCGACCTCCACGAGGACCACCTCCTCATCGCCGCGGGTCGCGTCTCGGCCGTCACCGGTTGGACCGACCTGTGCGTCGGAGACCCCGCCGAGGACTTCGCCTGGCTCGCCGCGGCGGAGGACACCTCGTTCGTCGACGCCGTCTACACGGCCTACGCGGCCGCCAGGGGCACCGCCGTCGACCCCCACCTGTCCCGACGCGCGGCGCTTGCTGCGGAGTTCGCCCTGGCACAGTGGCTGGTCCGTGGGATCGCCCTCGAGGACGCCGTCATGATCGACGAGGCGGAGGACATGCTCGCCACGCTCGAGGCCGACGTCGAGGCGATCGAACGCGAACAGCACGAAGCAGCGGAACGGGCCCGGCACGAGCACGAGCAGCGCCTCGAATGGGGCGACGACCTGGGCACGGACGTGCATGCTGCCGGAGGGTCCGTCGCCGACCACGCGGCGCCCGGCCCGACCAGCGGCGTCGGTGCCGGTGCCGCCGATGGTGCGGATGGTGAAGATGCCAACAGTGCGGGTGCCGACGGTGCCGGTGCCCGGGAGCGTGCCGCGCACGATCCGGCATCCGACGATCCGGACGGCGCAGGCGGAGGTCGCGCCGCCGCCGACCACGACCGGCCGTCGGGACACACCGGGGCTCCTGCGGTGGACGGCGCTCCGGCCCCGGAGCGGACCGGCAGCCACCTCTTCGACCCGAAGGCTGCGGCGAACCGGGCGCATCTGCGCGCGGCGCCGACCGACGACGACGACCGTCACCGCGACCATGGGGCCCCTTCGGGATCCTCGCTGGCGCACGCCCGCCTCACGGCGGGGCGCCAGCGGCCTGTCACGACCTCGTCGAAGGTCACGCTGCTGACGGGCCCCGAACCGGGTGCAGGGTCCCCGGACGACGTCGCCACCTCCGCCCTGCCGATCGTCCAGTCCCGCCGCTGACCCGGCCGGAGCGCCGGCCCGAGGCCGTCGCCCCGTCCTGACGCGGGCAGGGTCACCGCTGCCGGACGGGGCGACGCCTGCGAGGTCACCCGCCCGCACCCGTTCCGACGCTCAGGAACCGGCCGCGCCGGCCGCCCGGATGATCTTCTCGAGTTCTCCCGCGTCGGCGAGATCGTGGGGCCGCACCACCAGGTTGTCGGCGACGTAGAAGAACGCCGCGCGCACCGTCTCCAGGGGCACCTCCTTCAGCCGCGACCACGCGAGCCGGTAGACGGCGAGCTGGACCGCCTTGGCGGCGCGCCGGTCCGGCGACGGAGGCCGCCCCGTCTTCCAGTCGATCAGGTCCCAGCCGCCGTCGGCGTCGCGGAACACCGCGTCGACCCGGCCACGCACCACGATGCCGCCGATCTTCGTCTCGATGGGCGCCTCGATCGCCGCGGGTTCCCGCAGGGCCCATTCGGACTGTTCGAAGATCGCCGCCATGTCCGCCAGCCCGAGGGTCTCGTCGACGTAGGCGTCGGCCCCGCCGGGGTACTCGCCGAGATCGAGCATCCCGCCGGCCCCGTAGAACTCCTCGATCCAGGCATGGAACGCGGTGCCCTTGCGGGCGGCCGACCCCGGCCGCCGTGGAAGCGGCCGCCGCAGCTGCTGCATGACCGCGGCGGCGTCCTCGCGCAGTTCCACCAGGGTCGAGGCGGAGATGTGCGATGGCAGGGCGAGGGGCATGCGTTCCCGTTCCCGGGCCTGCCGGGCGAGGGCGAGCCGGACCTCCCGCCCCCAGCGCCCGCCGTCCGGTTCGGTCTCGGGGGCGGGTGCGGCGGCCTGCTCGAGGACGGCCTGGGCCGCGCGTTCCATGGGCGCCCGTCGGGCGCCGAGGGGATCGAACGGCCAGCGCGCCCGCTCCGGGCTCGCGTTCGCCGGGTTCGCATCGCCCTCCTCCCCCTCCGGCAGCCAGTGCGGCAGGACGACGCCGGCCGTCCCGGAGCCGGCGAGCGCCACGAGGTCGGTCAGATAGGACGACGGCGCCGACGGCTTCGACCGCCCGCCGCCCCACGCCGAGGACGTGCACACCAGCGCGTACTTCGCGCGGGTGAAGGCCACGTACGCGAGCCGCCGTTCCTCGCGTTCGGCGTGCGCGCGCGCCTCGTCGGTGAACTCCTTCTCGCTGGCGAGCCACTCCTTCTGGTCCTGCTGCTCCCAGTCCCAGTGCGGCAGTTCGGGCGCGTCGCCGCGCAGGGGCCACGGGATGGCGGAGTCGCCGCTGCTCCAGCGCGAGTCCTTGCCGCTCGGGAACGAGCCGTCGTTGAGGCCGGGCACGAAGACGACGTCCCATTCCAGCCCCTTCGAGGCGTGCACGGTGAGGAGCTGGACCGCATCCCGGCTCGCTTCGAGCTGCGTCACCGGCAGTCCGTCCTCCTCCTGGTCCGCGGCCTCGAGCCAGGCGAGGAACGCAGGGAGGTCCACGCGCTCCGCGGTGGACACGAAGCCGGCGACGGCCTCGGTGAAGGCATCGAGGTTCCGGCGGGCCTCGTGGATGCTCACGCCCGGTTTGGCGGCCACCTCGATGTCCAGCAGGATGGTGCGCTCGACCTCGCCGATCATGCTGCCGAGATCGTCGCCCACGAAGCTCCGCAGCCCGCGCAGTTCGTGGCGCAGCAGCCCGAGCCGCTGCCGGGCGGTACCGCTCAGGGTCCTGCCGGCCGACGACACCCAGTCCAGGGGCGGGAGGTAGTCGACGGCCTCGACCAGGCTGCCCGCCTCGGCCAGGTCGGGGGCCACGACGGCGTCCCTGCCCTGCTCGCGGTCGAGCTCGCCGTTGGGCTCTCCGGCGGGCTCGCCGGCGGATGGACCGCCCCGGCGGAACATGGCCTCACGCGTCCGGGCGAGCTGCCGGGACCAGTCCCCGAGGGCCGTCAGGTCCGCAGGGCCGAGCCGCCACCGTGCACCGGACAGCAGGCGCAGCATCGAATCGGAACGGTCCGGGTCGCCGAGGACCCTCAGGGTGGCGAGCAGGTCGACGATCTCGGGGGTGCGCAGCAGGCCGCCGAGACCCACGACCTGCACCGGGATGCCGGCGCGCTCCAGTTCGCGCCGGATCGGCTCGAACTGCTTGCGGCCGCGGCACAGCACAGCCATGGTGGGCCGGAGCGGCGATCCGTCGTCGTCGGTCTCGAAGCTGCGCCGACGCTGGCGCAGGACCTCACGGGCAACGGCCTCGGCCTCGCTGAGTGCCGGCTGCGGATCGACCGGCGGCTGCCCGGCGGCTCCCGCAGAGGCGTCCGGGGCGTCGGACCCGACCGCGGGCGCATCCGTGAGGAACCGCCCCAGCAGGACCTCCCCGACCGGCGCGCCGGGCCGCGCCACGAGGCCGGGGACCTGCTGGACCGTGGTGTTGCGCAGCCACGGCGCCGGCACGTTGAGCGGCGCCGACACCGTGTTCGCGGCCTCGAGGATGGAGGTCGAGTTCCGCCAGGCGACCGACAGGTGCGCCACCTCCGAGGGCGCCCGGCCCTCGGTGGACACCCTCGGGAACGCGGTGCGGAAGGTGCCGAGCTGCCCCGCGGACGCTCCCCGGAACCCGTAGATGGACTGGTGGGGGTCACCGACGGCGGTGACGGACCGCCCGTCGGCGAACAGCCGCGAGAACAGGACCATCTGGGCGTGGGAGGTGTCCTGGAACTCGTCGAGCAGCACCACCCGGTACTTCTCGCGTTCCATGGCCCCGGCCTCGGGGATGTCACGGGCGATCCTCGCCGCGAGCGAGACGAGGTCGCCGAAGTCGAGCTGCCTGCGCGCGAGCTTCGCGGCGGCGTAGTGCTCGGCCAGCTCGGTGACGGTGACGCGGGTGCGCAGCTTGTCCAGCATCTCCTGGACCTTCTGCGTCGCGGCCCGGCTCGAGCCTGCGACGTAGGGCCGCGCTGCCACGTGCTCGATGTGGCGGCGCAGCTCGTCACGGACCGTCGCCGGGCTGACCAGGTGCTCGGCGCACTCCCCCGCCATGTCGAGCACCGCCTTCACGAGCGTGCTCTTCGCGGCCGTGAAGTGCTCCCAGTCGCCGTCGTAGGCTTCGACGACGGCGTGGGCGAGCTGCCACGACTGGGCGGTACCGAGCATCACCGAATCACGTTCCACACCGATCCGCAGCCCGTAGTCCTGGACGATCCCGTTCGCGAAGGAGTGGTAGGTGGAGATGGCGGGGTCGAGCCGGTCCAGCGCGTCCCCGGCCGCGGGTGAGGATGACGGTGCGGGGGCATCCTGGGCGAGCGCGGCGTAGAGCTGGGCCAGCCGCTGCCTGACTCTCGACGCCAGCTCCCCGGCGGCCTTGCGGGTGAAGGTGACGCCCAGGACCTGCTCGGGGCGCACGAGGTCGTTGGCCACGAGCCAGACGACCCTGTCCGCCATGGTCTTGGTCTTGCCCGAGCCCGCGCCGGCGATGACCAGCAGCGGCTCCAGGGGGGCCTCGATGACGCGTGCCTGGTCGTCGGTGGGGTACTGGACGGGGGCGTCCGGGTCCGTGTGCAGCAGCTCCGCCAGTCCCCTGGCCGAATACCGTACTGCCGGTCGTGCAGCGGCCACTACTGCGTCACCTGCTTTCCTTCTTCGCACAGGGGGCAGACTTCGGGCAGCCGGCATCCGCTGCCGCCGAACCCCGACCGGCGGGGGTCGTGGACGGTGTCGAACGTCGCGGCGGACATCAGCGCGGCGGCGTCCTCGATCATGGTCCTCGCCCACGTGTCCGACGGACCCACCGGTGGCTGCACCTGGACCGCGACCCCCTTGGCCTTCGTACCCAGCTGGACCAGTGCGGCACCGCCCGGTGGGGTGGGTTCGGCCGTCGCTGCCTCCTCGGGGGCGGCCGGGACGGCGTCCGAGGCGTCCTCCGGGTCCTGGCCGCCGAGCCGGGCACCCGCGGCGAGGGCCGTCTGGTAGGCGGCGAGCTGCGGATGGCGTGGGATGTCCGCCCCGACGGGCGAACTCTTGCCCGTCTTCAGGTCCACGACGACGAAGCGACCCTCGGCGTCGACCTCCAGCCGGTCGATCTGCCCGCGCAGGCGGACGAGTCGTTCCACGTCCGCCAGGCGGAGCTCGAGGTCGACCGCGAAGTCGACCTCCGTGGCCAGCAGGCTCCGTCCGTCCTTGCGCATGGAGAGCACGTAGGCGGCGAGCTTCCGGACCATCGTCTCGGCGCGCCGGAAGTCGGATCGGCCCTCCCACGTGTCCTTGATCCCCAGCTGGGGCCACCGCCGCTCGAGCTCCCGCACGTACTCGTTACCGGTGGCCTCCGGCAGGTCCTGGGCGATCTGGTGGACGAGCGTGCCGAGGGACCGGGCGAAGTCGGTGGTCCGCTCCCCGCCCGCCGCGGAGACGAACCAGCTCAGGGGCGAGGCGAGCACGGACTCGACCTTGGACGGCGACACCGGGATCGGCTGGTCCGCGGGCACCACCGGGTCCTCGCTGGTCATGCCGAGCACACCCCACCACTGGGACGGGTGCGCGCCCGGCACCGGTGGCTCCAGGACCGCCATCCGGCCGAGGTGCCGGGCAGCCTCGGTGGACAGGGCCGGGCCGGCCTGCGGGTCCTGCGCGAACTTCCGCAGCTCGGCGACGAGCGCGCGGAGGGTGACGGGACGCAGGACCTCCGTCCGCGGACGGGCCGAAGTTCCGGGCGGCAGGGGGTCCACCACGTCGAGGAACGGGGAGGGCTGCTCGTCCTGGGAGGCGACGGCGCAGCACACCAGCTCCTGCGTGGCCCGCGAGACGGCGAGCGAGAAGGTCCGCAGCTCGTCGAACCGGATGTCCTGCAGCAGCGACACCGGGTCCCGGGTGCTGCGGAACGATTCCCCGTAGTCGAGCAGCGCACGCAGTTCGCCCGACCCGAGGAGTTCTCCGCGCAGCCGGAGGTTCGGCCAGACGCCGTCCTGCACGCCCGCCACGATCACGAGCGGCCAGTGCCTGCCGGCGGCACTCGCGGGCGTGAGCACCGACACCGATGCCTGGCGGGCGATGCGCGTCGTCAGCGTGTCCATGGGGATGTCCTGGCTGAGGATGTAATCCAGGAACAGTTCAGGGTCGGCGCCGGGCATCTGTTCCACGAACCGCTCGGCGGTGTGGAAGAGGGCCATCATCGCGTCGAGGTCGCGGTCGGCGCGGGTCGAGGACGGCCCCTCGGACAGGGCCGCGGCCGACCATTGCTGCGCGAGCCCCGACGCGGACCAGAGAGCCCACAGGACGGTCTCGGGATCGCGTCCGGGGTCGGCGACGGCGGACCGTCCGGCCTCCAGCATGCGGGCGAGGCGCCGGACCGGCGCCCCCTCCGACGGCAGGGCGGCGATCTGCTCCGGCGCGGAGAACAGGGCCGCGAGGAGTTCGTCGCTCGTCCGCCCCCCACCCTCCTGCAGCTCGGTGCGCCGGAGGATCTGGCGCAGGCGCCGGAGATCCAGGCTGCCCGCCCCGCCGATCCGTGAGGTGAGCAGGGAGATGCACAGCTCCGTGTCGAGGTCCGCGCGGCCCACGACGACGGCGAACAGATCGAGCAGGGGACGCACCGCCGGCTCCTCCCGGATCGCGGTCTCCGCGGCCGGGACGTTCACGGCGATGCCCTGGGCGGTGAGGAACCGCTGCACCGCGGAGACCTGCGCTCCGTTGCGGACGATCACGGCGATGTCGTCGAGGCTGCGCCCCCCGAACAGGTGCGCCTCGAGGACGCGCTGGGTGATGAACCGCTGTTCGTGGAATGCGCTGTCGAGCACGTGGGCGGACATGGCCGGTCCGTGCGTCGTCGTGCCGTCGGCCGGGGAGTCCTCCTGCCGGTGACCGTCCGGCCGGACCTCGGGCGCGCTGGAGACGGGAGGGACGGGACCACCCTCCACGGTCCGGTAGGCCGTACTTATGCCCGTCGTCGCGATCCGGGCGGCGACGTTGCTCCAGGCCCCGGCGAGCGGGCCCTGCAGGGTCAGCGATCCGGGCAGGGTCACCGTGGTCAGGCCCCCGCCGCGGCGGAAGAGGGTGGACAGGCGCCCGGTCAGCTCGGGGCGTGCCCCGCGGAAGCCCTGCGCCACGGTGTCGGGGCAGGAGGTGATCACGACGTCGTTGCCTGCTCCGATGAGCCCCAGCAGGGCGTGGACGGCGGGATTGGCCTCCTGGTAGTCGTCGACGAGGATGAGCTGCAGGCGCCCCCGCTCCCGGTCGAGGAAGTCGCGGTCCGTCTTGAGGATCTCGCGGGCGGCGGTGAGGATCCCGGCCGGGTCGAAGGCCTCGGGCATGCGGAGGTCGAGGACGTCGCGGTATTCGCGGTAGAGCGCGGCCGCCGCGACCCAGTCCGGGCGGTCGAAGCGCTCGCCCCAGGCGGAGAGCTCCTCGGCGGACACCCCGTATTCGCTCACGCGGTCGAAGAGGTCGCGGATCTCCTGCCGGAAGCCGCGCGTCGGCAGGGCGAGGGCGAGGCCGGAGGGCCAGTCGAGCGCCGGAGCACCATCGCGTCCGTGTCCGGAGAGGAGCTCCTTGATGATGAGGTCCTGCTCGGCTCCCGACAGCAGCCTCGGTGCACGCGTGATGGCGGGGGTGCGTCCCTCGGCCCTGGCCCGGCGGATGAGGTCGAAGGCGTAGGACGCCCAGGTCCGGGCGGGAGCCGTGCTGATGCTGCGGTCCAGCTTGGCGGTCAGTTCGTCCCGGAGCCGCGTCGAGGCCGCACGGGTGGGCCCGAGGAGGAGCAGTCCTTCCGGCTCCACGGCTCCACCCCCGATGCGGGCGACGGCGAGGTCGGTGAGCAGGGAGGACTTGCCGCTGCCCGGCGCTCCGAGGACCAGCACCTGCCCGGTCACATCCGCCAGCGACCGGAGCACGGCGTCGTACCCTTCCGCGGGGGTCACGGCCGTGGCCGTGCCGTCACCGGGCGCTGCCGGCGGGGCGTCGGGAAGAGTGCTCGTCATTGGTCAAGACCATCACACGCCACGGACAAACAGCGGCAGCGCACCGGTGCCGCGCATCAGGAACCGGCGCGTCGCAGGGACGCGCCGACGTCGTCGAGCAGGGCCTGTTCCTCCGCCGTGGGCCACCAGCGGGCGGAACGCAGATCCACGCGGTACCCGCCGGGGTCGGTACTGCCCTCCGGCACGGAGAGCGGAGTGCCCTCGGTCTCGTAGTGTGCGCGGGCACGCAGGGCCAGGCCGCGGGGCGGATGGCCGCCGGCACGCAGGACGCGCCACCAGGGGACGTCCCCGGTGCTGCGGGAGAGGGCCCTGCCGACCTGGCGGGGCCCGCCACGATCGAGGAGTTCGGCGATGTCCCCGTAGGTCAGCACCTTGCCGGCGGGGATCAGCCCGGCGACGGCGAGGACGGCCTCGCAGTAGTCGGCAGGATCGGGGCCGGGAGCACCGGTGCCGGATCCTACGGCGGGGGCCGGGCTGGTCCGCCTGCCGGGGTGGTGCGCGTCGGCGGGTCGTCGATCCATGCGCTCCACCCTAGCCCGGCGGGCTGCACGCCTATTTGGTCGGAGCCCGCCCGTACGGTGGTCCCATGACGAGCTGGCATGAGGGGCCGAGGGCCGGGTTCGACCTCGAGACGACGGGGCGGGATCCGCTGACCGCGCGCATCGTCACCGGGACGATCGTCCTCGTGGACGGCGACGGCGACGTGCTCGAGCACCATGAGTGGCTGGCCGATCCGGGCGTCGACATCCCGGACGGCGCCGCGGCCATCCACGGCATCACGACGGCGCACGCGCAGGCGCACGGCCTGCCTGCCACGGACGTCGTGCACGGGATCTCGGCCGTGCTGGCACGCCTCTTCGCCGCCGGCGTCCCCGTGCTGGCGTTCAACGCCCGGTACGACTTCACGGTGCTCGCGCAGGAGGGGCGCCGCCACGGCGCGCCGGTCCCGGTGCCCTCTCCCGTGATCGACCCGTACATCATGGACAAGCAGGCGGACCGCTACCGGCGCGGCAAGCGGACCCTGACGGCGATGTGCGAGCACTACGCCATCCCGTTCGAGAACGCCCACACCTCCGCCGCGGACGTCCTCGCGACGCTCCGGGTGGGAACGGTCCTCGCCGAGCGCTTCGCGTTCCTCCGGCGCCCCGCCATGGACCTGCATGCCTCGCTCGTCGTGTGGGCCGACCGGCAGGCGGCGAACTTCGAGGAGTACCTCCGGCGGACCGAACCCGACGCCGTCATCGAGCGGGCCTGGCCCGTCGTCGGCTGCTCCCCCGACCGGCCGGCGGACCGGGCGGAGGGTCCGCCGCCTCAGCCGGTCGACCAGTACACCTAGGCGGCCACTACGGCTGGTCGACCGGCACGGCCTCCGCCGCTGCCCGCGCGGCGGCCGGAAGAGCCGCATGGATGCGCTCCATCGCGGCGTCGTCGTGTGCCGCGGAGAGGAACCACGCCTCGTACACGGACGGTGGGAGGTACACGCCCGAGTCCAGCATGGAGTGGAAGAAGGGCCCGTAGCGGAACGCCTCCTGTGCCTGCGCGTCGGCGTAGTTCCGGACGCCGTGCTCGGCGGTGCCGAACGCGACGCTGAAGAGGTTCCCCGCGCGCTGGATGGAGTGGTCCACACCGGCCTTCGAGAGTTCCGCGGTGAGGGCGTCGCTGACCTCGAGCGACCGCGCATCGACGTGCCGGTAGACGTCGTCCGTCGCGGCCGTGAGGGTCGCGACACCCGCCGCCATGGCGATCGGGTTCCCCGACAGCGTGCCCGCCTGGTACACCGGGCCGATCGGCGCGAGGTAGTTCATCACGTCGGCGCGCCCTCCGAGCGCCGCGGCCGGGATGCCGCCGCCGATGACCTTGCCGAAGGTCAGCAGGTCCGGCGTCCACGGGTGCTCGGCGTCGTCCGCGCCGCCGGTGAGCTTCCAGTACCCGCCCGGGTGGGTGCGGAACCCGGTCATGACCTCGTCCACGATGAACAGCGCGCCGTGCTCCGAGGTGATGCGGCTGAGGAAGGCGTTGAAGCCGGGCGCCGGCGTCACGACGCCCATGTTCGCGGGAGCGGCCTCCGTGATCACGGCGGCGATGTGCTCGCCGTGCGTGCGGAAGGCCTCCTCGACGGCCTCGACGTCGTTGTACGGCAGCACGAGCGTCTCCGCCGTCGTCGCCTCCGTGACGCCGGCGGAGCCGGGCAGCGCCAGTGTGGCGACGCCGGATCCGGCGGCCGCGAGGAGGCTGTCCACGTGCCCGTGGTAGCAGCCGGCGAACTTGACGATGAGGTTCCGCGACGTGAAGCCCCGGGCGAGCCGGACGGCGGTCATGGTGGCCTCGGTCCCCGTGGACACCATGCGCAGCAGCTCCACGGCGGGGACGCGATCCCTGACGAGCTGCGCGAGGTCGGCCTCGGCGGGCGTCGAGGCGCCGAAGGTGAGCCCGTGGTCGACGGCGCGATGCACGGCCGCGATGACGTCCGGGTGCGAGTGGCCGAGCAGTGCCGGCCCCCACGAGCAGACGAGGTCCACGTACTGCGTGCCGTCGGCGTCGGTGACGTAGGCACCGTGCGCGTCGACGAGGAAGCGCGGGGTCCCGCCCACGGAGCCGAAGGCACGGACGGGCGAGTTGACGCCGCCGGGCATGAGGGCGCGGGCGCGCTCGTAGAGGTCCTCGGACGTGCTTGCTGCTGGGGTCGTCATCGGTGCGGTTCCTTCGCTGTGGGAGTTCAGTGGGCGGGCTCGTCGAGCCAGAGCGCGAGCTCCGAGGCCCAGTAGGTGAGGATCATCTGCGCGCCGGCGCGCTTGATCCCGAGGACGGATTCCTCGATGGCGCGGCGGCGGTCGATCCAGCCGTTCGCGGCCGCGGCCTCGATCATCGCGTACTCCCCCGAGATCTGGTACGCCGCGACGGGCACGGGCGACATGGCGGCGACGTCCGCGAGGATGTCCAGGTAGCTCATGGCGGGCTTGACCATCACCATGTCGGCGCCCTCCTCGAGGTCGAGTTTCACCTCGAGGAGGGCCTCACGGCGGTTCGACGCGTCCATCTGGTAGGTCCGGCGGTCGCCGACGAGCTGGGAGTCGACGGCCTCGCGGAACGGGCCGTAGAACGCGGAGGCGTACTTGGCGGCATAGGCGAGCACCACGGTGTCCTGGTGTCCGGCCTCGTCCAGCGCCTGGCGGATGACGGCGACCTGCCCGTCCATCATCCCGGAGGGGCCGAGCACGTGTGCGCCGGCCCGGGCCTGCTCCACGGCCATCTGCCCGTACAGCTCCAGCGTCGCGTCGTTGTCCACCGTGCCGTCGGCGGCGAGGACACCGCAGTGCCCGTGGTCGGTGAACTCGTCCAGGCAGACGTCGCTCATGACCACGAGGGAGTCGCCCACCTCGGAGCGGACGTCCGCGATCGCGCGGTTGAGGACGCCGTCGGGGTCGATGCCCGCGCTGCCGGTCGCGTCGCGGTGCTCGGGGATGCCGAACAGCATGATGCCGCCGACGCCGCGCTCGACCGCCTCCGCTGCCGCCCGCTTCAGGGAGTCCGTGGTGTGCTGCACGACGCCGGGCATGGAGAGGATGGGCGAGGGCTCAGCGAGCCCTTCGCGGATGAAGGCCGGCAGGATCAGCTCGGACGGGTGGACGCGGTACTCGGCCACCATGCGCCGCAGGGCCGGGGTCGAGCGCAGCCTCCGGGGCCGGTGCTGGGGGAAACTCATGGCTGATCTCCGTTCGATGGTGCGGCGTGCGAGATGGGTGCGTCGTCCTGTGCGAGGGCGTCCGCCGCCGCCCGGGCGATGCCCTGCGGTGTGGGGTCGGCGGCCGTGGCCGCAGGCGCCCACCCCCCGGACCGGAGCGCACCGGCCGTGGTGCGGCCGATGGCGACGGCCCGGAAGGACAGCGGACCGTCGCCCAGCCTGTCATGGAACTGCCGGACCGCGCTCGGGGCGGTGAAGACGACGGCGGGCTGGACGCCGCCCGAGGCGAGGCCCACGAGGTCGCGGAGGGACAGCACGGGCGGTCTGGGCCCGTCCTCCTCGACGCCGGGGACACGCCGCATGGTCGACGCCGGGTAGGGCACGGTGCGGTACGCCTCGACGCGGTGGACGGCCCGGCCCGAGTCCGCGAGTCCCGCACGGAGGTCGTCCGGGGCGAGATCGGCCTGGGGCAGGAGGACGGCGCCCCGACCGGACGGGAACGCCGCCAGGAGGCCGGCCGAGGACGCCTCCCCGGGCACCAGGTCGACGACGACGCCCGCCGCGGCCAGTGTCCGCGCGGTCGCGGTGCCGACCGCGGCGACCCGCGCTCCCCCGCGGCGGACGAGCGTGGCGAGCGTGTCCGCACCCGCGAGGATCCCGAGGACCTGGACGGCATTGGCGCTGGTCAGCACCAGCCACTCGTACCCGCCCTGCCCGAGGGCCGCCAGCGCGCGGGCGACGGCGTCGGTATCGGCGGGGAGCTCCGTGTCCGTGAGCGGCAGGGCGTAGGCCGCCATACCGCCGGCGCGGAGGGCGTCGGCGATCCGGACCGACCGGGCCGGGTGCCGGAGCACGACCACCGGCCGGCCCCCTGACCAGCTGACCACGCGTGCCTAGCTGTTCAGGGGAGCGATGTCGGCTGCACCGGCGGCGAGCAGCTCCTCGGCGAGTTCGAGGCCGAGCTGCGCGGCGGCGACGGCGTCGGTGGCCGGCGCCGAGCGGGTCAGGCGGATCATCGACCGGCCGTCCAGGCTGCACACCACGGCCTCGAGGGCGAGGTCGTCGCCCTGCAGCCGGGCGAGGGCGCCGATGGGCGCCGCGCAGCCCGCTTCGAGCTGCAGGAGGACGGCGCGCTCCGCCGTCACCGCGAGCCGTGTGGGCAGGTGGTCGTAGGCGGCGAGTGCTTCGCGCACCCCGGGGGTCGCCTCGCTCTCGCGGCACTCGATCGCGAGGGCGCCCTGGCCCGCGGCGGGCAGCATGACGTCCGGGTCGATCAGCTCCGTGATCGCCTCCTCGCGCCCGAGCCGCCGCAGTCCCGCCGCGGCGAGGACGACGGCGTCGAGGTCACCGGGCGCTCCGGGGACGAGCCCTGCGACGCGTCCGAGCCGGGTGTCCACGTTGCCGCGGATGTCCACGACCTCGAGCCCGGGACGCGCGGACCGGAGCTGGGCGGCGCGTCGCGGGGACCCCGTGCCCACGCGTGCACCGTCCGGGAGCGTGGCCAGGGTAAGGCCGTCCCGGGCGCAGAGGGCGTCACGGACGTCCTCCCGCTCGGGCACGGACGCGACCGTCAGCCCCGGGGCGGGCAGCGTGGGGAGGTCCTTGAGCGAGTGCACCGCCACGTCGCACCGCTCCTCGAGGAGGGCGTCGCGGAGGGCTGCCACGAAGACGCCGGTGCCGCCGATCTGCGAGAGCGACCCCTTGAGGACATCCCCCTCGGTCCGGACGCGCACGAGCTCGTACGGCAGGCGGGCGAGCCCGGAGACCCGCTCCGCCACCGTCGTCGTCTGCGTCATCGCGAGGGCGCTGCCCCGCGTGCCCACCCTGATGGCTGCGCTCATACCGTACCGGGGTTGGGCAGCGGGGTGCCCACGGTGGAGTCGACGGCGGCGACGGTCGGCTTCTCCCCGCGGCGGTTCGCGCAGCAGTTCGGACGGCACACGTCGAACCAGGGTCCGAGCGCCGTCGCCGACGGGCGGTCGGCGATGTTGTCGTCGATGGTGCGCTCGAGGATGAGGTCCACGAGTCCCTCCACGAACTTCCGGTGGGTGCCCGGCGTGGGCACGCGGTCGGCGACGATCCCGAGTTCGCCGCAGGTCTCCATGGCCTCGGTGTCGAGGTCCCAGGCGACCTCCATGTGGTCGGAGACGAAGCCGAGGGGGACGATCACGACGCCGCGCGTGCCGGCCTCGTAGCGGTCGCGGAGGGCGTCGCTGATGTCCGGCTCGAGCCACGGGATGTGCGGGGCGCCGGAGCGGGACTGGTAGACCAGGGACCACTCGACGCCGGCGGCCCCGGGGATCCTGTCCAGCACCGCCTGCGCGGTCGCCAGGTGCTGCGCCACGTAGGCGCCCTCCTCGTAGGCCGGCCCGCCGTCACCGGTGCGGGGTCCGGCGGCCTCGGCATCGCCCATGGGGATGGAGTGGGTGGAGAACATGATGTGGACGGGTGCGTCGGGGGTGCCCTGCTCGGCGAGCCCGGCACGGACCTTGGCGAGGCCGTCGGTCACGCCCTCGACGAAGGGTTCCACGAAGCCCGGGTGGTCGAAGTACTGGCGGACCTTGTCCACTTCGAGCCGGCCCTCGAGGCCCGTCTTCACGAGCGCCATCCCGAGGTCCTCGCGGTACTGGCGGCAGCTCGAGTAGCAGGAATAGGCGCTCGTGGTCACGGCGAGCACCTTGCGGTGACCGGCGTCGTACGCCTCCTGCAGGGTGTCGGCGATGAAGGGCTCCCAGTTGCGGTTGCCCCAGAAGACGGGCAGGTCGATGCCGCGACGCCGGAGCTCGGCCTCCATCGCGGCCCGCAGGGCCCGGTTCTGGCTGTTGATGGGGCTCACGCCGCCGAACGCGCGGTAGTGGTGCGAGACCTCCTCGAGGCGCTCGTCGGGGATGCCGCGGCCGCGGGTCACGTTCCGCAGGAAGGGGATGACGTCGTCCTGTCCCTCCGGTCCTCCGAAGGAGGCGAGCACCACGGCGTCGTACGCCTTCGGGGCCATCCGCCCGTTCTCGTCGACTCCGTCGAGGGGGTTGAATGCCTGTGTCGTCACTGGAGCACCTCTGCAATCTCGTCGTGGCTGATCCGCCGGCCGGTGTAGAACGGCACTTCTTCGCGGACGTGGCGCCGCGCTTCGGTCTCCCGGAGGTACCGCATGAGGTCCACGAGGTCCACGAGCTCGGGAGCTTCGAGTGCCAGGATCCATTCGTAGTCGTTGAGGGCGAAGGATGACACCGTGTTGGAGATCACCTGCGGGTACTTCCGCCCCTTCAGGCCGTGGTCCATGAGCATCTCGCGGCGCTCGTCCGACGGGAGGATGTACCACTCGTAGGAACGCACGAAGGGGTACACGCAGACCCACTCGGCCGGCGCGACCCCGCGGGAGAACGCCGGGCTGTGGGACTTGGAGAACTCGGCGTCGCGGTGGACGCCCATGGCCGACCACGCCACGGTGGTCGCGGCGAAGGCGTCGGTGCGGCGCAGCTTCCGCACGGCGGCCTGGAGGTCCTCGGGGCGCGGTCCGTGCAGCCAGACCATCACGTCGGCGTCGGCGCGCAGGCCCGAGACGTCGTAGAACCCGCGGAGGACGACGCCGTCCTGCTCCAGGGTGGCGAGGACGTCCGCCAGGGAGTGCGCGCCCGAATCCGTGGTCGCGGCCTCCCGCTTGAAGACGGTCCAGAGGGTGTAGAAGAGCTCTCCGGGGGCTTCGGCGCCCTCCCCGGTCGGCTGTGGAGCATGGGCGGGTGTGCTACCGGTGAGCTCAGTCATGGTACTAGTCTGCCCCTGCCCGGAGACGAACCGAAATCGTTTTGTTCTACGAAACGTAGAAGAGATGAAGGTCACACGGCGGGCGTGCGGCCGCTCTCCGCCAGGGCGTCCGCGAGGGCGTCGGCGCGGGCCCGGGCGTCGTCGATGACGGCGACCAGCCCGGTCCCGGCGAGCCAGCCGCCGGTCACCGCGAGGGACGCCGACTGCTCCGCGACGAGGGCCCGGATCCGCGTGACACGCTCCCGGTGCCCCACCGAGGCGTGCGGGAGTGCACCGGCCCAGCGCACCACGTCCCAGTCGAGGACGTCGGCCTCCCCGATGGGCACGCCGAGCAGCGTCGAGGCGTCGGCGAGGGCGTGGCGGTAGAGGGCGTCGTCGGGCGTCGCGAGCCCGACGGCGGTGGGCTCGTCCCCGACGCGGCCGAAGGACAGCCGGAGGACGTGGGAGCCGGGCCCGGCCTGGTCCCGCAGCCAGGCCCACTTCGCCGTGGCGTGGGTGAGCGCCTTCGCGGCCACACCCTCGACGCCACGGGCCACGAGCACCCCGGTACCCCGGGGACGGGCGTCGAGCTCCGGGACGTCGACGATCAGGGTGACGAGGGCGACGCCGGGTACCGGATCGGGCCGCTCCTCCGCCAGCGCGGGAAGGGACGGGGCGAGGAGATCGACGGCGCCCCTGCCCTCGGTGGCCACGAGCACGGCGCCGGCCGGGAGGCGTCGCGTCAGGGCCGAGTGCTCCGTCGTCACGATCCAGCCGGCACCCGAGCGGGCGATCCCGCTGACGTGCTCGTTCGACCGCAGGTCCGCGCCGTCCTCCCGGAGCTGCTGCACGAGGGCGTCGCGGAGCTGGGCGATGCCGCCGACGAGACCGCCCACGGCGGCACCCGCCGGAGCGGCCCGGCGCAGGGCGCCTGCCGCGGCACCGAGCGAGCCCAGTCGGCCCATGGTGGCGCGCAGTCCCGGCGCCACGGAGTCGACGTCGAGGTCGTCGGGGTCGGCGGAGAAGACCCCGCCCGCCACCGGTGCCACCAGGCGGGTGAGGACGTCCTCCCCCATCCGCGTCCGGACCAGTTCCCCGAGACTCACCCCGGGGCGGGTGGCGAGGGGACCGACCGGGAGGACCTCGTCGAGGGCGGCCCGGACGGAGCCCGCGCGGCCGAGGATCGCACTGATGGCGGGTTCGGAGGGGTCCGCCGGGATGCCGAGGACCCCGGAGTTCGGCAGCGGCTGCGCGGCCGCCCGGAGGTCGCTGCCGGGCAGCTGCACCCACGCACCCGCGGCGTCGGGGACCACCATCCGGTCGCCCAGCCCGAGCTCGACGGCGAGCGCGGGCACGGTGGCGGACCGCGTGGAGAAGGATTCGGCGCCGCTGTCGAGCTGGAACCCGCCGAGCACACGGCTGTCCACCGTGCCGCCGAACCGGTCCGCTTTCTCGAGGAGGGTGACGCGCAACCCCCGCTTCAGGAGCGTCCGTGCCGCGACGAGGCCCGCCATGCCACCGCCGACCACGACCACCGTCGGGGGGCGGTCGCGTTCCGGCGGCGCGGGAGGGCCCTCCTGCTCCGCTGGGACGCCGTCCGGGCCCGCCGCCCTCGTCATGGCTACGGCTCCACGGAGTGGATGAGGTCGACGACGCGCGTCAGGACGTCCGGGTCCGTCTCCGGCGGCACGCCGTGCCCGAGGTTCACCACGTGCCCCGGCGCCGACGCCCCGGCGGCGAGGACGTCGCGGACGTGCTGTTCGAGGACGGGCCACGGTGCGGGCAGCAGGGCGGGGTCGATGTTGCCCTGCAGGGGCACTGTCCCGCCGAGGCGACGGTTCGCCTCGTCGAGGGGCAGCCGGTAGTCGACGCCGATGACGTCCACCCCGACCTCGTGCATCGCGACGAGCAGCTCCGAGGTGCCGGTGCCGAAGTGGATCAGCGGCGCGCCGAGGCCCCGGACATGGTCGAGGGCCCTGCGGGAGGCCGGCGCCACGTGCCGGCGGTAGTCCGCGAGGCCGAGGGAGCCTGCCCAGGAGTCGAACAGCTGGGCGGCACTGGCGCCGGCCTCCAGCTGGGCTCGCAGGAACATGCCGGAGGCGTCCGCCGCCCACTCGGTCAGGGCGCGCCACGTGTCCGGGTCGGCGTGCATCATGGTGCGCGGACCGAGGTGGTCGCGGGACGGCTTGCCCTCCACCATGTAGGCCGCCAGCGTGAAGGGGGCACCCGCGAAACCGATGAGCGGGGTGGAGCCCAGCTGGGCGACCGTGAGGGCCACGGCCTGCCGGATCGGCTCCAGCGCCTCGTCCGTCAGCGTGGGCAGGGCGGCGACGTCGGCGGCGGACCGGATGGGCGCGCCGAGGACGGGCCCCACGCCGGGCACGATGTCGACGTCGACCCCGGCCAGCTTGAGCGGGATCACGATGTCGGAGAAGAAGATCGCCGCGTCCACATCATGGCGTCGCACGGGCTGGAGGGTGATCTCCGACGCCATCCCCGGATCGAGGCAGGACTCCAGCATGTCGGTGCCCTTGCGCAGGGCGCGGTATTCCGGCAGCGACCGTCCGGCCTGGCGCATGAACCAGACGGGGCGCCGATGCGGAGCCTGGCCCCGGTAGGCGGAGATGAGGGCCGATCCCGACGTACGTCCGTCGACCAGCGGGTGCGATGCTCCAAGGTCCATACCGCCGATTCTGCCGAAGATCCTCCGGGATGGATAACCGGGGCCGCCCGCGCGGGCCCGGCGTGGCCAACATCACCCTGCCCGCGAGGGGCAGTTTCCCGCAGGATTCCGCGGAAGGCAATCCTCGGGTAAGCCTTGCCTATTCGGTGCAGGGAGCCTGTGCTCGATATGATCGGAACGCTGTGGTACTTCTTTCGCTCGTAGCGACCCATTCGAACGTGGACCTGGAAACCGTGGCCCGACTCAGTGTCGGGGCCCCCCAGGTCCCTTCTGCTGCGCTCGCCGGGGACCGGTCCGTCTCGGGCGCCGTGGTCCTCGCGACCTGCAACCGCTTCGAGATCTACGCCGAAGCCCCGTCCGAGGAGGACGTCGAGGCCGCCCGCTCCGCGATCGTGGCGACCATCAGCGAGTATTCGGGCATCCCCGAGCAGTCGGTGTCCTCGTCCTTCGAGACGCATACCGGCCAGGACGTGGCCGAGCACCTCTTCGCCGTCGGCGCCGGGCTCGACTCCGCGGTCATCGGGGAACGGGAGATCGCCGGCCAGGTCCGGCGTGCGCTCATCGAGGCCCAGGGCTCGGGTGCCGCCAGCGGCGGCCTCGTCCGCCTCTTCCAGGCTGCGTCCCGGACCGCGAAGGACGTCGGCGCGCAGACGGCACTCGGCAGCCGGGGCCGGTCCATCGTGTCCGTGGCCCTCGAACTGGCGGGCGACCTCTCCGAGGATCCCGAGTGGTCGGCCAAGACCGTGGTGCTGTTCGGGACGGGAGCCTATGCGGGCGCCACGATGGCGGCCCTCCGGGACAAGGGGTGCACCGACGTCTCGGTCTTCTCCTCGTCCGGGCGGGCCGACGCCTTCGTCGCGACCCGCGGAGGGACCGCCCTCGCCGCCGCGGACCTGCCGGGCGCCATGGGCCGGGCGGACGTCGTCATCGGCTGCAGCGGCAGTGATGCCCGCATCGACGCCGCCGACATCGAGCGGGTGCGCGAGGGCAGCGACCGCCCGCTCGTGATCATCGACCTCGCCCTCAGCCACGACTTCGACCCCGCCGTGGCGAACCTCGACGACGTCGAGCTCATCACCCTCGAATCCGTCCGCGTTGCGGCGCCCGAGGAGCAGGCCGACGCTCTGGCGCAGGCGAGTGACCTCGTGCGCGAGGCTGCGCGCTCCTTCGAGGAACAGCAGGCCACGCGGGCGATGAACGCGGCCATCGTGGCCCTCCGCCGGCACACGCAGACCGTCCTCGACGCGGAGATGGAGCGCGTCCGCGCCCAGCACGGCTGCACCGCCGCCGCGGAGGAGGTCGAGTTCGCCCTGCGGCGCATGGTCCGCCAGCTCCTGCACGTCCCCACGGTCCGTGCCCGCGAGCTCGCCGCCGAGGGACGCCAGGACGAGTACACCGCAGCCCTCGAGGCGCTCTACGGCATCGACGTGATGCCCGCGCCGTCGGCAGCACCCGCCGCCCCGGCAGCGCCTGCCGCTGCCCACGGCGGCCATACGCATCCCGAGGGCGCCGTGTGTCCCGTGGACCACGAGCGGCCGGCGCAGAGCGCCTGACCCCCGGCGCCGGTGACGGTCCCCGCGCCCCGGCAGGGTCCGCCGGTTCCTAGTAGGTCATCTTCTGCGGTTCGATGGCGCGCACCCACTCGATGATGCCTCCGTCCACCGACCAGACGTCCCGGTGGCCCCTGCTGCGGAGGTGGCGCACGACGTCGGCGGAGCGGATCCCGGACTTGCAATGCACGTAGACGGTCCTCGCGCCGTCCACGGCCGCGGCGCCGTCGAGGATCAGGGGCTTCGGGACCAGCACCGCGCCGTCGATGCTCACGATCGCGTACTCCTCCGGATTCCGGACGTCCAGCAGGTCGAAATCCGCCGAACCGGCCGATCGCGCGGCGAGGAGCTCCGCAAGTTCCTCGACGGACACGGTCGGCACCTCCTCGGCATCCTCCGCCGCAGCGGACGCGGACGTGGAGGCGGACGGGAGTCCGCAGAACTGCTCGTAGTCGATCAGCTCGGTGATGCGCGGGGCCGTCGGGTCCGGCCTCACGCGCACCTCCCGCCAGCTCATGTCCAGGGCGTCGAACACCAGCACCCGGCCGAGGAGGGTCCTGCCGACGCCGGTGATGAGCTTGATGGCCTCGTTCACCATCACGGACCCGATCTGCGCGCACAGGACGCCCAGCACGCCGCCCTCCGCGCAGGAGGGGACGGACCCGGGTGGCGGGGCATCCGGGTACAGGTCGCGGTAGGTGGGACCGCGGTCCTGCCAGAAGACGCTGACCTGGCCGTCGAACCGCAGGATGGACCCCCAGACGTAGGGCTTGCCCAGGATGGCTGCCGCGTCGTTGACGAGGTAGCGCGTGGCGAAGTTGTCCGTGCCGTCGACGATGAGGTCGTACCCGGAGAAGAGCGCGAGGGCGTTGGAGTTGTCGAGCCTCTCCCTGTGCAGGACCACCTCGACCAGCGGGTTCAGCGCGAGGATGCTGTCGCGGGCGGATTCGGCCTTCGGCCGGCCGAGGTCCGGGACGCCGTGGATGACCTGGCGCTGCAGGTTGGAGAGCTCGACGTCGTCGTCGTCCACGATGCCCAGCGTGCCCACGCCCGCCGCCGCGAGGTACAAGAGGGCGGGCGAGCCGAGCCCTCCGGCGCCGATCACGAGGACGCGGGCGTTCTTCAGCCGCAACTGAGCCTCGGTGCCGAACCCGGGGATGATGAGGTGCCGCGAGTAGCGCAGCGTCTCCTCCCGGGTCAGGCTCCCCACGGCGTCGACCAGGGGCGGCAGGCCCGCCGGGCTGTTCTCGGGGGCGTGCGCGGACGAAGTGGAAGCGGTCATGCCCAAGGGTATTCCGCGCCGGCGGGGCCGGGCCAGCCGCGGCAGGTGGGTAAACTGGACCGACGCCCCCCGCCCGCTGAACCGAGGAACTCCTGACGTGAGTGTTGAACCGACCGCCGCCGGAAAAGCCGTCCGGCTCCCGCGGGACGAGCGCCGTCGCCAGCTCCTGGCGGCAGCCCAGGAGGTCTTCGTCGCCCACGGCTACCACGGGGCCGCGATGGACGACATCGCGGTGGCCGCCAGGGTGAGCAAGCCCGTGCTCTACCAGCACTTCCCCGGCAAGCGGGACCTCTACCTCGCGCTGCTGGACAGCCACCTGGCCGAGCTGACGCAGCTGCTGGTCGACGCGCTGCGCTCCACCGACGACAACAAGCTGCGCGTGCACGCGACCATGCGCGCCTACTTCCAGTTCATCGCGCAGGACAGCAGGGCACACCGGCTGGTCTTCGAATCGGACATCAGCAACGAGCCCGACGTCAGCAGCCGGCTGGAGGCCTTCAACGCCCACTTCGCGGGCGCGATCGCCGGGGTGATCGCCGGCGACACCCAGCTGTCGATGGTGGAGGCGACCCTGCTGGGCCGCGGCCTGGCCGGCATGGCGCAGATCAGCGCGCGCTACTGGCTGGAGACCGACGGAAGCCTGGACATCGATGCCGCCGCGGAGCTGATCTACCGTTTAGCTTGGCGCGGAATCAGCCGTTTCCCCAAGGAGATCTAGGGTAGGTTTCGAAGCAGTACCAGGCTCATACAACAGGAGGCACGCGCCGTGGAAATCAAGATCGGTATCCAGAACGTCAACCGGGAGATCATCCTCGAGTCCTCCGAGAGCGCGGACGCCATCGCCGAACTGGTGGGGCAGGCCCTGACGGGGACGGAGCTGCGGCTCAAGGATTCCAAGGGCCGCCTCGTGATCGTCCCGACGGGCGTCCTCGGCTATGTCGAGATCGGCGCCGAGGAGACCCGCCGCGTCGGGTTCGGTGCGCTCTAGCAGGACCCGATACCCGCACGACCGCCGGTGAGCAGCAGGACCGGCGACAGGAGGACCCGCAGCCACCGGCTGCGGGTCCTCCTGCGTCGGGGCCGTTTCCTACGCGGTGAGCCCCAGCGCGCTCATGCGCCGCGAGTGGTTGCGGGTGAGCTGGGAGTACAGCGCCGTCGAGTGCTGCGTGTGGGCCGCGTCGGCGAACAGGATCCCTGCCAGGTACTCGCGTTCGATGCCCACGCGCTGCGCCTGGGTCAGCGCCTCGCCCACGAGCCGGCGCCCCCAGAGGGCGAGGCGGGATGCGAGGCGGGGATCGTCGGAGAGTGCCTCCTTCAGGCGGCGCTGCAGGTGGGCGGCCCCCTCCCCGGAGTCGATGGTGCAGAGGAGCTCACGCGTGCGCGGATCGAGGGTGTCCGCCAGTGAGCGGTAGAAGTCCCCGGAGAAGGCGTCGAGGACGTAGGCCTTCATGAGCGACTCGTACCAGTCGCCCGGGCGGGTGCGTTCGTGGAAGGCGTCGATCGAGGCCTGGAAGGGTGCCATCGCCTCCTCGATCGTGACGCCCAGCCCGGCCACGAACCGGCCCACCAGCTCGAAGTGCTCGAACTCCTGGACGGCGAGGCGGCCGAGGCTCGCACGGTCGGCGAGGCTCGGGGAGAACCGTGCGTCCGAGGACAGGCGCTCGAAGCCGGACAGTTCCCCGTAGGCGACGACGCCGAGCAGGTCGGTGACGAAGCGCGCATAGACGGGATTCGCCAGCGCGTCCTCGGCGGTGGCCGGAACGGTGCCCGCCGCGGCCTGGGCCGCGGGGACCGGAGACGCATCGCCCGCCTGCGCAGCGGTGCCACTCGTGGCACCGGCGGGAGCCGGCGCGGCGGGCTGGCTCCCGGGCGCGGCCTCCGGGGGCCGGGCGGACCCGGCCCGGTTCCGTTCGGTTGCCGAGAGGGCGGTGCTGTCGGAGGAGCCGTTGTTCATTCTGCTAACACTACGCACTCCGAAAGGTGCGGCAAGCGGCCCCGCCCCGCCGGGGGATCCCGCCGTCGCCGTCCCGGACGGTCCGGGCCTCGTCCTGCCGGTCGAGCAGGCGGAGGGACCGGACACGCGGCGGCGCCGCGTGCTGAAGGCCGTGGAGTCGCTTCGCCCCCGGGAGTCCTGGAACCCGGCGGCGCCTTGTGCGACTGCCGGATCCCTGTGACGTGCATTACCGTATTGCCTGTGCCCGCACAGCATATGGACCTCAGGGATCGGGAGTCCCACCAGCGCCTCACCGAGTCGCTGCGATCCCTGCGTGAGGAACTCGGCATCCGCGAGCAGTTCCCCGAGGAGGTCCTGCGGGAGGCGGACACCTCGGTCGCCGCGCACACCCTGCCGTCCACCGACCTCCGTGCCCTGCCCTTCCTCACGATCGACCCGCCCGGCTCCACCGACCTCGACCAGGCCGTCCACTTCGCGCGCCGGAGCTCCGGCGCCGCAGGGTACGAGGTCCGGTACGCCATCGCCGACGTCCCGCTCTTCGTCGGTGCCGGTGGGGCGATCGACGCCGAGGCGAGGCTCCGCGGGCAGACCCTGTACGCGCCGGACGGGCGGATCTCGCTCCACCCGGAGGTCATCTCGGAGGACGCGGCGAGCCTGCTCCCGGACCGCGACCGCCCCGCGTTCGTGTGGCACTTCCTGCTGGACGCCGCCGCGGAGGTCGAATCCGCCACGGTCCGCCGCGCCACCGTCCGCAGCCGCCGTCAACTCACGTATGCGCAGGTGCAGGCGGAGATCGACGCCGGCACCGCGGACGGGCAGCTCACGCTCCTGCAGGAGATCGGCCTGCTCCGCATCCGGCAGGAACTCGCCCGCGGGGGCGCGAGCCTCAACCTGCCACGCCAGGAGATCATCTACGCCGGCGGAAGCTACGGCATCGTCACGGAACCGGCCCTGCCGTGCGAGGACTGGAACGCCCAGATCTCACTCATGACGGGCATGGCCGCGGCACGCATGATGATCGACGGCGGCATCGGCATCCTGCGGACCATGCCCGCGCCGGACGACGGCGCCCTCGGCAAGTTCCGGCGCCAGTCCGAGGCGCTCGACCACCCCTGGCCCGCGCACATGCCCTACGGGGCCTTCCTCCGCACCCTCGACGTCACCGTCCCCCGCCAGCTGGCCCTCATGCATGCCGCGGCGTCGCTGTTCCGCGGCGCGGGGTACACGGCGTTCGACGGAGAGGTGCCGGACGCCGTCGTGCAGTCGGCCATCGCCGCGCCGTACGCGCATGCCACCGCTCCCCTGCGGCGGCTCGTGGACCGCTTCGTGCTCGTGACGTGCGAGTCGCTGTGCAGGGGCACCGAGGTGCCGGCCTGGGTGCGGGCGGCCCTGCCCGAGCTCAACGCACTCATGGCGTCCTCGAACCAGACGGCCTCGCGCCTCGATTCGGGGGCCATGGACGCGGTGCAGGCTGCGCTGCTGAGCAACCGCATCGGCGAGGCCTTCTCCGCCGTCGTCCTGCAGGGCTCTCCCCCGGCGATCGAGGAGGCCCCCGGGAAGCAGGCACCCCGCCTGTCCGGGACCGTGCAGATCACCGACCCCGCGCTCGAGGCGACGTGCTACGGCGAACTGGCGGCCGGCGAGCGCGTCACGGTGGTCCTGCTGGAAGCGGACATCGCGCGCCGGCGCATCCGCTTCGAGGTGAAGCCGACGGACGCGCCCGCACGGAGCCCGCGATGACGCCGCGCAGGGGACGGGCAGGGTAGTCTTGGCGTGTAGTAATGGATGCCCGGTCGTTATCCCTCGATAACCCGCAGTACCTACTCGATCCCGAGTTTCCCCGCAGGCGCAGGTCTCACTCCGCCGCCCGCACGCAGTCGCAAGCCCGCGATCGGCTTCCACTGGACGCCCTGCGCCCGCCGATAGGCTCCGCACCGGATGAAACCCATCCGATCCGTCGAGCCTCAGCGGCCGCTCGGCCTGAATGAACGGTAGAACGTGCAGAACACACACCACGATACGAACCCAGGCGCCGGCGACACCGCGGCGGCCGACGGCCACCACCTCGTCGCGGACAACTCCCCCGACGCCATCGACGTCGAGGAGACGCTGGTCAGCACCGCGGAGCCGCACGCGGCCGTGCCGGAGACCTTCGCGGACTTCAACGTCCGCCCCGACATCGTCGAGTCCCTCGCCGACGCCGGCATCATCCACCCGTTCCCGATCCAGGCGATGACCCTGTCGATCGCCCTGGGCGGCCACGACATCATCGGCCAGGCGAAGACCGGCACGGGCAAGACCCTCGGGTTCGGCATCCCTGCGATCCAGCGCGTCGTCGGCCCCGAGGACGAGGGCTACGACCGGCTCCCGGTCCCCGGCGCCCCGCAGGCGCTCGTCGTCGTCCCGACCCGCGAGCTCGCGGTCCAGGTCGCGAGCGACCTGACGACGGCGGCGAAGAAGCGCAACGCGCGCATCGTCACCATCTACGGCGGACGCGCGTACGAGCCCCAGATCGAGGCCATCCAGAAGGGCGTCGAGATCGTCGTCGGAACGCCCGGGCGCCTGATCGACCTGTACAAGCAGAAGCTGCTCGTCCTCAAGAACGTGAAGATCGTGGTGCTGGACGAGGCCGACGAGATGCTGGACCTCGGCTTCCTGCCCGACGTCGAGACGCTCATCGCCGCGACGCCCCCGGTGCGCCAGACACTCCTGTTCTCCGCGACCATGCCCGGCCCCGTCATCGCGATGGCCCGCCGGTACATGACGCAGCCCACGCACATCCGGGCCGCGGACCCCGAGGACGAGGGCATCACCAAGAAGGACATCCGCCAGGTCATCTACCGTGCCCACAACCTGGACAAGGCCGAGGTCGTCGCCCGGATCCTCCAGTCCCGGCACCGCGGACGCACGATCATCTTCTGCAAGACCAAGCGCACCGCCGCGAAGCTCTCCGAGGAGCTCATCGACCGCGGCTTCGCCGCCGGCGCCATCCACGGCGACCTCGGCCAGGGCGCCCGCGAGCAGGCGCTGCGTGCCTTCCGCGGCGACAAGATCGACGTCCTCGTCGCCACCGAGGTGGCCGCCCGCGGCATCGACGTCGAGGACATCACCCACGTCATCAACTACCAGTGCCCCGAGGACGAGAAGGCCTACCTGCACCGCGTGGGCCGTACGGGCCGCGCCGGCAAGAAGGGCACGGCGGTCACCTTCGTGGACTGGGACGACCTCCCGCGCTGGGGGCTCATCAACAAGGCCCTCGGACTCGACGCCCCGGAGCCGGTGGAGACCTACTCGTCGTCACCGCACCTGTACCTGGAGCTCGACATCCCGGAGGGCACCAGGGGACGCCTGCCCCGCAAGGACCGCAGGCTCGCGGGCATCAACGCCGAGGTGCTCGAGGACCTCGGGGAGACCGGCAAGCGCGGCGGCGGACGCCCTGATGCACGGAGCGACGGCAGGAACGAGGGCGGACGCGACAGCGGACGCGGGCGGTCGCAGTCCGGTGGCCGCGGCCAGCGCCGCGACGGCGACGCAGGCGACGGGTCGGGCGGGGGCTCGCGCGGCTCGCGCGGCCGCGGAGGCAACCGGAGCCAGGACACCGACGCGCCGGCAGGCCAGGACGCCCAGGCAGCATCGGACGGCGCCGCCAGCGGTGGCGGACGCCGACGGGCCGAGGGCGACGCGCCGTCGGGTGACCGGCCGCGCCGCAGCCGGACCCGCCGCCGCAACGGCGAGGTCGTCGCGAATCCTGCCGGCGGCGCAGACGACTAGCGCTCGGTGACCGAGCTTCCTGCGCCGTCCGAGGTTCCCGCCTGGAGCCCGGACGGCGCCAACCTCGTCGTGCACGCGGACAACGCGGAGTACCTCGCCCTGCTGCCCGACGCCGCCTTCACCATGATCTACGTCGATCCGCCGTTCAACACCGGGCGGGTCCAGCGCCGCCAGCAGACCACCATGGTGCGGGCGGTCGGAGGATCCGGAGACCGTGTGGGGTTCAAGGGCATGTCCTACTCGACGGTCAAGGGGGTGCTCGCGAGCTACGACGACGCCTTCGAGGACTACTGGGACTTCCTGGCGCCGCGCCTCGCCGAGGCCTGGCGGCTCCTCGCCGACGACGGCACCCTCTACGTGCACCTGGACTACCGCGAGGTGCACTACGCCAAGGTGATGCTGGACGCCCTGTTCGGGCGGGAGTCCTTCCTGAACGAGATCATCTGGGCCTACGACTACGGTGCCCGGGCGAAGCGCAGGTGGCCCGCGAAGCACGACAACATCCTCGTGTACGTGAAGAACCCGTCCGGTTACCACTTCGACAGCGCCGAGGTGGACCGCGAGCCGTACATGGCACCGGGCCTGGTGACGGCCGAGAAGGCGGCCCTCGGCAAACTGCCGACGGACGTCTGGTGGCACACCATCGTGTCTCCCACGGGCCGGGAGAAGACGGGTTACCCCACCCAGAAGCCGGAGGGCCTGCTGCGCCGCGCGGTGGCGGCGAGCAGCCGTGAGGGCGACTGGGTGCTGGACTTCTTCGCAGGGTCGGGGACGCTCGGCGCCGTCGCGGGGAAACTGGGGCGTCGCTTCGTGTGCGTGGACAGCAACCCGCAGGCCATCGACGTCATGCGTACCCGCCTGGCGGCCTGGACCTGACGCCGCCGCGGGCCGGGCCGTCCCCCGGTCTGCCGCCCACGTGGGGGCGTACCGGCCGGAGGAAGACGCGTACCACGCCACGCCGATCCTTCGCGCTCGAGTGTTTACAGTGCCTCCCGGCAGTCGTAGTGTGCTCCTCGAGCACGGCTGGACCCAACTGTCGAGAACGGGAGCTGAGCACCATGAAGAAGAACAAGATCGCCGTCACCGCCCTGGCCGTCGCGAGCCTGGTCCTCGCACTGCTGGTCGGCGGCCCCATGTCACCGGCACAGGCCGCCGACAAGCCCCTCATCGGCCTGACCTTCGACGACGGGCCCACGCCCCAGCGCACCGCGTTCGTCCTCGAGGTCCTCAAGCAGAAGAACGTCAAGGCGACGTTCTTCGTCCAGGGCTCCAACGCGCAGCAGTACCCCGACCTCCTCCGCCGGATCAAGGCCGAGGGGCACGTGATCGGCAACCACTCGTGGGACCACCCCGATTTCACCGGGATCAGCGCGTCGAGGCAGAAGCAGCAGATCGACCGCACCAACGCTGCCATCGAGGCCATCACCGGTGAGACCCCCGCACTCATGCGCTTCCCGTACGGCAACAGCACCTCCTACGCGACGAACTACCTCACCAGCATCGGCATGAGCGGTGGCGTCCTCTGGCGGTGGGACGTCGGCAATCCCGGCGACTTCGAATGCCCCGGTGCGGCGGGCGTCCAGGAGTTCGTGATGGCGGAGGCGGCGCCCGGCGCGATCATCCTGCTCCACGACGCGGAGGACGTCCTGTCCTGCCCCGCGTCGCAGTGGACCTACCTGGCGTCCACCATCGACGCACTGCGGGCCGAGGGCTACGAGTTCGGGGTGGTCGCACCCTCGTCCACGCCCAACCCGGTCAATCAGGGCTCGCCGGCCGTCGTGGTCGCACCTGCCGCGCGGTGATCCCGCCGGTGACGGAGGCCCTCCGTCACCGCCCCGGGTCCTAACCGACTGCCGCTCCCGTGGCGAGGGACAGGATGGCATCGAGCGTCTCGGCCGTCGTCGTGTTCTCGCCGAGCAGGTTCGGCTTCCCGCGCCCGTGGTAGTCGCTCGAGCCGGTCATCAGGAGACCGCGGTCCCGCGCGATCTGCCGCAGCTTCACGCGCGCGCTCTCCGGGTTGTCCCGGTGCTCCACCTCGAGGCCCAGCAGTCCGGCGTCGATCATCTCGTCGAGGACGGCCCCGCCCGCCACCGCCCCGCGGGTGAAGGCCGACGGGTGGGCGAAGACGGGGACGCCGCCGGCGTCGCGGATGAGGGCGACGGCGTCCGCGGGATGGGGTGCGTAGTGGCTG
Source organism: Arthrobacter antioxidans (assembly GCF_023100725.1). Taxonomy (NCBI): domain Bacteria; kingdom Bacillati; phylum Actinomycetota; class Actinomycetes; order Micrococcales; family Micrococcaceae; genus Arthrobacter; species Arthrobacter antioxidans. The sequence continues at coordinate 2,640,227 of NZ_CP095501.1, forward strand.
ACCCAGTAGGGTGAGCGCGCGGTCAGGATGCGGTCGAAGGCCTCGGATCGCGTGGAGACGATGCCGAGCGTGATCAGCGCGTCGGCGATGTGCGGCCGCCCCACGGTGGCACCCTCCGTCACGTGCTGCTCCACGAGCTCCCAGGTGATCGGGAAGTCCTCCGCCATGAGTTCGACCATGCGGTGTGCGCGGGTCAGGCGGGCGGTCCTCGACTTCTCGATCTCGGTGAGCAGCCCGGGATGCAGCGGGTCGTGCAGGTAGGACAGCACATGCACGCTGATGCCCGTGTCCGTCTGGCAGGACACCTCCATCCCGGGGATGAAGGTGATGCCGAGGGCGGTGGCTGCGGCCCGTGCGCGGTCCCACCCGGCGGTCGAGTCGTGGTCGGTGAGGGCGACGGCGTCGAGGCCGGCCGCTGCCGCGGACCCGATGAGGACGTCGGGGTCCTCGGTGCCGTCCGAGACGTTGGAATGCGTGTGCAGATCGATTCTCACCGGGTCCAATCTACGCGCACCGCGGCGCGGGCCCGGTCAGGGCGCGTGCGACCCTCCGGACCGCCGCGCCGTCAGTCTCCCGAGGAACCGGTCACCAGGATCACCTTTCCCGCCACGTGCCCGTCCTCGCTCCGGCGGTGCGCCTCCGCGGCCTCCGCGAGCGGATAGACCGCGTCGACGACGACGCGCAGCTTTCCGGCGTCGACGAGGCGGACGAGCTCGTCGAGGTCCCGGCGCCGGGGCCGGGCCATGACGGTGACGGCACGGCGCCCGCTGCAGGGCAGCAGCCACGAGGGGTGACGCAGGATCGCCGGCGGCCTCATGGTCACGAGGACGCCCCGCGGCGCGGTGAAACGGTCGGCGAGCGCTGCCTCGAGCCTGCCCACCGCGTCGAGGACGACGTCGTAGGTGCCCTCATGGCCGGGGAACGCAGGGTCCGTGTAGTCGAGGACCACGCGCGCGCCGAGACCCCGGAGCATCGGGAGATTGGGCCCGCTCGCCACCGCCGTCACCTCGCACCCGAGCGCGGCCGCGATCTGCACGGCCATGGTGCCCACGCCACCCGAGGCTCCGTACACGAGGACGGTCTGCCCCCGGGAGACGCGGGCCCTGTCCCGCAGTGCCTGCAGCGCGGTGGTCCCGGCCACGGGCAGGCCCGCTGCGGTGTCCAGGGTCCCCCCGGCCGGGGCGAGCGCGCACTGGTCCGCGGGCAGGGCGGCGAACTCGCCGTACATGCCGCCCTGCCGGGGAGACGCCATCGCGATGACCGCATCGCCGACCGCCAGGCCCTTCACGCCGTCGCCGAGCGCGACCACCGTGCCGGCGCCGTCGCACCCGGGGACGAACGGGAGCCGGAGTCGCAGGAAGCGCCGCAGGTGACCGGCGCGGAGGTGGGTGTCCGCCGGGTTGACGCCCGCGGCGGACACACGGATGAGCACCTCGCCGGCGGCGGGCGCGGGACGCCGGCGCTCCAGGACCACCAGTTCATCGGGCCCACCGTACCGGTAGAACCCTGCGGCCCTCACGGCGTGGTCCCGTCCGAGGGCCGGACGAGGGACAGCAGCCGGCGCAGGTCGCGCACATCGTCGGTGCTCAGGGCATCGAAGCGCGGCGCGATGGCGTCGATCCAGCCGCGCTGGAACTCGTGGACCTCCGCGCGTGCCTTGCCCGTCAGCGTGACGATCCGGGCCCGCGCATCGAGTGGATCCACCTCGACCGTCACGAGGCCCGCCTGACGGAGGTGGTCCACATGCTGGCTCACGGCACCAGGGGTGATGCCGAGCACGGCGGCGAGCGCGCCGGCACCGAGGCCGTCGGTGCGGGACAGGCGGTACAGGAGGGTCATCTGCGCCCGGCCGAGCCGCCGTTCGCGGAACGGGTAGGAACCCGCCGCGGCGAGTTCCCGGGTCAGTGCCGCCATGGCGTCGATCGCCTCCGCCAGGACCTCCTCACGCCCGGCGTCCCGCACCCCCTCCATCAGTAGCTCACCATCGGCAGCTGGTGCACGAAGGTGCGGTCCTCCACCTGCCGCAGGAGGAACTCGGCGAGGTCGGCCCGCCCCACGGAGGTACTGGCGTCCACGCCCACCCAGCCCACGCGGTACACGCCGGTGTACGGCGTGCCCTGCAGACGCGGCCCCCGCACCACCGTCCAGTCCAGGCCGCTCGCCCGGAGCACGCGCAGGTGCCCTTTGGCGTCCTCGAGCACCGTGGGCGACAGCAGCTTCAGGAGGACCCGGATGATCCGGTCGGCGGCCTTCGGCCTGTCGTGGGCGGGATCCGGCAGCCCTCCACCCGAGAGGGAGACGATGCGCTGCACGCCGTGGCGCGCCATCGCGTCGGTGATGATGCGGATGCCGTCGGTCTGCAGCGTCGCGGGCGACCCCTTGACCTGCCCGAGGACACTGATGACGGCGCCGCTCCCCGCGACCACACGGTCCACGGCGTCGGCGTCCAGGACATCGCCCTCGACGACGGTCAGGCGGGGATCCCGAGCCCGGACGGACGACGCCGAGCGCGCCAGCGCCCGGACCTCGTGCCCCGCAGCGAGGGCCTGCTCGAGGACGTGGCGGCCGGTTCTCCCGGTACCGCCGAAGACTGCGATCGTTGCCATGGTTCCGCCGTTCCGTCGATGGACTGGTACCCATTTACTTTAGCTCCTAAAGCATCTTAGGGGGTCGGACTTTCCCGCGGTCCGGTCGCGGTGGGAGGATGTCGGGGTGAGCCCTGACGACACCGCATCCCTGAACCCCACCGACTCCCCCGAGGGCCAGCCCCTCTCGGACCGGAACGACAACCGCTCGCAGCGGCCCGACTCCGAGGCCTTCAAGGCCTTCATGGCGAGTAACTGGACGCCGGCGTCCGACGATCTCCCCGCCGCGTCGCCCGTCGCCCCGCACGCGGCGCGCCGCCGTCGGGCCATCTCCGACCGCTTTCCCGGCGAGCGCATCGTCATCCCCGCGGGCCCCTTCAAGGTGCGCTCGAACGACACGGACTACCGCTACCGCCCGCATTCCGGCTTCGCGCACCTGACCGGCCTCGGCCTGGACCACGAGCCCGACGCCGTGCTCGTGCTCGAGCCCGTGGAGCAGGGAGCGGGCGACGACGGCGGCAACCACACCGCCACGCTGTACTTCCGCGAACCCGCAGGCCGCGACAGCGACGAGTTCTACGCGAACGCCCGCTACGGCGAGTTCTGGATCGGCCAGCGCCTGTCCATGGCGCAGATCGAGGCCCAGCTCGCGCTGAGGACCGCCGATCTCGCCGAACTCGAGGTCGCCATCACGAAGGATGCCGGCGTGGTCGCGATCGGCGGCGTCGGCATCCGGCTGCTCCGCGAGGTCGACTTCAACGCCGACGCCCTCGTGGACACCTCGCGCATCAACACCGGGGTGGACCTCGAGCAGGCCGACGCCCTCGACGCCGTGCTCGCCGAGGCGCTGTCCGAGCTGCGGCTCGTCAAGGACGCCTGGGAGATCGAGCAGATGGAGGCGGCGGTGGCCGCAACGGTCGAGGGCTTCCACGAGGTGGTCAGGACCCTCCCCCGCGCCATGACGCACCCGCGGGGCGAGCGCGTCGTGGAAGGCGCGTTCTTCACCCGTGCCCGCGAGGAGGGCAACGACCTCGGGTACGACACCATCGCTGCCGCCGGCAACAATGCCACCACGCTGCACTGGATCCGCAACACGGGCCACGTCAGGGCCGGCGACCTCATCCTGCTGGATGCCGGGGTCGAGGCGGAGAGCCTCTACACCGCCGACATCACGCGTACCCTGCCGATCAACGGCCGGTACACCGAGGTGCAGCGGAGGATCTACCAGGCGGTGCTCGACGCCGCCGACGCGGGGTTCGCGGCCGCCCGGCCCGGCCGGAAGTTCCGGGAGATCCACCACGCCGCGGTCACCGTGCTCGCCGAGAACCTGGACAGCTGGGGACTGCTGCCCGTCACGCTCGAGGAGGCGCTGTCGCCCGAGGGCCAGCACCACCGGCGGTGGATGCCGCACGGCACGAGCCACCACCTCGGCATGGACGTCCACGACTGCGCCCAGGCCAAGCGCGAGCTCTATCTCGACGGGGTCCTCACCGAGGGCATGGTGTTCACCATCGAACCGGGCCTCTACTTCAAGGCCGAGGATCTCGCGGTCCCCGAGGAGTACCGCGGGATCGGCGTGCGCATCGAGGACGACATCCTCATGACGGCCGATGGTCCGGTCAACCTCAGCGCGGCCCTGCCCCGCACCCCCGAGGACGTCGAGGCCTGGATGGGCGGCATCTGGGGCAGCACCGGCGAGTAGCCCGACCCTCCGGCGGCGGACGGCACGAAGGCGCCGACAGCATGAAGGCAGGGACCCGGGCCGGGTCCCTGCCTTCGTCGCTCGTGCGTCAGGCGCCGTCGACGGCGCCGGTGGCTTCTAGCGCTGTCCGCCCGCCGCGGTCGAGCCGTGCCCGCCGTCGTCGTCGGCGCGCGGCGCGGGCTCTCCGGTGGACGTGCCGTCCGCCGGGGCCGCCGCGGGGGGTTCGTCGCCGGCCCCCTGGCCGTCCACGCGTACGCCGTACTGGGGCCGTCCGTCCGGGAGATCGGGGAACTGTCCCCGCCGGGGGCCGGTGGTCCCGAGACCGGCGGTCTGGCTCTCCTCCACCCCGGGCTGCTGCTGCTGGGGCTGGGGCTGCTGCTGGGGCTGGGGCTGGCCCGCGTAGGGGTCGTTCCACGAGGCGGGGCGCTCCGGCGGCTGGTGCGGCTGCTGGCCCGGGGCCTGCCCCCAGGCCGAGGGGTTGGCGCCGGGGTGCTGCGCCTGACCGTTCATGGGCAGCTGCTGCAGGATCCTGCGCGCCTCCGCGGCGAGCTCCGGTTCCACGATCACGTCGTAGTTCGCGGCGATGACCTGGCTGGTCGAGGTGAAGTCGCGCTTGCCCCGCTGGAACGCATAGGTGATGACGCCGAAGAGCAGCCAGAAGATGGCGCCGAGGATGATCGAGGACGTGATCGTGATCCCCGACTCGCTGCCCGCGAACAGGCTGAGGATCAGTCCCACGAACAGGCCGAACCAGGCGCCGGTCGCCGCGCTGCCGAGCGCCACGCGGGGGTAGCTGAGGCGTCCCGTGACCCGCTCCACGGTCTTCAGGTCGTTGCCGACGATCGCCACCCGCTGCACGGCGAACTTGTTGTCGGCGAGATAGTCGACGGCCTTCTGGGCATCCAGGTAGCTGGTGTACCGACCGATCGTCTCACCCGTGGGCAGGACCCGGCCGAGATCGCGGGAGGCGGTGGTTCCAAGTGGTGGTGTGGACATACCCCCCATTCTTACCCACCGTCCCCGCCGATGGGTGGCACTTCGCCGGGAGAGAACTGCCGGTCCGCTGACGATCCGCTGACCGGCGGCTGGACAACCCCTGCCCCGGCCGACTCCGATGCCGCCCAGTGGTGCCGCGCCCGATAGCCTAGGGAGGTGACTAGCAACTCAACCCGCGTCTTCGTCGCCCGACTCCTGGGCCTCGATGTCTTCGACCCTCTCGGTGACCGCCTGGGTCGCCTGCGGGACGCCGTCGTGCTGGACCGTGGTCCCGCCAAACCGCCGCAGGTCATCGGCCTCGTCGTCGAGGTCCCCGGCAAGAAGCGCGTCTTCGTGCCGATGACCCGCATCACCTCCATGGACCCGTCCCAGATCATCTGCACCGGCCTCGTCAACCTGCGCCGCTTCGAGCAGCGCGGCGCCGAGATGCTCATGGTCGCCGAGCTCTTCGACCGCCGCCTCACCCTGCGTGACGGCAGCGGGAACGCCGTCGTCGAGGACGTCGCGATGGAGCGCAACCGCACGGGCGACTGGCACGTGTCGCAGCTCTTCGTGCGACGCGGCGGCTCGTCGGCCCTGCGCGGGCTGCGCCGCGGCGGGGAACGCCTCATCATCGACTGGCTCGACGCCCTCCACGGCACCACGGACGAACCGCAGGGAGCCACCCAGTTCGTCGCGCAGCATGACGATCTCAAGGCCGCCGACTTCGCGGACGCGCTGCACGAGATGAACGACAAGCGGCGCATCGAGGTGGCCGGCGAGCTGCAGGACGACCGCCTCGCCGACGTGCTGCAGGAACTGCCCGACGACGACCAGGTCCAGATCCTCACCTCCCTGACGCGCGAGCGGGCGGCCGACGTCCTCGAGGAGATGGACCCCGACGACGCCGCGGACCTCCTCAACGAGCTCCCCGAGGCGCAGAAGGAGGAGCTGCTCCAGCTCATGGAGCCCGACGACGCCGAGGACGTGCGCCGCCTGCTCGAGTACGAGGAGGACACCGCCGGGTCCCTCATGACCACCGTGCCGGTGATCCTTTCTCCTGAGGCGACCGTCGCGGAAGCGCTCGCCCACGTGCGGCGCGAGGAACTGACCCCCGCGCTGGCGTCATCGATCTTCGTCTGCCGGCCGCCCCTGGAGACACCGACCGGCCGCTACCTGGGCGTGGTGCACATCCAGCAGCTGCTGCGCTACCCGCCACCGGAGCCCCTCGGCAACATCATCGACACCGACCTCGAGGCGATCGGCGACCAGTCGAACGTCAGCGAGGTGTCGCGCATCCTCGCGACCTACAATCTGAATTCACTGCCCGTCGTCAACACGGAGGGCCGGCTCGTGGGCGCCGTGACCGTCGACGACGTGCTGGACCACCTGCTGCCCGACGACTGGCGGGCACAGGACGATGCACCGGGACAGAAGCGAGGCGACCGCCGTGGTTGAGAAGATCAGGTCGACGTCGCGTGGGCTGGACACGCCCCGGGTGGTCCGGAAGCGCTTCCTCCTGAGGCCGCGGCCCAACCCCGACCGTTTCGGCAGTGCGACCGAGAACTTCGCCCGCTTCATGGGCACGCCGCAGTTCCTGCTGTACATGACGGTGTTCTGCATCCTCTGGCTGTGCTGGAACTCCTTCGCGCCGGAGGACGTCCGCTTCGACAACGCGGCGCTCGGGTTCACCGCCCTCACGCTGATGCTGTCCCTGCAGGCCTCCTACGCGGCGCCCCTGCTGCTGCTCGCCCAGAACCGGCAGGACGACCGCGACCGCGTCTCGCTGCGGCAGGACCGCCAGCGCGCCGAACGGAACCTCTCGGACACCGAGTACCTGACGCGGGAGATCGCCGAACTCCGGATCGCGCTGCGGGAGGTCGCCACGCGCGACTACGTGCGCTCCGAGCTCCGCTCCATCCTCGAGGAACTGCTCGAGACCACGGACGGGCAGGAACTCACGCTGCAGAAGCGGAAGCCGCGGAAACCGTCCGAGAACACCGTCACCCTGCCGAAGGTCCAGGCCGCCGGGAGGAAGCAGTCCCGGTGAGCGGCGACCTGCCCACCCAGGAGGCCGTGCGCTCGGCCCTGGACACGGTCATCGACCCCGAGCTGCGCCGCCCCATCACCGAGCTCGGCATGCTCGAGTCCGTGGAGATCGTCGGACGGAGGGTGCGGATCCGCGTCCTGCTGACCATCGCCGGCTGCCCGCTGCGCGGGACCATCACGCGCGACGCCGAGGCGGCGCTCACCGCCGTCGACGGCGTGGACGGCGTCGACGTGGACCTCGGGGTCATGAACCAGGAGCAGCGCGACGCGCTGAAGGAGCAGCTGAAGGGCGCAGGCGGCCGGCGCGGCATCCCCTTCAACGATCCGGAGTCGCTGACGCGGGTCTACGCCGTGGCGAGCGGCAAGGGCGGGGTCGGCAAATCGAGCGTCACGGTCAACCTCGCCGTCGCCATGGCCGCCCAGGGGCTCCGCGTGGGCATCGTGGACGCCGACGTCTACGGTTTCTCCGTCCCCGCCCTCATGGGCATCACGCAGCAGCCCACGCGGGTGGACGAGCTCATCCTGCCTCCGGTCGCCCACGGCGTGAAGGTGATCTCGATCGGCATGTTCGTCGAGGGCAACCAGCCCATCTCCTGGCGCGGCCCCATGCTGCACCGCGCCCTCGAGCAGTTCCTCACCGACGTCTACTTCGGCGACCTCGACGCGCTGTTCCTCGATCTCCCCCCGGGTACCGGCGACATCGCGATCTCCGTCGCCCAGCTGCTCCCGCGCTCCGAACTCCTGGTCGTCACCACGCCGCAGAGCGCGGCCGCGGACGTCGCCGAGCGGGCGGGCGCCATGGCGGCACAGACCGGGCAGGGCGTCGCAGGCGTCATCGAGAACATGTCCTGGCTGGAACTCCCCGACGGCACGCGGCTGGAGCTGTTCGGCTCGGGCGGAGGCGATGCGGTCGCCGCGCGGCTGTCGACGACGCTGGACTCACGGATCCCGCTGCTCGGCAGCATCCCGCTCGACGTGGCCCTCCGCGAAGGAGGCGACGCCGGCATGCCGCTCGTCCTGCAGGGGGGCGGTTCGGCCGCCGGCGCCGAGCTGGAGTCCATCGCCTCGGCCCTCGCACGGCGGCCCCGCGGCCTGGCAGGACTGAACCTCCCCGTCAGCATCCGCTGACACCGGAAGGGCGGGTCCCGGGAGTCCTAGGTGGCCTCGAGATCGTAGGGTGCGGCCTGCCCCACGGGGAGCCGGGGGCTCACCGGCACGGAGAGGGCGGGGCGTGCGACGCCGGATGCGGCCGGCGGGACGGCCCTGGGTGCACCGTCGCTGACGGGCTTGAAGGCGTCCTCGACGTCGTCGAGCAGCGCTTCCTTGATGATGCGCCGGGGATCGTACTGGCGCGGATCGAGCTTCCGCCAGTCCACCTCGTCGAGTTCGGGGCCCACCTCCTCGCGGAGCTGCTCCCGCGCCCCGGTCGCCATGCGCCGGAGCCCCTTCACGAGCCGGGCGAGCTGGGCAGCGTACTCCGGAAGCCGCTCCGGGCCGAGCACCATGACGGCGATCAGCACCAGGACCACGAGTTCGAGACCGTTGATTCCCAACACGAGAAAAGACTACCTTCCCGTCCCGTCCCGGACCTATCCGGCGTCGTCCTGCGGGTGGGTGATCATCGACAGGCCCCGGATGATGCGATCGACCATCGAGTCCTCCTGCCCCTGCGGGGCGAGCGAGAGCTGCGCGTGCTCCGTGGTGACGAGCTGTCTGAGGGTCTGCGGCATGGAGGCGGGAGGCAGGTCCGAGACCACGGTGTACGTGACCGACGGCGAGTCGAGGACCGCCTGCCAGGGCTCCCCGGCACGGACCCAGACGTCCTGGGCCGTACCGCCGACGTGCTCGAAACCGTCGGAGGCCACGGTGTTGCCGGTCGCGGCGTTGAGGGGCACCGGGGCGATCCGCCGCTCCGCGCCACCGCCGACCTTCCTCTGCTCGTAGACGGTCACGGTGTCGCCGTCGTTCTCGAGGACGAGTTCCAGAGTGGGCCTGCCGCCCACGGTGATGCCCTCCGCGCTCCGCAGCGTGAACCCGAGCGCCTCGAGTTCCGGGCAGTACCAGCCGCCCGCCCGCAGCGTCTCGAGCTGGTCCGTGTCGAGGAAGGTGGGCGTCTGCGGGGCCACCGACTCCCAGCCCGACCGCAGCGCCGTCGTCCCCGCAGCCGAGCCCGCCGCCACCGGCCGGGCCTCCGAGCCCACGACGTAGGCCGAGGCGAGGATGGCGGCCGCGACGACGACGGAGCCGCCGGCAGCGGCGAGGACCGGACGACGGCGACGACGGGTTCCGACCTGCTCGTCGTGGTCGCGCACGAAGGCCGCGCTCGAGCCCATCGTCACTCCGCGGGGCTCCGGGGAACCACCGGACCCCGACGAGAGCAGCCGGCGCTGGAAGTCGGGGTGCGGCTGCGGCCGGCTGAGACCCAGCAGGGCGCTCTTCAGCCCGCGGATCCGCTCGAGGGCGGCCGCGCAGGAGGAACAGCGGGAGACATGACGTTCCACGGCGATCCGCCGTCGATCCGACAACTCACCGTCCACGAGGTCCTGGAGGGAGCGCTGGGGATGGAGCATGGTCCTCAGCCCAGGCCCGCGATCCGCGGGACGCCCAGGGCGGAGCCGCTCTTGCCGGCCGCGCGGGGGTCCCGGTGTGCGAGCTTCTCCCGCAGCATCGTCCGGCCCCGGTGGATGCGCGAGCGTACGGTGCCGAGCTTGACCCCGAGCACCCGGGCCACCTCGTCGTACGCGAGGCCCTCGAGATCGCAGAGCACCACGGCAGCGCGGAAGTCCGGCGGCAGTTCCTCCAGGGCGGCCTGCACGTCGATGTCGAGGTTGTTGAATTCGAAGCTGCGCTCGGGGCCGGGATGCTTGCTGGGCAGGCGGCTCTCCGCTTCCTCCGTCAGCCCGTCGAAGCGGATGCGGGTCTTGCGGCGCGCCTGGTCGAGGAAGAGGTTCGTGGTGATGCGGTGCAGCCAGCCGTCGAGGGTGCCCGGCTTGAAGTTCGCGAGTGACCGGAAGACCCTGACGAACACCTCCTGCGTGAGGTCCTCGGCGTCGAACCTGTTGCCGGTGAGCCGGTAGGCGAGCCGGTAGACCTTGGGCGAGTAGTTGGTGACGACTTCCTCCCACGACGGCGCCACCCAGGGGTTCCCGTGCTCGTCGAGGATCGGCGCATCCGCGGCGGGAATCGCCTCCCCGGCTGCCTGGGCCGCCTTCACACTGGACATCATGTTCCCCTCTTCGCCTCGACTTCCGGACCTGCTCCGCCCGTCGCCGTGAGGCTGGACGGTGGTGCCAGGGATTCGAGACCGTGCTCGCGCCGGATGTCCCGAAAGAAAAGTCTTTCCCACCAAGCTGGGAACTCGCTGGCAGGGCGGCGGCCGGCGCGGGCCCGCCGCGGGCCCCGCATGGAAGTGCGCCCGCGCCGCACAGTAGTGTTGGGGCGGGGCTCCGGCCTGCCGACGGCCCCCCGGAATCTCCCGCGCTCACAGAATGGATGTCCATGGCCGCCGACAAACACAGCAGCTGGTCCTACACCGAAGGGCTCCCCGAGGAGGACGACACCCTGCTCAGGGCGCGTGACCGGTCCCACGAACTCGGCGTGACCCCGGTGACGCCGGCCGTCGGGGCGGCACTGACCGTGCTCGCGGCCGCGTCCAAGGCCACGACGGCGGTCGAGGTCGGCGCGGGCGCGGGCGTCTCCGGCGTCTGCCTGCTGCGTGGCCTCGGCCGGAACGCGGTCCTGACGACCATCGACTCGGACGTGGACCACCTCCGTGCCGCGCGGGAGGCGTACGCGGAAGCGGGCATCCCCTCGAACCGCACGCGGACCATCTCCGGGCGCGCCGCGGACGTGCTGCCACGGCTCACCGATGCGGCCTACGACCTGGTGTTCATCGACGCCGACAAGCCGGGGCTCCCCGCGTACGTCGAGCAGGCTACCCGCCTCCTGAAGGACGGCGGGATCATGATCGTCAACGACGCGCTGGACCAGGACCGGGTGGCGGAGCCGGCCGTCCGCGAGCAGTCGACCAACACCCTGCGTCAGGTGGGCCGGATGGTCCGCGAGAACGACGCCCTCGTGTCGGCGCTCCTGCCCACCGGCAGCGGACTCCTCCTGGCGGTCAAGCAGCGCGCCTGACGGTCCGGCGGGACCTAGCGCGCGAGCTGGTTCGTGACGTCGAGCAGGCAATCCTTGAGACGGCCTGCCTCCTCGGCGTTGAGTTCGACGACGAGGCGTCCGCCGCCGTCGATCGGCACCCGCATGATGAGGCTGCGCCCCTCCTTGGTGACTTCCATCGGTCCATCGCCGGTACGCGGTTTCATGGCAGCCATGGGGGTGTCCCTTTCAACAGGGCGCGACCGCGATCAGCGGTAGCGCAACAGTAAACGGTGCTCCACCGCAGCGACCTGTACAGGGCCCCGATGTGCACGTCATCACCTTTATTATTCAGCACAAGTCCTGCACCTGCTAATTCAGGTGCGGCGTGGATCACAATCATGGTGGATAATCCCCGTCCGGGCCGGTCGGGGTCCACGCCCAGAGCCAGTCCACCCACAGGAACTGGGCCACCACGCACACGGGCAGGAGCACCCAGAGCAGCCGCCCCCCGCGCGGGGCGGCGACGGCGAGGGCCAGGGGGAACAGCGGCAGCAGGATGCGCCAGGTGCTCGACTGCGGGTCCCAGAACGCGGCGAGGTAGAGCAGGTACGCGGCGCACCAGGCGCCGGGCACGAGGCCGATCGAGCGCACGGACGGCGCGAGGAACATCCCGGCCGCCCCGATCAGGAGGCCGACGACCACCAGCACACCCGCCGCGGGCCCGACGAGGGCGGCCGGCGCCTCGAACCAGGGCAGGAACGGGACGAGGGCTTCCCCCCGCCAGGCCGTCTCCGTCGCCACGTAGGCCGTGGGCCGACCTGTCGCGGCCCAGGCGATGAGCGGCCACGCGACCGCCGCGGCCGACGAGACCACGCCGAGCAGGAACAGCGGGAGCACGCGTCCCGCCGCCGTGCGGCGGGCCCCCGGATCGTCTCCGCGGCGCGCCGCCCACAGTGCGTGGAGGAACAGGATCCCCATGGCGATCGCGAAAGGCACCCCGGCCGGGCGCGCCAGGCCCATGAGCACCACGACGGGCAGGGCCGCGCCGTAGCGGCCCACCGAGACGAGGTACAGCGCCGAGGCCAGCAGCAGCAGGTGCAGCGACTCCGCGTACGGCACCTGCAGGATCGCCGCGACGGGGGCGAAGGACACGACGGCGACCCCCGCGAGCGCCGTCCGATGCTCGGCGCGCAGCCTGAACAGGCGGTAGATGACGAGCGAGGCACCGGCCGCCGCGGCCACCGACACGACCGGCGCGAGGACCCCCCACCCCAGGCCGGTGACCGCGGCCAGGCCGCGCACGAGGCCCGGGTACAGGGGATAGAACGCCCACTGGTTGTGGCTGACCATGCCCAGAGCATCCAGCGGCAACTCGGACGGATAGCCCTCCGTGAAGATCCGTTCGTACCAGCCGCTGTCCCAGAAGTTGATGAAGGCGCCGTAGCCGGGGGCGGGGCCTGACCACGGGCTGGGACCCTGGCGCGCCGCAGCGAGCAGGAAGATCGCGGTGGACACGAGGCGGCCGGCGACGAAGACCGCCAGCACCTGCACGGCCCAGTGGGCCCGCCACCGGACCGGCCGCACCGTCGCGGCAGTCGCGGCGGTGTCCGGACCGTTCATGCCGCGCCGTCATCGGGCGCGGCATCATGGGGCCCGGTGGGCGCACCGGCACCCGCGGGCGGCCCCGTGTCGGCGGTGCGCCCCGCGCTCGCCCGGACCCAGCAGTCCCGGAGGTGGTCGTCGACGTATCCCGTGGCCTGCAGCATGGCGTACGCCGTCGTCGGGCCCACGAAGCGGAAACCGAGGCCACGGAGGTCGCGGGCCAGCGCCGTGCTCTCGTCCGTGACCGCCGGGACGTCGGCCAGGGTGGCGGGCGCGGGGCCGGCCTCGGGGCGGTGACGGGCGAGGACCGAGCCGAGCGTGGTGCCCTCCGGCAGTGCGAGGAGGGCCCGGGCGTTGGCGATCGTCGCGTCGATCTTCCGCCGGTTCCGGACGATGCCGGCGTCGGCCATGAGCCGCGCGACGTCGCGCTCGTCGAAGGACGCCACCGCCTCCGGGACGAACCCCGCGAACGCGCTCCGGAACGCGTCCCGCTTCCGCAGGATGGTGATCCAGCTCAGGCCGGACTGGAAGGCCTCCAGGCTCAGCCGTTCGAAGAGTCCGGCCTCGTCCCGGACGGGGCGGCCCCATTCGAGGTCGTGGTACAGCTCGTAGTCGGCACTGGAGACCGCCCACCCGCACCGCGGCCTGCCGTCGGAGCCCGGGACCGCGCCGCTCATCGCCGGGCGTCCTGCGCGGAGAGCCGCGAGCGCAGCTCACCGATGACGGCGTCCCGCTCGGCGAGGGCAGCCGCGAGCCGGTCGAGGACCTCGTCCACCTGGTCCATGCGGTAGCCGCGGAGGCCGAGGCCGAACCGCACGGCGTCGACGTCGGGCGCGGAGGGCTTCTCGGGCAGCAGGACCGGGGGCAGGCCGGCGACCGGCTCGACGAGGCCGAGCCCGCCACCCGCCCCTCCACCCGCCGGACGGGCAGCCGGGTCCGCCCGCACGGCGGCACCGGGACGCCGGAGCAGCACCGGAAGCGGGCGTCCCGAGGCGAGCAGGGCGGTCCCTCCCACGAGCAGGACGGCGAGGATCACCAGGAAGATAGTCACACCGCAATGGTGCCAGAATCGCCTGTCAGTGGTGCCCGGACGCAGCGCTCGGCGCCTGCCGGTGCCCCGACGAGGCCGCGACGATCCGCACGGCCTCCTCCGCCGTGTCGACGAGCTGCAGCAGCGAGAGGTCCTTCTCCGAGATGGTGCCCTCGGTGAGCAGCGTGCCCTCGATCCAGTCGATGAGCGGGCGCCAGTAGTCGACGCCGATGAGCACGATCGGGAAGGAGGTGACCTTGCGGGTCTGGACGAGGGTCATCGCCTCGAACAGCTCGTCGAGGGTCCCGAAGCCGCCCGGCAGCACGATGAACCCGTTGGCGTACTTGACGAACATCGTCTTCCGCGCGAAGAAGTACCGGAAGTTGATCCCCAGGTCCACCCACTCGTTCATGCCCTGCTCGAAGGGCAGTTCGATACCGAGGCCCACGGAGACGCCGCCCGCCTCGCAGGCGCCCTTGTTCGCGGCCTCCATGGCGCCCGGGCCTCCCCCGGTGATGACGGCGTACCCCGACGCCACGAGGCGCCGGCCCACCTCCTCGCCGATGGCGTAGAAGGAGGAGTCCCGCGGCGTGCGGGCGGACCCGAACACGCTGATGGCCGGGCCGAGGTCGGCCAGCGTACCGAACCCCTCGACGAATTCGCTCTGGATACGCAGCACGCGCCACGGGTCGGTGCGCGTGAATCCCGCGCTGGTATCGGTATCCAGCAGCATGCTGTCGGACTGCGGAGCCGCCGCCTGGCCGCGCCTCAGTTCCACCGGGCCCTTGTGCCGCGACGCCCTGACCGCAGGCGCACCGTTCGCACGGGCGCGGGACGTGCCGTTCGAGGCCTGCCCCGCGGGCCCGTCGGGCACGGCCTGCGGGGCGCCCTCGTCTGCGCTGGAAGGTCCGATGCGATCACCGGCCGGGGACTGCTGGGAGTGAGACATTGTCCTAGGCTAACCAATGGTGCGAGCCGTGAGGGGATGGCCGGCGTACTGGACACGCCACTGGTTGCACTTTAATCACAATCGTCCCCATTCCTTCCCGGTGTATTGCTGGAGAGGAATAGTTCGCTAGATTTCTCCCATGACAAGTGAACCGCAACCGGCTACGCCCGCGTCCCCGGGAAGCCCCCTCGTCTCGCTCAAGAACGTGAACAAGCACTTCGGCGATCTCCACGTCCTGCGCGACATCAACCTCGAGGTCGGGCGCGGTGAGGTGGTGGTGGTCATCGGGCCCTCCGGGTCCGGGAAGTCGACCCTGTGCCGTGCCATCAACCGCCTCGAGACCATCGACGACGGCGAGATCGCCATCGACGGCAAGGTCCTCCCCGCGGAGGGCAAGGCCCTCGCGAAGCTGCGCGCCGACGTCGGCATGGTGTTCCAGTCGTTCAACCTCTTCGCGCACAAGTCGATCCTCGAGAACGTCACGCTGGGCCCGATCAAGGTCCGGGGCATGAAGGGCGCCGAGGCCAAGGAACTCGCCATGTCGCTGCTGACGCGCGTCGGCGTCGACAACCAGGCCCAGAAGCTCCCCGCCCAGCTGTCCGGTGGCCAGCAGCAGCGCGTGGCCATCGCCCGGGCCCTCGCCATGAAGCCCAAGGTGATGCTGTTCGACGAACCGACCTCGGCCCTCGACCCCGAGATGATCAACGAGGTCCTCGACGCGATGGTCTCGCTCGCCAAGGAGGGGATGACCATGATCGTCGTGACCCACGAGATGGGCTTCGCCCGCCGCGCCGCCGACCGCGTGATCTTCATGGCCGACGGCCAGATCATGGAGGAGGCCACGCCCGAGGAGTTCTTCAACAATCCGCAGAGCGACCGCGCCAAGGACTTCCTCGGCAAGATCCTCTCGCACTGATCCCCCGCATCACCAGAACCCACGAGGGCCTTCCGAGGCCGCGACGCAAGGAGAACCAATGCGAAAGACCCGATATGCAGCAGCCGCGGTGGCTGCCGTAGCAGCACTCACGCTGTCCGCCTGTGGCGGCGGCGACAGCGCCGAGAGCGAAGGCGGCGGCGGCGGCGAGGGCGGCGGCGAGAGCCTCCGCATCGGCATCAAGTTCGACCAGCCGGGCCTCGGCTACGACGAGGGCGGCTCCTACTCCGGCTTCGACGTCGACGTCGCGAAGTACGTGGCAGCCGAGCTCGGGGTGTCCGAGGAGAACATCGAATGGGTCGAGGCGCCGTCCGCGAACCGCGAGAACCTGCTGGCCAACGAGCAGGTCGACATGATCTTCGCGACCTACTCGATCACGGACACCCGCAAGGAGACCGTGGACTTCGCGGGACCGTACTTCGTCGCGGGCCAGGACCTCCTCGTCCCCACGGACAGCGACATCACCGGCCCCGAGGACCTAGAGGGCAAGAACCTCTGCTCGGTCACGGGCTCCACGTCCGCCCAGAAGATCAAGGACCAGTACCCGGGCGTACAGCTCGTCGAGCAGCCCGGCTACGCGGAGTGCGTCACGGCGATGGGCGGCGGCCAGATCGACGCCGTCACCACCGATGACATCATCCTCGCCGGCCTCGCCGCGCAGGAAGCCAATGCGGGCAAGTTCAAGGTCGTCGGCAACACCTTCTCCGAGGAGAGGTACGGGGTCGGCCTGCCCAAGGGCAGCGACAGGTGCGGGGACATCAACTCGGCGATCACCAAGATGATCGGTGACGGCGCCTGGGAAGAGGCGATCACCAGCAACACCGAGGGTGCCGACTACACCTTCAATGCGGAGCTGAACCCGCCCGAGCCGGAGCCCTGCGCATAGCATCGCTCCCCATTGGCGGGGTGGTCCCCGGACCGCCCCGCCAATGCCATGTCCCCACCAGGAAAGAGGTGAACCGTGGAGGACTACCTGTCGCTGTTCGAGACCTATGACGTGCTCGCCGCGTTCTGGGTCAATATCCAACTGTCGTTCTGGGCCGCCATCTGGGCGCTCGCCATCGGCACGGTGCTGGCCCTGTTCCGCATCTCCCCCATCCCGAGCCTGCAGTGGTTCGGCGCGGCGTACGTGAACATCTTCCGCAACACGCCGCTGACCATCATCCTGGCCTTCGGCTTCCTCGGGTTGTTCTCCGTCATGCAGATCAGCCTGGCGGCCGATCTGAACGCGAGCCTGTTCCGCATCGCCATCGTGGGCCTGGCCGTGTACCACGCGGCCTTCGTGTGCGAGGCCATCCGTAGCGGCGTCAACACCGTCCCGCTCGGGCAGGCCGAGGCCGCACGGGCGATCGGCCTGAGCTTCCTGCCGGCGGCGCGCCTCATCATCCTCCCGCAGGCCTTCCGCGGCGCCATCGCGCCTCTCGGGAACGTGCTGATCGCGCTCATCAAGAACTCGACGGTCGCCGCAGCGGGGTCGGTGGCCACCGAGGCCTCGGGCCTCATGAAGACCATGATCGAGTTCCGCTCCGACCTCGTGATCCCGATCTTCTTCACCTTCGCCCTCGGTTTCGTGGTCCTCGTGATCCCCATCGGGCTGCTGACCACCTGGGCCTCACGGAAACTGGCGGTGGCACGATGAGCGCGCAGCAGGTCCTCTTCGACGCGCCGGGCCCCCGCGCGCGCCGGAACATCCTGATCGGCAACATCGTCGGGGTGCTGGTGGGCCTCGGTATCCTCGCCTGGATCATCTCGACGCTGGCCGAGAAGGGGCAGCTCGAGGCGAGCATGTGGACGCCCTTCCTCGAGTCGAGGACCTGGGAGTTCTTCATCCTCCCGGGGCTCGTCAACACGCTGAAGGCGGCGGCGATCGCGATCGTCACCTCGGTCCTGTTCGGCCTGATCTTCGGCGTCGGCCGGCTCTCGCACCTGGCGCCCGTCCGGTGGGTCGCCGGCATCGTCGTCGAGTTCCTGCGGGCCGTCCCCGTGCTGCTCATGATGATCTTCTTCTGGCTGGCGCTCGGCAGCTCCGGTGCCGTGCAACCCCAGGACGCGCCGCTGATCGCCGTGGTCATCGCCCTCACGCTCTACAACGGCTCCGTGATCGCGGAGCTGGTCCGGTCCGGGGTCCAGGGGCTGCCCAGGGGCCAGCGCGAGGCCGGCATGGCCATCGGCCTGACGGCCAACCAGTCGCTGCGCAGCATCGAGGTGCCACAGGCCCTCATCGCCATGCTGCCCGCCCTGATCAGCCAGTTCGTGGTGATCCTCAAGGACTCGGCGCTGGGCTTCATCATCACCTACCCAGAGCTCCTGCAGTACATGCGCCGGCTCGGCGTCGGCGAGGGCAACATCATCCCGTCCCTGATGGTCGCCGCCGCGATCTTCATCATCATCAACTTCGCGCTGTCCACCCTCGCCACACGGCTGTCCGTCCTCCTGAGCTTCAGGACCAAGGGACGGAAGCCCGCCGTAGTGGGCGCGATCGCCATGGACGCGGCCTCCACCTGACCGGGGAGCCGTCTCCCGGGCAGGAACGACGAAGGACCCGGCGGATTGCCGGGTCCTTCGTCGTGGGAGGGCTGTCAGGACAGCCAGGTCACGAGGGCTCCCAGGCACGCCCGGATGGCGTCGGCATGCACGTGTTCGTCGTCCGTGTGTGCGAGGAGCGCGTCGCCGGGACCGAAGTTGACCGCCGGCACCCCGAGGGCGCTGAACCGCGCCACGTCGGTCCAGCCGTACTTGGGCTTCGGGTCGGCGCCGACTGCCGCGACGAACGCCGCCGCCGCCGGGTGCTGCAGGCCCGGTCGCGCCCCCGCGGCCGCATCGGTCCGCTCGACGTCGAACCCGTCGAGCAGCGCCCTGACGTACTCCTCGGCCTGCTCGGGCGTCTTGTCCGGGGCGAAGCGGTAGTTGACCTCGATCACCGTGCTGTCCGGGATGACGTTCCCGGCGGTGCCCCCGGTGATCGTCACCGCGTTGAGGCTCTCCCGGTAGTCCAGGCCGTCCACGTGGACGGTGGCCGGCTCGTGGTCCCGCAGGCGGACGAGGATCTCGGCGGCACCATGGATCGCGTTGACGCCCCGCCAGGCACGCGCCGAGTGTGCCGCCCTGCCGGTGACCCGGACGTCGAAGCGCGCCGTGCCGTTGCAGCCGCCCTCCACGGTGCCGTCCGTCGGTTCCAGGAGCACCGCGAAGTCCGCCGTCAGCCACTCGGGGTAGGACGCCGCCACCCGGCCGAGTCCGCTGAGGGAGGCCTCGACCTCCTCGTGGTCGTAGAAGATGAACGTGATGTCCCGCGTGGGCTCGGTGAGGGCCGCCGCGAGCGCGAGCTGGACGGCGACACCGCCCTTCATGTCGGTGGCTCCCCGTCCGTACAGGACGTCGCCGTCCCACGCGGACGGCACGGTGCCGCGCGCACCGGGGACCGTCGGGAGGGGCACGGTGTCGATGTGCCCGGCGAGGATGACCCGCTCGGGGCGCCCGAGGGCGGTCCTCGCCATGACGCAGTCGCCGTCGCGCACCACTTCCAGGTGGTCCACGCGCCGCAGGGCCTGCTCGATGGCGTCCGCGATGCCCGCCTCGTTGCCGGAGACACTCTCGATGTCGAGCAGGCGCGCTGTCAGGTGGGCTACGTCGGACGTCAGGTCGAGTGTCACGTGCTGAATGTCTGTCATGCGGCAACTCTAACGAGCACGGTGCCGACCCTCAGCCGGACCGCCGCTGGTACCCGCACCCTGACGGTACTCGGCGCTCCAAGTACCGCGTCGGCGAGAACAGGTAGTACGTACTGGTGCGGCTACTCGATGCCCCCTCGTACCGTCGAGTAGCGATCACCTGAACAGGACATCCGGAACCGGCGGCGCGCCGTCGGTCCGACCGGCCCGGTCCCTGACAGGCGGCGAGGTCTCACCCTCTTGACCCACGCTCGGCGATCGCTTCATCGGTGTCGGCAAAGGAGCCAGAGTGGACGCGCAGGACAGGGTACCGGGATCTCTTCCAACAGGCGGGGCCACCGGGTCCGCCACCTTCGGGGCCACCGGCCTCTGGCTCATCGGCGCGCGGGGCTCTGTTGCGACCACCGCCGCCCTCGGGCTGGCGGCTCTCGCCGCGGGGCTGACCGACACGACCGGCACGGTGACGGGACAGAAGGACTTCGACGACGTCCCGCTCCCCCGGTACACGGATCTCGTCATTGCCGGGCACGACGTCTCCGCGGTCGGAATGGTCAAGCGCGCGGAACTGCTGGTCGAGTCGGGAATGATCCCGGCGCGGCTCCTCGGTCCCCTGCAGGCGGCACTCGAGCAGGCCGACTCCCGAGTACGGCGGGGCTATCTGGGCACGGAGGGGACCGAGTCCCAGTCCCAGGCGGCGGCACGGATGGCACGCGACATCACCGACTTCCAGCGCGACGCCGGCCTCGAGCGGGTGATCGTCATCGACGTGGCATCCTCCGAACCGATGCCCGGGCCGGCGCCGGAGTTCGAGGACCTCGACCTGCTCGAGGCCGCCCTCCGAGAGCCCGGGCGACGTCTGCTCCCCCCCAGTTCCGTGGGCGCATACGCGGCGATCCTCGCGGGTTCTCCGTACATCTGCTTCACCCCCTCGACCGCCCTGCGGATCCCGGCCCTGCATCAGCTGGCCCTGAAGCGGGGGATCCCGACCGCGGGACAGGACGGCAAGACGGGCCAGACCTGGCTGCGCTCGGTGCTCGCGCCTGCCTTCTCAGCCCGCGGCCTCCGCATCAGCAGCTGGGCCGGCACGAACCTCCTGGGCGGCGGCGACGGCGCGACGCTCGCCGATCCCGATGCGGTGAAGGGCAAGCTGAAGTCGAAGAACCGCGGCCTCAGGGAACTCACCGGCGGTGCGGTGACGCCCCTGCACATCGACAACGTCCCCGACCTCGGGGAGACGAAGGTCGCCTGGGACCATGTGAGCGCGCGCGGGTTCCTCGACACGCGGATCACCCTGCAGACGACGTGGAGTGCCTACGACTCACTTCTCGCGGCACCCATGATCCTCGACCTCGCACGCCTGATGGCGCTCGCCGATGCGGCGGGCTGGACCGGCGACGTCCCGGCGCTCGGACTGTTCTTCAAGGACCCCTGGGGCAGCGACGAGCATTCCTTCGCGGCGCAGCACCGGCACCTCGTGGACTGGGCCCACGACGCCGGGGAAACCCTGCGGCTCCTCGCCAACCCCTCCTCGACGGGCGCCTGACCCATGACCGATCTCGGAACGTACCTCGAACTCGTGCGCGCTCCCGCCGTGCTCACCGTCCTCGGTGACAGCCTCGTGGGGCACGCGGCCGCCGGCAGCCGGACCGCACGTCGCCGTCGGTCTGTCCTCCTGCTCCCGGCCGCCAGCGCATGCCTGTATGCGGCGGGGATGGCGCTCAACGATTTCGCCGACCGCGCACTCGACGCCGAGGAACGGCCCGAGCGGCCGATACCCTCGGGGCGGGTCTCCGCCCGGCGGGCCTTCGGCCTGGGTGCGTCGCTCTCCGCCGTCGGGCTCGCCCTCGCCGCAGCGGCCGGAGGGCGACGCGCGCTCGGTATCGCCCTGCCGCTCACGCTGTGCATCTGGACCTACGATCTCGTGGCGAAGCCGCATCCGGTGGCGGGCCCGCTCCTCATGGGCGGCTGCCGGGGGCTCGATGTGCTGCTCGGCGCGGGGACCGACGGGGCCGCCCGCGCCGCCGGGCCGGCCCTCGTCATGGCCGCCCACACCATCGGCGTCACCGCGCTGTCGCGCGGAGAGGTCCACGGTACGAGCAGACCGCTGGCCGCCGGCGTCTCCGCGGCCACCACGCTCACGACGGTAGTCATCGCCTCCCGGCGTCGCGCTCCTTCCCTGGGAGCCGATCCCCTCGCGATAGCGGGTGCGCTCGCCTACGCCCTCCGGTGCCTCCCGGCGCAGTGGAGCGCGGTGGCGGAGCCGAGCGGCCCCCGCGCGAGGGAAGCGACCAAGCAGGGCATCCGTGCGATGGTTCCGCTCCAGACCGCTCTCGTCCTTCCCGGCGTGCGGGGCGGGCGCGCCGGCGCCGCCGCGTTCCTCGCCGCCGTCGATCTCGCCGGTGCGCTCCTGCGGACACGGCGTCGTGGAGGAGAGGTGAGCGAGACATGAGCAACGATCAAACAGCGCGGACTGCAGGGACCCGGCGGTTCCACCTCGGGTACGGCACCAACGGACTCGCCGACCATCCGCTGGACACGGCACTGCAACTCGTCGCCGAGCAGGGCTACTCGGCTGTCGCCCTGACGATCGGCCATCCGCACCTCGATCCGTGGAACGCCGACCTGCCGACCGAACTCGAGCGACTCCGCGACCACCTCGACCGGCTGGGCCTGGCGGTCGTGATCGAGACCGGGGTCCGCTTCCTTCTCGACCCGAGGTGCAAGCATCACCCGGCCCTCGTGCACGCGGACGCGGATCGTCGGATGGACTTCATGCACCGGTCGATCGAGATCGCGTCCGCCCTGGGCGCCCGCTGCGTCTCCTTCTTCTCCGGGGTCCTCGGGGAGGGAGATTCCGAGGAGGACGCCTGGCAGCGCCTCGAGGAGCGGGTGCGCGTACTGGTGCAGGCCGCTGCCCGTTCGGGCGTGGTCCTGGCCATCGAACCGGAACCCGGGATGGTCGTGGAGACGGTCCGTGACGCGCTCCGCCTCCGCGAGCGCATCGGGGGTGGTGACCTGCGGATCACGGTGGACATCGGCCACTGCGTCGTCGTGGAGCCCGACGGCATCCGCGGGGCGCTGCTCGAGGCCGGGGATCTCCTCGCGAACGTGCAGCTCGACGACATGCCGCACACGCATCACGAACACCTTCCCTTCGGCGAGGGCGACGCCGACCTCACGCTGGCCCTCGCAACCCTCGACGAGATGGGCTTCGACGGGATCGCCGCCGTGGAACTGCCGCGCCATTCGCACGACGGGCCGGCGCTGGTGGCCGCCAGCATGCTCGCACTGCAGGACGCCTGGCAGCAGGTCCCCGCCCGACGCCGCCGCCTCCGATGGATGGCCGACGCGATCGGGGAAGTGTCCCAGGATCCCGAATCGGTGCATCGGATCTTCCCCGGAGCCGGACGCTTCGCGGGTCGCTGTCCACTCGATCCGTCAGGCGATCCGACCGGCATCCTCCGCGGCACCGAGGACGACGCGGCGCGCGTCCACCTCCTCGATCACCTCGCCTCCGTCCTCGACCCGATCCGACACGCGGAGACCCTCCGGACCCTCTACCTCCGGGGCGACTCCTCCGAGCGGAGGGGGGTGCTTCGCTGGTTCAACGCCTCGACCGAGCGAGGGGACGGCGGGCTGACCGCAGACCTCGTGCCGACGGGCCTCGAGCTCGCCACCGATGCGCTGCGGACCAATGACCGCGGCCTGGTCGCCGCAGCGGCCGGCGCCTTCGCCCGCGACCACCTGGACCAGCACGACTGGCGGCATGCCGTCCTCAAGCTCGTCTTCATGGACATCGACCTCACGGCGGTGGCCGGGCTCGAGCTCCGTACGGATGCCGAGCTCGCGCGGATGGCGCGCGATTTCGCCCGGGAACGCACCGCCGCAGGGCGGCCGGTGCCGCCCGACATCCACCGCCTGATCCGTGTGCCCGCGGACGCATCCTCCGGAAGGACCTGACCCATGCGCATCTTCGATCCGCACATCCATATGACGAGCCGCACGACCGACGATTACGAGTCCATGTATGCGGCCGGCGTGCGCGCGCTCGTCGAGCCCGCCTTCTGGCTCGGCCAGCCGCGCTCCAACGTCGGGTCGTTCCTCGACTACTTCGACGGCCTGATCGGCTGGGAGCGTCACAGGGCCGCACAGTTCGGCATCCGCCACCACGCGACCATCGCCCTCAATCCCAAGGAGGCGAACGACCCCCGGTGTACGCCGGTGCTCGATGAGCTCGAGCGCTACCTCGTGAAGGACGGCGTCGTCGCCGTCGGTGAGATCGGGTACGACTCGATGACACCGGCGGAGGACGTCGCTTTCGGTCGGCAGCTCGAGCTCGCCGTTCGGCACGCCCTCCCGGTGCTCGTCCATACCCCGCACCGCGACAAGCTCGCGGGCACCGCCCGCACTCTCGATGTGGTCCGCGAGTCGGGCATCACGCCCCGGATGGTCGTCGTGGACCACCTGAACGAGACCAACGCGGAGATGGTGAAGGAGGCCGGGGCGTGGCTGGGTTTCTCCATCTACCCTGACACCAAGATGGATGAGGCGCGCATGGTGGAGATCCTCCGCCGCTACGGTACGGAGCGTGTCCTGGTCAACTCCGCGGCGGACTGGGGCAGGTCGGACCCGCTCAAGACCGCCGCCACGGGGCACGCCATGCTTGCGGGGGGCTTCACGCCGCACGACGTCGAGAAGGTCCTCTGGGAGAACCCGGTGGAGTTCTACGGCCAGAGCGGCCGCCTGATCCTCGATCCGATCCCCGGCTTCGAGGTCGAGGCTCCGCGGGGCGAGGAGTTCGAGGGCAACTCGATCCTGCGGGGAGCCCGCGCCTGATGCTGCTCTCGTACTGCACCAACGTGCATCCCGCCGAGGACCTGGACGGAGTGCTCGAGCAGCTCCGACGGTACGCAGGCCCGATCCGCCGGCAGTCCGGGCTCCAGACCCTCGGCATCGGATTATGGTTGCCGGCAGGGCTCGCATTCCGGCTCGCCCGGTCAGGGGAGGATCGCGAGAGGCTGCGTGCGGCGCTGTCCGACGAAGGTCTCCACCTCCACACGATCAATGCCTTCCCCTTCGGCGGCTTCCACGACGACGTCGTGAAGCTGGCCGTGTACGAGCCCTCGTGGGCGCGACCCGACCGGCTCGACTACACGAAGGCCTGTGCGGAGGTCCTCGCGGATCTGCTTCCCGTCGGGATGGAGGGTTCCATCTCGACCCTGCCGCTCGCCTGGCGCGAGGGGTGGACGGACGAGTCGGACACCGCCGCGACAGCCGCGTTCGTGGAACTCTCCGCCTTCCTGCGGGACCTCCGGACGACCACGGGGCGTACCATCCGCGTGGCGGTGGAACCGGAACCCGGCTGCGTGCTCGACTCGGTCGCCGACGTCGTCGACTGGCTGTCCGCGCGCGTCGGGGTAGGCCTGGACCCCGAGCTCGTCGGTATCTGCCTCGATACCTGCCATCTCGCCGTCTCCTTCGCCGACCCCGCCGCGGAGGTCCGGCGCATCGTCGACGCGGGCCTGAGGGTCGTGAAGATCCAGGCATCCGTGGCGCTCGAGGTCGAGGACCCCGCCCTGCCGCACGCGCGGGAGGCCCTGGCGCGTTTCGTCGAGCCGCGGTACATCCACCAGGTGAGGGAAGCAGCCCCTGCGGGTGTGCTCCGCAGCGACGACCTCCCGGAGGCGCTCGACGTCCTTCCCGCCCGGGGACCGTGGCGTGTCCATTTCCACCTGCCCCTGCACTACCAACCGGAGCCTCCCCTGACCACCACGACGTCGGTCCTGCGCATCGCGGTCGAGGCCGTCGCCGCGATGCCGCACGGCTCCGACGCCCACCTCGACATCGAGACCTACACCTGGAGCGTCCTCCCGGGCGGTCCGGTCCCGCTCGTCGAGGGGATCGCCGCCGAGATCGCCTGGTCCATCGCGCACCTGCGGCCCCACATCCACCCGTCCGCCCCGAGCGAATGAGACCCCGCCCGTGAAACCTGTCCTGCTGCTCGACATCGTAGGGCTGACGCCCACTGCCCTCACCCACATGCCGCGCCTCTCGCGGCTGGCGGACGGCGGCTGGAGCGCCGAGTTGTCGACCGTCCTCCCCGCGGTGACCTGCTCGGTGCAGAGCACCATGCTGACGGGCCTCGATCCCGCGCAGCACGGCATCGTGGGCAACGGCTGGTACTTCCGCGACCTGGGCGAGATCCACCTCTGGCGCCAGCACAACAAACTCGTCCAGGGCGAGAAGCTCTGGGAGACGGCACGGCGCACCATGCCCGGTTATCGGGCCGGCAATGTCTGCTGGTGGTACGCGATGGGCATGTCCACGGATCTGGTGGTCACCCCGCGTCCGATCTACCACGCCGACGGCCGCAAGTCGCCCGACGCCTATGTCCGACCGCCCTCGCTGCACGACGAACTGACCGGCCCCTTCGGCGACTTCCCCCTCTTCCAGTACTGGGGACCCACCGCCTCGATCCGCTCGACCGAGTGGATCGCCCGCTCCACCGAGCACCTCCTGCGCACGGCATCCCTCGACCTGCTCATGGCGTACCTGCCGCACCTCGACTACGACCTCCAACGCTTCGGACCGACCAGCCCGCAGGCAGTCGAGGCCGCCTCCGCACTGGATGCGGTGCTGGCACCGCTGCTCGACTCCGCCCTCGCGCACGGCGTGGACGTCGTCGCCGTCTCCGAGTACGGCATCGAGGATGCGCACCGGCCCGTCCATGTGAACCGCATCCTCCGCCGCGAGAAGCTGCTGGAGGTCTACGAACAGGACGGCAGGGAGCAGCTCGACCCGTGGACCTCCCGGGCCTTCGCGGTCGCGGACCATCAGGTCTGCCACGTCTACGTCGCGGACCCGGCGGACGTCCCCCGCGTCGCCGCGCTGCTCCGCGGGGTGCCGGGCGTCGATGAGGTCCTCGACCGCGAGGCGCAGGCCCGCTACGGCCTCGACCACGAGCGCTCCGGCGAGCTGGTGGTGGTGGCCGAACCCGGCGCGTGGTTCACCTACTACTTCTGGCTGGACGACGACCGGGCACCCGACTATGCCCGGGGCGTCGACATCCACCGCAAACCGGGTTACGACCCGGCCGAGCTGTTCTTCGATCCCGCGGACCCGTGGGCGAAGGCGAAGGGGGGCCTCAACCTGCTGAAGAAGAAGGCAGGTCTCCGGTATGCGATGAACCTGGTTCCGCTCGATCCCGGCCACGTCAGGGGCACCCATGGCAGGCTCCCGTCGAAGCCCGGGGAGGCACCCCTGGTGATCTCGTCGAATCCCGACGTACCCGCTGCCGCGGCCCGCTTCCTGGAGCGCGGACGCCCTGTCCCCGCAGCGTCGGTGAAGGACCTGGTCCTCGGCATGCAGGGGATCCGGTCCTGACCGCGGGAGGCAGCGGAGCGCCGTAGCGCGGGTCCGACGCCTGGGGCGGGAGAGGCACCGCGTGGGGGTCGACGGCGCACCTCGGTAGGATTGCTGTATGACTCCTCCCACGCCCAGCTCATCCATGTCCGCTCCCGGGCGCCCGGCCGGCGGCCTCGGCCTCGCCACCGTCACCGCCGACGGGACCGTCCTGGACACCTGGTACCCCTCCCCCTGGACCGGCGAGCCCACCATGGACGACGCCGCGGCGACCGGCCTGCGGGACACGCTCGAGGCCCTCGCGGAGTCCGGCGTGGACAACGCCCGGCACGTGACGCAGCGGGTCGTCGACCTGGTCGTGGACCTCGACGACGCCCCGGCCGGGACCGAGGACGCCTACCTGAGGCTCCACCTCCTGTCCCACCGGCTCGTCCAGCCCAACACCATCTCCCTCGACGGCATCTTCGGCCTGCTGGCCACCGTGGTGTGGACCAACTACGGGCCGGTCCCCGTGGACGGTTTCGAGACGGTCCGTGCCGCGCTGCGGGCCCGCGGGCCCGTGTCCGTCCACGGCATCGACAAGTTCCCGCGCATGGTCGACTACGTGGTCCCGGCGGGCGTCCGGATTGCCGACGCCGACCGCGTACGGCTCGGCGCCCACCTGGCCGACGGCACCACCGTGATGCACGAGGGCTTCGTGAACTTCAATGCCGGGACCCTCGGCCGATCGATGGTCGAGGGTCGTATCTCGGCGGGCGTCGTCGTCGGGGACGGCTCGGACATCGGCGGAGGGGCCTCGATCATGGGGACACTCTCCGGCGGCGGGAAGGAACGCATCACCATCGGCGAGCGGTGCCTGCTCGGTGCCGAGTCCGGCGTGGGGATCTCCCTCGGTGACGACTGCGTCGTCGAAGCCGGGCTCTACCTCACGGCAGGCACGAAGGTGACGCTGCAGGACGGGTCGCTGGTCAAGGCCACGACGCTCTCCGGGGAGGCAGGCATCCTCTTCCTGCGCAACTCCGCCACGGGCGCCGTCGAGGCCCGTCCCCGCAGCGGCGAGGGCATCGCCCTCAACCCGGCCCTGCACGCGAACTAGCGCATGTCCCCGCGGCCACCGTCGGCTGCCGTCCGGCGACGACGGCGACAGCTCCGGACCGGCGCCATGCTCGCCGGGCTCGCCGCCGTCGCCGTCGGCGGGACCGCCGCCGCCCTCCACCAGCTGGACGGGAGCGAGGTCCTGGTCCGGGAGCGGTGCAGCGCGACGGTGGGAGCGGACACCTTCGAGCTCACCCCGGAGCAGACCGGCAATGCCGCGCTCATCGCCGGCGTCGCCGTGAACCGTGGGCTCCCTGCCCGTGCGGCGTCGATCGCCATCGCGACGGCGGTCCAGGAGTCCCGGCTGGAGAACATCGACTACGGGGACGACGCCGGACCGGACTCCCGGGGGCTGTTCCAGCAGCGCCCCTCGCAGGGCTGGGGGACCCAGGAGCAGGTCATGACGCCCCTCTATGCGGCGGGCGCCTTCTACGACGCCCTCGTGAAGGTCCCGGGGTACGAGACGCTGCCGATCACCGAGGCCGCCCAGACGGTCCAGCGCTCCGCCTACCCCACGGCGTACGCCGACCACGAGCCGGAGGGCCGGGCCTTCGCGTCCGCGCTGACCGGCCAGTCCCCCGCGGCCCTGGACTGTACCCTCCGCGAACCCTCCGCCGCCGGTGATCCTTTCGCCGTCTCGACCGCGGCCGGGGAGGTCTTCGGTCCGTTCGGCACGACGGTGGACGGGACGCGCCTCACGCTGGAGGCAGCGGATGCCAGGGGCTGGGCGGTCGCGCAGTGGGCGGTGGCGAACGCGTCCGCCCTGCAGATCACCTCGGTGGCGTTCTCCGGCCTCGAATGGGTCCGGGCGGACGGCGGCTGGTCGTCGACGACGACCGAGACCGGGACGGTGACCATCACCGTCGCGGGGGCGACACCCTGATGACCGGCGCGAGGCGGCCCGGGCTCAGGCGAGCACCCTGATGACCGGCTCCACGAAGCTGCGGAAGGAGCGCTCGTCGTCGAACAGGTCCTGGCAGATCAGGATCTTGTCCGGTTCCACCCACCAGGCCCGTCGACCGGCCAGCGGCAGTTCGACGACCTCCAGCGTGAAGGGGCGGGCCGGGCGCCCCAGCTCGAGTTCGGACTCCTGGATGATCCGGGCGAGCAGCCGATCCATGCTGTCCGCACCCCTGGCCCCCACCCGGAGAACGTACTCGGCGCACCGCTCCGCCGCCCACGCCATCGCTGCCCCGAAGTGTGCCCGCAGGAGGGCCTTCAGCGCCGCCATGCCGTCCAGCGCCTCGAACTGCGGCGGGAGCGGCAGGACCGCGTCCCCGATGCGGTGCATGAGCAGGGTGTGCCACCACGCCTCCCACTCGACGCGCAGGGCCGCCCGTCCACCCATCGGCGCGGTCAGGCGCCGGGTCTCGACCCTCCGCACCGCCGGGGTCAGGGGCGGGAGCGCCGGCAGTCCCGTGCCCTGCAGCCCCGCGCAGTCCCTGAGGTACAGCGCCACGAGCAGCACCTCCGAGGTGTCCACCGTGAAGTACGCGCTGTAACCGGGGTCGGCGTACGACATGGGCCTCCTTCGGAGCCTTTCGGGTTTCCCTTCTACAGTAATCCCAGGACCCCGCCGGCTCCAGAGGCTCCGGCCACGGCGGGCCGTCGCCACTCGGGCCGTGCCCGTGGCATCCCCTCCCTCCCGCGGGGATGCACCTAGGATGGGAGCGTGAAAATACTCGTTACCGGTGGCAGCGGCTACATCGGCTCGCACACCGTCCTGACCCTGCTCGAGCACGGCCACGACGTCGTGGTCGTCGACAACCTGCTGAACTCCACCGAGACCTCGCTGGAACGGGTCGCAGCCCTCACCGGCCGCACCCCGACCTTCCACCGGGCCGATCTCCTCGACGAACCCCGGCTGCGTGCCATCTTCGCCGAGGAGAAGGTGGACGCCGTCATCCACTTCGCGGGACTCAAGGCCGTCGGCGAATCGGTGGAGAAGCCGCTGTACTACTACCACAACAACGTGGGCGGCACCCTGAACCTGCTGCGGGTCATGGACGACGCCGATGTGCGCACCCTGGTCTTCAGCTCGTCGGCCACCGTCTACGGCGCCTCCGAGGAGGTGCCCCTGACCGAGAAGCTCCCCCTCGACGCGGTGAACCCCTACGGGCGCACGAAGGAGCAGATCGAGGACATCCTGACGGATCTCGGTGCCGCGGATCCCCGCTGGAACATCGCACTGCTGCGGTACTTCAACCCCGTGGGGGCCCACTCCTCGGGCACCATCGGCGAGGACCCCACGGGCATCCCCAACAACCTCCTGCCGTTCGTGGCGCAGGTGGCAGTGGGCCGTCGAGAGAAGGTGCTGGTCTTCGGCAACGACTACCCCACGCCGGACGGCACCGGGGTGCGCGACTACATCCACGTGGTGGACCTGGCCGAGGGGCACCTCGCCGCCCTGGACTATCTGGTGGCCCGCGGCGGGGTGCACATCTGGAATCTCGGGACGGGCACCGGCTCCTCCGTCCTCGAGGTCCTCGGGGCGTTCTCCGCGGCGGTCGGCCGCGACATCCCCTACGAGTTCGCGCCCCGCCGACCGGGCGACGCCGCCGTCAGCTACGCCGACCCGTCCTCGGCCCTCGCCGACCTCGGCTGGTCCGCCACCCGGACCCTCGCGGAGATGTGCGAGGACCACTGGCGCTGGCAGAAGAACAACCCGCAGGGCTACGCGACCGCCGACGGGACCTGACCCGGCCCAGGCACGGAACGACGACGGCCGCCCACCTCCAGGAGGTGGGCGGCCGTCGTTCGTCCGGACGGGCCGGCGCGGGTCAGTGCGCGGGGTAGTGGCGCTCGCCCTCACCCGTGTACAGCTGGCGCGGACGGCCGATCTTCGTCTGCGGGTCCTGCATCATCTCGCGCCACTGGGCGATCCAGCCCGGGAGGCGGCCGATCGCGAAGAGGACGGTGAACATCTTCTCCGGGAACCCCATGGCCTTGTAGATCAGGCCCGTGTAGAAGTCCACGTTCGGGTACAGCTTCCGCTCGATGAAGTAGTCGTCCGCGAGGGCCTTCTCCTCGAGCCGCATGGCGATGTCGAGCAGTTCGTCGTTGCCGCCCAGCTTGGTGAGGATGTCGTGGGCCGTGGCCTTGACGATCTTCGCGCGGGGGTCGTAGTTCTTGTAGACGCGGTGCCCGAAGCCCATGAGCTTCACGCCGTCTTCCTTGTTCTTGACCTTCTCCATGAAGTCCTCGGGCTGCATGCCCTGGCCCTTGATGTCCCGGAGCATGTTCAGCACGGCTTCGTTGGCGCCACCGTGCAGGGGGCCGAAGAGCGCGTTGATCCCCGCGGAGACGGAGGCGAACATGTTCGCGTTGGAGCTGCCCACGAGGCGGACGGTCGACGTCGAGCAGTTCTGCTCGTGGTCGGCGTGCAGGATGAGCAGGAGGTCCAGCGCCTTGACCATCAGGGGGTCGAGGTCGTACGGCTCGGCGGGCAGGCCGAAGGAGAGCCGCAGGAAGTTCTCCACGAGGTTCATGGAGTTGTCGGGGTACAGCATGGGCTGGCCGATGGACTTCTTGTGCGCGTAGGCCGCGATGACGGGCAGCTTCGCCATGAGGCGGAAGGTGGAGAGCTCCACCTGCTCGTCGTCGAAGGGATCGAGCGAGTCCTGGTAGAACGTGGACAGCGCCGAGACGGCCGAGGAGAGCACGGGCATCGGGTGGGCGTCCCGCGGGAAGCCGCCGAAGAAGCCCTTCAGCTCCTCGTGCAGGAGCGTGTGCCGGCGGATGCGGCCGTCGAAGCCGGTCAGCTCCTCGGGCGTCGGCAGGTTCCCGTAGATCAGGAGGTAGGAGACCTCCAGGAAGCTGGAGTTCTTCGCGAGCTCCTCGATCGGGTACCCGCGGTAGCGCAGGATCCCGGCATCGCCGTCGATGTAGGTGATCGCCGAGGTGGTGGCCGCGGTGTTCATGAAGCCGGGGTCGAAGGTGACCTGGCCCGTCTGCTTCAGCAGCTTCGACACGTCGTAGCCGTGGTTGCCCTCGGCTGCGCGTACCAGCGGCAGGCTGAGTTCGCCGTCGCCGTAGTGCAGTGAGGCATTCTGCTCGGTCATTGATTCTCCTTCAGGAGCTGGAGCGCGGTCATCGCCACAAATCATCGCTTCACACGAGGGCAGAGGTCACCCCGGGATCAGCACATTCACGCCAAACGCTACCGTCAGCGAGCCCCCGATCACTAATCCTGCTGCCCTGCGGTGCCCGGGAGCAAGGACGAGTACGGCGGGTCAGCGCGGAGCGTCCGCGAGACGCGTCACGGCGGCCCGGATCCGCTCGTCGCTCCCCGTGAGCGCCATCCTGATGAAGCCGTGCCCGGCATCGCCGTAGAACGTTCCCGGGCCCGCGAGGATCCCGAGCCCGGCGAGCCGGTCGATGGTGTCCCACGTGGGCCTCCCCTCGGACGCCCAGAGGTACAGTCCGGCCACCGAGCCGCTGATCGTGAAGCCCGCGGCCTCGAGGGCCGGGACGAGCAGGGCCCGACGGCGACGGTACAGGTCCTTCTGTGCGGCCACGTGGGCGTCGTCCCCGAGCGCCACCCGCATGGCCTCCTGCACCGGGTACGGCACGATCATGCCGGCGTGCTTGCGGGAGTTGACGAGGTTGGCGATGATCGCCGGGTCCCCGGCCGTGAACGCGGCCCGGTAGCCGGCGAGGTTGGACTGCTTGCTCAGCGAGTAGACGGCCAGCAGGTTCTCCTGGGATCCGCCGCACACCCGCGGGTCGAGGACGCTGGGCACGGGCTCGCCGCCCTCCGCGGGGTCCCAGCGGCCCCAGCCCAGCTCGCCGTAGCATTCGTCGGATGCGACCACCGCGCCGAGCGAGCGGGCGTCGTCGACGACCGTCCGCAGGCCCTCGACGTCGAGCACCTCGCCCGTCGGATTGCCGGGCGAATTGATCCAGACGAGGCGGACGCGGGCCCGCACGTCCGCGGGCAGGTCCGCGAGGGAGTCCGCGGCGACCGGCGTGGCCCCCGCGAGGTGGGCGCCGACGTCGTACGTGGGGTAGGCGACGGAGGGCCGAACGACGACGTCACCCTCGCCCAGTCCCAGCAGCAGGGGGAGCCACGCGACGAGCTCCTTGGAGCCGACGGTGGGCAGGATGTCCGCGGGGTCGAGCCCCGGCACTCCCCTGCGCCGCGCGAACCAGGCGCTGATCGCCTCGCGGAGCGCGGCCGTGCCGTGGGTGGTCGGGTAGCCGTGCGCGTCGGCGGCGGCGGCGAGCGCCGCCTGGATGAGGTCCGGCGTCGGATCCACGGGCGTGCCGATGGACAGGTCCACCAGGCCTCCGGGGTGGCCGGACGCGGTCCTCCGGTAGGGCACCAGCGCGTCCCACGGGTAGTCGGGCAGGTGCAGGCCGAACGGCGTCGGCTCCCCGGCCACCACCTACGCGGGCTGGTTCTGGGGTGGCAGGACCGCGATGATGGGGTGGTCGAAGCCCGTGTTGCCGACCTTCGCCGCGCCGCCGGGCGAGCCGAGGTCGTCGAAGAACTCGACGTTGGCCTTGTAGTACTCGGCCCACTGCTCGGGGGTGTCGTCCTCGTAGTAGATCGCCTCGACCGGGCACACGGGTTCGCACGCGCCGCAGTCCACGCACTCGTCGGGGTGGATGTAGAGCGACCGCTCGCCCTCATAGATGCAGTCGACAGGGCACTCCTCGATACAGGCCTTGTCCTTGACATCCACGCATGGCTGCGCGATTACGTAGGTCACTTCCCACGCCTTTCCTGGTGACTGGGGTCGGGCTGACGCACCCGTGGTGCGGGTTCCAGCTTAACGCAACGGCCCGCCCCGGCAGGACCAGGGCGTCCCCGGCACCGCAGCCCCGCGGTTCACCGCCAGGGCCTACCCTTGAGGCGTGCAGACACCCGCCGCCCTCCTCGCCTCGCTCCCCCTCGGCACGCGGGTCGTCGTCCGGCGTCGCATCGACGCCGGGGTCACGGACTCGCTCGGCGACCTCGTGGCGGTCGACGGGACCGCCTGCACGGTGCGGACCCGCAGGGGGGACGACGTCGTGCTCCTCGCCGACGTCACCGCGGCGCGGCCGGTGCCACCACCTCCGCCACGCCGCGCGCCGCGCAGGACGACGCCGTAGCGGCACACCGCCCCCGCCGGCCGGGTCGGCGGGCGGACCGTCCCACCCGGAATCAGTGATTGGGACCTGCCAATCCCGCGGGCGATCTCCCGTACAATCGGCGCATGGACTCAGACGAGGATCTCCAGGCCCGGGGCCGGGCGCTCAGCTCACCCGTCAGGCTCAGGATCCTGCGGCTGTGCCTGCACCGGGCGCGGACCAACAAGGAGATTGCGGAGGCCCTGGGCCTCAACCCGGCGACGACGCTCCACCACGTCAGGACCCTGCTCACCACCGGGTTCCTCGCCGCCGAGGACACCCGCGTGGGCAACCGCGGGGCGAAGGAGATCCCGTACCGCGCCACCGGACTGTCGCGGAACGGCCGCCTGCCGGACTCCGCGCCCGTCCTCGTGGAGACGTTCCTGCAGGAGATCGAGGGCCTGGAGGCGTCCGAGATCGACATCTGGCGCGTCGGCGTCCGGCTGAACGACGAGCACCGCGCCGAGATGATGGGGCGCATCCGGGACGTCTTCGAGGACTACGCGCGCCGCGGGCCGGACGTGGACGGCACCGCGACCTCCGTCATGCTGGCCCACCACCTCGACCGTACGGCCGACTGAGGGCGGGCCCCTCCCCCGGGTCCCTAGCGCTGCCGGAGCACGACGACGCCCCGCACCACCGCGGCGAGCGTGGCGATGAGCACGCCGAAGAGCCAGAGGTTCCCCGCGAGTGCCGTGCCCGGGGCCGCCGTCGAGGACCCGGTGAGGATGAGCGTCTTCGATGATCGCGAGAGCAGCGCCACGATCCCGTACGCGATGGCCCCCGCCAGCGCCGTCATCATGACGTTCCGTGCCCACAGGCCGCACAGCAGGAACAGGCTGCCCGCCAGGAGCAGGGCGGCCAGCGCTCCGACGGGAACGGCGACCCCGCCCACGAAGAGCAGGTGGCCGTGCAGCGCAGTCCCGAGGACTCCCGCCGCCACCCCGGCCGCCACCGCGCCCGCGATCGCCGCGGGGCGCCGCGGCGCTTCGGGAGGGGGCGCCGGGAACGACGAACGCCGGTCCTTCCCGGCAGGGAAGGGACCGGCGTCGTCGTAGGCCATGGTGCTGACGTGCCGTCGGGACTAGGCCCGGGCGCGCGAACGCGAGGCGCGCATGCGCTCGTTGGCGTCGAGGATGACCTTGCGGATGCGGATGGTCTCCGGGGTGACCTCCACGCACTCGTCCTCGCGGGCGAACTCGAGGGACTCCTCGAGGGTGAGGTTGCGCGGAGGGGTCAGGTTCTCGAAGGTGTCGGAGGAAGCGGCACGCATGTTGGTGAGCTTCTTCTCCTTCGTGATGTTGACGTCCATGTCGTCGGCGCGGGAGTTCTCGCCGACGATCATGCCCTCGTACACCTCGGAGGTGGGCTGCACGAAGAAGGAGCCGCGTTCCTGCAGGTTGATCATCGCGAACGGGGTGACGACACCGGAGCGGTCGGCGATCATCGAGCCGTTGGTGCGGTATTCGATGTCACCGCACCAGGGCTCGTAGCCCTCGGAGATCGACGCCGCGATACCGGCACCGCGCGTGTCGGTCAGGAAGCGGGTACGGAACCCGATGAGGCCGCGTGCGGGGACGATGAACTCCATGCGGACCCAGCCGGTGCCGTGGTTGGCCATGTTGGTCATGCGGCCCTTGCGGGCGGCCATGAGCTGGGTGACGCCGCCGAGGTACTCCTCGGGGACGTCGATGGTCATGTGCTCCATGGGCTCGTGGATCTTGCCGTCGACGGTCTTGGTGACCACCTGGGGCTTGCCGACCGTGAGCTCGA
The DNA here is from genome assembly GCF_023100725.1 of Arthrobacter antioxidans. Lineage (NCBI taxonomy): Bacteria > Bacillati > Actinomycetota > Actinomycetes > Micrococcales > Micrococcaceae > Arthrobacter > Arthrobacter antioxidans. The sequence goes on from NZ_CP095501.1 coordinate 2,676,166, forward strand.
AGCCCTCACGGCGCATCTGCTCCACGAGGATGGCGAGCGCCAGCTCGCCACGGCCCTGGACTTCCCAGGCGTCGGGGCGGGCCGTGGGCAGGACGCGGAGCGAGACGTTGCCGATGAGCTCCTTGTCGAGGCGGTCCTTGACCTGGCGTGCGGTGACCTTGGCGCCCTTGACCTTGCCGGCGAGCGGCGAGGTGTTGATACCGATGGTGACCGAGATCGCGGGGTCGTCGACGGTGATGAGCGGCAGCGGCTGCGGGTTGTCGACGTCGGTGAGCGTCTCACCGATGGTGATGCCCTCGATACCGGCGACGGCGACGATCTCGCCGGGTCCGGCGGAATCGGTGGGCACGCGGTCCAGCGCCTTCGTGGCGAGGAGCTCGGTGATCTTGACGGTCTTGAGCTCACCGTTCTGGCGGGCCCAGGCGACCTGCTGGCCCTTGCGCAGCGTGCCGTTGAAGATGCGCAGCAGCGCGAGGCGGCCGAGGAACGGCGACGCGTCGAGGTTGGTGACGTGTGCCTGCAGGACGCCGTCGGGGTTGTAGCGGGGCGCCGGGATGTGATCGATGATCGTCTTGAACAGCGGTTCCAGGTTGTCGTTGGTCGGCGCATGCCCGTCGGCCGGCTGCTCGATCGACGCTGCGCCGACGCGGGCCGCGGCGTAGACCACGGGCACGTTCAGGATCAGGTCGAGGTCCAGGTCGGGGACCTCGTCGGCGAGGTCGGACGCGAGGCCGAGGAGGAGGTCCATCGACTCGCTGACGACCTCCTCGATGCGGGAGTCGGGGCGGTCGGTCTTGTTGACCAGCAGGATCACGGGGAGCTTGGCCGCGAGGGCCTTGCGGAGCACGAAGCGCGTCTGGGGCAGCGGGCCCTCGGACGCGTCGACGAGGAGCACCACGCCGTCCACCATGGACAGGCCGCGCTCCACCTCGCCGCCGAAGTCGGCGTGGCCGGGGGTGTCGATGACGTTGATCGTGATGGTCTCGCCGTTGGCCGAGGGGCCGTCGTAGAACACGGTGGTGTTCTTCGCGAGGATGGTGATGCCCTTCTCGCGCTCGAGGTCGCCCGAGTCCATGACGCGGTCGGCGACGTCTCCGTGCGCAGCGAACGAGTTGGTCTGCTTCAGCATGGCGTCGACCAGGGTGGTTTTTCCGTGGTCAACGTGGGCCACGATGGCTACGTTGCGGAGGTCGCTGCGAACAGCGGTGTTGCCTGTGGTTTCAGACATGCGTTATTACTCAATTCGGTATCTACTGCGGGAAAATTGACGGCGGCTACAGTGCACGCCCTCTTACCAGTCTAGGGGACACGGCAAAAACAGACCTAATGCACCCTGTCAAGCGGCGTCCGGAGACGCTGGGCGGACGACGGCGGCGGCCCTCCCCGGGGGAAGGACCGCCGCCGTCGTGCGTGGGATCCGGTTACGGCCGGCGGGCCCACTTGAAGCGCGGAGTACCGTTCCGACCCGCATCCTGGCCGGCGCCGGCGGCGCCCTCGGCCAGCGTGTCCGCGTGATCGTCGAGGTGGTCCTGCACCTGCCGCTCCACCCGATCGGACATCGACTCGTGGACCTGATCGGTCACGCGGTCCGCCATGGCCGTCGCGGCGAGCTTCCGCTGCGTGGCCTGCCAGGCGCGGTGCTCCCCGTGGAACGCCTTCGCCGTGGACACGCACATGGCGAGCATGACGACGCTGAAGGGGAGGGCGGTGAGGATCGCCGCCGTCTGGATGGAGCTCAGGCCGGTATCACCGACGAGGAGCAGGGAGATGGCGACGAGCGCTGCGAGTACCGCCCAGAACACCCGGATCCAGTGCCTCGGATTCGGGTCACCGCCCGTGGAGATCATGCTCATCACGAGGGCACCGGAATCGGCGGACGTGATGAAGAAGATGGCGATCAGGATGATGGCCCCGATGAGCAGCGCGGGCCCGCCCGGGAGTCCACCCAGCAGGCCGAAGAGGGCGTTCTCGGTGTCCACCGAGCCGTCCTCCGCGATCAGGCCGCCCTGGCCGAAGATCTCGCGGTAGATGGCCGAGCCGCCCAGCACGGAGAACCACAGGAAGCCCAGCGTGGTGGGGACGAGGAGGACACCGGCCACGAATTCGCGGACCGTGCGTCCCTTGGAGATCCGGGCGATGAAGATGCCGACGAAGGGTGCCCAGGACATCCACCAGCCCCAGTAGAACGTGGTCCAGGCCGCCTGCCAGGCCTCACCCTCCGCACCGGAGAACGCCAGCGTGTTGAAGGTCAGGCCCACGACGTTCTGGAAGTAGTTGCCGATGGACTGGACGAATTCGCGGAGGAGGAAGAGCGTGGGACCCGCGAAGAGCACCACGAGCAGGAGCACCCCGGCCAGGACGAGGTTGATGTTCGAGAGCCACTTCATGCCCTTGCCCACACCGGAGATCACCGACACGATCGTCAGCGCGGTGATGCAGAGGATCAGGCCCACCTGCGTGGCTTTGGTGGCGGCGAGGATGCCGGCACTGTCCAGTCCCGAGGAGATTTGGAGCACGCCGAGTCCCAGCGAGGTGGCGACACCGAACAGCGTGCCCACGAGCGCGACGACGTCGATGGCGTGGCCCCAGGCGCCCTTGACGCGGTCGCCCAGCAGGGGTTCGAGGGTCCAGCGGATGGAGATCGGGCGGCCGCGCCGGTGCACGGCGTAGGCGATCGAGAGGCCCACGACGACGTAGATGCTCCAGGCGTGCAGCCCCCAGTGGAGGAAGGTCTGGGTGATGGCCTGCTGGCCGAGCTGCACGTCGGTGCCGGTGACGCCGGGGCGGGGGCTGGCGAAGTGGTTGAGCGGTTCGGCCACACCCCAGAACACCAGGCCGATACCCATGCCCGCGGCGAAGAGCAGTGCGAACCAGGACATGGCGGAGAACTCGGGCTTGTCGTCGTCCTTGCCGAGGCGGATGTCGCCGTAGCGGCTGAACCCGACCCACAGCGAGAAGGCGACGAAGAAGGCCACGATGGCCACGTAGTACCAGCCGAAGGCGCCGATCACGTTCTCCTGGATGCCCGCGAACAGGGTGGACGCGGTATCCGGCGAAACGAGGACGAACGCGACGAAAACCACGATCAGGGCCGCGGCCGGGATGAACACCGGCAGGGCCAATCGCGCTCTTTGTCCCGTGCTCGTTTCGTTGCTCTGCTCGTTCGGCGTGGGTGGCCCGGCCACAGCCTCGTCCGGGGGTTTGATACTCATGAATCGTCTCCTTCGGTGATGCGTCGTGACGCGTGGCGCTGGCGCCGCGTCACAGGGCAACTCCCAAGCCTACAGAGGATCACCGCGTCAAGAGGCGGAAGTCAGGACACCGCACCCGGTTCCGACGTCGTACACTTCCTCCCCCTCGCACGGCGGGATCGGCACCAGCACGGGGATGCGGGGCGGCGGACGCCCCCGGAGTGCGCAGCCGGAGATCGTGCGCGCATCGTTATGGTCGTGACTCGTCTCACCTCCCCGGACGCAGCAGGCGGCCCCCGCACCGGGGACCGCCTGCTGTCCTTCACACCGATCCACGCGACGACGCGCGCTCCCGGGTCGGGCCCGCCGGGCCTCAGGCGACCTCGGGAGGTAGGACCAGACCCGCGCCGGGGATCGCCGCGAGCAGGGCCTGCGTGTAGGCCGTGCGGGGGGTGTCGAACACCTCGTCCGTGGTGCCCTGTTCCACGAGCCGGCCCTTCTCCATGACGGCCACGTGGTCGGCGATCTGCCGGACCACCGCGAGGTCGTGGGTGATGAACAGGTAGCTGAGGCCGAGCTCCGACTGCAGGTCGGCGAGCAGGGCCAGGATCTGGGCCTGCACCAGCACGTCGAGCGCCGAGACGGCCTCGTCGCAGATGACCACCTCGGGGTCGAGTGCCAGCGCACGCGCGATCGCCACGCGCTGCCGCTGCCCGCCCGAGAGCTCGTTGGGGAAGCGCTGCATCATCGCGGACGGCAGCGCCACCTGGTCGAGCAGCTCACGGACCTTCTTCTCCCGGCTCCTGGCGTTCCCCACGCCGTGGACGCGGAGCGGCTCCTCGATGGTCCGGTAGATGTTGTACATCGGGTCGAGCGAGCCGTAGGGGTCCTGGAAGATCGGCTGCACGCGGCGGCGGAAGTCGAACATCTCCTTCCGTCCGAGCGTGGTGATGTCCACGCCGTCGAACCGGATACTGCCCGACGTCGCGCCCTCCAGACCGAGGACCATCTTCGCCACGGTCGACTTGCCCGACCCCGACTCCCCCACGACGGCGGTGGTGGTGCCGCGGGCGATGGAGAAGGACACCTTGTCCACGGCGGTGAAATCGGTAGACCTGCCCCAGTTCCCGCGGATCCTGAAGACCTTCGTCAGGTCCTCGACCTCGATCACCGTGTCCGGCACGGCTCCGGTCGGTGCCGCCGGGGCGAGGAGATCGTCGGTCGCGACGCCGGCCTTCTTGGCGGACTCGATGCGGCGCGACGCGATGGACGGCGCGGACGCCACGAGCTTCTGCGTGTAGGGGTGGCGGGGGTTGGTGAGCAGCTCGAGGGCCGGACCGGCCTCGACGACCTGCCCCTTGTACATGACGATCACCTTGTGCGCCCGCTCGGCGGCCAGGCCGAGGTCGTGGGTGATGAGCAGCACGGCGGTGCCGAGCTCCTCCGTCATGGTGTCCAGGTGATCCAGGATCTGCCGCTGCACGGTGACGTCCAGGGCCGACGTCGGCTCGTCGGCGATGAGCAGCCGCGGTCGGCAGGACAGCCCGATCGCGATCAGCGCACGCTGGCGCATGCCGCCGGAGAACTCGTGCGGGTACTGGTTGGCGCGGGACGCCGCGTCGGGCAGGCCCGCCTCCGAGAGCACCGTGGCGACGTCCTGGGGTCCGCTGGGCAGCCCGTTGGCCTTCAGCGTCTCCCGGACCTGGAACCCGATCTTCCAGACGGGGTTCAGGTTGGACATCGGGTCCTGGGGCACCATGCCGATCGAGGAGCCGCGGAGTGCGACGATGCGCTTCTCGGAGGCGTGCGTGATGTCCTCGCCGTCGAAGATGATGCTGCCGTGGGACACCCGGCCGTTGGCGGGCAGGAGGCCGATGGCGGCGAGCGCCGTCGTCGACTTGCCGGAGCCCGACTCCCCCACGATCGCGACGGTCTCCCCGGGCATCACGGTGAGGTGCGCGTTGCGCACCGCCGGGACCTCCCCGTTCGACGTCGAGAAGGTGATGGCGAGGTCCCGGAGCTCGAGCAGCGGCCGGGGTGCGCCTGTGCCGTCCGAGGCGGCGGGGTTGCGCGTCCCGGTATGGGTGGTGTGGCTCATCGTTTGCGTGCCTTCGGGTCGAGAGCGTCACGCAGGGCGTCGCCCAGCATGATGAAGCTCAGAACGGTGATCGACAGGGCGAGGCCCGGCCAGAAGATCGCCATGGGGTTGCTGCGCAGGGACGGCTTCGCCGAGAAGATGTCATTGCCCCAGGACATGACGTCCGGCGGCAGCCCGATGCCGAGGAAGGACAGCGTCGACTCCGCCACGATGAAGGTGCCGAGCGAGATGGTCGCGATGACGATGACCGGCGCGAGCGCGTTCGGGATGACGTGCTTCACGAGTGCCCCCAGCGGCGAGACGCCGAGCGAGCGGGCCGCGGTCACGAAGTCCGCGTTGCGCACCTCGATCACCGCCGCCCGGGTGATCCGGGCGATCTGCGGCCAGCCGAACGCCACGAGGATGACGACGAGCGTCCACACGTTCCGGTTCTGCTGGAACACGGGAAGCTGCACGACGACGATGGCGCCGAGGATCAGCGGGAGGGCGAAGAAGATGTCCCCCACGCGGGCGAGGATCGCGTCGACCCAGCCGCCGAAGAAGCCCGCCAGCGCGCCGATGAGGCCACCGATCAGGACGACGCCGAGGGTGGCGAACAGTCCGACGGTCAGCGAGGACTGCGTGCCGTGGACCACGCGGGAGAGGATGTCGCAGCCCTGCACGGTGAAGCCGAGCGGGTGGCCGGGAGCCGGCCCGCCGTCCGAGTTCTCGAGCAGGCAGTTCTCGTTGGGCGGCTCGCTGGTGAAGAGGCCGGGGAACAGCGCCACGAAGATGACCGCGAGGATCAGCAGGGCGCTGATGATGAACAGCGGCTGCTTCCGCAGGCTGCCCCACGCCTCGCCCCACAGGCCGCGGGGAGCGGCGTCGGACACGACGCTGTCCGTGGCCCGGACCGGGGTCTCGTCGGGATCGGCGACGAAGTGCTCGATCGGGTAGGCGGACGTCTTGGTGCGGACCACGCGCGCGGGGGCCTCGGTGAGGGTCCCGCTGGTGGCGGAGGGAGATGTTGGTTCAGGCATATCGAATCCTTGGGTCCAGCCACGCGTACAGGAGATCCACCAGCAGGTTCGCGAGGCAGAAGATGAGGATGAGGAACGTGACGATCGAGACGACCATCGGTCCGTCACCGTTCAGCACGGCGCGGTACAGGGTGTTGCCGACGCCGTTGACGTTGAAGATGCCCTCGGTCACGATCGCGCCGCCCATCAGGGCGCCGAGGTCGGCGCCGAGGAAGGTCACGACGGGGATCAGGGAGTTGCGGAGGACGTGCACCACGACGACGCGGCGGCGGCTGAGGCCCTTGGCCGTCGCGGTCCGCACGTAGTCCGCGTTGACGTTCTCGATGATGCTGGTCCGGGTCAGGCGCAGCACATAGGCGAAGGACACCAGTCCCAGGACCACGGCCGGGAGCAGGAGCTCCGTGAAGGTGGCGTCACCGCTCACGGTCGGGTTGGTCCACTGGAGCTTGACGCCGATCAGGAACTGCATCAGGAAGCCGAGCACGAAGATGGGCACGGCGATGACGATCAGGGACACGACGAGGACCGACGAGTCGAAGATCCGGCCCTTGCGGAGCCCGGCGATGAGGCCGAAGAGGATGCCGAAGACGGCCTCGATGACCAGGGCCATGACGGCGAGCTTCGCGGTGGTCGGGAAGACCTCGGCGATGATCGTCGCGATCGGGCGGCCGGAGAAGTTTGTGCCGAGATCGAAGGTCAGCACGCCCTTGAGGTACAGCAGGTACTGGACCCAGAAGGGCTGGTCGAGGTTGTACTGCTCGCGCAGTCCGGCGACGACGGCGGGCGTGCAGCCGCGCTCGCCGCAGATGGCGGCGGTGGCGTCACCGGGGAGGCTGAAGACGAGGAAATACACCAGCAGGGTGGCGCCGAGGAAGACGGGGATCAGCTGCAGGACGCGTCGGACGATGTACCAGACCATCAGCGCGCACCTCCCGGTGCGGCGTGCATCCGGACGGGATGCGGGTGGGGGTTGCTCATGGGGTGTCGAACCTTTTCGTTGGAGCACGGAAAAGGGGCCTGCCCTGTGCCGGGCAGGCCCCGAGACCGTGACGGGTTACTTGCCGGTGATGGCGTAGTAGAGCGGGACGCCGTTCCAGCCGAACTCGACGTTGTCCACGTTGTTGCTCCAGCCGCCCTGGGCGACCTGGTACCACAGCGGGATGGCCGGGAGATCCTCCAGGAGCTGTTCCTGGGCCTTGTTCATGGCCTCGTTGCCCTCCTCGACGGAGCCGGCGGCGAGTCCTTCGGTCAGCTGCTGGTCGAACTCGGGGTTGCTGTAGCGGGCGTCGTTGGACCCGGCGCCGGTGGCGTAGATGGGTCCGAGGAAGTTGTACAGCGACGGGTAGTCGGCCTGCCAGCCGGAGCGGAGCGCACCGGTGAGGGTCTCGTCCGTCGCCTCGGTGCGGGCTTCCTTGAAGGTCGCGTAGGGCTTGCCCGCGACCTCGATGCCGAGGTTGTTCTTGATGTTGTTCACCACGGCCTCGACCCACGTCTTGTGGTCTCCCTTGTCAGCGTTGTAGCCGAGGGTCAGGGGCTCCGACTCGTCGTAGGGCGAGATCTTCTCGGCGTCGGCCCAGAGCTTCTTGGCTTCCTCCGGGTTGTACTCGAGGTGCTCGCTGCCCGGCAGATCCTCGCTGAAGCCCTCCAGGACGGGGGCTGTGAAGTCCTTCGCCGGTTCGCGGCCACCGTTGAAGATGACGTCGGTGATCTCGTCACGGTTGATCGCCATCGACAGCGCCTGGCGGCGCAGCTTGCCGGCCTCGCCCTCCCAGTTCGGGAGGTAGTACGGCACGGCGATGGTCTGGTTGCCCGCGTACGGCGACTCGATGGCACGCTCCCCGAGATCGCTCTCGAAGTTCTTGATGTCGCTCGTCGGGATGGTCTTCAGGACGTCCAGGTTGTCCGAGATCAGGTCCTGGTAGGCCGTCGTGTCGTTCTGGTAGATCTTGAACGTCACGCCGCCGTTCTGGGCGGCCTGCGGGCCCTCGTACTCGTCGTTCGGCACGAGTTCGATCTGCTGGTTGTGCTGCCAGGCACCCTCGGAGGCGAACTTGTAGGGTCCGTTGCCGATCGGGTTCTCACCGAACGCAGCCGGATCCTCGAGGGCGGCGGCCGGCACCGGGTAGAAGGCGCTGTAGCCCAGGCGCAGCGGCCAGTCGGATTCCGGCTGGGACAGCGCGACGGTGAACGTGCGGTCGTCCACGACCTTCAGTCCGCTCATGGTCTCCACGGTGGAGCCCTCGGCGCTGGCCTCGTCGTAGCCCTCGATGCTCTCGAAGAAGTAGCTCGAGAGCTGGGCGTTCTTCGCGGCGGCACCGTAGTTCCAGGCGTCGACGAAGGAGCTCGCGGTGACCGGATCGCCGTTGGTGAACGTCTTGCCTTCCTTGAGCGTGATCGTGTAGTTCTGGGCGTCCTCGGTCTCGATGGACTCGGCCATCTCGTTCTGGGGCTTGCCGTCGGCGTCGTAGCTGACGAGGCCCGCGAAGACGAGATCGAGGATCGCTCCGCCACCCACCTCGTTGGTGCTGGTGGGGATCAGCGGGTTCTGGGGCTCGGAGCCGTCCACCACGATCACGGCTTCGGTGTTGCCACCCTCGGCGCCGGATTCGGTGTCTCCGCCGCCGCATGCGCTGAGCGACAGGGCAGCCAGGGCCGCGACGCTGAGCATCTTGGAAGTGCGCGTGAAACGCATTCCGCCTCCTAATGATTGGGTCGTACCGGCCCGGATTCGGCCGGTTCAGTGGCCCCCGCAGAGCGCGAGAGCCAACTCACACCGAGAAATCATATGCCCGTTCTGTTGCTTCTCTGAACATCAGGAGGGGTGGACGCCCGCCGACACCCCTCCGCATGCACGGAGAAGCCCGCCCTGCGGAGGCAGGACGGGCTTCGGGCCGCAGGCGGAGCGGCGGGTCGATCCGTCGGTCAGTCGGTGACCGCCAGCAGCTTGGCGCGGAGCTCCCGGCGTTCCCGCTGCTTCTCGGGATCGGGCAGCGGGACCGCCGCCAGCAGCCGCTGCGTGTACGGGTCCTGGGGGTTGCGCAGGATCTGGTCCCGGGAGCCCTGTTCCACGATCCGGCCGCGCTGCATCACGCAGATGTAGTCCGCGAGCACATCGACGACCGCCAGGTCGTGGGTGACGAACAGGCAGGCGAAGCCGAGCTCGCGCTGCAGGCTCTGGAACAGTTCCAGGACCTTGGCCTGCACGGAGACGTCGAGGGCCGACGTCGGCTCGTCCGCGACCATGAGCTTCGGCTTGAGCGAGAGCGCCCGGGCGATGCCCACCCGCTGCTTCTGGCCCCCCGAGAGTTCGTGCGGATACCGGTTCCGGTAGGAGCGCGGCAGCTCCACCTGGTCGAGGAGCGCCTCGATGCGTTTCTGCAGCTCGCCGCCCTTCGCCTCGCCCGCCAGGTACATCGGCTCGCCGATGCTCTCCCCGATGGGCAGCCGGGGGTTCAGCGACGACGACGGGTCCTGGAACACCATGCCCACGTGGCGGCGGACCTTGGCGAGCTCTTTGGAGGTGGGTCGGAACCCCGAGACGTCCGTGCCGACGACCTTCAGGGATCCCGCAGCGACGGGCAGCAGCCCGACGGCGGCCCGCCCGATCGTCGTCTTCCCCGAGCCCGACTCCCCGACGAGGCCGATGACCTGCCCGGGGTACACCGTCAGGTTGGCACCCTCGACGGCGCGGAACGCGGGGACGCGCCCCTGCTTCGGGTACTCGATGGCGACGTCGATCAGCTCGAGGACCGGCGCCACGCCGGGCGTCCCGTGCGCGGCCACCTCGTGCTCGGCGTCGGCGAGCTGGGCGAGCACGTCCCGCTCGCGCCGCTCGAGCTCGTCGTGGTCCACCGTCTGCAGTTCCGTGCGGGTCGCCGCCGCGAGCGCCGCGGTGACGTCGACGTCGTCGTGCCCGTCCCCTTGCCCGAGGTGGGGCACGGCGGCGAGGAGCGCCCTGGTGTACTCGTGCTGCGGGTTCCTGAAGATCTGCTCCGCCGTGCCGGTCTCCACGATGCGGCCCTGGCGCATCACCGCGATGCGGTCGGCGAGGTCCGCGACCACGCCCATGTCGTGGGTGATCAGGACGATCGCGCTGTTGAGCTGGGTCCTCAGGTTGCGCATGAGGTCGAGGATCTCGGCCTGCACCGTCACGTCGAGGGCCGTGGTGGGTTCGTCGGCGATGAGGAGCTTGGGGTCGCAGGACAGCGACTGGGCGATCATGGCGCGCTGGCGCTGGCCGCCGGAGAGCTGGTGGGGGTAGGACCGGAACGCCTTGTCCGGATCCGGCAGTTCGACCATCTGCAGGAGGCGCAGTGCGCGCTGCTTCGCCTCGTCGGGCGAGATCTCGTTGTGCAGGCGCAGCGTCTCGACGATCTGGAATCCGACGGTGTAGACGGGGTTCAGGGCCGTCATGGGTTCCTGGAAGATGACGGCGACGTCGTTGCCGCGGATCTGCCGCAGTTTGGCCGGTGACATGGTCAGCACGGACTTGCCGTTGAGGAGCACCTCGCCCGTGACGCGGCTGTTCGAGGGCAGCAGCCCGAGCAGCGACATGGAGCTCGCACTCTTGCCGGAACCGGACTCACCCACGATGGCGAGCACCTCGCCGGCCCTCACCTCGTAGTTGAGGTCGATGGCCGCGGGGACCCACTTCTTGTCGACGCCGAAGTCCACGCTGAGGTTCCTGACCTCGAGCACGGGACCCTGGGCTGCCGGCAGGTCCGCTCCGGTGTCTCCCGTGCCGCCGATGACCTGGGTACTCATGAGGGGTCCTCCTTCGTGATGGAGGCGCCGCGGGATCGCGGCCCCTCCTGGATTGCCGCGAGCGGCGGCCGTGCTGGGATCATTGAGCCATGAAGAGCTCGAGGGTGGCCGGGGCCACCGTGTTCAGGCCGCGCACCAGTGTCTGGTTCACGGGTGTGGCCGTGGTGGTCGCTCTTGGTGGGCTGGCGACCGTGATCGTCGAGCAGGGTGCCGCCGGTCTGCTCACCGGCTGGCCGCTGGTCGGCGTCGCCTACGCCGGCTGGTGGCTGTTCTGGTACCCGACGGTGGCGTTCGCCGAGGACGCCGTCACCCTGCGCAACCCCCTGGCGACCATCAGGGTCCCCTGGTCCGCGCTGATCGACGTCGACACCAAGTACGCACTGAAGCTCGTCACGCCGTCGGGCGCGTACACCGCCTGGGCGGCGCCGGCTCCCGGGGTGTGGGGTACCCACGCGGGCAAACCCGAGCACATCAGGAACCTGCCCTCCACGAGCTATGGTCCCGGCGGCTCCGTCCGCCCGGGCGACATGACGAACACCGACTCGGGGTACGCCGCGTACGAGGTGCGCACACGCTGGCAGGACCTCGTGGAGAGCGGCCGGATCGACGTCGACGACCCGGCGGGTGTCCGCCGCCGCTGGAACTGGCCCTGCATCGCCGGCGCGCTCCTGCTGGTGGCGGCCGGCGCGGTTGCGCCGGCCCTGGGCTCCTAGGCTCCTGTTCACGCGGCTGCGGGCTTCTTTGATTCCTTGGCCCGGCTCGCGCTGAACTTCTTCTGCCGCGGATCGAAGGCGTCGCGGAGGCCGTCGCCGATGAAGTTGATGCACAGGCAGATCAGCACGATGAACAGGCCGGGGAACCAGAACAGCCACGGCCGCGTCTGGAACGCCTCCTGGTTCTGGCTGATGATGAGGCCCAGGGAGACGTCCGGCGCCTTCACGCCGAAGCCGATGTAGCTGAGCGCGGTCTCGAGCAGGATGGCCGAGGACATCAGCAGGGTGGTGTTCACGATGATGACGCCCACGGCGTTCGGCAGGATGTGCTTGAAGATGATCCGGGTGTTCGAGGCGCCGGCGATCTTCGCGGCGTCGACGAACTCGCGCTCGCGCAGGGTCAGGAACTCACCGCGGACCAGCCGTGCCAGGCCGGTCCAGAGCACCAGTCCGAGGAACAGCCCCAGGAGCCAGATCTGTGCGCCAGGTCCGACAAGTCGGGTGACCCCCTCGCCGAGGGTCGCGGCGGCGAGGACTACGGGGATGATGATGATGACATCCGTGAAGCGCATCAGCACGGCTTCGGGCCAGCCTCGGAAGTACCCGGAGCAGGCGCCGATGATGACTCCGACGAGGCTGGCCAGGGTGCCGATGATAATCATGATGATGATCGAGTTCTGGGTGCCGCGCATCGTCATGGCGAAGTAGTCGCGGCCGATCGAGTCCTGGCCGAACGGGTGATCCCCCCAGCTGAAGGGGCCCGTGACGGTCGGGGCGCCTCCGTTGAGCAGGGGGAGGAACTCGGTGTGGTTGTACTTCCACCACCCGGGGATGCCCGCGAACCCGACGGACGTGAACGCGAGGAGGAAGACGGCGGCGAACACGACGAGGCTGATGATCGCCGCGGTGTTGTCGAAGAACTTCTTCCGGACGATCTGGCCCTGCGACAGGCCCTTCGCCTCGGGGTCGACCGCCGGGCGCTCCGGCCCGGTGACGGTGGCCGCCTCGGCGCTGGGGAGGTCGGAGGGAGTCTGGATGCTCATGCTTTTACCCTTACGCGAGGATCGAGGACCGAGTACGCGATGTCGGCGACGAGGTTGAAGACCAGCGCCAGGATGCCGGCCACCAGGAAGAAGCCCATGATGGGATCGGGGTCCGTGCGGTCGAGCGCCTGCACGAAGAGCTGGCCCATGCCGGAGAAGGCGAACACCTGTTCGGTGATGATGGCGCCGCCGATCAGTGCGCCGATGTCGAAGGCAACGAGGGTCGCGAGCGGGATCAGCGCGTTGCGGAACGCGTGCCGCATGACGACGGTCCGCTCGCTGAGGCCCTTGGCCCGGGCCGTGCGGATGTAGTCCATGTTCATGATCTCCAGCATCGACGCGCGAGAGTAGCGGCTGTAGCTGGCGAGGGATGCGAGCAGAAGTGCGAGGGTGGGCAGCAGGAGGTGCGTGAAGGTGTCCAGGCCGTTGACCCAGAACGTCCCGTCCAGCCCGGGCGTCTCCGCGCCGACCGTGGCGATCGGCCTGCCGCGGACCCGCGGATTGCTCACGTAGGACGGCCAGGTGACCATGAAGCGGTCCACCACGATGAGGAAGCCCATGAGCAGGCCGGTGAGCGCTGCCGCACGCATGCTCTGGCTGCGGTCGTACCCGCCCATGGCATAGCCGACGCCCAAACCGACGAGGACGGTGATGATCGCGAGGATGATGATCATCCAGACGGTCGCGGCGTTGAGGACCGGGTTGACGGCGTAGTAGGCGACGAGGCCCAGGACCACCATGATCAGCGAGGAGTACAGGGCCTTGCGGTTCCGGAGGCCCGCGGTGAGCACGACGATCCCGAAGGCGATGCCGACACCGGTGAGGAGGATGATGATCGGTCCGAGCCCGGGCTCGGCGAACCAGCCCACGAGGTCGAGGAGGAAGAGCAGGGCCGCGGCAACAACGGCGCCGAGGACGAAGGCGATCGCCTTCCGCTTCCACGACGTGCTGGCGAACAGCGCCCAGATCAACCCGCTCGCGATGGCGACGACGGCGACGGTGGTGGGCGGTATGTCGGGATCGGCGAGGAAGTTGTTGAAGCCGATGGCACCGAATTCCTTGAGCAGGACGGCGAGCCAGAAGATCGGGAGGGAGAAGAACAGGAAGGACATGAAGGTCACGCCGTAGTCGAGGCCGCTGTACTGGCGCAGCGCCGTAATGATCCCGAGGGAAATCCCGATGATGATCGCGAGGATCGTGGCGGTCGTGACGAGCGTGATGGTGTTGCCCATCGCTCGGCTGAGCGAGGTGGTGACGGCCTCACCCTGGATGCTGGTCCCGAGGTCGCAGGTGGCGGCGAAGGGGATGATGCACTTCGCGGCCCCGGCGAGCCACCCGAAATAGCGCAGAGGTGCCGGGGTATTCAGGTCGAGGAGCTCGGTGCGCGCCTGGATGAGCTGATCCCTGTTCGGGGCGTTGCTCGCCCGCAGATCCTCGAGCGGATCGCCGGACAGGGCGGTGAGCTGATACACGACGAACGATGCACCGAACAGGATGAGGACGGCAGTCACCAGACGCCGAACGATGTAGGTCACCATGGGTTTCAGGCCTCAAGATTGGATCGGGTAGGGGGTTCCCGGGTTAACGCAGAGTGTAGTTCAGCGACACGGAAGAAGGCGCCGGGGCGGGTGGGTCCCCCGTCCCGGCGCCTTCTACGATCGAGCGTGTTCCGTCACCGGAACTACTGGACGACCTGCCAGTCCCAGAAGTTCCACCAGACACCGGTCTGGTTGGGCATGTACTCGATGCCGGTGACGTTGTCGCTGTAGGCGTCGACGCCGGGCACCTGGAAGAGCGGCAGTCCGTACTTCGAGTCCCAGATCAGCTTGTCGATCTCGATCTGGATCCTGTCCTGCTCGTCCGGATCCGTGGTCACGATGAGCTCGTCCATCAGCGCGTCGGCCTCGGGGCTCGAGAACCCGTTGAAGTTGGAGCCGTTGGCGGTCTTGAAGATCTGCGGAACGCCGGAGACGCCGACGCCCGAGTTGATCCAGCCGAAGATGGTGGCGTCATAGGTCCCGTTGCCGAGCGCGGCTCCCCAGTCCGAGGATCCGAGGCCGCCGTCGACGATCTTGAAGCCGGCCTGGGCGGCGGACTCGGCGATCAGCGTGTACGAGTTGAGGCGGTTCGGGTTGTCGCGGTTGTACATGATGCGGACCTCGGGCGTCGCTCCGGCAAGGAGTTCCTTCGCGCCCTCGATGTCGACCTCCGCGTAGGCTTCCGACCCGTTGTTCGCGGCGGTCTCCTCGTAGGGCTCCTGGTCCGTGAGGAACAGCTGCGAATCGAGCGGCTCGGCGTCGGGGTTGATCTTCTTGACGATCGTGTCCACGAGCTGCTGGCGCGGGACGGTCTTCATGAACGCCTCGCGGACGTTCTCGTCCTCGAACACGCCACTGAAGTTGAGGTCCAGGTGGTCGTAGGAGAGCTGGTTGCCCTGCTCCACCGTGACACCCTCGAGGCCCTCGAGCTGCTCGACCGTGTCGGCCGACGCCTGCGGGGCGATGATGTCCACCTCGCCGTTCTGCAGTGCCTGCACCTGGGCGGGGGGTTCACCGATGTAGCGGACGGTGATCTCGTCGACCTTCGGGATGGGACCCCAGTCGTAGTCCTCGTTGCGGGTCAGCGTCATCGACTGGTCCGGTGTGATGGCCGAGGCGATGAACGGGCCGTTGGAGAGGAAGAGCGAGGGGTCGGTGGGCAGCGACTTGGTGTCGAAGCCCGTGTTCCAGAAGTCCGCCACCGCCTGGATCTCGGGACGCTCCACGGGAGACTCCGGATCGCCGGCGGGCGTCGTGTTGATGAGCTCGATCAGCGCATCCTCGTCGGCCAGGCCGGCCTTCTCGGCGAGGACGTGGGCGGGTGTGTCGATGCCGCCCTCGCTCATCAGGCCGAAGGCCACCTCGTAGTCGGCGAAGGGCTCGGAGTAGTTGAGGGTGATGGACCGGCCGTCCTCGCCGATCTCCGGGAGCTCGGTGAGCCCGAGGCCGCCGGTGTCGCCCGCGTAGTCGAAGTACGTGGTGCCGGAGACGACCTCACCGGCGTCGTCGGTCTTGGCGTCGTTGAAGTAGCCGGACTCGATCGCCCACGCTGCCAGGAGGTCTCCGCCGTCGACCGGTTCGCCATCGGACCAGTTGACGCCTTCGTTGACGGTGTACTTGACGCTCAGGGGATCCTCGGAGAGGACCTCCATGGTGCCGAAGTCCTCGTTCATCACAACCTCGAGGTCGTTGTTGATGTAGACGAAACCGGAGTGGGTCGCGTAGGCGATCTTTCCGTTGATGTCCACATTGCCTTCGGAGGTGCTCGAGTTGAACGAGCTGAAGGCATTGACTTCGACGACG
Organism: Arthrobacter antioxidans; assembly: GCF_023100725.1. Classification (NCBI taxonomy): domain Bacteria; kingdom Bacillati; phylum Actinomycetota; class Actinomycetes; order Micrococcales; family Micrococcaceae; genus Arthrobacter; species Arthrobacter antioxidans. The sequence continues at coordinate 2,692,335 of NZ_CP095501.1, forward strand.
CGGATATTCCCGCCGGTTGCTTCGCCCTCGGTGCCCTCTTCGGTGGTTTCAGTTCCCGTGTTGGCAGCGCAGGCGCTCAATGCGAGCGCTGCGACTGCAGCCACTCCCACAGCTTTGGAAGTACGTCCGAAACGCATTCCGCCTCCTCTTTCGTAGTGTGGTTGCGGCTTCAGGCGGTGTTGCATGACAGCCGGCACGTCACCCCCAGGGGGTGACGCTTCTCACGTGAGCAAAAGCCTAAGTGGACATTGTTACTAACAGGTATCCCGTCGAGGGGCCAGTTAGGTGTTGTTACCGAGCTGCAACCAAAGGTTCACAGGTAGTCCCCAGCGGTTCCCCAGCGACCTGTGGATCCGGGCGTCCCCGGCCCGGTGGCGCCGTCGACCCGCAGGGCGCCCACCGGTCGGTGCTTGATAACGCGTCGGACCCGGTGCTTTGCTTGGACGAGGACCGCAGGACCGACGCCCGGCGGGCGCGGACCGGACGGTACCCGGGATCTGGCACGCGGTACGGACGAGGAGCACCATGGCTTGGCTGTTCGTGGACAAGCACGCGGCGGTCTGGGACGACGACGCGAATGTCCAGGCGGCGATCGGAGCCCTCAAGGCGCGCCTCGACGAGCACGTCGAGGTACACCTGTCCATCCAGAGCAAGGGCCTGAAGGGGCCGGTGTTCGTCATCACGCGCGACACCGTGCTCAGCTCCCCCGAGCTCAACAACCGTTTCAACGCCGACCTGTTCGCCGAGCTCACGACGCCGACGGCGCGCAACAGCCCCACGATCCACTGGTTTTCGGACGGGCGTGGCTTCGTAGCGGAGACCACCAGCCGGATGTGGTGACGGCGTTCCCATTCCGCCCGGGGAAGCCGCGGACCTCGGGGCTCCCGAGTCAGCTGGGCGTGGAGGACAGCGCCCTGTGGAGGACCCTCCGCCAAATACCTCTTGCGCGTCCCTGGTTCCAGCCAGAAGAGTGGAGCAGATGCGCTCCCACGTCCTCTTCATCAGCGGCCGCTCAGGTGTCGGCAAGTCCACCGCCGCGCTGGCCCTCCACGAACGACTCATCGGTGAGGAGCTCCATCACGCGGTCATCGAGGGTGATTACCTCGACCTCGCTCATCCGGCACCGCATCTGGCCTTCCCCGAAGCCGAGCTCGCCGAGCGGAACCTGGCCGCCATGTGGTCCGCCTATCGGTCGCTCGGCTACCGTCGGCTGATCTACACGAACACGGCGGCTGTCCTCTCCCTGCCCGGCCTGGTCACCGCGATGGGAGACAGCCCGCTCGTGACGGCTGTCCTGCTGCGTAGCAGTGACAGTCACACCGGCTCGCGATTGGCGCGGCGGAATCACGGCGCAGTCGACCCCGCCACTCTCGCGCGCAGTGGAGCCATGGCCGATCGGCTCGATGGGGAAGCCCCGACCTGCGTCCGAAGGATCGATACGGACGGACTCACGCCCGCAGGGGTCGCCGCGACGTTGTTCGCCCTCACCGGTTGGGCAGAGGACTCACCCGCCACCGGTGCCCGGTGAGTAATGCGTCAGGGGCCCTACGTCCGGTCGGGCATGACCCACTCGTCATGGTCGGTGTCGATTGCTTGGTCGCCCGCCGGGACAGCTCGTGCAGCAGGCTCGCCCTCCCCGCGGCATGCCGCGGGGCCTGCGCATCCGCCACGCCAGGTGCGGCCAGGAGATTCTCCGGGAAGATGAAGCGGAGAATTCACAGAGCCATGGTGAAAATTGTTCGGATGGCATTGCTTCCGCCACGATCTTCGTCGCTACGATGCATCCCGATCTTCTCCGCCACCCGCTGAGAAGCCTTGTTGTCAGGATGAGTGATGGCAATGAGTTCGGCACTTCGTACGTATTCTCGTGCGAAATCGCGGCATGCCGCGGCTGCTTCGGTCGCCCATCCGTTGCCCTGCATCGTGGAACGCACGTGGTACCCGATCTCGAGCTTCTGAGACCCGTCGACCTCCTGGAAGGTCAGACCGCAATCTCCCACGAATTCGTTGTCGTGAGTCTCCATGACCCATAACCCGAACCCGTGCACGGCGTAGTTCCGCTGGTTCCACTCGATCCACCGCAGGGCTTCTTCTCGCGATTTGGGGGCGGCATAGAAACGCATCACATCAGGGTCACCGAGAAGCGCGGCCATGTCGTCGAGGTCGGACCCCGTCATTTCACGGAATCGTAGGTGGTCCGTCGCCTGCGGAAGGGGCATGCATGCAATGTATGCCGATCGCGGGCCCTATCGACTTACGTGGGTCGCCCTTTGCGAGTGCGCAGCGTCGCCGGTTCCTCATCTCTCGGGGCTCGGATGGACCAGTAGCTCACTGCGGCATCGGACGTGGATTCTTCAGTCATTCCGAGTTTGGTTGCCACGTGTCTGGACGGCTCGTTATCGGCGTCGATGGTTGCCGAGATGGAGTCGAGGTCGGAGATGCTGAAGACATAGGCGAGCATCGCTCGGCCGATCTCGGTGGCGTACCCGACTCCCCATGATTCTCGTCGGAGTACATACACCAGTTCATCGAAGGATCGCCCGGGAGCCCTCACGACCCCGCAGTAACCGATGAAGTTGCCACTCACTTTCTCGAAGATCGCCGACGTGCCATAACCACGGCTCGCGTACTTCTCCTGGCACACATCGATCCACTGGGCAACTTCTGCCCGTGTCAGCGTCGAGCCGTCGCCGACATACCGCATGACATCAGGATCCGCGCAGAGTGCTGCAAACTCTTCGAGGTCGTCGTCCCCGAAATGGCGCGCATACAACCTGCCTGTTTCCAGCATCACGGTGAAAGGTGAGCCCGGCCGATTGTGCCGGTGAGTGAGCCCACCACGATCACCGATGAACCCACCCCATCTACCTTTCTGATACAGGTCACGAACGCCATGACGCCCGGGATTCCACTGGATGCCCGGTGGTACCGGTCCGGCGCCACTCTTTCACGCAATGCATGGCTCTACTCATGCAGAGATAGGCGTCCTGACGACCGTGCCTCGAGCCGAGAGCATCGAGTACTCACCCACGTCTCGAGAAGTTTGCCGATCCTGACTGTAATGCGAGGAGTCCGACAGCCGCTCCGACTCCGTAGGGTGCACAGACCTGATGGGGCCGGGCAGATCGTGATCCGCTGGCAGAATCGATCCATGGGGTTCTTCACGAAGATTCAGCAGTACCTGGGACTTGAGCCGGCGCCGGTGTTCGATCAGTACCGGAAGGCCGAGCGTGGCGCCCAGCTGACCTGCACCAGATGCGGGGCATTCGTCGCCCACGAAAGCCGGACAGTGCATACGGATTGGCATCTCGCTCTGGGCTCACGGGCATGACACCGGGGACGAACGGACAGGCACGACCACGAACGCGCGCCTCGGAACGCGACGCAGTGACTCAGGGCATCGGCAGTATCGTTCTCGCCCTGGTCACGGTGATCTCATTCCCTACCGCTGACATCCGGTATCTGATCCTGGGTTCGTGCATCTCGGCCATCGCGGCAGTCGTCCTCGGTGCGCAGGCGATCATGTCGCTGCGCAGGAACGAGTACGCGCCCCGACCTCGTAAGTCACCGGTATCGTGACCGCTTACCACCGCCTCGCCCCCGGCCTGGCAGCACTGATGCTGTCGTTCCTCGCGGCGCACCTCTGGCACTACTCGGGACCCGGCTACCCGTCACTGTTCGCCGCTGCTCATACCGCTTCCGCGGTCCTGTGCATCACGATCCCCGGTGCGTTCGTGCTGGTCGGACGGCTGACGCGCTGCCGCCCGGACCTCCGGACGCTCGGCGCCGTCCTTCTCGCTATCGCGGCACTACCCCTGCTCGTCGCCAACGGGATATACCTGATCTACTTCGGCTCCGTGGAAGCCTCGTATGGCGACATCGGCGCCTTCGGATTGATGATGCTCGGCTTCGCTGCGTTACTGGTGACGTCGGTGGCCTGCATCATCGGCCTGCTTGTCGCCCGACCCACCATCACCTCCTCCAGGTAACCGATCGGCTGAATTACTGCGAAGCGAAGATACCGTGATGCTGAACCGAACCGAACGATTCAGCATTCGGTTCTCGGCCCGGACGGCCCGGCGGAGAATTCGCTGACGGGGGTCGATTCAGATCAACTGACAGCTTGTTGGGTGAGACGCATAATTCTGTCGGTCGTCCCCTCGCCTGCAGGCTCAACGGTGGAGAGAATGACCGATGCCGCGAGGAGGCCGTCGACTGCCGTCACCCTCAGGTGGTGGGTGGTCGAGCCGTCCTGCGCGACGCTGTACTGGGTCACCTGGGAATGCGGGGCGATAGGCGGTGCATCGACGCGGGTGTAGGAAAATCCCTGCCTGACGTCGCCGACCGTCACATCGAAATCCGTGCACCTCACCAAAGGCTTCGGGTCGGCGCCGATGAAGTAGTCGACCAGTTCTGCTTCATCCGGCGCGGTGTAGATCTCCACCCCCAGTCTGGAGTGGTCGTCGCTGAGGTTGCTGCGCCCCAGCACACCCTCGAGCCCAGCGGGTGGCGGAGTGAATGCCTCGTCCGGTGCGCAGTCTGCGGGCGTGTACACCCGCTCGAAGAGTGGCTGCTTCGTCAGCGCCTCCAGATGGCTGCGCGTCGGAGCCTCCGGCACGATGTACAGCGGTCGTCCTTGCAGGTCCGTGAGGCCGACCAGACGGTTGGTCAAGCGGTCCAGAGGCTCCGCGGCTGCGGGTGTCGATTCGCTGACGACAGCCGACGGCTTGTCGCGTTCCGCCTCTCCGGTGTCACCGGTACACGCTGCCAGCAACAGGACTGCGGACACGGTGACGCTCGTGCGTATGAGCGCTTTTCCTCTGTTCCCCATGATTCATCCAACCACGGCCACGACAGCGAGTATCGGAGCACTGTCGTCCTGCCACAGCCCCTGCCTCCGGGTGAAGGCTCACGCGGACGGAGGGCGGTACGGAGCCCAGAGTCGCTCTTTCCGCACACGCCCGTCGGGTTTCACCGAGTACACAGACGCGTAGGGTTTCTGCGCCTCAGGAGCCTCCAGCGCCCCGCGTAGACCCAGGACGCCCCCTACGAGAGTGACCGCTTGCGACAGGATGCCTGGGCCTACCGCGCCGTGGACTACCAGCTCGGTGGCAGTGACTTCCTCGAAAGGTACGCGTCGTGCGACCGCTTGTGCGCGGATCCGCTCGAGTTCCGGATGCAGCTTCCCTACCGTCAGTGCGTCATCGCTCATGCCAGCAACGACAACCGGACGGGAGACCGGTACCTCCGGCCGCGAGCCGAGAAGTGTCGGAAGTAATCCCTGAGTGGGAAGACGAAGGGTCCACTACGGTGGGGTTGCTCTAATGGGGGCATGGTTCGTTTGGCGCAGGACGACGACATCGAGTCGATGATCATCATCGAGCGTGCCGCAGGGGCAGCCTTCCGTGACATGGACATGGCAGCCGTCGCGGACGATGAGCCGATGCCGGCTGACGATCTTCGTAGCTATCTGCGCAGTAGCAGGGCATGGGTCGACACGAATGATCTCGGCCATGTCGTGGCATATCTCCTCCTCGATGTCCTGGACGGGGTTCCACACATCGAACAGGTCTCGGTACACCCGGGCCATGCGGGCCAGGGTAGAGGGCGTCAGCTCATGGAAGCCGTGGCCGAGTGGGCAAGGCTGGAAGGATTCTCCTCACTGACCCTGACGACCTTCACCGAGGTGCCATGGAATGCTCCCTACTATGCACGCCTCGGCTTCGAAGCCGTTCCGGTGAGCCAACTGTCGCCGGGGCTGAAGCAGGTCCGGGAGCATGAAGCCGCCATAGGGCTGGATGAGTGGCCGCGAACAGCCATGCGGCGCGCTCTCACCGGCTGATGGTCACTGGTGGGCTCTCCTACGTCGCGCGATCGAGGATCACCTGCTGCGCCTTGTGGAGAACGATCATCATGTCCAGCTCGCGCCGATCTCGGTGACGACTCTCCCGGCCGGAGGAGCGGCGTGCAGCAACAGCCGGGCATGACCGCCGCTGGGCAGGATGATCAGGGCGCCGGTGCGCTGAGCCGAGCACACTGGATCAGACTTTCGCGGACCATGTATTCCTGCGTGAACAACGCCAGGTACCGCTGCGATTCATCCCTGAGGGATACGCGGGCGACAGCTTCCGGAAGTGTCCGTCATGGTCGTCCCTTTCGAGACCGACGGTCAAGAAGAACGACCTCGCGAAGCCCCAGGAAGAGGGGGAAGGTGAAAGCGATTGCTACGGCGAACGAGAGCGGTATCAAAATGACGGCAGTCACGACCAGCCAGGTCCTTCCCAGCCGCAGGGCCTCGACAACGAAGAAGATGCAGGCCACGACCGCCACAACGATGACATCGACGGCGATCGAAGAGGAGGCGGCGTTGACCCACCAGCCTTCGAAGTAGGACGGCGCTTCGGGCGTTGGGACGAAGGCGAGGTTGAACGACCAGGTTCCGATCAGACCGACGATCGCGGCAGTGCAGTAGAGCACGACGAGGAGACGGCGGGCCGGTCGCTGCGCTGCCGATGAGCTTGAGGCGGCCGTCCGCTCGACGCTCATCGGCGTACCTGTGCGACGATACGGGCGCGCCCGACGACTACGACAGCAACGCCCGCGAGGAGCGCAGCGATCGTCAGCGCGATACTCGCGGTGAGGGTCTCCACGCCCGGCGAGACGATTGATTCGCCGCGCAGCGCCTGCCACGTAACCAAAGCCATGAAGCCCGCGTACGACGCGGCAGCGACCCACACCAGGCCCGTACGCACCGTGACATCGCGCAGCACCAACACTCGGCGCGATAGGAGCTCCATCGCGATGAGCGCGAGTGGAATCGCCTGCAAGGCGTGCATACCGACGAAGTGCGGAATGCGCAGGTCCCCCCCGCTTGTGCTCCAGCCCAGGATGGGCAGCCCCGGCCCGCCGTCGGCGAGGCCCACTGTGTGGGCGCCGACAATTCCTTGCGGATCGGCCAACTGCGCCGAGGTCGGACCCGTCATGAGGTAGCCGAGGCCCAAGCCGACGAGCGAGAGCACCGCGCCCGATCGGATCGCCACCGCGCGGGCAGGGTCGCCCAGGTGGTTGAAGAACAGCAGCAGAGCGGCGACGAAGGTCGCAATCCACAGCACGCTGATCGCCGCGCCCATGACCCCCCACGCGGCAGCGTGGGCTGGTGTCGAGACGTTGAAATGACTGGTGGTGCCGAGGGCCGCGGCACCGATGAGGACGACCATTTCAGCGATCAGGGTGACCACAATGACTGTGCCGGCAACCCAGGCCACGCGGCGGAAGCGCTCCAGTTGACCGATGAGCCACGACCACGTCACAGCGTAGATCGCCATCGAGAGTGAAAACTTCAGCGGCTTGTCCCATTGGTTGAGCCCAGTGACCTCGACCGGATCGATGAAACGAACGACCAGGGCAAAGACTGAGAACAGCAGCATGAGAGCAGCAAAACCGAGGAGCGGGCGGTGCCAACGAACGGGTCGAGGTGGGGAGAGGAGTGTACGAGGTAGTGGATCGAGCGTCGCGGTCATGAGCCGATACCTTTCTACAGTGGAACCTGATGGCGATGTCCCGTTGCATCCGGCAACGGATAACGCACGTTTGAGACGTGCTCTTGAGCCGCACGGCGGAGCCCTGCAAGCAGGGTGTCGCCGAGAAGCGTTCCGAGTACAACGGCTTCGGCTTTCTCGGCCCGACCCTCCCGGGCTTCGATCAGATCGAGGTCGGCCTCGGCGAGAAGAAGCGCCGCCGCGGCGTAACGCTCGTACCACTGCGCCGAGTTGCGTTGACCGGCAGCCTCGAAGGCAGTAATCGAGGTAGCGGCAAGGGCCCGTCCAGGACCACACGGGTCATTGGCCCAGTCAGCGGTGAGGTCGTCGACGACCTCATAGGCGTGTTCGGAAGCGGAAGCGGGGTCGACAACCGCGGTGGCTGCCCGTTGGGCGACACCAAAGGTCTCTACGAGAGCGACGTCGGATTCGATCGCCGCGACCACCTCCCGAGTCGATGCGATGCTGAGGCCCCCGACGCGCAGGAGCCCGTGCACGAGCTTGAGCCGACGCACATGGGCATCGCCGTAGTCGGCCTGATTCGGACGCGACTTCTCTCCCGGCGCGAGCAATCCCTCACGCAGATACATCTTGATGGTCGGCGCGGCGATGCCGGTCACCTCGCTGAGTCGGGAGATCTTCATCCTGCGCTCGGCGCCCACGAGTAGAGAGTTGTCATACCTCAAGAATACAGATATCGACGCTATCCGATAGAGGAAATATCCGTTATTTTCCATCGATTGGCACCCGCGCAGTCGACCACCCCTGGAGGCCGACTGAACTCAGACAGGTACACCCGACGATGTAAAAAATTATTGACACGTTCCCGCGGCAGGCATAGCTTGTGCATGTCAATAATCTTTTACAGGGGAGCGGCCGTGTCAGCGCAGGAGAAGAACGCGTGGATTCTCGGAGTGGTTGCGGTGCTCGGCTACGCGGTCTACCTCGTCCTGCTGCTCGGCAGCGGCGTCGGCGCACTGACGGAGCGCCCCTACGCGCAGATCATGCTCTGGACCATCGGTGGCGGGATCATTGCCGGCATCGTGATCAACATCCTCGTCGGCATCGTCTCCGGCATGTTCCGGCGGGATGCCGGGCGCGTCGACCAGCGGGACCGGCAGATCGCGCGATTCGGCGACCAGGTCGGCCAGTCGTTCGTCATCCTCGGCGCTGTCTCGGCGCTGTTGCTCGCGATGCTCGAGGCGGACTCCTTCTGGATCGCGAACGTCATCTACCTGGGGTTCGTGCTGTCCGCGGTCCTCGCATCGATTACCAAGGTCATAGGCTACCGACGGGGGCTGCCGGAATGGTGAAGCCCACCCGCGTACGCAACAAGATCCGCGCCCTGCGCGCCACGCACGGTGAGATGACCCAGGCCGAGCTCGCAGACCGGATCGGCGTCACCCGCCAGACCGTGATCGCCATCGAGCAGGGCCGCTACTCCCCCACACTCGAGCTCGCGTTCCAGATCGCGCGAGTCTTCGGCGTCGGACTCGACGCCGTCTTCCAATATCCGGACACCGACGAAGGAGCATCCAGATGAGGGCGATCGTGCAGGACACATACGGAGACGCGGATGTGCTGCGCCTCGAGGAGGTCGAGCGGCCGGAGCCCGGACGCAATCAGGTCCTCATCCGCGTCCGGGCGGCGGGCGTCGACCCCAGCGTGTGGCACATCATGGCGGGCCAGCCCATCGGTCTGCGGGCGGCTTTCGGCGTCCGCAGACCGCGGCAGCGCACCCGCGGGGCGGATGTCGCGGGCATCGTCGAAGCGGTCGGCCCCGAGGTCACTCGGTTCGCCCCGGGCGACGAGGTCTTCGGCGTCGCGTCCGGCAGCTTCGCCGACTTCGCGCTTGCCTCGTCGGAGAAGGGGCTGGCGCACAAGCCTGCAGGACTGAGCTTCGCCGAGGCGGCAGTCGTCCCGATCTCCGGCTGTACCGCACTCCAGGGTCTGCGCAAGGGTGGCGTGACCGCAGGCACGCGCGTGCTCGTGCTCGGCGCTTCGGGCGGCGTCGGATCGTTCGCGGCACAGTTGGCGAAGGCCTTCGGCGCCCACGTCACCGGAGTTGCAAGCACAGGCAAGCTCGACCTCGTCCGCGACCTCGGTGCCGACGAGGTACTGGATTACACCCAACAGGACCCGGTAATCGGCACACGCCGCTTCGACCTCATCCTTGACACCGGCGGCAACCGTCCGCTGCGGAACCTGCGGCGCGCCCTCGCCCCGAAAGGGACGCTCGTCATCGTCGGCGGCGAGGGCGGCCGTGGACCGCTTGGCGGCTTCGAGCGGGCGATGCTCGGCGCACCGGCCCTGTCACTCGTCACCCGTCAGAAACTCCGAGGCCTCACGGCCGTCACAAGCCGCGACGATCTCGTCGCACTCACCGGGTTGATCGAGGCGGGCCAGCTGCGTGCGCCGCTCGATCGCACCTTCCCACTCGAGGAGGCCCCGGACGCCATCCGCTACCTGCACGCCGGGAAGGTACGCGGCAAGGTCGCCATCACAATCTGACCGCGTGTGCGCATGCCTTCGTACCCTTTCCTGGTTCCGCTGCCGAAGAATCTCACATACCGATGAGCGCCGGGGGCACCGGGGCACAGGCCCTGCGGTACGGTCTGGCGGTCGGGCCGTACCGGCACGACGACTCGCGACATCCCGATGGCATAAGGCTTCAGCGATCCGGCAATCAACGAGCGTCCGTTGTGTTCCCCTGGTTGCGCCCCGAGGATGCTGCAAGGGCACGATACCGTTGGGTACATGGCCGACATTCCAGGTCTCGACAAGCTCCTGACCGCACTGAACGCCGGGGAGACGATTCCCGGAGGTTCACCGCACCACGAGGCGATGCACGCCGCCAGCCAGGAGTCGCTGCGCATCACCGCCGAGCTCAACGGGCGGTACCACTCCCCGGGGAAGGTGCGGGCCCTGATGAGCGAGCTGACCGGGCGCGAGGTCCCCGGATCCTTCCAACTCTTCCCGCCGTTCAGCGCCGACTTCGGCAAGAACATCCGCTTCGGCGCGGATGTGTTCGTCAACAGCGGCTGCCGGTTTCAGGACCAGGGCGGTATCGACATCGGCGATGGGTCGCTCATCGGCCACAACGCCGTCATCACGACCTTGAACCACGACATGGTGCCAAGCCGACGAGCAGATATGCACCCGGCCCGCGTGGTGATCGGCGCGGGCGTGTGGTTCGGGGCCAACGTGACGGTGTTGCCGGGCGTGACGATCGGCGATGGGGCCGTGGTGGGCGCCGGCGCAGTCGTCACAAAGGATGTTCCCGCGGGGGCAGTGGTCGTTGGTGTGCCGGCGAAGCAGGTGGGCACGGTCCCGGATGGGTGACTTCTCGGCCGAGAAGTAGCTGTTCTGCAGATTCGACCAAACCGGCGGTGAACCCCGAACCAGCGCTCAAGGAAGAGCGTGGTGAGCGGTCATGCGCCTCATCGCTGACCAACCTCACCGGAATCAGAACACCAGACATTGAACCTGAACTCCACCACCACGTTCCGTAGCCGAGAAACGTCACGGACTGGCCGCATCCGCGACAACGACCTCAGGCCCGGCGACCCTCGCCCGGCGGCGTCACTGGCCGGGGCGCCTGAATGGGTCGGGCCACCACCAACGATGCCGCGATCGGCGCTCACGCTCAGCCCGGCGTCGGGCCGCGTCGTAGTAGTCCTCGCGCGCCGGGGCAAAGACCGACTGAGGCAGAGTCAGCGGTGCACGGCTCACCTGGCATCCTGCCAGCGATTCGCTGATCGCGCCCGGGATCAACCGCATCCCCTGACCACCTTTGACCGACCGCTTGAGCCGTCTGCCCTCCTCCGTGAGCCGCATCCCCCAGGATGAGTCCACCTCAGCAAGGCCGGATCCGACCAGGATCGAGAGTGCCGTCTCCATCTGTTCCCGTGAAGGGACGTCGGCCTGCAGCATGTCCCATCCCGACAGCAACCCACGTATCGACGAGGGGTGCTTTCCACGACGCAGCAGGGTCATGAGCGTCGCGGCGTCATCCATGTCTCTACGGTGCATGACGTTCAGGCTAACGCGCTTCGAGCCCGCACCGATTCGGGAGCATTCGCCGTCACGGAAGTGCGTTACGTTCCCATCCGCCGATGCAGCGAAGACAGGAAGGCCCGGGATGCAATCAGCACCCCGGGCCTTCCTCAAGCTATGGGTCGAAACCTAGACGTTGAACCTGAACTCCACCACGTTCCGTAGCCAAACAACCTTAGGTTGCGACTTCCCCTTTGCCCGCTCGTCAGCGCAGCCCAGCCCAGCCCACGCAGGCAACACAGCCCCGCCCATCGAGACGGTCATCGGAAGACCCGCACCAGCACCGGCCTGAATGGCGCTCAGGCGCTCCGCGGTCGTCTCCTGAAATTGCTCCACGCCCGGGTGAGGTAGGACAGCAGAGCAAGTCACAATGTGGGCGCCTCAGTGCACGGGGCACCTTTCGATATAGCGGCGCCCAGATACTCCTAGTTTCGGTTCAGGCCCCGACGTGTCAGTAGTGCCTTCTTGTGGTGGGCCCCGCCGCGTCAACCTGTGCCACCGGCGCGTTCGGCGAGAAACCTGCAGGATGCTGAATTGAAAATCGTTCCTATGCGTGAGGTCGACGTCGTCCAGATCACGGAGGGCGAGGTTGCCGCCGTGGCCCGTCGTGGCGTATTCACCCCAACACCCAAAGAAACCAGCGGCCCGATCTGCCTTGCCGACATACAGTTGACCGGTCCGAGTGTCCGAGATGAGATAGATGCCCTTGACCGAGCTGAGCGCAGCGCGCCACTCGCTGTAGCGGGGGTCCGCCGCGACTTCCCGAAGCGTTGCGAAGTCGACGATGATGGAGTCGAATCCTGGAAACGGAACCTGCTCTCGGTCTGCGATCTCAATGACCGGAACGTTCTCGGCTTGCTCCCCTCTTTTTGCCCAGTTCACGGGGTCGGCCGTCCATTTGATGACCAGGCGATCCTTATGGGCGGAGAAAACCTCCGATTGCTCCAAATCAAGGAACCGCTGATCGTCGGTGCGCTCAGACAGAACCTCTCCGTGGTTTTCATACGCCGTAACGAACCTTCCGAGGAACCCTGTGATCCCAAGGAAGACCAACCAGATTCGAGGTGGGACTTCGGGAAGTTTGCTGCGCCTGGTGCCCTGGGTGCGCGTATAGTCGCGGAGCGATTCTCCCCATGCCACCGCGTTGTCGGCGGCGAGTCCTTTAGGCGTGTGGCGGATGATGACGACGTACTCGCGGACTGGTGTTGTGGGTCATGACACCTGGGCCGTGCCCCCCCAGCGCTCAGGCCGCGTAGGGCCGCTACCCCCTGATCCGCTCGTTCTCCGGATCGAACAGTGGGGTGGCATCGTTCGCCGCCACCGTGACGGGATACAGCCGCTCCATGTAGTCGACGGCCAGCTCCGTGCCGACCACTGCGAGCGCGGGAGGAAGATAGCTCATCAGCACATGCTTCCCCAGTGACGGGGCGGACCCCGCCGAGGTGACGTACGAGCGCCGCCCATGTCCGTCGATCAGCGGCGCTCCGTCCCGCTCGACGATCGGTTCGCCTCCGAGCATGTACCGGCGTCGTCCGTCCGCGGACACGTGATCGTCCACGATCAGGGAACAGAGCACGGCTGCCGGATCCGCCGCGCGTTGCGCAAGGTACGCCTCCCGGCCTGTGAAATCGGCGTCCTTGACTCGGGGCCGCGTCAGTCCGGCCTCGACCAGCGTGCGTTCAGTGTCCAGTTCGGCGCCGTGCGCCCGGTAGCTCTTTTCGATGCGGCCGGTGCCTCCATAGACACCGATTCCTACAGGAACGAGCCCGTGCGGTTCCCCCGCCGCGCGTATCAGGTCCCACAGTCGGGCGCCCTGCTCCATCGGTAGATGGAGTTCCCAGCCCAGCTCGCCGACGTAGGAGATCCGGGACGCGAGCACGGAGAGCGGGCCGACCCGGATGTCGCGGCAGGAACTGAACCGAAAGCCCTCGTGGCTGATGTCGTGGTCCGTGAGTGCCCCGAGGATGTCGCGTGCACGCGGCCCCCAGAGTCCTACGGTCGTATAGGCGGACGTCTGGTCGACAATCTGCGCGCTGCCATCGGCAGGGAGATGATCCTGGAACCGCCGGCGATCGATGTTGCCCGTCAGCCCACCGGTGACCACCCGGAAGTGCCCATCGCCGAGTCGCATCACCGTGAGGTCGGCACGGATACCGCCGCGGGAATCCAGTACGGGCGTGTAGATGACGCGGCCGATCCCGACGTCGGCCTGCGCCACTAGCGTGCGCTGCACTGCAGCGAGCGCACCCGGACCGACGACGTCGAAGATCGCGAACGCCGACAGGTCGACGACGCCCGCGCGCTCGCGCATCGCGAGATGCTCGGCGTTGATGATGGGCGACCACCACCGGCTGTCCCACTCCACCTCCCGCGGCATCACGGCGTCGCCGTAGTCACCCAGCAGGGCCTCGTTGGAGTTGTACCACATGGGCCGTTCCCAGCCGGCGGCCTCGAAGAATTCCGCCCCGAGTTCCCGCTGGCTGGAGTACATCGGAGCCAGGCGTATGTTGCGGTTGCTGCTCCACTGCTCCCCGGGATGCACGATCCCATAGGTCTTGTTGAACCCTTCCGATGCGCGTGCCTTGACGTGCTCGCTGGTCCGTTGGTGTGGATAGAACCGCGCGACGTCGGCGTGGTGAAGATCGATTCCGGGGTTACCGTGAGTCATCCACTCGGCCAGCAGGCGCCCCACAGCCGGACCTTCCCTGATCCACACCGCGGCCGCTGACCAGAGGCCCGCCACCTCCGGTGCCTCTCCCAGGACCTGCCCACCATCCGCGGTGAGTGAGAGCAGTCCGTTGATCGCATAGTTGACCTTCACGTCCGGATCGCCCAGAACCTCGGGCATCAACTCCCTGGCCTGCTTCAACTGCGGCTCGAAGTCATCCGCCGTGAACGGCATCTCGGTGGGTGAGAGCTCCGCCTGGTCGATCGACGGGATCCCGTCGGGGTCGAGCAGGATGGGCCGGTGGGCATAGGAGCCGATCTCCAGGTCGGAGCCGTGCTGGCGTTCGTAGCAGAACGTATCCATGTCCCGGATGATGGGGAAGGAGATTTCCCCTGATGTGTCCGCGAACCGGGGTACCGGACCCACCTTGATGAGCTGGTGTACGGCAGGCGTCAGCGGGATGGTTGCCCCCGCCATCGCTGCGATGCGCGGACTCCACACCCCACACGCGACGACGACGGCGGCGGCCTCGATATCTCCCCCGGTTGTCCTGACGCGGTGAATTCGGCCACCCTCGACGTCGAGACCGATCACCTCCATGTCGGAGAGAACCTGCAGCGCTCCGCGTTCCAGCGCCTGTTCACGCAGAATCTCGCCGGCACGCACGGAATCGACAACACCGGCCGATGGGGTCCAAAACCCGCCGACTAGAACCGACGGGTCGATGAAGGGCACCTTCTCGTGAACCTGCGCCGGTGCGACAAGGCTGGATTCGATCCCCCAGGCCTTCGCCGAGGACATGCGCCGGCGCAACTCCTCCATCCGTTCCTGCGTGCGTGCCACCTCGAACCCGCCGGACGCGGTGAAGACACCCATGTCCCTGTACTGGCGCACGCTGTCCAGGATGAGGTCGGTAACGCCCCGGGGGTGGTTCACCGGGAAGATGAAGTTCGATGCATGACCGGTGGAACCGCCGGGGTTGGGGAGAGGGCCCTTGTCGAGCTGGACGATGTCCCGCCAACCCAGCCGTGCAAGGTGGTGCACCAGAGAGTTGCCGACGATGCCGGCGCCGATGACCACTGCCTGCGCCCGGGTTGGCACGGTGCTCATGTTCCGCTCCTCCGTCGCCGGGCAGTACGCGTGCCCTGCAGCCCGCGGTTCGCCATCGTCCCGCGCCTGCTTCCGCACGAAGCCCTCCCAGAATCCTTGCCAGGATTCCGGGTGTCAAGAGCTCACTTCGATATTGCGGACCGTGCATCGCCCTGCGGGCGAACGGGGAGCGGGCACGGCCGCTGCACGCCGCCCGGGGGCTCGCCGCTGGTAGAGTCTGGACCGGCCGTCCGGGCCCGTTCCCGGGCTGACCGGAGTACTGCAGCAAGCAGGTGAAGGGGCGGCATGTGACGAACGGTTCCCAGTCCATCGACCGCGCGGGGCTGCTGCTCTCCCTGGTGGTTCGCTCCGCCGGGCCGATCTCCTTCACCGAGCTGGTGGACCGGACCGGGCTGGCGCGGTCCACGGTTTCGCGGCTGCTTCAGGCACTTGAACGCAACGGAATGCTGGAACGCAACCAAGATGGGCACTTCCTGGGCGGCGCGCTGTTCACCCACTATGCCAACCGGTTCGACCGCGTGGAGTCCCTTGCCACTGCCGCGCAGCCGATGCTGGAGCGGATCGCCGAGGAGACCGGCGAATCCGTGACCCTTGGTGTTCCCCGCGGCGACGCGGTGGTCCACGTTGCCCAGACCGACTCCAGTTACATCCTCGGTACGACCAATTGGGTGGGAGTGGATCTGCCACCGCACTGCTCGGCACTCGGCAAGGTGCTGTATGCCTTCGGGGCGCTCCCCCTACCCACGGACCCACTCGAGCAGAGGACGCCCAACACCGTGCCGGACGTTGCGGCCCTCGAGGGTGAGCTCACCCAGGTGCGGGAACGGGGCTATTCGCTGACCCGGAGTGAGCTCGAGGAGGGGCTGGACGCGCTTGCCGCACCCGTCAGCGACAGCCATGGCAGGGTTCTTGCGGCGATCGGGGTATCGGGTCCCGCCTTCAGACTCGAGCATTCCCACGAGGAGATCGGGGCTCTGCTGGTGGCGGAAGCCGGCTTGCTGTCACGGATACTGGCGCGGCGTGCGCAGAAGGAAGCCGTTGCTCCTGACCCCGACTCGCTCAGCTGACGGGACCGCCAAGTCGCTCGATGGTGTCCCGGCGCCATTGTTCGGTCCGGCGCACCTGGTTGAAGGTGTAGATGTGGAGCCCCTCGACTCTGGACTCCGGCTTCGCCACTACGGGCGCCAGGCGGTCGAGGAATCGCTCCGGACTGTAGCCGCCGGGCGCCGCGATGCGCGCGAAGAGTGACCTGTTCTTGGCAAGGAACCGAGTGGACTCCCCCACCCCGATCCTGGTGGCCATGGCCAGGAGTTTCGATCGCTCAACCGGCCCCGGCATTCCGATCCACAGCGGCATGACGACGCCGCGCTGCCGTATGCGTCCGATCCAGGCAGCGATAACGGCAGGGTCCAGGCACAGGTTGCTCACGATATTCGTGGCGTGTTTGCGCTTGTCCCACATCGCCTGGATGATGACGTCATCCGCAATGATGGGATTCGGGATAGCCCGCGACTCCCACCGCGCGGAAAGGCTGCCCGAGTGCCGTAAGGTCCTCTAGCAATTCAAGCGAACCGGCATAACCGTCCTGATCCGGCCGCGCGTCCCCTGCGGGAACGAAAACGCTGTCGACGCCGGCACCCACCAACTGCTCGACGATCTCCTTCAGATGCTCCCGCCCCTGAACCATTCGCGCGGCAACGTGCGGAACGGTCCGATACCCGGCGCGGCTGAGAGTCTCGGTCACCGTCAGGGTCGCCGCCAGCCCTTTCCCGGCGGACGCCGTGACGGTCAGCGGACGGCTCACCGGCAGGGTCGCCGTCACCTCGTCCGCAATGGACGCGGTGGGCAGGACTTCATACCGGGCGGTCTCGAGCAGCCGACGGTACGGGAGCTTCACGGAATACCTTGCACGCCACACCCGCGTGATTCTACACTCAGGATATGGGACGAGAGTTCCACTTTATGAGACAAGCCGACTGCTTCGGGCCGTCCTCCCCTGAACCGGTCGATAGGGAGGTCATCGTGAGCTTAAACGTCCCATCAGTCGACCAACGTGACCGAGCAGTTCCGATCAACCTCCGCCAATCGGGCCCCACGCCGGTGGAGTTGCAGATCGACACCCGGGTCCGCAAATCACCGTACTGGCACCTCTCCCACGAAGCAGGCTGCTGGCGTGCGCAGGTCTACAACCGGATGTACCACCCGAGGGGCTACATCCGCCCCGAAGACGGCGGGATGATGGCCGAGTACGAGGCCCTGGTCAATCACGTCACCCTGTGGAATGTCGCCGTGGAGCGGCAGATCCAGGTCAAGGGACCGGATGCGGAGGCCTTCGTGGACTTTGTCATCACCCGCGATGCGACGCGGATCCCCCCGATGAGGGCGCGGTACGTGATCCTGTGCAACGAAGCCGGAGGGATCCTCAACGACCCGGTGTTGCTTCGGATCGCCGAGGACGAGTTCTGGTTCAGCCTTTCCGACTCTGACCTGTGGCTATGGCTCCAGGGGGTCAACGTGGGCAAGCGCTTCGATGTGAGCATCAGGGAGATCGACGTGTCGCCCGTGCAGATCCAGGGACCGAAATCCGTCGACCTCATGGTGGACCTGATCGGCCAGGCAGCCGCCGAGATCCCCTCCTACGGCTTGCTCTTCTCATCGGTCGGCGGTTGCGACGTCATCGTTTCGCAGACCGGCTTCACCGGCGAGAAGGGCTACGAGATCTATCTGCGCGATGCAAGCCTGCACGCTGAACAACTGTGGAACGCCGTTCTGGCGGCAGGCAGGCGCCACAGCCTCATGGTGGTTGCTCCCGCACACCACCGGCGGATCGCAGCGGGAATCCTGTCCTGGGGCCAGGACATGGATGCCGAGACGTTGCCGTTCCAGGTGAATCTGGGGTATCAGATTCCCAGGCAGAAGACCGCTGACTACATCGGGAAAGAAGCATTGGAGGCTGCGCGTGCGGCAGTCGAAGCCGGGTCGCCCCCGTACACGCACACACTCGTGGGCATGAAGCTCGGTGGCCGGCCGATCGACGACTACGCGCCCGACTTCTGGCTGATCAGCGCGGCGCAGGACGGCGACCCGATCGGCTACGTCACTTCACCCTGGTACTCGCCGGAGCTGGGCACCAACATTGCGATGGGATTCGTTCCCACCGGTCTCGCTGCGCTCGGCACGGAGCTGTGGGTACACCTGCCCGAGTCCTACGCGTCGGAGCCGGGCAGGCCGGTCAGCGCCGAGGTGGTCGAGATGCCGTTCCGCCAATCGGTGAATCCCAACCAGCGCGAGCTGCTGAAGACCCGCGGGATGGACGCCGCCGTCTAGGCTGCAGACGGTTTCGGCCTGCTTTCTACCCCCGGTGGGACGGAAATGGCATCGGCGCGCAGGGGCTCGCCATCCCCTCCCGATCCCCTCTCGCGCCGACATCCACTCCACCACCGACACGCCGATCATGATCGGGAAGGCCCTTATGGGCGTTATCCGTTGCTTGCTCGGATCTCGTACACCAGCTCGACCAGCCCTTGGTCGTACACTGTTGCGCTGTGAAGGGTCAGCATGTTCGGGTCCTGCCCCGGAGGAAAGACACCCCGGCCCGCGCCGATGGCGATCGGCATCACCACGAGCCGCACCGAGTCGACGACGCCCGCGGCCAGAAACGTCTCCGCCAGGGTAAGGCTTCCCCAGACAACGATGTCCCCGCCGGTCTCGGCCTTGATCCGCCGGATCGCTTCGATAGGGTCACCTGATTCGACGGCCGCCTCCGCCATGTCTCCCCATGGGGCTTTTGTCAGGTGGCGGGAGAACACGACGCGGTGGAGCGAGTTCAGGGATGGCGCGATGATCTCGTCCTCGGAAGCCGGTGTTGGCCAATACTCGGCAAACATGCGGTAGGTGCTTGCTCCGAGGACCATCGTGTCAACGGTCACTCCTTCGATGCCCACACGGCATCGAGGGACAGACCGAGAACCTCTGCACTATGGTTCTTGCCGCAACGAGGAAGGAGCACACATGATCGAGATCTTGAGTCCAGCCGAATTGTCGCGAGCCAGGGAGACCGGTGGGCTGCTCGCCGGGGTCCTGCAGGAATTGAAGAACCGCAGCAGGGTCGGCACGAATCTCCTCGATCTTGACCGGTGGGCCAAGACCATGATCGCCGAGGCGGGAGCGAAGTCCTGCTACGTCGACTACGCACCTTCGTTCGGGCGAGGCCCGTTCGGTCATTACCTCTGCACGTCGGTCAACGACGCCGTCCTCCATGGACTGCCGCATAACTACGCGCTGCTGACGGCGACCTGCTGACCCTGGACCTTGCCATCACCAAAGGCGGAATCGCAGCAGACTCGGCCATCAGCTTCATCGTGGGTGAGACGAAGCCCCCGGAAAGCGTCGCCATGATCAGCGCGACCGAACGGGCACTCACCGCAGGAATAGCCGCAGCAGGACCAGGGGCCCGCATCGGTGATATCCCGTACGCCATCGGTTCGGTCCTCAGCGAGGCGGGATACCCGATCAACACCGAATTCGGTGGCCACGGCGTCGGATCAACCATGCACCAGGACCCCCACGTTCCGAACATCGGCCGGCCGGGCCGCGGCTACGCGCTGCGCCCCGGGCTGCTGCTCGCACTGGAGCCGTGGGTGATGGCCGACACCGCCACGCTCATCACCGACGCTGACGGGTGGACATTACGCAGTGCGACAGGCAGCCGGACAGCACACAGCGAGCACACCGTCGCGATTACCGACGACGGCGCAGAAATCCTCACCCTGCCTCAGCCGGCCGAGCGTGGTCGTGCTGAGACGTCTCCTCCACTTTCAGGATAAGGCGGGCAGGGGGACTTGCGGCAAGGCCTTGCTGAGGTGGCATACTCGCGGCTCCGAGTATGCCGACAGGAGGAATTCAGATGTTCAGACCGCTCGAGGAGGGCCCGTTTTCCATGGCACGATAGCTGATCTGTTGGCGGGAGATCTGCTCACAGTGGGCCACCGATCGAACTACCGCCCCGAGATCATCAACTAAGGGCTCACCAGGACCAGGCGCGCTCATCCGCAGTGAAACAGCCCCGACCACCAAGGTGACCGGGGCTGCATTCGTCACCGGTCTGGGCCAGGATCGGGACTCGTTCCATGCGGTCTCGGGCGCCTCTTGCGAGAAGGCACTCAATGCTCAGTCGATCACCGAACGGACGATCTCCGCGATACGCTTCTCCGTGTCCTCGTCCACGATCTCGAAATACCATGCGGCCGGCATCAACTCACCGTCTCCGCCGCCTGCGGCTCGGAAAGCCGCCTTCTCGGTGATCGCGAGATTAAGCCGTTCGTCGTTGCGCAGCGTAACGAGAGCGGGCGTGCTCGCCGACTCCGCGTAGGCGGGCATTCCGTACCAGATTCGCGGCTTCAGGGTGGGTGCCGCGGCCACGATGATGTCATGCACGCGTCGCATGACCGAACGCCGCGGCTCGTCCATCTTCGAGATCTTGTCGATCACCTGCGTCAGGTTCTTCTCGTCCTTCGACGACATGTCACGTCCTTTCGTCAGCCGATGTCGGGCACCGGCGGAATGAAGTTGGCGCATTTGTGCGCCGCACCCCATCCGGACATGTCCTGAACTGCTCAGGCCTCTCCTCGATGATTCACGTGTCGCCACGTGGAAGCGCAGTCGGTGGCGTGTACCACCGCGATCAGGGTACCTGACATGCAGACGGACTTCACCGCCGATTCTGCAGATTTCGTCGCACGTGGAAGCGCAATTCAGCAGACCTTGGGCAACCTGGTTGCCTACGTCGCAGGGTTCGACGAGTTCCACGTGGCGCTCTCAACCGTGGTGTTCGGCACCGGCGTCCGCCTGTTCGCGGGAGTGGACGCCAGCCGCGTGCCCCTGCAGCCGATCCGCGCGGAGCCCACGCAGCGGGCGACCCACCTGACCGACGCCGTTCGCGAGCGATTGCTTTCAGAGGTTGAACCTGAAATCACTTACACATTGAATCGAAATTCGACCACGTCACCGTCGGACATGATGTATTCCTTGCCTTCGATGCGGACCTTGCCGCGGGACTTGGCCTCGCTCATCGAGCCGGCGTCGATGAGGTCCACGAAATGGACCACCTCGGCCTTGATGAAGCCCCGCTGGAAGTCGGAGTGGATGACGCCGGCGGCCTCGGGGGCCGTCGCGCCCTTCTTGATGGTCCAGGCCCGGCTCTCCTTGGGCCCCGCGGTGAGGTAGGTCTGCAGACCGAGGGTGTGGAAGCCCACGCGGGCCAGCTGGTCGAGGCCCGACTCGTCCTGGCCGTTCATCTCGAGCATCTCGCGGGCCTCGGCCTCGTCGAGTTCCACGAGGTCGGCCTCGAGCTTGGCGTCGAGGAAGATGGCGTCGGCGGGTGCGACGAGCTGCCGCAGCTCCGTCTGCCGCTCCTCGCTGCCGAGCACGGCGTCGTCGACGTTGAACACGTAGATGAAGGGCTTGGCCGTGAGGAGGCTGAGCTCGCGGAGGTGCTCCATCTCCAGCTTGTCGCTGGTGACCGACGCGAAGATCGTGTCGCCGCGCTCGAGGACGGACTGCGCGGCCTGCATGGCGGTGAGCTGCGCGGCCTCGCGCTTCTTGATCTTCACTTCCTTCTCGACGCGCGGGATGGCCTTCTCGAGCGTCTGCAGGTCGGCGAGGATGAGTTCGGTGTTGATGGTCTCCATGTCGGAGCGCGGGTCCACCTTGCCGTCGACGTGGATGACGTCGGGGTCGTCGAACACGCGGATGACCTGGGCGATAGCCTCCGCCTCGCGGATGTTCGCGAGGAACTGGTTGCCGAGGCCCTCGCCCTCGGACGCGCCCTTCACGATGCCGGCGATGTCCACGAACGACACGGTCGCCGGCAGGATCTGCTTGGAGCCGAAGACCTCGGCGAGCTGCGCGAGACGCGGGTCGGGCAGGCTGACCACTCCGACGTTCGGCTCGATCGTCGCGAACGGATAGTTCGCCGCCAGGACGTTGTTGCGCGTCAGCGCGTTGAAGAGGGTTGATTTGCCGACGTTGGGCAGTCCGACGATGCCGATAGTAAGAGCCACGGGAGACAAGTCTACCGGGCATCGGGCAACCCCTCGGCGGTGGTGCCCATGCGCAATAGGAGGAATGTCGTAGGTTCCTGCGACAGTGTGGGCATGAGCACAACCGCCGTCCTCCTGGTCATCCTCGCCTTCGTCCTCGGGTGCGCCGTCGGCGCCTTCCTCGTGGCGCGCTCCCTCCGCCCGCGCGCCGAGGAGCTCCGGGCGGAGCTCGACGACGCGACCGCCCGTCTCGGGCGCACGACGACGGACCTCGCGGCGGCCGCCGCGCAGCGGGACCTCCTGCAGCAGCACAATCGCGAGCTGACCGGCAAGACGTCGACGGACAACGACGTCCTGCGGGCCCTCGCCCCCGTCGCCGAGAAGCTCACGCAGGTCCAGCGGCAGGTGGGCCTGCTGGAGCGCGACCGCGTGGAGCAGTACGGGCAGCTCGCCCGGCAGCTCGAGGAGTCACGCGAAGCGGACGCCCTGCTGCTGTCGACGACGCATTCCCTCGCGGGGGCGCTCCGCAGCAACAGCGCACGCGGCCAGTGGGGCGAGATCCAGCTGCGGCGCGTCGTCGAGGCGGCGGGCATGCTGTCGCGGGTCGATTTCCTGGAGCAGGTCTCGGTCTCCGCGGGCAGCGACGGCGAGACGGCGCGGCCCGACATGGTGGTGCAGCTCCCGGGCGACAAGCAGATCGTCATCGACGCCAAGGTCCCGCTGAGCGCCTTCCTCGCCGCGCAGGAGCTGGCGGGCGCGGTCGACGGCACGGCGGACGCCGGCGCCGTGGCCGGATTCGAGGCACGGCGTACTGAATTGCTGAAACAGCACGGGAAGGCACTCCGGGCACACATCGACGCCCTGGCCCGCAAGAAGTACTGGGAAGGGGCGACCAACTCCCCCGAGCTGGTCATCTGCTTCATCCCGGTCGAGTCCGTCCTGTCCGAGGCCCTGCGCGCGGATCCCGAGCTGCTGGACTACGCCTTCGGCCGCAGCGTGGCCCTCGCCTCGCCGGTGTCCCTGCTCGGCATCCTCAAGGGTGCCGCCTTCAGCTGGCGCCAGGCCGTCCTCACCGACAACGCGCGGGAACTGTTCGACCTGTCCAAGCAGCTGTACGAGCGCCTCGGCACCATGGGCGGGCACGTCACCCGCCTCGGGTCCTCCCTGAAGACGTCGGTGGAGCGGTACAACTCCTTCGTCGGCGCCCTCGAGTCGAGGGTCCTGCCCACCGCCCGGCGCATCGGCGCGTTCGATTCGGCATCACTCGACGTCGTCGACGCGGCAGCCGAAGGATCCGATGCCGGCGGACCCGGCGCCGATGTGAGTCTGCTCGGCACCGCCCGGGTGCAGCGGATCGGTAGCCCGGCCGCCTCCGGCGAACCGGCCGCCTCGATCGACGCGACGCCGCGTTCCCTCACCGCCCACGAACTCCTCGACGGGACGGCGGGCTAGGGCCAGGGCGATCGGCCGGTCGCGCCTTGGGATCGGGCGGCCCGTCCCGCGGGACCGTCAGTTCAGCGAGGTGCGATCCTGCCCGCGTCCGCCCCGGCCCTGCGACGGGTCCCCCATCGCCTTGAGGGCTGCGCGGATCTCCTTCGGGAGGGAGAAGATGATGTCCTCCTGCGCGGTGACGACTTCCTCGACCTTCCCGTAGCCGTACTCGGCGAGCAGCCGCAGCACGTCCTGCACGAGGTTCTCCGGAACGGAGGCCCCGGAGGAGATGCCGACGGTCGCCACGCCCTCGAACCAGGACTCGTCGACCTCGTTCGCGAAGTCCACGCGGTGCGCCGCCTTCGCGCCGTACTCGAGCGCGACCTCCACCAGGCGGACCGAGTTCGAGGAGTTGGCCGATCCCACCACGATGACGAGGTCCGTCTCCGGCGCGATCTTCTTGATGGCCGCCTGCCGGTTGGAGGTGGCGTAGCAGATGTCGTCGCTCGGGGGGTCCTGCAGCGTGGGGAAGCGCTCCTTGAGGAGGTTCACGGTCAGCATCGTCTCGTCGACGCTCAGCGTGGTCTGCGAGAGCCAGATGAGCCGCTCGGGGTCGCGCACCTGCACCTTGTCGACGTCCTCGGGGCCGTTGACGATCTGGATGTGGTCGGGGGCCTCACCGGCCGTCCCCTCCACTTCCTCGTGACCCTCGTGGCCGATGAGGAGGATGTCGAAGTCGTCCCGGGCGAAGCGCTGGGCCTCCTTGTGGACCTTCGTCACGAGGGGGCAGGTGGCGTCGATGGTGCGCAGCCCGCGGTCCTCCGCGGACTGCACGACGGCGGGCGAGACGCCGTGGGCCGAGAAGACGACGAGCGCGCCCTCGGGGACCTCGTCCGTCTCGTCGACGAAGATGGCGCCCTTCGCCTCGAGGGTCGAGACGACGTGGAGGTTGTGCACGATCTGCTTCCGCACGTACACCGGGGGCCCGTAGTGCTCGAGGGCCTTCTCGACGGCGATGACCGCCCGGTCCACGCCTGCACAGTACCCGCGGGGGGCCGCGAGCAGCACCGACTTCTCCCCCGCCACCGGCGCAGCGGCGAGCACGTCAGCAGGCGTGCGGCGCCTGCGCGGGATGGTGGGCATGGGGACCTGAACGGCGGTGCTGGTCATGCGCCGATTCTACCGGCTCGGGGACCCGCGCCCGCGTGATCCGGAGCCGCTCCGCTGTGAGCTAAGCCCTGCGCCCGCGACCGACGGCGAACTGCCCCACCATGCCGAGGGCCACCGCGACGAGTCCGGCGACGATCACCGGCACGCTGTCGACGGCGACGGCGGTGCCGACCCGGTGGGCCAGACCGCCGAGGAACACGTCGGCGGCGGCACCCGTCCCCGGCAGTCGGGCCGCTGCGGCGGGGACCCAGCTCACGGCGAGGGCACCGAGGACGCCGATGGCCACCACGCCGAGTCCCAGCAGGGCGAGGGTGGTGCCGCGTCGTCGGGCGATGATCAGGGCGAGCAGTGCCAGCGCGCCCGCACCGGCGAGGTACAGCGGCCAGGACTGCACCGCATCCACGACGCCGCCGAAGACCCCGTTGCGCTCGATCGAGCCGATGGCGAGGGTGGTGTCCTCGGGCACGGGGACCTCGAGGCCCAGGCTTCCACCCACGCTGTCGGCCACGAGATCCGCGACAGGCGCCAGGTCGAGCACCAGCAGAGCCGGTGCCGGTCCCGAGGGATCGGCGGCGTGCGCCAGGGTGACGGCGTGTGATCGGCGGAGCACCTCGGCCCAGGCTCCTCGATACCCGGAGGACGCCGTGACGGCTGCCGTGGCGTCCCTGATGAGCGGTTCCACGAGGGCGTCGATCGGATCCGGGAGACCGCTCTGCGCGGAGAAGTCCTCGGCGACGGACGCCGTGAGCGCCGCCTGGAAGTCCGTGTCCTGACCGAGCGGCGCTGCGAGCGCGACGAACCCCGACTCCTCCACGAGGTTCCGGTCCACCCACGCGCACGCCAGACCGCCGGCGAGGACGACGAGCGCGAGCAGGGCCAGCAGGGCAGAGATGACGGTTCGCATGGAATCCTCAGGGTGGGGTGGGACTCACGATAATGCCTGCTCGGGCCGTCCCGGGATCCCGCCCTCCTCCCCCCGTCGGTGGGCGCACATACCCCGGCGGTCCCCGTCGCCGGGGGTGAGGGATGGTAGAGATGGACAGTGCGGGTGCCACGAGCCGACAGGGCAGCACCCACCCTGAGGACAGGACACCCATGACGAGCGAGGGCATCAGGGCGCGGCCCGCCGGTGACGCCGGTGACGCGCGGGCGGCGTCGACGATCCCGGCCACGGCGGCGGAGACGTCGCCGGACTCCCCATGGCCGCTCCACCTGCTGTCGGAGAAGCTGAAGGCGCACATCGAGCGGGCCCCGGCGGCGTGGGTGGAGGGGCAGGTCATCGAACTCAACCGCCGTTCCAGCATGTGCTACATCACGCTGCGGGACATCGACACCGAGGTCTCGCTCTCCCTGTCGGTGTACGGCAGCGTCATGGACCGTGTGTCCTCCCCCCTGGACAGGGGCTCCCGTGTGGTGGCGCGCCTCAAGCCGGATTTCTGGGTCAAGACCGGGCGGCTGTCCATGCAGACCATCGACATCCGGCCCGTCGGGATCGGCGACCTCCTCGCGCGGATCGAACGGCTGCGGCAGTCGCTGGCGGCGGAGGGCCTGTTCGCGTCCGCACGCAAGAAACGCCTGCCGCTGCTCCCCCACCGCATCGGGCTCATCACCGGCCGCGACTCGGACGCCATGAAGGACGTCATGCGGAACGCGGCGCTCCGGTGGCCGGCCGTCGAGTTCGACGTGCGGGAGGTCGCCGTCCAGGGCGTGAACAGCGTGGCGCAGGTGACCGCGGCGCTGGCGGCACTCGACGCCGATCCCCACGTGGACGTCATCATCATCGCCCGGGGCGGCGGAGCCCTCGAGGACCTCCTGCCGTTCAGCGACGAGTCCCTGGTGCGGGCCGTCGCCCGAGCCGCCACGCCCGTGGTCAGCGCGATCGGGCACGAAGCGGACCGCCCCCTGCTCGACGAGGTGGCGGACCTGCGCGCCTCCACGCCCACGGACGCCGCGAAGCGCGTGGTCCCCGACGTCACGGAGGAGCTCGGCAGGATCGGCCAGGCGCGCGCGGCACTCGAGCGGTCCATCCGCGTCCTCGTGCACCGCGAGGGCGAGAGCCTCGCGAACCTGCGCTCCCGCCCGTCCCTGGCGCGGCCGGAAGGCATGATCGACGTGCGGCAGGCCGACGTCGAGCGTCTGCGGTCGCGGGCCCTGCGGTCCACCACGTCCGCGGTGGACCGCGACGCCGACGCCGTCCACCACCTCCGCGAGCGCGTCCGCTCCCTCTCTCCCCAGAACACGCTCGACCGCGGGTACGCCGTGGTGCAGCGCGCCGACGGGCAGGTGGTGCGGACCCCCGACGACGTGGAGCGTGGGGATGCCGTGCGGATCCGTGTTGCCGGCGGGCAGCTCGGCGCGGTCATCGGCGACCCGCCGGCACCGCGGGAGGCGTCGTGACCAGGGCGCAGGAGAGCACGGGCGTCCCGGGCCTTACCGGTCACGATCCCCTGACAGATACCCGGGCCCGGGCACGGGCCACCCAGCAGATGAGGACCATGCCATGACGGACACCCAGCAACCCGACCCCGGCCCCACAGCGGTGGACACGCTGTCCTACGAACAGGCACGGGAGGAACTCGTCGCCGTCGTCTCGCGGCTCGAGGCCGGAGGCGTGAGCCTCGAGGAGTCCCTCGCGCTCTGGGAGCGCGGCGAGGCCCTCGCCGACCGCTGCGAGGCGTGGCTCGAGGGTGCCAAGGTGAGGCTGGCGGCAGCACGCGACAAGGCCGAGGGCAAGTAGCGCCAGGGATTATCCCTCCGGGCGCACCGCCCTAGGAGTAGGGCCTCGCGGGCAGTTCCTGCAGCGCCCAGGTGTTGCCGTCAGGGTCGGCGAAGTACACGAACCTCCCCCACGGCTGGTCGTCGACGTCACTCGCGTCCACGCCGCGGCCGAGCAGCTCGCTCCGGGCGCGTTCGGCGTCGGCCACGACGATCTGGAGGCCGCGCTGCGATCCGGGTGGCATCTCGCTGATCCCCTCGCCGAAGGCGATGGAGCAGGCGGAGCCGGGCGGGGTGAACTGCACGAAGCGCACGCCCTGCCCCACCCGGTGGTCGTGGTCGAGCGTGAAACCGGCCTGGTCGCGGTAGAACGCGATGGCGCGGTCGACGTCGCTGACCGGCACGGCCACGAGTTCGATCTTCCAGTCCATGGGTCTCCCCCTCCTCGGTGGTGGAGCTCCAAGCCTAGGAGGAGATGCGGTCAGGAGCGGTCCGCATCAGCCCGCGCCGGGGTCCCTGATCGGCCGACGGGAGGAGTTCACCGGCCGCGCGGTGCATCGGGGTCGTCGGGTGCTTCCTCGCGCCGCTGCTGGATCAGTTCCTTCGTGCGTACCAGCCGCAGCAGGGTCACGAGGACGAGTCCGCCCAGCATGTTGAACAGCAGGGTGTAGCCGAAGAAGCCGAGCCACTGGTCGTAGCCGATGTCCGCACCGGAGTGGATCGCGGCGAAGATCAGCAGCGAATCGAGGATCGAGTGGAACAGCTGCAGGCCCGCGAGCAGGAAGCCGCCGATCATCGTCGCCACGATCTTCGCGACATCGTTGGACGTGCCCTGCTGCATGCGGCTCATCACGGTGATCGTGCTCCCACCCAGGACGGCCAGGGCCACGGTCTGCAGGGAGAACGGCGCGTCGACGAAGTGGTGCGCGCTCTCGCTCACGGTCGGTGACCACTGGGGGAAGGCCTGCATGACGATCCAGACGAAGATCCAGCCGCCCACGAGGTTCGCGACGAGCGTCCCACCCCACAGTTTCGCGAGCTGCGCGAGGGTGCCCTCCTTCGCGACCACCGCGGCGACCGGCATCAGGAAGTTCTCGGTGAACAGCTCGCTGTGGGCCAGGAGCAGCGCCACGAGCCCGACGCCGAAGGCGATCCCCGCCAGCAGCGCGTCCCCGGTCTCGTGCAGCACGGCGAGGTACGCCATGATGCCGAGCCCGATCTCGAAACCGCCGAACAGTCCGGTGACGATGATGGTCCTCATGGTCCGCTGGAGCCGGTCGGCGCCCTCGTCCACCGTCGCGTCGAACGACTCCTTGAGTTCGTCCTCGACCGGCGCGTCCGATGCACCGAGTTCCCGCCTGCGTTCCTCGCTCATGTGTCCTCCCGGGATCCGTCGTCGTCTCCCGGGCTGCCGGACCGGCGGCTCAGGACGAGTGCAGGCGCTCCTGCTCGGCGGCGACATCGAACGATGCCCGCGGCCAGCTCAGCTGCATGTCCTCCAGCGTCGCGGTGAGCAGGTGCTGCACGGCGAGCCTGGCATACCACTTGCGGTCGGCGGGGACGACGTACCAGGGGGTATCCGGGGTGCTTGTCCTCTCGACGGCCACCTGGTAGGCGTCCTGGTACTGCTGCCAGTTGGCGCGGTCCTCGATGTCGTCGGGGCTGTACTTCCAGAACTTGTCCTTGCGCTCGAGGCGGTCGGCGAGCCGTGCCTTCTGCTCGTCCTGGCTGATGTGCAGCATCACCTTGAGCACGCGGGTGCCCGCACCGACCACCTGGTCCTCGAACTTCGAGATGGCCCCGTACCGCTTCTCCACCTCGGCCGCCGGCGACAGGGCGCGTACGCGGTGGATCAGGACGTCCTCGTAGTGCGACCGGTCGAAGACCCCGATCATGCCCGGCGCCGGCAGTTGGCGACGCACGCGCCAAAGGAAGCTGTGCCGCTGTTCCTGCTCCGTCGGGGCCTTGAATGCGTAGTGCTGCACCCCCTGCGGGTGCACCTGCCCCACCACGTGACGGACGACCCCGCCCTTGCCGGAGGTGTCCATCCCCTGCAGGATCAGCAGCACGGCGATCTCGCTGCCGGCCCGACTCTCGGCGAAGAGCTTCTCCTGCAGCGACGCGAGCGTGTCCGCTCCGGCGGCGAGGGCCTCGGCGCCCTGCTTCTTCCCGCCGTCGAAACCGGGTGTGGACCGGGGGTCGACGGCGCCGAGCGAGAAGTCCGGCCCTGCGAGCAGGAGCCTCCGCGTCTCGGCAGCGGTGGTGGTTCCGTTCGGCATGGCTCTCCTGCGGGTGGGTCGGGGATGCTCAGGGCTTGTAGGTGGACAGGAAGTCCGCGAGGCGCCCGATCGCGTCCTCGATCACCTCGACGCTCGGCAGCGTCACCATGCGGAAGTGGTCGGTGGCGACCCAGTTGAAGGCGCTGCCGTGCGAGATCAGGATCTTCTGCTGCTTGAGGAGGTCCAGGGCGAACTGCTCGTCGTTCTTGATCGGGTAGATCTCGGGGTCGAGCCGGGGGAACAGGTACAGGGCCCCCTGCGCCAGTTCGCAGCTCACGCCGTCGATCGCGTTGAGCATCTGCGCGGCCTTGTCGCGCTGCTGGCGCAGGCGGCCGCCGGGCAGGATGAGGTCGTTGATGCTCTGGTGCCCCCCGAGCGCGGTCTGGATGGCGTGCTGCGCCGGGACGTTCGCGCACAGGCGCATGTTGGCGAGGAGGTTGATGCCCTCGATGTAGTCGGCGGCGTCGCGCTTGGGGCCGGAGATGGCCATCCAGCCGCTGCGGAAGCCGGCGATCCGGTACGCCTTCGACAGGCCGCTGAAGGTCAGGCACAGGACGTCGTCGCCCGTGACGGACGCGGCGTTGATGTGCACGGCGTCGTCGTAGAGGATCTTCTCGTAGATCTCGTCCGCGAACACGATGAGCTCGTGCTCGCGTGCCAGCCGCACGATCCCCTCGAGGATGCTCCGGGGGTACACCGCCCCGGTGGGGTTGTTCGGGTTGATGAGCACGATGCCCTTGGTATTGGGCGTGATCTTGGCCGCGATGTCCTCGAGGTCCGGCCACCAGTGGTTGTCCTCGTCGCAGAGGTAGTGGACGGGCGTCCCGCTGGCGAGGGCCACGGACGCCGTCCAGAGGGGGTAGTCAGGGGTGGGGATCAGCACCTCGTCGCCCGCGTTCAGCAGGGCCTGCATGGACAGCGTGATGAGTTCGCTGACGCCGTTGCCGAGGTACACGTCGTCGACGTCGATGGAGTTGATGCCGCGGCTCTGGTAGTACTGCACGACGGCGGTGCGCGCCGAGAAGATGCCGCGGGAGTCGCTGTAGCCCTGCGCCTCGGGGAGGTTGCGGATCATGTCCACGAGGATGGCGTCGGGTGCCTCGAAGCCGAACGGCGCGGGGTTGCCGATGTTGAGCTTGAGGATGCGGTGGCCCTGGGCCTCCATGGTCATGGCGTGTTCGAGCAGCGGCCCCCTGATGTCGTAGAGGACGTTCTGGAGTTTGCCGGACTGCTTGTAGGTGGCCATTTCTTCAGGATGCCACAGCAGGGGCCCACTGCGCGGCATAGCAATGCCGTGCAGCGGGCCCCTGCCGTGCCGGAGCCACCTGCCGGAGGCCTAGCCGACGAGGCCCTTCTCGGCGAGCCAGTCGGCTGCCGCGTCCGCGGGATTCCGCTTCTCGTCGCCGCTGACCTCGCGGTTCAGGGCGAGCAGATCGTCCGTGGTCAGCTGGGCCGATACCTCGTTGAGGACGGTCTGCGCCTCCTCGTTCACCGTGTCGGTGTTGACGAGCGGGAGGACCTGCTGCGCGATGAAGTTGTTCTCCGGGTCCTCGAGGACCACGAGGTCGTTGTCGTCGATCGACGGCGTGGTCGTGTAGATGTCCGCGGCCTGCACGGTGTCGTCCAGGAGGGCGTTCAGCGTGATGTCCCCGCCGCCGTCGTTGATGGCCTCGAACCCGCCGGGCTCGCAGTCGTATTTCGCCTTGAGGCCGGGCAGGCCGTAGGCGCGTTCCTGGAACGTGCTGGGCGCGCCGATGGTGATCTCGCCGCAGACCTCCGCGAGGTCCTCGATCGAGGTGAGGCCGTACTTCTCGGCGGTCGCCGCGGTCACCACGAGGGCGTCCTTGCTCTCCGCCTCGGAGGGTTCGAGCACCCCGAGGTTCACGTCCGGCGACTTCGCGGACAGGGCCTCCGGGAGCGCAGCGAAGATGTCCTCGGCGGACTCGGCGGTGGCCTCCGGGTCGGCGAAGAGCAGCAGGTTGCCGCTGTAGTCGGGGATGATGTCCACCGAACCGTCCTCGAGGGCGGTGTAGTAGATCTCCCGCGACCCGATGTTGAGCCTGGTGGTGGCCTCGACACCGGCCGCGTTGAGCGCTCCGGCGTAGATCTCGGCGACGATCTGGCTCTCGGGGAAATCGGCGGAGCCGACGACGACGGAGCCGCCGTCCGCAGCAGCCGATTCCTGTGGTTCCCCCTGGGGGTCGCTGTTGGCACCGCAGGCAGTCAACGCCAGCGCGGCCGTCAGGCCGCCAGCCAGTCCCATCAAAGCGCGCCGTCCGGCGCGTTGTGCTGACAGGTTCTTCATGTTGTTCCTCCTTGTGCACTGGCGACGGCCTTCTGCCGGCCAGATCCTTGAGCCCTCACCCGGTCCGAGGTCCGGAGTCCGGGTGAGATGACGATTCTCTGCAGCAGTCCCATGAGCAGATCGACGGCGATCGCGAGGACCGTGATGACCACGGCGCCGCCGAAGAGGCGCCCGTAGTCGGCGAGCTGCGTCCCCTCCACGAGGTAGACCCCGAGCCCGCCGAGGTTGATGAAGGCGACGACGGCGACGGTCGCGATGACCTGCAGCAGGGCGGCGCGCACTCCCCCGAGGATCACCGGGAGCCCGTTGGGCACCTCGACCCGCAGCAGGATCTGCCGTTCCCCCATGCCCATGCTCCGCGCGGCGTCCACCACCGAGCGGTCCACCGAGGAGATCCCGGCGTAGATGCCGGTGAGCAGGGGTGGCACGGCGAGCAGCACGAGCGCCCAGATGGGCGGCATGAGGCCGAGGCCGGCGAGCAGGACGAACAGGAACGCCAGGCCGAGCGTGGGCAGGGCGCGGAGGATGCCGACGCCAGAGACGATCACGACGCGGCCGCGGCCGGTGTGGCCCACGTAGAGGCCGATCGGGACGGCGATCACCAGGGCGATGAGCATGGTCAGGCCCGTGTAGCCGAGGTGCTCGGCGACGCGCACCGGGATGCCGCGCTCGCCCTCCCAGTTGGCGGGGGCGGTCAGCCACTCCCACATCTGCACGAAGAGGTTGTCACTCGTGTAGTCCATCAGGCACCCGCCGCTTTCGCCTCGAGGGCCACGATCTCCGCGTCCGGTGCGCCGCCGGCCGCGACCTTCCGCGTCCACGGCGTCAGGAGCCGCTCCGCGAGCACGAGCAGGAGGTCCATGACCAGCGCGAGCAGCAGGATGATGATGATCCCGACAGCGATCTCGGTGGGGAAGGACCGGAACAGTCCGTCCGTGAACAGCGTCCCGAGGCTCGGGACGCCGATCAGCGCACCGACGCTGACGAGCGAGATGTTGGTGACGGAGACGACGCGCAGCCCGGCGAACAGCACGGGCAGCGAGAGCGGGAGGTCCACGGTCAGGAACCGGCGGACGGGCGTGTAGCCCATGGCGACGGCGGCCTGCCGGACGCCGTCGTCGATCGAGTTCAGGGCGTCGAGCGTGGCCCGCACGAGCAGCGAGAAGGCGTAGATCGCGAGGGCCACGATGACGTTGACGGGGTCGATCACGCGGGTGCCCAGCACCACGGGCAGGAACACGAACATGGCCAGGGACGGGATCGTGTAGAGGATCGAGGAACCGGTCAGCAGGACCGATCCCACGACGGCGTTGAGCCGGGCGAGCTGCGCGACGGGCACCGCGACGAGCAGCCCGAGGAGCAGTGGCACGACGGCCTGGAAGAGGTGCAGGCGCGTGTGCAGCCAGACGAAGTCGAGGTTTGCGAGGAACCAGTCCATGGCTAGACCGCCGTGTTGTGGTCGGCGCGGCCCCGGTCGAGCCGCGCGGCCTCGATGAGCTCGAAGACCTCGGCCGCGTGCACCACGCCCACCGCGCGGCCGTCGTCGTCGACGGTCACACCCAGGCCCGACGGCGAGGAGAGGGCGGCGTCGAGCGCCCGCCGCAGGGTGTCGCCGCGCGTGTAGAGGGAGCCACCGGGGACGGCGTCGGCCTGCCGCGCGATGCTGCCGCGGGTGGCCTGCGGCACCCAGCCGTGCGGGCGGCCGGCGGCGTCGATCAGCAGCGTCCACGGCGAGCGCACCGACACGGTGGGGTCCGCGAGCTGGTCGACCCCGATGGTCTCGACGGGGTGGATGGTGACGCCGGCGCCCGGCTGGAAGGAGAGGTGGCGGAAGCCGCGGTCGCGTCCCACGAAGCCCGCCACGAAGTCGTCGACGGGGGCGCGGAGGATCTCCTCCGGGGCGGCGTACTGCGCGAGGCGGCCGCCGACGGCGAAGACGGCCACCTTGTCGCCGAGGACGGTCGCCTCGTCGATGTCGTGGGTGACGAACACGATGGTCTTGGCGAGGTCGCGCTGCAGGCGCAGCAGCTCCTCCTGCAGCTCGGCGCGGACCACGGGGTCGACGGCGCTGAAGGGCTCGTCCATGAGGAGGATGGGCGGATCGGCCGCGAGGGCCCGCGCGACACCGACGCGCTGCTGCTGCCCGCCGGAGAGCTGCCCCGGGTACCGTCCGCCCAGTTCGGGGGCGAGGCCGACGACGGCGAGGAGTTCCTTCGCGCGCGTGCGTGCCTCGGCCTTCCGGACGCCGTTGAGGCGCGGGACGGTCGCGATGTTGTCGAGGACGGACCGGTGCGGCAGGAGGCCCGAGGACTGCATGACGTAGCCCATCGAACGCCGGAGGTCGGAGGCCTTCTGCGTCGAGACGTCCTGCCCGTCCACCAGGATCTGGCCGGAGGTCGGTTCCACCATCCGGTTGATCATGCGCAGGGAGGTCGTCTTGCCGCAGCCCGACGGGCCCACGAAGACGGTGATCTTCCCGCGCTCGATGTCCATGGTGAGGTCGTCCACCGCGGGGCGGCCGCCGTCGTAGGTCTTGGTGACGCCGCGGAATTCGATCTGGTGCCGGGTGGCGGCCTGCTCGGGGGATGTCATGGCAGCTGTGCCTTTCGTGGCAGGAGCTTCTCGGCCGGGCTGCGCCCACGGACCGCCCATGCGGTTCCGGCTTGCCGTCTGGTATGTCGCTGCACGGGACGCGCAGCGGTCAGTTCAAGCGTTCGGAGGTTCCGAGTCTAACCATGCGTTCGGAGCAGAGGACACCGCGGGTTGGTGGCGCTTGCGTCACAGGAGGAACCGGACGCCCATCACGGGGTCCTCGTGGAGGACCACGACGTCGTCGATGCCCTCCGCCGCGAGCCGCGCCCGCAGGCGTTCCTGCAGTGCCGGCTGGTGCATCGCGAGCCCGCCGCCCAGCACCACGGGCCCGGGCATCCCGATCACGGAGGCCACGTCGAGCACGAGGCGCGTGAGGTCGGTGGCTGCGCGGTCGAGGATGGCGGCGGCGTCGGGATCGCCGGCCCGTGCGGCGTCGAACACGGCCCGGGACTGCGCCGCCCAGTAGGTGCGCCCGGCGCCCGAATGGAAGAGGCCGATGAGTTCGGTGGGCGTGGCGACGCCGTTGAGGGCGAGGACCGCGGCGTCGAGGGCATCGGGGGCCAGCCCGACGTCGTGGCGGTGCAGGGCCCGGCGGACGGCTTCGCGGGCCACCCAGTACCCGCTGCCCTCGTCGCCGAGGAGGTACCCCCAGCCGCCGGAGCGGGCCTCGCGGCCGTCGCGGGTGGTACCCCACGCGACGGAGCCGGTGCCGGCGATGACGGCGATCCCCGCGTGGGCACCTCCCGCGGCGAGGATGAGGCGGGTGTCGTGCACCACGTCGATGGCCGCGTGCGGCGCGTGGAGGGCGATCAGGGCGCGGAGGCGATCGGCGTCGGCCGCGGTGTCCACTCCCCCGGAGCCGGCGATGACGCGCGCGACCGGGCCCGCGTCCGCGTGCGCCAGGAGGTCGTGGAACAGCTCGCCCAGGCTGCGGGCGGCGGCGTCCGGGGTGACGTTCTGGACGTTGGCGCTTCCCGCCTTCGCCTCTGCGACGAGCCGTCCGCCGCGCCAGAGCGCGCCGTGGGTCTTGGAGCCGCCGATGTCGAGTCCGACGACGAGCGTCGCGGACCCGCCGCCCGCTCCGGGACCCCCGTCGGGGGCGGAGGGGTGCGGGGCGGGCGGCGCGGGAGTCTCGGACATGCCTACAGCCTACAAACTGGCCGGCGGGCGGCCGTCGGGTCCGGCAGGGTCAGCGCGGGGCCCTGGCCCGGAGGACCAGGGAGCCCGCGGCGAGGACGCCGCAGACCGCGCAGATGGCCAGCGCGAAGACGGTGACCGAGGCGTTGAGGCCCCAGACGCCCGCCGCGGCGCCGAGGCCGAGGACCGGGACGGCGCTGCCGAGGTAGGTGATGACGTACACGGCGCTGACGGTCTGTGCGTGCAGGGCCGGGTCCACCCTCATGGACACCTCGTTGAAGACCACACGGAAGGCCATGCCCTGGCCGAAGCCGGTGACGACGCACGCCCCGATGAGCAGGGGCAGGCTGCCGGACGCCTGCGCGACGGGCAGCAGGCCCACGCCCAGCGCCATGCCGGCGAGTCCGGCCGGGACCACGAACCGTCCGCGCGGCGAGACGAGCTGGCTGATGGCGGACGAGCCGAGCACGAGCGCGGCGAGGAGACCGATCAGCGGGCGGGAGGTGGTCCCGGCGATGCCCGCGAACCAGGTGGGGGCGAGGCTCAGGGTGAACCCGAACACCGCGAAGCTGAGGAACCCGACGGACGACGCCGTCCAGAAGGACCGGCGCGCTTCCCTCGACACGGCCGGCTTGCGGGGCCGCAGGACGGCCAGGGGCTTGCCCGCCGCGGCGGGCTTGATCGCCGGGCGCGCACGGAGCAGCACGAGGGGGACCAGGAGGCTCGCCAGCACGACGAGGTACACCACGAAGGGGGTCCTCGTCGGCGAGGGCAGGAGCGAGAGCAGACCGCCGATCACGGGCCCTGCGGCGACCCCTCCGGCGGAGGCCATGAGGGTGAACCGGGACGCCCAGTCCGGGCGGGTGGGGAGCAGGTCGCGGAGCGCGGCGGCGCTGGCACCGGTCGCCAGGGCGACGGCGCCGCCCTGGAGCATGCGCCCGGCGGCGAGCATGGGCAGCGAGGTGGCGACGGCGAAGAGTGCGGCGCCGAGGAGCCCGAGGACGACGGCGAGGACGAGGGCAGCCCGCCGTCCGATGTGGTCCGACCAGTGGCCGGCGTGGACGAGCCCGCCGATCAGGGCCACGACGTAGGACGCGAACGCCACCGTGACGGCGAAGGAGGAGAGCCCCAGCTCGGCCTGGATGAGCGGGTAGAGCGGGGTCGCGAGGTTCGCGCCGATCAGGAGGGTGGAGATCACGGTCACGGCCAGCACGAGCCGGACGGCGAGCGATGCATCCCACCGCCGTGCCCCGACCGCCGCCGGCCTCATCCGCAGCTCGTCGATGACGCTCATCCCACCACTTTTCCTCGCTCGCGCGCCTTGCAGGCACTTCCCGGGTACGCTCATGCACGGCCCCCTCTAGGATGGGGCGGATTGACCGCAGTGCTATTTTGCGGTGCTGATATTTGAGCGTTGTGCGCAACACAGCGACGACCGACTGATGGGAAGTGAGCGTCGTGAGCAAGCTGGACAATCTCGACCTGCGGCTGCTGCTCGCACTGGTGAGGGACCCCCGCGCGCAGGTGAGCGAACTGAGCGAGCTGCTCGGCGTGGCCCGCAACACGGCGCAGGCCCGCATCCGCCGGCTCCTGCGGACCGGGGCGCTGCGCCGCAGCGGCCGTGAACTGGACCTGGAGGCGCTCGGCTACGACGTCGTCGCGTTCATCACCATCGAGGTGTCCCACCGCGAGCTCGACGGCGTCATCGCCGGGCTCCGCACCCTGAACCAGGTCCTCGAGGTCCATGAGATCTCCGGCCGGGGCGACGTATGGTGCAGGGTCGCGGCCACCGACACCCACAACCTGCAGGCCGCGCTGCGCTCCGTCCTGAGGATCAAGGGCGTCATCCGCACCGAGACCGTCCTCGCCCTGCACGAGCACATCCCCTACCGCACCGAGCCCCTGCTCGAGCGTCTCGCCCAGCGTCCCGCGGACACCTGAGCCGCGCGCCCCACCACGAACCACGTCGAGGAGATCCCATGACCCTGCCCACCACCGACACCCGCGTCACCTACCCTGCGGGGGCCACCGAGGCGCTCTCCCGGGTCCTGCACGTCGAAGCCCGCGGCGGCGGACACGCCGTCCTGCTCGACACCACCGCCTTCCACCCGGTGGACCACGCCTGGCCCGACCAGGGCGCGGACCGGGGTGTCCTCGAGATCGGCGCGCGCCGCTGGACCGTGACCGGCTGCGTGCTCGGCGCGACCGACGGCACCACGCTGCACCTCGGGGCGGACTCCCCCGTCCGCAAGGGCACCGAGGGGTGGGCGTTCGTCGTCGTGCATCTGATCGAGGGCGCGGCCGGTGACGGTCCGGCGGAGGGCGACGACGCCGTCGTGCGGGTCGACGCCGCCCATCGTGCCGCCGTGTCCGCGGGGCACACCGGGTGCCACCTCGCCTCGCTCGCGCTGAACCGGGCGCTGGCCGGCCGCTGGAAGAAGGACGTGGCGCCCGACGCCCTCGGTGCACCGAACTTCGACGCGCTCGCGATCGACACGACGGACATCGGCGAGTTCGGATCCCTCGACCGGTACCGCCTCGGCAAGTCCCTCCGGCGGAAGGGCTTCTCCGTCGAGGACCTCGACCTGACGGCGACGGCCGCGGCGGTGAACGCGACGCTCGCGGCCTGGACGGCCACGGGAGCCCCCATCAGCATCGTGGCGGACGGCGGCGGGCTCACCGACCGGCGCCGCTGGGTCTGCGACCTGCCCGGGGAGCGGGCGGAGATCCCCTGCGGCGGCACCCACCTGGCCTCCCTCGCCGGTGTGGACGTGACCGTCCGGCTCGGGCTCGGCGACGCGGACGGGACGCCGGTCCTGCAGATGGACACCCGGGTGGGCGTTCCCGCGCTGCTCTGAGGGTCCCTCCGGGCCGCTAGGCACTCCGGCCGCGGTGGGGCGCGGTCCGGAGCCGCTGCGCCTCGGTGAGGAACCGCTCGGCGACCTCCAGGCGGGACACGGCCTCGGGCATGCCGTCCCTGCCGGCGGCACCGTCCGCGCCCTCCCGGACGTCCGCGCGGCGTCGTGCTCCCGCGACGAGTGTGAGGCTGACGGCGGCCGCACGGCTCCTGAGGGCCACCGGGTCGACGCGGCGGTCGAAGGCCTGCGCGAAGCGCAGCAGGGCCTGCGGCACCTGCGCGTAGCCGGTGTGCAGCGCGGGAAGGACGGCGAGGTGCCCGAGGAAGCAGGCGAGGTCGTCCACGAGATGCCCGGGCCCGAGCGCGTCGACGTCCAGGAGCCCGGACACCGATCCGTCCGCGACCAGGAGGTTCCCCT
Organism: Arthrobacter antioxidans; assembly: GCF_023100725.1. Lineage (NCBI taxonomy): Bacteria > Bacillati > Actinomycetota > Actinomycetes > Micrococcales > Micrococcaceae > Arthrobacter > Arthrobacter antioxidans. Next base: position 2,731,651 of record NZ_CP095501.1, read on the forward strand.
CGTAGAAGTCCCCGTGTGTCGGCACGAGGGGGCCGCCGTCGCTGGAGCGGACCTCGGCGTCGATGCCAGCGGCGAGGCGGCGGATACGATCGGCCTCCCCCGGCAGGGCCGCCACCGCCCCCTCGGCGTAGTCCCGGACCCTGGCCGACCACGGCGGGCGCGTCGGCAGCGCCATGACCTCGGCCGGCAGCGAGGCGAGGACCCGCAGCAGCGCGTCGGGCTCGACGCCCTCCGCGCCGTCGCGCATGAGGAGTTCGGCGAGCGGCGTGCCGGGAGCCGCCTGCATGGCGACGACGTCCTGCACCGGCCCGGCGGCGAGGGCGGGGGCGGGGACACCGGCGGCCCGGAGCATCCGGTGCCGTTCGGCGAGCGGCCCCGCGGCGTCGCGCCGGAGCACCTTCAGGTAGCGGCGCTCGTCCCCGTTCCGCGCCAGCACCACGGCGCGGCGCAGCGGCCGGTAGCTCCGGAGCTCCAGCAGTGTCGCCCCGGCGTCGTGCCCGGGCCCGAAGGCGAACCGCGTGGCCGCTGCGGGGTCGAGGGCGGAGGGAAGTCCCGGCAGGAGCGGGTCGTGGGGGTGCACCCATGCCGCGAGGGTGTCGGCGCCGCGCCGGTGGACCACGGTGACCCGGGCCGGGGCCTGCGGGAGCGGACAGGAGGTGATGCAGGCATGGGTGGGTGCGGGCCCGGAAAGCGCTGCCCGGCCGCGTGCTGCGCGGTGCGGGACGGCGTCGACGGAGAACACACCCGTGGCTCCGACGCCGGGGCGGTGGTGCAGGGACGCGAGCTGCCAGGCGCCGAGCTCCCAGCCCGCCGTGGCGAGGACACGCCGCAGGAGATCCTCCGGCGCGTCCGAGCCGAGGAGCGCGATGGCGTCCTGCTCCCGGATGATGTGTGCGTCCCGTGCCCTCATACGATGCCCGGCGGGGCCCTACGGGCGCGGGTGCGCGGACGCAGCCGGTGTCATGCCGGATCCGTCAGGCGCGCCGACGCTGCAGCACGTCGTCGAGGTTGATGCGACCCGTCGCGGGAGCGGCGTCATCCGTCGGTGCAGCGGTGTCGGTGACGTCGAGGGGGTCGGCAGCGGTCGCCGCGACCCGCGCGGCGGCCTCCGCTGCCTTGATGGGCATCCTCGACGCAGCCTTCGGGGCTTCCGGCAGGTCGAGCGGTGCAGGGGCCTGCCGTTCGGCCTTGGCGGCACCGACGTACGTGGGACGCGGCACGTCGACCGGCGCCCAGGCCGTGGACCCCGGCGCCGCGACGCTCGGCGCGGCGGACCCGGCCGGCTCGATGGGCAGTGTGGCCGGCCCGCCCTCGGCCGGTCCTGCGTCACGGACGTCCACGGCGGATGAGCCGTGGAGGCCGGCGAGCGCGGCAGTCCGCTGCTCCATCGCGGTGAGGGCGCGTCCGGGGGTCTCTTCGGCGTCGAACAGGACGGTGGGGCGCGTGGGTGCGGCGGGTGCCGGGTCCACCGGAGCCGCCCGGGGGGCTTCCTCGGGGCCGAGGTCCCGGACCGGTGCCATGGCGTCGGCGAACGCGCGGTTCACGCGGTCCCGGCGGGCACGCACGGCGAGCAGCCTCAGGACCGCGACGGACGCGGCCGTCCCGCCGAGGCATGCCAGCGGGACGAGGAGGGACACGACGCCGATCGCGCCGAGCACGAGGGTCACCAGGGTGCCGATGAGGCACAGGAGGCCGGTCAGGGCGACGGCGATCCGCCCCCACCGGGGGGTGAAGGGCTGCTGACCGGACGTCGTCGTGCGGGACCGGACCACGGCCGTGCCCGGCGTCGTCCCGGGCGCGTCCCAGGTGGTCTCCGGGTGGCGTGGATCGTCCTGTGGCGCGGTCATTGTCATCATGCTCCCCCCGGGACGGCGGGTCCCGGTTGTCGGCGTCTGGCGTCTGGTCCCGGCGAACGCCGGGGTGGTCCTGCCGAGGACGAACGGTGCCACCCACAGCAGCCACAGGCCGACGATTGCTGCGAGTACCAACGAGCTATCCAGGGAGAAGACCACACTCTGAACCGTAGAAGCAATCCCTGCCCGGCTCCTGTATTGCCGGCGGTGTGTCGGCGGCTAATATGCCCCCCTCGGCATCCACCCCGCCCTTCGATGCTAGGGCGCCTGCCGGCTTTCGAGCCACGGGCCGAGCAGGCCCCGTGGCACGTCCTCGGCGGTCAGCGCGAAACTCCTGTGGTCCGCCCACTGTCCGGCGATGTGCAGGAACCGCGGGCGCAGCCCCTCGTCGCGGAAATGCAGCTTCTCCACGACGCGCAGGCTCGCCCGGTTCTCGGGGCGGATGTTGATCTCCATCCGGTGGAGTCCGAGGTCCCGGAAGCAGTAGTCCGTCGCCAGCGCGACCGCCGTCGGCGCGATCCCTCGGCCGGCCCGCTCGGCGTCGACCCAGTAGCCGAGGGTGGCCGTCATCGCCGAGCCCCACGTGATGCCCGACACCGTCAGCTGCCCCACGAGGCGTGCGTCCCGGGACCCGGGCTGCTGCTCCGTGATGAGGAACGGCAGCGCCGCACCGGCCCGCGCCTGGGAGGTCAGGGAGCGCACCATCTGGCGGTAGGTGGGCAGGAAACCCTCCGGATCCGGATTGGAGGCCTCCCAGGGCGCGAGCCAGGCGGCGTTGCGTTGCCGCAACGCCATCCAGGCTGCCTTGTCCCTGTGGCGGATGGGCCTCAGGACCAGCGAACCGGTCCTGAGGTTCACGGGCCAGCTGGTTGCCGACCACACGGCGGACTACTCCGGGATGTTCTTGCTGAAGTCCTTGATCCAGGCACGGAGGTCCGGACCGAGGTCCTCGCGCTCCGAGGCGAGCGTCACCACGGCCTTCAGGTAGCTCAGCTTGTCGCCGGTGTCGTAGCGGCGGCCGCGGAACACGACACCGTACACACCGGATCCCTCGCCCTCGGCGCTCGCGAGGGTCTGCAGGGCGTCGGTCAGCTGGATCTCGCCGCCGCGGCCCGGCGCGGTGGTCTCGAGGACGTCGAACACGCGGGGGTGCAGGACGTAGCGCCCGATCACGGCGAGGTTGGACGGCGCGTCCTCGACGGCGGGCTTCTCGACGAGCTGGTTCACGCGCACGTGGCCTTCGCCGTCGATCTCGGTGATGTCCGCGCAGCCGTAGGCGCTGATCTGCTGGGGATCCACCTCGATCAGGGCGATGACGGACCCACCGGTCTTCGCCTGCACCTCGATCATGGTCTCCAGCAGGGGATCGCGCTCGTCGATCAGGTCGTCGCCGAGCAGGACGGCGAACGGCTCGTTGTTGACGTGCAGCTTGGCTCGCAGCACGGCGTGGCCGAGGCCCTTCGGATCGCCCTGGCGCAGGTAGTGGATGTCGCCGAGCTCCGAGGGGCGCCGCACGGCGGCGAGCTTGTCGTGGTCGCCCTTGTCCTCGAGGGTCTGCTCGATGAAGGGCACGCGGTCGAAGTGGTCCTCGAGAGCACGCTTGTTGCGGCCGGTGATCATCAGGACGTCGGACAGTCCGGCGTCCACGGCCTCCTGCACCACGTACTGGATGGCCGGCTTGTCGACGACCGGGAGCATCTCCTTCGGCATCGCCTTGGTTGCGGGAAGGAAGCGGGTTCCCAGCCCGGCCGCGGGGATGACGGCCTTAGTCACACGTGATCGCAAAGTCATGGGAACCACACTACATAACGGGCCCCCTGTTCCCGGGAAGTCGGCACAATGGTCGAATGACCCCTTCTCCCCGTGATACCCGACCCGCTGCGGAGGCCGGCGCGGACAAGGCCCGGCTGCGCCGCTCGCTCCGGCAGGCCCGCGCCGCACTGGACCCGGCGGACCGGCAGGACCAGTCGGAGGCACTCGCCCATGCCGTGACGCGGCATCTTGGGAGGACCACCGCCCCATCCGGAGGCGCCGCGTCCCGCCGCCCCACGATCGCGGCCTATCTCGGCGTCGATCCGGAGCCGGACACCGCACCGCTGCTCGGGGAACTGCACCGCCTCGGCTTCGGGGTGGCCGTCCCCGTCTGCGAGCCCGGGTACCAGCTGTCCTGGACCGCGTGGACGCCCGGCATCCCGCTCGAGCGTTCCGTGCGCGCCCCGGTGTTCGAACCCGTCGGCCCACGGTGGGCGTTCGAGGAGCTGCCGGACGTCGCCCTCATCCTCGTTCCCGCCCTGGCCGTGGACCGGTCCGGGCACCGCATCGGCCAGGGCGGTGGCTACTACGACCGTTTCCTGGCGCGGCATCCGCTCGGGCGGCCCGGTGCCCTGCCTCGGCTCGGTGCCGTCTACCGCTCCGAGGTCCTGCCCGCCGGTACAATCCCTGCCGAGCCCTTCGACCAGCCCCTCCAGGGCGTCTTCACCGCGGACGGGCTCCTGGACGTCCGGGCACCCCACCCTCCGGTGTAGACTGGCACTCGACCCCGGAGAGTGCCAACAGCGTGTGCTGGAAGCGCACCGGTCGGGGACCACGAAGCCTGTCCAGGAGGATCTCCATGCCCATGTACGCCTATGCCTGCAAGGACTGCGGCCACACCTTCGACATCCAGCAGTCCTTCTCCGACGACTCCCTGACCGTCTGCCCCGTCTGCGACGGCGCGCTGCGGAAGAAGTTCAACAGTGTGGGCGTGGTCTTCAAGGGCTCCGGTTTCTACCGCAACGACTCCCGCGCCACGACGTCGAGCACGGATGCCACCTCCGCCCCCGCAGCGCCGTCGTCGTCCTCGGAGACCTCCGGTGCTCCCAGTACCGCCGGCGCGTCCGCGGGCTCGTCCTCCAGCGCTGCGGCGACCCCGGCCCCGGCGGGCGCCGACCGCGCTGCATCCTGACCATCGGTCCGTGGGCCGTGCACGGCAGCTGATGTCCACATAGCAGCGGCTCACCCCGGCGGGCTGCTCACCGCCGCCTAGCGTCGGTCCATGCACACCGTCCGCCGCCCCCGGGTCGCCCCTCTCCGGTACCGCCTGCACCGGATGGTGCATCGCCGCCGGAGGCTTCTCGCCTGCCTGCTCCTGTGTGCCGCCGCCGGCGTCGCGGTCGAGGCGATCGTCGGAGACGACTACCCGACGACGGCGGTCGTCAGTGCCGCCCGCGACCTCGCCGTCGGGACCGTCCTGACGGACGCGGATGTCTCGATCGTCCGGGTCCCCGACCAGGCCGTCGTCGCCGGGACCCTCCGCCGCGCCGACGAGGTGGTGGGCCGGCAGCTGGCCACTCCCCTGCCGGAAGGCTTCCCGTTCCCGGCGACCGCCTTCGTCGGCGAGGGCCTGCTGACCGGGATGGCGCACGGCACCGTCGCGGTCCCGCTCCGTCCGGCCGATGCCGCCACGGTCCAGCTCCTCGCCCCCGGACAGCGCGTGGACGTGATCCTCAGTACCGGCAACGGGTTCGACGTCCCGGGCGACTCGACGGTCCTCGCACGGTCGGTCGCCGTCCTGTGGACAGCACCGGAAGCAGGCGGCGGGTCCTGGCCGGGAGCAGGGGACGACGGCGGGCTCGTCGTCGTCGCGGCGGGCCCGGAGGACGCCGCGACGCTCGCCGGAGCCTCCAGCGCCGGGGACGTGCACCTCGTCCTCACGACAGGCTCATGAGCACGGGCCGGCGCCCGCGCGGCGCAGTCCCCCGATGCCGTCGGACGCGGCGCTCACCCCCAGTGCGGGGGGCGCTGCTCCCTGAGCCACGCGTCGTGATCGTCCGGGGTGTCCCCCCACGACCGCGGGTCGTCCTCGCCCGCGGTCACCGGGATGGCGGGCGCGGGCGCAATCGCGGGCGCCGGGTCCTTCGGGACATCGCGGCCCGGCCCCGCATCGCGGGCCGGCGGCTGATCGTCGTGGCTCATCCTGTCGCGGTCCTTCCGTGGCTACGGCTGGTCTGCAGGCTCGCGGGGCGGCAGGCCGATGAGCGCCGCCGCGCGCTCCGCGCAGCCGTCCGGGTCCGTGAAGACCTCGATGGTCCACAGCGGCATGTAGCGCCATCCCATGCGTTCGAGGATCTGTGGCCTGAGCCTGCTGCGCTCCCGCACCGACATGGACCTGTAGCGGCTGGTGCCGTCCGATTCGATGGCCAGGGGGGCCGGCCGTTCGTCCTGCGCAGCGGCGGCACTCCCGTCGGCGCGGAGATCGGCGGGCCGCACCGCCACGATGTCGAGGACGCCCGCGTAGTGGTCCCACACCTCGGCGCCGCGGTGCCGCAGCCGGTCCACGAGGTCAGCCACGAGCGGGTCCTCGTTGCTCCCGGACACGGGCCGGCTTCCGCCGGTGTCGCCGAGTTCGCGCTGGAGCAGCTCGAAGAAGTCCAGGGCACCGGCGGTGAGGCGATCCGGGTCGAGGTCGGCGGGCTGGAAGCACGTCAGCACGTGCTGCAGCCGGCGGGCGCGCGTCATCGCCATCACGAAGTTGCGGCGCCCGTCGGGACCGGACAGCGGACCGAAGGAGTGCAGGGCACGCCCGTGGGGGGTCCGGCCGTAACCGAGCGAGAAGATGATGTCGTCGCGGACGAGGCCTCCGGCGCGTTCGACGGGCACGACCCGGAAGGACTCCCGGCCCGGCGTGAAGAACCCGGCGGCCCAGGGGAATTCGGCCATCTGCAGGCGGATCGCCTCCCCGACCCGGGCGGCATGCCGGGCGCTGGCGGTGACGACGGCGAGGGAGGACCGCGGGCGGTGCCGGATGTGCTCGAAGACGAGTTCGACGACGCGCTTGACCTCGACGTCGACGCTCTCCACGCCGTCGTGCTCGGAGCTCGGCATCCCCGTACCGTTCGGCAGGTATTCGACCACGAGACCGCGGCCCTCCCCCGTGACCTCGGAGGCCTGCGGCAGGCGGGTGAGCTTCCCGTCGTAGAACGACTCGCTCAGGTAGGTCCCCAGGCCGCGGTCCACTCCCCGGTACACCTCCGTCAGCCCGCGCACGGGCAGGACCGACCGCAGCGCGTCGAAGGCGCTGGGCAGGGGCTCGAGGGCCGAGGCGCGGTCGGCGGACTGCACCTCGAGGCTGAAGCGGGTGGGAGCGGCCAGGCGGTCGTCGCCGAAGATCACGGTCTGCCCGGAACGCGCCACGCACGGCACCGCGCTCTGCAGGGACATCGACTCGCCGTCGAGGAGGACGGCGGTGTCGAACCGGTAGTCCCCGGGCACGGCACCCCTGATGGTCAGCGGGCTCACGGCCCAGATGGGCAGCAGTGCCGCCACCAGGTCGCGGTGGAGCGCGGCGAAGACCTCCAGGGTGAGGGTGGCGTCCTTCAGCCCCTGACGCAGCGTCGCGGCGTCCTCAGGGTGGCTCTCGACCGCGGCCCGCCAGCGGTCCGCGAGGATCCAGCGGACGCGGGCGGATCCCGAGGCGATGTGCGCGTTGTCGGCGAGCCGGTACTCCGCTTCGAGCTTGCGGAGACTCGCCCCGTCCGACATCGCGAGGTAGTCGTCCCCGCTGATCATGGCCTCGAGGGCGGACTGCCACCAGGCGAGTTCCAGCTCGGCGCCCACGCGGTCGGCGGGCACCTCCCGGGCGGCGAGGTCGGTGAGCAGCTCGGCGAGGCCCTGCTCACGCATCTCGTCGAGGAGCAGTGTGCGCTCGGGCAGCGTCTCCAGGGTGTCCTTGTCCGCGGCGAGGTCGCGCAGCAGCGCCTCGAGGCCGTCCAGGGCCAGTCCGGCGAGGTCCGGGTGCTCCGCCGTGGGACGGAGGATCGCCGTGAGCTCCGCGAGGCGTCCCTCGACGGCGCGGTAGGACGCATGGATCTCGGCCAGCCCGGTGGGCACGGAGGGGTGGCGCTCGGTGAGGGCGTACCGCGTCCACAGGGTGCGCTGCTGCTGCACCTCGAGCAGCGAGCTGTGGAGGTCGGAGATGTGGACGCCGGGCCGGATGTACTCCTTGGCCACGCGCCGCAGCCGGGAGCGTGTCATCGAGCTCATCTCGATGCCGCGTTCCTTGCGCCACGCCGACGGCGCCGTGGCCGAGATCAGGTCCGTCACGGGGCGGTCGAAGATGTCGGGCGTGAACTTGTCGAGGCTGCCCCGCACGGCGACGAGCAGTTCGAGCTGCTCGCCCCACTCCCTGAAGCTGTCGCCGAGGGTGATGTGCGAGTGCTCCGCGACGCGCTGCACCTCGCCGCGCAGCTCGGGGATCCCGGTGGCGAGCTCCTCCGCGAGGCCGTGCGCGTGCTCGGTCTCCTTGCGGTTGAGCAGCTGCGCGCCGTACCAGGGGCTCTCGGTCGAGGCCTTGCTGAAGCTGCCCAGTTCGGCGGCACGCTGGAGCCGCTCCGTCAGCTCCCGGCGGTCGGCGATGGAGTCGAGGACGCTGCGCTTGAGGCGCACCGTGGTGGACGGCGCCGGATCGAGCGCCGTGAGACCGGCCAGGGACTGCATCGCCTGGTAGGGCGAGCACCTCCACCGGCTGCGCACGTCGTGCAGGCTGCGCACGTGCTCGACCAGTTGGTGCCGGTGCTCGGTCAGCGTGGAGTGCAGGGCGTCGAGCGACGGTTCGGCCGCTTTCTCGTTCCGTACCAGGGCGCGGATGACGGCCTCCCGCAACTGGGCGGGACCGGTCTGGCTGCCGAGCTGGAGCACGAGGGAGCCGAGGTTCAGGCCGTCGAGGTCCTGCACGAATTCGTTGAGCGTGCCCCGGCGCTCGGCGGCGACGATCACGCGGCGACCCGCGGCCGCGGACCTGGCCGCGAGGTTGAGCGCCGTCTGGGTCTGGCCCGTCCCCGGCGGAGCGGCCACGACGACGCTCACCCCGGCGGATGCGAGATCGAGGACCTCCTGCTGGGCGCCGTCCGCGTCGAGGATCAGGAGCTCGTCCTGGGGGTCGCGCTCATCGGGTGCCGGGAACGGGAGTCCGTCGGCTGCCGTCGTGAGCGATGCGGCCGCCTCCTCGTCGCCCCGCGCCGACGCCAGGAGCGCAGCAAGGACGGGATGCTCGGGGCGCAGGGCGGGATCGCCCTTCACCCCGGCCAGGTCCGCGAAGGTCGACACGAGGATGCGGTGCTCGATCGACATGCCGCGCACGCCGTCACTGAGCACGCGCATACGCTCGAGGACGGGATGCGGGTCCAGGCGGGCCGTCCCGTAGGCCAGGCGCGCGATGCCCGCCGGGTCCATCTGGAGGCCCTGCTGGTACCGCAGGTGGCGGACCAGTGCCGGGTTCATGCGGGCCTGCTCGGTGATCTGGAGCTCGTAGTCGTCCTGCGACGCATGGACGGTCAGGGACACGGCGGTCAGGAGCACGGGGGCGTTGAGGGTCTGCGACCGCCCGGAATCGTCCACGGAGCGCCAGGACGCCGTGCCGGCGGCCAGGTACCCGACGTCGATCCCGCGTTCCGTCCCGAGTTCGAAGATCTTCGCGCGGAGCGCGCGGGCGGCCGCCTTGGCCGCGCTGTACTGCACCGGGTCCCGGAGGAGGGTCGACAGCCTCGTCCGCCGTCCTGCGAGAAGCTGCGCGAGGCCCGAGGGATGCGCGTGGGTCAGGTCGATGCTGGTGCCGGCGGAGGGCCGGAAGTGGAGCAGGGTGTCCCCGCTGGCCTGCGACCCGAGCCCGTCGAGCCAGGGCTCGAGGAAGTCCCCGGCGGCCGGGGCCTGGGGCGCCGACGCCGGCTGCTGCTGCGACGCCGCGACCGGCCCGTCGTCCTGCGGCTGATCCGCGGGCTCTCCTGCCGCGTCACGCTGGTCCTGCTCCGGCACCGCCGCCTTCTTCCCTGCATTGTCACGTGCTGATCTCGACCAGATGGGCATGTCTTCCAAGCTATCCGAAAAGCGTCCGGACCCCGCGGATAGCAACGCGGCCCGGGCGGACCGGAGTGGGCCGATGCCCGCCCCGGAGCGCGACTACTCCCATTCGATGGTTCCCGGCGGCTTGCTCGTCACGTCGAGCACCACGCGGTTGACGCCGTCCACCTCGTTGGTGATCCGGTTCGAGATCCGCGCGAGCAGGTCGTACGGCAGGCGGGACCAGTCCGCGGTCATGGCGTCCTCGCTCGACACCGGGCGCAGGACGATGGGGTGACCGTAGGTGCGGCCGTCCCCCTGCACCCCGACGCTGCGGACGTCCGCGAGCAGGACCACGGGCATCTGCCACACCTCGTTGTCGAGTCCGGCCGCCGTGAGTTCGGCGCGGGCGATCGCATCCGCCGTGCGCAGCAGTTCGAGCCGTTCCTCCGTGACCTCCCCGACGATCCGGATGCCCAGCCCCGGACCGGGGAAGGGCTGCCGTCCCACGATCTCCGCCGGCAGGCCGAGCTGGGCGCCGACGGCGCGCACCTCGTCCTTGAAGAGGGCCCGGAGGGGTTCGACGAGTTCGAACTGCAGGTCCTCGGGCAGGCCGCCCACGTTGTGGTGGCTCTTGATGTTCGAGGCGCCCTCGCCGCCGCCGGATTCGACGACGTCGGGGTAGAGGGTGCCCTGTACGAGGAAACGGATGGACTCGCCGTCCGCCTCCGCCTCGCGCATGATGGCGCGTTCCGCCTCCTCGAAGGCGCGGATGAATTCGCGGCCGATGATCTTGCGCTTGGTCTCGGGGTCCGAGACGCCGGCCAGCGCGTCGAGGAAGCGGCGCTGCTCGTTGGCGACGTACAGCCTGACGCCGGTCGCCGCGACGAAGTCGCGCTCCACCTGCTCGGCCTCGCCCTCGCGCAGCAGTCCGTGGTCCACGAACACGCAGGTGAGCTGGTCGCCGACGGCGCGCTGCACGAGTGCGGCGGCCACGGCGGAGTCCACCCCGCCGGAGAGCCCGCAGATCACGCGGGCGTCCCCGATCTGCTCGCGGATGCGCTGCACCTGCTCCTCGAGGATGTCGCCGGTGGTCCAGTTCGGGGCCAGGCGGGCGCCCCGGAAGAGGAAGTTCTCGATGACGGCCTGGCCGTGCTGGGAGTGCTTGACCTCGGGGTGCCACTGCACGCCGAAGAGGCCCTTCTCCTCGTTCGCGAAGGCCGCGACGGGCGCGCCGGCGGTGCTGGCGAGGACGTCGAAGCCCTCGGGAGCGGACTGCACGCTGTCGCCGTGGCTCATCCACGCGTTCTGGTGCTCCGGGGTCCCGCTGAGGATCGAGCGGGCCGCGCCGTCGGAGCGCACGTCCGTGGAGCCGTATTCCCGCAGGCCGGTCTTCGCGACCGTGCCGCCGAGGACGTCGGCCATCGCCTGGAAGCCGTAGCAGATGCCGAGGACCGGCACGCCTGCCTCGAAGAGGTCGGCCTCGACGCGGGGCGCGCCCTCGGCGTAGACGCTCGACGGCCCGCCGGAGAGGATGATCGCCGCGGGGTTCTTCGCGAGGATCTCCTGCGTGCTCAGGGTGTGCGGCACGATCTCGGAGTAGACGTCGGCCTCGCGGACGCGGCGCGCGATCAGCTGGGCGTACTGTGCGCCGTAGTCCACGACGAGGACAGGTCGGTGTTCGGAGCCGTTCTCGGGGGTAGTCACCCGTCAACAATAGTCTGCGCGCGCGGACCGGGCTGCATCAGCGGGCCTCTGTGAAGCCGCTCAGTAGCGGGGCGCGGCCTCGGGGTGCGCTGCCAGGTCCTCCTCCACCTGCCGGTGGATCCGCTTCTCGACGACGAAGGACAGCAGCGGCACCACGCCGCCGAGGGCGATGAGGATGAAGCGGCCGAAGGGCCAGCGCATGATCTGCCAGAGACGGAAGTCGGCGATGAGGTAGACCACGTACAGCCAGCCGTGGACGATCAGCACGGTGGTCGAGAGGTTCAGCCCCCCGGCCGTCGCCGCGACGGCTTCGGGCAGGAACTGCAGGGGCGCGCCGCCCCCGGCGACGATCTCCGTCCCGTACCCGTACTTGGCGACCATCTCCACGACCACGAGCAGGAGCATCACACCGGTCGCGTACGCGAGGACCTTGTAGAACCTGAGGGCGGCGCGGATCTGCGCATGCGTACCGCCGAACCGCCGCTTCGGCGTGCCCTTCGCGGGCGTGCGGCCCGATCCGGTGGTCGGGTCGAGAGCTGGCTCAGTCACGGTGCATTCCGCCTTCGGTGTCGGGTCTCATCTCGGAGCGTGCTGCGGGCATCGCGTCGGATCGGGTGCCGGGGACGGGCTCTGCCCCTGCCTCCTCGGCGTCCTCGGCGTCCTCGAGCGCGCGGCGGTGGTCGTCGGCGACGAGGCGCCACCACAGGAAGAACGCGAAGCCCGCGAAGACGAACCACTCGATCGCGTAGAAGATGTTGAGCCAGTTGATGGGCGTCTCCTGCGGCTGCGGACCGACGACCACCGGCTCCATGCCGGCGGCGAAGGGCACGTCCGCTCCCCCGGCGGTCACCGTCGTCGCCACCACGAACGCCGCGTAGGCGCGGGCGTCCCAGCGGTTGGTCAGCTCGGCGGTGGACAGCGAGGGCACCTCGCCCTCGACGGGCCGCTGCACCAGGGGCGCCTCCGGCGGCAGCAGGCGTCCGACGACGGCGGCCGGTCCCTCCTGCTCGGGCAGGGAGGAGGCGTCCTCGGCCGCGGGCACCCAGCCGAGCACGATCGGGATGACGGCATCCTGCCCGGCATCCCCGGCCGGCGTCGCCGCGCCGTCGACGGCGAACGCCTGGATCACCCAGAGGCCCTCCTCGCCGTCGCGCACGCGGTCCTGGACCAGGGTGCGGGTGTCCGGCAGGAACGTGCCGTCGAGCGAGACCATCTGGTCGGCGCCCGAGGCGTACAGGGGCGTGAGGGGCTGGAGCACGTCGGTCAGGGGCCGGACGTCCTCGGTGGTGCTCGGTGCAGGCGGCGGGGCCTGTCGCGAGGAGTTGAACTGCCACTGGCTGAGGAGCACGAAGACCGAGGCGATCGCCATCGCGAGGACCAGCAGGAGGATCCATCGGGGCTTGAGCGCGGTCTTCAACACACCTCAACGGTACTTCGTGCCTCTGTAGAACAACGAATGATGCCCGGATCGAACGCTCCGGGACCGGGCCGGGAAAACTGATTGGGAAATCTCTATCACTCGACCCGGATCCGGTCTACGCTTGGTCCTCGTGCGCTCCTTTCCCTACCCCCTCACCGGCCCCCCGGACCTGCGCTCGCCCGCGCGCTACCTGCTGTGGCTCGCGGGCCACCAGAAGGCCACGCTGGCCGCCGGGATCCTGCTCGGCACGGTCTGGATGACGTCGCAGGCCGTGATGCCGTTCGTGCTCGGACGGGCCATCGACGACGGCGTCATCGGCAGGGACTACGCGGCGCTCGTCGCGTGGGCCGGCGCCCTGCTCGGCCTCATGGTGGTCCAGGCGGTCTCCGACACCGCCACGCACCGCGCCGGGGTCAGCAACTGGATGCAGGCCGCGTTCCGTTCCGTCCGCCTGGTGGGCCACACGATCAGCAGGACCGGCGACGCCCTGCCCACGGCCCTGTCCACCGGGGAGGTCGTCTCGACGGCGGCCTCGGACGCCTTCCGCCTCGGCGAGGTCTACGAGGTCCTGATGCGCCTCGCCGGCGCCGCCGCGGCCTGGCTCGTGGTGACGGCCCTCATCTGGCAGACCTCGCCCGTGCTGGGCGTCGTGGTGCTCGCGGGCGTCCCCGTGTGCTGCGGACTGCTCCTGTTCGTGGTGCGCCCCCTGCAGGCGCGGCAGCGCGAACAGCGCGAGGCGTCCGGCAGGATGACGGCGGTCGGCGCGGACACCGTGGCCGGGCTGCGCGTACTGCGCGGCATCGGCGGCGAGCACATCTTCGTGGACCGGTACCGGGCCCGGTCCGCGGAGACCCGCGACTCGGGCATCCGCGTGGCGCACTCCCTCGCGGACCTCGAGGCGTCGCAGGTCTTCATCGCGGGCACCTTCAGCGTGGTGTTCACGTGGGTCGGGGCATCCCTGGTCCTCTCGGGCGACATCACGCCCGGCGAGCTGGTGGCGCTGTACGGCTTCTCGATCTTCCTCATGACCCCCATCCGGGCGGCCGCCGATTCCGTGGCGCGTTTCATCCGCGCGCACGTGGGCGCCCGGAAGATCCTCGCCGTGCTCGCGGTCCGGTCGAACGTCGCCGAGAGCACGACGCCGGTCCCCGCCCCGCCGTCGGGCTCCGTGCTCGTCGACGAGCGCTCGGGCATCGTCGTCGAGCCCGGCCTGCTGACGGCGGTCGTCGCGAAGGACCCCGCCGACGCGACGGACGCCGTCACGCGCCTCGGCCGCTTCGAGGACGCCGTCCTCCAGGAGGCGGGTGTCCGGTGGGGTACCGCCGACCTGCGGCATGTGCCGCTCGCTGCCGTCCGCGAGCGCATCGTGGTCAGCGAGGCGAGCCCGCAGCTCTTCAGCGGGCCGCTGCGCCGGCAGCTCGACCCGCACGGCAGGCACGACGACGCCGCGATCCTCGCGGCCCTCGAGGACGCCGGCGCCCTCGACATCCTGGACGGCCTCGAGGACGGCCTCGACCACGCGGTGACCGAGCGGGGCCGGAGCTTCTCGGGTGGGCAGCGCCAGCGCCTGGTCCTGGCCCGCGCGTACCTGACCGACGCCGAGACCCTCGTCCTGGTGGAACCGACGAGCGCCGTCGACGCCCACACCGAGCAGCGCATCGCGTCCCGGCTGGCCGGGGCCCGGCGCCGGGACGGCCGGACGACCGTCCTGGTCACCGCCAGCCCGCTCCTGCTGCGGGCCATGGACCGCGTGATCTTCCTCGAGGACGGCCGCGTCGCCGCGCAGGCCGGCCACGCGGAGCTCATGACCAGCACCCCCGCCTATCGAGATGTGGTGATCCGCAGTGAGTAGTACGGCCACGCTTCCCGTCGCCGCCCCGAAGACGGTGCGCGACGAAGCCGCACGCCTGATCCGCCACCACCGGCGGGGCCTCGGAATGGTGATCGCCCTGTACGTCGGATCGGCCGTCGCGGGGCTCGCCGGGCCGCTGCTGCTCGGGCTCCTCATCGACGCCGTCGCGGCGGGCACGACGCCCGGGTTCGTGGCGACCGTGTCGCTCGGGATGCTCGCGTTCCTCGCGGTGCAGTCGGCGCTGCGCCGGTACGCCGTCCGCTCCGGCATGGTGTTCGGCGAACGCGTGTTCGCCGAACTGCGCGAGGACTTCATGGAGGACGTCACCGCGCTCCCCCTCTCCACGGTCGAGAAGGCCGGCACCGGCGACCTGGTGGCCCGCACCACCAACGACATCGACGCCGTGTCCCACACGGTGCGCTTCGGCGTGCCGCAGGTCGTCGTGTCGGTGGTGACCATCGTCCTGACGCTCGGCGCCGCCGTCGTCACCTCCCCCATCCTGTCGCTGGCCCTCCTCGTGGGGCTGCCGCTGCTCTGGCCCGTCACGCGCTGGTACCTCCGGCGCAGCGCCGGCGGGTACATGCGCGAACGCGAGACCTACGCCGTCGTGAACGGGACCATCACCGAGACCATCGAGGGCGCCCGCACCGTGGACGCCCTCGGCCTCGGCGGGCTGCGCCGCGCGGACCTCGACGACGCCCTCGGCACCAGCTACAAGGCGGAGCGCTACACGCTGTGGCTGCGCTCGGTGCTGTTCCCGGCCGCGGACATCGCCTTCTGGCTGCCCGCCGCGGCCGTCCTCCTGTGGGGTGGCTGGCTCGCGGGCCAGGGGCTGGTGACGCCGGGCGCCGTGGCCGCCGTCGCACTGTTCGCGGTGCGGCTCATCGACCCGGTGGACCTGCTCATCATGTGGACCGACGAGATCCAGGTGGGCGCCGCGTCGCTGGCCCGGATCGTCGGCATCAAGGGCGTGGAGCCGGACCGGGAGGCGACGACGGCGGAACCGGCGAACGAGGACATCGTCGTGTCGGCCGCCACGTACGCCTACCGTCCGGGCCACAACGTGCTGCACGGCGTGGACCTCACGCTCGTGCGGGGCGAGCGGCTCGCCGTCGTCGGGCCGTCCGGGGCCGGCAAGTCGACGCTGGGGCGCCTGATCGCCGGGATCCACCCGCCGACGTCGGGCTCGGTCACGGTGGGCGGCGTGCCGCTCGTGGACCGGCCGCTGGACGACCTGCGCCGCGAGGTGGCGCTCGTGACGCAGGAGCACCACGTGTTCGTCGGCTCCGTCTCCGACAACGTGCGCCTCGGCCGGGCGGACGCGGGCGACGGCGAGATCGAGGACGCCCTGCGCAGCGTCGGGGCGCTCGACTGGGTGAAGCAGCTGCCCGAGGGCATGGACACGGAGGTGGGTTCGGGGGCGTTCGAGCTCAGCCCCGCCCGGGCCCAGGAGCTCGCCCTGGCACGGCTCATCCTCGCCGATCCGCACACCCTGGTGCTCGACGAGGCGACGTCCCTCATCGATCCGCAGGCCGCACGCGATCTCGAACGCTCGCTGAACGCGGTCCTCGAGGGGCGGACCGTCATCGCCATCGCGCACCGGCTGCACACGGCGCACGACGCCGACCGCGTGGCCGTCGTCGAGGGCGGGCGGATCGCCGAGCTCGGCTCGCACGAGGAACTGCTCGCGCTCGACGGCGCGTACGCGTCCCTGTGGCACTCGTGGCGGAGCGACTAGCGGACAGGCCGCCCGCGGCTAGTGGTCGAAGAAGACCAGCGAGGAGTTGATCAGTTCGGCGATCACCTCGGCGTCGTGCGCGCGGCGCAGCGACTCCCGGAAGTTCTCCTTGAACAGGCTGCGGGCGATCGTCGCGAGGACCTCGAGATGCTCCGAGAAGGACTGTGCGGGCGTGGCCATGAGGAGGACGAGGGTGGCGGGACCGTCCACGGCGCCGAAGTCGAGGCTGTGACCGAAGCGCGTCACGCCGACGGCGATCGAGGTCTGGTTGACGTACTTGCTGCGCGCATGGGGCAGGCCGACGCCGCCGGGCAGGCCCGTGGCCATCTGGTGCTCGCGGGAGTTGACCTGGTCGAGGAAGGCCTGGAGGTCCGAGATCCTGCCCGCCGCGTACAGGCGGCCGGCGAGCTGGGCGGCCGCCTCCTCCTTGGAGGCCGCCTCCATCTCGAGGATCACGAGGTCGGGGGTGGTGAGTTCGGCGTTGTACAGGTCGAGCGGCTTCTCGCTCACGGGGTGCCTTTCGGTGTTCAGTCGACCGAGACGTACGGCGAGAGGACTACTTCCACCCGCTGGAATTCCTTCAGGTCCGAGTACCCGGTGGTGGCCATCGCGCGCCGCAGCGCCCCGATCAGGTTGGACGTGCCGTCCGTGTGGTGGGACGGACCCCACAGCACTTCCTGCAGGGGCCCGACGGTGCCGATGTTGACCCTGTCGCCGCGCGGCAGTTCCGGGTGGTGGGCCTCCTGGCCCCAGTGCCATCCCTTGCCGGGCGCCTCCTCGGCGCGGGCGAGTGCGGAGCCGAGCATGACGGCGTCGGCGCCCATGGCGATGGCCTTGACGATGTCGCCGCTGGCGCCCATGCCGCCGTCGGCGATGACGTGGACGTAGCGACCCCCGGATTCGTCCATGTAGTCGCGGCGTGCGCCGGCGACGTCGGCGATGGCGGAGGCGAGCGGCGAGTGGATGCCGAGCGCGCGGCGGGTCGTCGTCGTCGCGCCCCCACCGAAGCCGACCAGCACGCCGGCCGCGCCGGTGCGCATCAGGTGCAGGGCCGGGGTGTAGCCGGCCGCGCCGCCCACGATCACGGGGACGTCGAGTTCGTAGATGAACTTCTTGAGGTCGAGCGGTTCCTCGTTCTTGGACACGTGCTCGGCGGACACCGTGGTGCCGCGGATCACGAAGATGTCCACGCCGGCCGCGAGGACCGTCTTGTAGAACTGCTGGGTGCGCTGCGGCGTCAGCGACCCGGCGACCGTCACCCCGGCCTCGCGGATCTCGGCGAGGCGGCTCGTGATGAGCTCGGCCTGGATCGGGGCCCCGTAGATCTCCTGCATGCGGCGGGTGGCGGCCGGGCTGAAGTTCTCCGCGCTCAGTCCCGCGATCTCGTCGAGGGCCTGCTGCGGGTCCTCGTAACGGGTCCACAGACCCTCGAGGTTCAGGACGCCGAGGCCGCCGAGCCGGCCCATCGCGATCGCGGTGGCGGGCGACATCGCGGAGTCCATGGGGGCCGCGACGACGGGCATCTCGAACTGGTAGGCGTCGATCTGCCACTGCACCGAGACGTCGAGCGGATCACGGGTGCGGCGGGAGGGCACCACCGCCACGTCGTCCAGCGAATATGCCCTGCGTCCGCGCTTGCCTCGGCCGATCTCGATCTCGTAAGTCACTGCTCTAGGTTAGCCCAGCGCGCACTCCCGGCAGGTGTCGTGTCCCGGAGCGCGGTCGGGCGGGAACGCCCGGGCCCATAGTCTGGAGACCGGACAGAGGACTATCGAGGAAGGACGACGGGATGCCGTTCCGGAGCAAGCAGACCCTGGAGACCTGGATCGACGAGTTCAGGACCACCCGGGAGGGCGGCGCACTCATCTCGGTCGTGGTGCAGGACGGCGCCGGCGGCGCCGACACCGGGCTCGTGATCGTGCCGCTCAGGAACGACACCACCGAGATCTACATGCAGCCCGTTGCCGTGGGCGACCCGCGGTGGTCGGTCTCGTTCGGTGCCCGCAGCGAGGACTCGGAGCTGGCCGCCGCGGAGCTGCACGGCCTCGCCGCGGAGCTCCTGGTCGCGGCGTCCCTGTGCCAGTTCCTGGAGGAGAAGTCGATCGGCCATGAGGAGGAGCGGGACGACCACGAGCGGGCGGAGGACGTCCCCGGGTGAGGTCCGCGGAGCCCACGCCGGGCCGGGGTCCCGGGGAACCGGTCAGGCGTCCGGCAGCTGGCTCTCGAACATCCTGAAGTACCGGCCCCGCAGCGCCACGAGCTCGCGGTGCGTGCCGGACTCCACGACCCGGCCGTCCTCGAGCATGTACACGACGTCGGCCTTCTCGATGGTCGCCAGGCGGTGGCTGATCGCGATGATCGTCCGTGAGCGGTCGGCGAACAGGCGTGTGAAGATGCGGTGCTCGGCGAGCGCGTCGATGGCCGACGTGGGCTCGTCCATGACGATGAACGGCGCGTCCCGGTAGAAGTTGCGGGCCATGGCGAGCCGCTGCCACTGGCCGCCGGACAGGCCGCTGCCCTTGCGCCCGCGGGGGTCCTCCATCCAGTTGCTGACGTAGTTCCCGAACCCGTTCGGCATCTTCCCGATGAACTCCGCGGCCTCGGCGTCGCGCGCGGCCCGGCGCACCCGCCCGTCGTCGCGCGGCCGGTGGACGTCGCCGAAGTAGATGTTGTTCTCCGCCGTCGCGAACTCGTACCGCAGGAAGTCCTGCGACATGACCGCGAGGTGCCGGTGCCAGTCGTCGATGCGGATGTCCCGCAGGTCCCGGCCGTCGAGCAGCACCGTGCCCCTGCTCGGCTGGTACAGGCCTGCGAGGACCCGGATGAGCGTGGACTTCCCTGCCCCGTTCTCGCCCACGATGGCCACGTGGGTCCCCCGCTCGAAGGTCATCGAGATGCCCCTGAGGACCTCCGCCTCGCCGCCGGCGTAGGTGAAGTGGATGTCGCGGAGCTCGACGGCGGACGGCGCGTCCGCCAGGCGTCCCGTCGCGGCCGTGGACAGCGGGAAGTCCATGAACTGCTCGTAGTCCTTGAGGTTCGCGAGGTCCTCGTCGATGGAACTCAGCGAGGACACCAGGCTGTTGGCCGTGCTGAGGGCCCGGCTGACGATCTGCTGCACGTAGAGGAACTGCCCCACCGGCTGGGCCCGCGCGATGATCTGCCCCACGATCCACACGAGGGCGAGCAGCTCGGCGCCGTACTGCAGGGCGTCCGCCAGCAGCTGCTTGGGGATGTACCGCTTCTGGAAGTCCAGGCGCCGTTTCTCGTCGGCGTCCCGCAGGGTGGAGCGCAGGTCCATGAGGTACCGGACGATCCCGTAGAGGCGCATCTCGGCGATGTGCTGCGGCTTCATGAGGTTGGTCTCGATCATGCGCCGCTGCCGCCGGGAGTCCACCTGCGTGTTCCAGTGCGCCATCTGCTCCCGCGCCAGCCGGAACTGCAGGTAGACGCTGGGGATGATGGCCACCAGCACGATCAGGGCGATCCACCAGCTGACCAGGAGCAGCGCCCCGATCGCGAGGAGCACGGAGACCAGCTGCGTGAAGATGGCGGCGATGCGGTCGAGGACGCGCGCGTAGGAGTCGGAGAACCGGCGGGCGCGGTCGTAGAGATCGATCGTCTCCTTGTCGTCGTACCGCCAGAACTCCAGGGCGAGGAACCGCTCGTACATGCGGTCGCCCACGATCGCGCCGACGCGGAAGCTGAGCACCTGCTGGATGTAGCGGTCCACGCTCGTGAACGCCCCCCAGAGCAGCCCGAGGACGGCGGTGACGATCACGTAGACGACGGCGGACCGCCCGGCATCCGGGTCCCCCGCGTAGGCGGCGGCCAGCGCCGTCGTCGTCAGCGCGGCGTAGTAGGTGGTGACCAGCGGCAGGACCGCCGAGATCAGGGAGCCGGCGACCTTCATCGCCACGGCGCCCGGCGACGCCTTCGCGCTGACCACCAGGACCTGCCCGACGGCGCGGGCGTACGGTCCCAGCCGGAGCTTGCGGCGGGCGGCCACCTGGGGCTGCGGCAGACCGCTCACGCGCCCCCTCCCGCCCGGGGGGTCACGCGCGGCGCCCTACTTGGAGCCGTAGTTGGGTGCCTCGACCGTCATCTGGATGTCGTGCGGGTGGGATTCCTTCAGGCCCGCGGCGGTGATGCGCACGAACTTCCCCTTGGCCTTCAGCTCGGGGATGGTGCGGGCGCCGGTGTAGAACATGGTCTGGCGCAGGCCGCCGACCAGCTGGTAGGCCACGGAGGCGAGCGGCCCGCGGTAGGCGACGCGGCCCTCGATGCCCTCGGGGATCAGCTTGTCGTCGCCGGCCACGTCCGCCTGGAAGTAGCGGTCCTTGGAGTAGGAGGTGTTCTTGCCGCGGGTCTGCATGGCGCCGAGCGAGCCCATGCCCCGGTACGTCTTGAACTGCTTGCCGTTGACGAAGATCAGCTCGCCCGGCGCCTCGGCGGAGCCGGCGAGGAGCGAGCCGAGCATCACGGTGTCGGCGCCGGCCACGAGGGCCTTGCCGATGTCACCGGAGTACTGGAGGCCGCCGTCGGCGATCACGGGCACCCCGGCGGGGATGGCGGCCTTCGCCGACTCGTAGATGGCGGTGACCTGCGGGACGCCGACGCCGGCGACCACGCGGGTGGTGCAGATGGAACCCGGGCCCACGCCCACCTTGATGCCGTCGGCGCCGGCGTCGATCAGGGCCTGCGCACCCTCGCGGGTGGCGGCCTGACCGCCGATGATGTCGACGTGCGCCAGGGACGGCTCCGCCTTGAGGCGCGAGATCATCTCGAGGACGCCCGCGCTGTGGCCGTTCGCGGTGTCGACGAACAGGGCGTCCACACCGGCCTCGACCAGGGCCATGGCGCGCTCCCAGCCGTCGCCGAAGAAGCCGATGGCCGCGCCGACGCGGAGCCGGCCGTCGTCGTCCTTGGTGGACAGGGGGTACTGCTCGGCCTTCGTGAAGTCCTTGACGGTGATGAGCCCGCGGAGGATCCCCTCGTCGTCGACGAGCGGGAGCTTCTCGATCTTGTTCTTCGCGAGGAGGTTGATGGCGTCGTCGCCGCTGATCCCCACGGCACCGGTGACGAGGGGCATCCTCGTCATGACGTCGCGGACGAGCGTGCGCGGGAAGTCGCGCTCGAGGACGAAGCGCGTGTCGCGGTTGGTGACGATCCCGAGCAGGCGCCCCGCGTCGTCCACGACGGGCAGGCCGGAGACGCGGTAGTGCCCGCAGAGCTCGTCGAGTTCCTGCAGCGTGGCGTCCGGGCCGATGGTCAGCGGCTTGGTGATCATGCCGGACTCGCTGCGCTTCACGCGGTCCACCTGGTCCGCCTGGTCCTGGATGGACAGGTTGCGGTGGATCACGCCGAGCCCGCCCTGCCGCGCCATGGCGATGGCCATCCGGGCTTCCGTGACGGTGTCCATGGCGGAGGAGAGCAGCGGCGTCTTCACCGTGATGCGCTTGGAGATGCGCGACGACGTGTCGGCCTCGGAGGGGATGACGTCGGTGTGGCCGGGGAGCAGGAGCACGTCGTCGTACGTCAGGCCGATGAATCCGAAGGGGTCGTGGGTCTCGTTCTGGCCTGACTGCTGGGTCACTGCTGCGCCTCTTTCGATGTCGACCGATGGGGTGGGGTCCGGGCTCTGGAGCGGCGGGTGTGGATGCGCCGACGGGCCCTGACAGTCTAGAACGGATCGGGGAGGTGCCCTATTCCGGTGACAGCGCTCACGTCACCAGCCGAGGGCGGCCGTGAAGCGCTCCTCGAAGACCGGGACGGTGGTCTCCACGTACGTCCTGGAGAGATGGTCGCGGTCCATGTACACGCGGACGTTCCCCACCACCCCGGGGCAGGTCGCCCCCGCGCAGACGATATCGGTCAGGTCCACGTGGTCGAGGCCGGGCAGCCGTCCGGCCAGGGGCAGGAGGGGCGACGACGGCGCGAGCACCTCCGACGCCGGGACGTCGCAGGCCGCGGGGTCGGCGGCGTGGCGGGCCGTGCACTCGGCCATGTCCTCCTCGAAGCGCGGCGTGTCGCGGAGCGCGACGACGGGGATGCCGGCGTCCAGGAGCGGCGTGACGCCCGCCTCGAAGCCGGCCGGGACCTCCTCCGCCGGCGAACTCCAGTCCGTCCGCGTCCCGACGGTGAGCACGGCGTCCGGGGCGAGGTCCAGGGCGTAGGCACGGACGGCCTCGTTGAAGGCGTGGCACTCCGGGTCCACGCTCTCGCGTGCATCGACGAACCGGCAGTTGGGCCGGTGCACGGAGACGGCGAGCCAGTCGTTGGTCTCGGCCATGGCACCGAGCGCGGTCATCCACATCTGCGAGTGGGAGTCGCCCAGCACCAGCACGGTCCGCTCCGCCGTCGCCTCGTCCCCCGTCTGGACGCACGAGGACAGCTGCGGGTCGGCGGGCATCAGGGCGTCCGAGCACGGCCCGTCCACGGCGGCCCATTCCGCGCCGAGGCTGCTCGCGAGCGGCGTCACCAGCGCATCCTCCGCGCCCCGGTACTCGAAGTCGGGGTGGAGGGCCTCGGCGCCCGGGTTGTCGGCGCGCGTCTGCTGCTCCACGGCCGTCTCCTGCGCCTGCACCCGGTACTCCCAGCCGGAGAGCGGGACGGCCACGAGGGCGAGGGCCAGCGCGGCCACGAGGCCCGTGCGCCGGCGCTTCGCGGAGGGCCAGGACCACGAGCGCACGGGCTCCTCGACGAAGCGCGTGGTGAGCACGGCCAGCACGAGGGAGGCGCCGATGATGACGGCGCCGTCGAGCAGCCCGGCCTCCTGCCGGCCGGCGACGACGAGCCAGACGACCAGGATCGGCCAGTGCCACAGGTAGAGCGCGTAGGACGCACCGCCGAGCCGCAGGAGCGGCCCCGAGGACAGCCAGCGGTCCACGCCGGCCGGGCTGTCCGTGCGCCCCGCGACGATCACCGCGGCCGCGGCCAGCGTGGGCCAGAGGGCCACGAAGCCCGGGAACTGCTGCTGCACCTGCAGGAGGACACCGCACGCCAGCATCATCACGACGCCGGCCCAGCCGAGGACCACCCGCACGCGCCGCGGGAGCACCACGTACGGCAGGGCGAGCGCCACGAGGGACCCGAGGGCGAATTCCCAGAGCCGGGCGCGCGTGTCGAAATAGGCGGCCGCCTGGTCCGCCCCCGTCTGCCACACCGAGAACGCGAGCGACACCACGAAGAGCGCACCGAACAGGGCCATCAGCACGGGCCGCGGACGCAGGCGCGTGACGGCGACGAGCGCGCCGGCCGCCGCGAAGAGGAGCGGCCACAGCAGGAACACCTGCCCCTGGATGGACAGGGACCAGAAGTGCTGCAGCGGGCTGGCCGCGCTGTGGTCCAGGGCGTAGTAGTCCACGGCGTTGCCCGCCAGCTCCCAGTTCTGCCGGTACGTCAGCGACGCCCACGTCTGGTCGAACACCGCACGCCACCGCGAGCTCGGCACGAAGACGGCCGTCGCGGCGAGGACGGACAGGAGGACCACGACGGCGGCGGGCAGCAGCCGCTTCAGCAGGTTCAGCCAGTACGCCACGAGCGCGAGGGGCTGCTGCGCCTCGAGCCTCCGTGTGAACGTGACCGTCAGCAGGAAGGCGGAGACGAGCAGGAAGACGTCCACACCGCCGGACACCCGGCCCAGCCAGACGTGGTAGACCACCACCATCGCGACGGCGAGGGCGCGCAGCCCCTGCACCTCGGGGCGGAAACGGCGGGCATCGCCGCCGGCGGACGACGTCGCGGACGCCACCGGCGGACCGGCCGGAGCAGCGCTCACCAGGGTGGGGACCACGCTGTTCCTCCTCTGCGGGACGGGCACGGGAAAGGGACGCAAAGCTCCAGATTACTGCCCGGCCGTCGTCGTCCGGCATCGCGGCGGACCCGCCGGCCCCCGCCCGCGCGCCGAACCCCGTACTCTAGGAGGAGTATCTTCCCCGAACGCAGGGGACCACCAGAACGGAATCGCCGGGTCCACCGGCCTCGACGACGCTCGTCTGACGGCCGATCCCCCGCCGCTCCCCACCAACGAGAGAAACCTGATCTGTGAATAAAAGACCTGCCGCACTGAAAGCACCACGGGAACTGGCCAAGGGAGCCATGCGCATCGTCGCTCTCGGAGGTATCGGTGAAATCGGCAGAAACATGACCGTCTTCGAGTTCGAGGGCAAGCTGCTCATCGTGGACTGCGGGGTGCTGTTCCCGGAGGAGCACCAGCCCGGCATCAACGTGATCCTGCCGGACTTCTCCTACATCCGCGACCGCCTCGACGACGTCGTGGCCGTGGTCCTCACGCACGGCCACGAGGACCACATCGGCGGTGTGCCCTACCTGCTCAAGGAACGCGCCGACATCCCCCTGGTGGGATCGCGCCTCACGCTGGCGTTCATCGAGGCCAAGCTCAAGGAACACCGCATCACCCCGAAGACCATCCAGGTCAAGGAGGGCGAGCGGCGCACGATGGGCGGCTTCGACCTCGAGTTCGTCGCCGTGAACCACTCCATCCCGGACAGCCTCGCCGTCGCCATCCGCACCGCGGCCGGCATGGTGCTGCACACCGGCGACTTCAAGATGGACCAGTTCCCGCTGGACAAGCGCATCACCGACCTCGGCTCCTTCGCCCGGCTGGGCGCGGAGGGTGTGGACCTGTTCCTCACCGACTCCACCAACGCGGACGTCCCCGGCTTCACGACGTCGGAGAAGGACCTCGGCCCCGCGATCGACGCCGTGTTCCGCACCGCCCCGCGCCGGATCATCGTCTCCAGCTTCGCGAGCCACATCCACCGCATCCAGCAGATCATCGACACCGCCCACCGCCACCGCCGCAAGGTGGCCTTCGTGGGCCGCTCCATGGTGCGCAACATGACCATCGCGGCGGATCTCGGCTACCTGAACATCCCGCAGGGCCTGCTCGTGGACTTCAAGAAGCTCGAGCGCAGCGACGACCACAAGGTGGTCCTCATCTGCACGGGCTCGCAGGGTGAGCCGATGGCTGCCCTGTCCCGCATGGCCAACAACGACCACGCCATCCGGATCACCGAGGGTGACACGGTGCTGCTGGCCAGCTCGCTCATCCCGGGCAACGAGAACGCGATCTACGGCATCATCAACGCGCTCACCGAGATCGGCGCCAACGTGGTCCACAAGGGCAACGCGAAGGTGCACGTCTCCGGCCACGCCAGCGCCGGCGAGCTCGCCTACTGCTACAACATCGTCAAGCCCCGCAACGTCATGCCGGTGCACGGCGAGTGGCGGCACCTGCGGGCCAACTCGGAGATCGCCGTCGCCACCGGCGTCGATCCCCGCAACGTGGTCCTCGCGCAGGACGGGGTGACCGTGGACCTCGTCCGCGGCCGTGCGACCATCTCGGGCAAGGTCGACGCAGGGCTCGTCTTCGTCGACGGCGACAGCGTGGGCGGCATCACCGAGGAGGACCTCGTGGAGCGCCGCCGCCTGGCCGAGGAGGGCGTCGTCACGATCCTCGCGATCATCGACCCGGACAACGGCAACATGGTCGAGGCACCCGAGTTCTTCACCAAGGGCTTCTCCTGCTCCGACGAGGACCTCGACAAGGCCGGCGCCGCCGTCGAGAAGGCGCTGCGCGATGCCGCCTCGAACCGCCAGGGCGGCCGCCGCCAGGACCCCGAGGACATCATCGAGCGGGCCACGGCCAACTGGATGCGCCGGTTCTACAACCGCCAGCCCGTCGTCAACGCGATCGTCGTCGACGCCTGACCCGAAGCACCACGAGCAGGCCCCGGTACCCGTTGGGTGCCGGGGCCTCGTCGTTGTCCGGCCTGATCCCACGCGCTGCACCCGTCGAGTGGGAATGTTCGGTCATGCCCACGGCGTGGCCGCGGCGGGCGGGCAGGAGCGACGCCGGCCGGCCACCAACCAGCCCGGACGCAGAAGCACCCCGGCTCCGCAGAGCCGGGGTGCTTCAGGACGCAGCGGGCCGGAGCCCCTGTGACTAGTGCGAGTGGCCGTGGCCCTCATCGTCGGATTCCTCGGGCTTCTCGACCACGAGGGTTTCCGTGGTGAGCACCAGGGCCGCGATCGAGGCCGCGTTCTGCAGCGCAGAACGCGTCACCTTGACGGGGTCGATGATGCCGGCCTCGATGAGGTTCTCGTACTCGCCGGTGGCGGCGTTGAAACCGTGGCCCACCTCGAGGTCCGAGACCTTCGCGACGACGACGTAGCCCTCGTGGCCGGCGTTCTCGGCGATCCAGCGCAGCGGCTGGGCGAGCGCGCGGCGGACGAGGCCGACGGCGGTGGCCGCGTCGCCCTCGAGTGCCAGCACGTCCGGATCGGTGTCGAGTGCCTTGCCGGCGTGGACCAGCGCGGACCCGCCGCCGGCCACGATGCCCTCTTCGAGGGCCGCGCGCGTCGAGGACACGGCGTCCTCGATGCGGTGCTTCTTCTCCTTGAGCTCCACCTCGGTGGCCGCGCCGACCTTGATGACGCCGATACCGCCGGCGAGCTTCGCGAGGCGCTCCTGGAGCTTCTCGCGGTCCCAGTCGGAGTCGGTGCGCTCCACCTCGGCGCGGATCTGCGCCACGCGGTCGGCGACGTCGGACTCGCTGCCGGTGCCGTCGACGATCGTGGTGGCGTCCTTGGTGACGGTGATCCGGCGTGCGGAGCCGAGCACCTCGAGGCCCACCTGGTCCAGCTTCAGGCCGAGGTCCGGCGAGACGACCTGCGCACCCGTGAGGGTGGCGATGTCCTGCATCATGGCCTTGCGGCGGTCACCGAAGCCCGGGGCCTTGACGGCGACGACGTTGAGGGTGCCGCGGATCTTGTTGACCACCAGGGTGGAGAGCGCCTCGCCCTCGATGTCCTCGGCGATGATGAACAGCGGCTTGCCGGCCTGCAGGGCCTTCTCGAGCAGCGGCAGGAACTCCGCCAGCGAGGAGATCTTGCCGGAGTTGATGAGGATGAGCGCGTCCTCGAGGACGGCTTCCTGGCGCTCGGCGTCGGTCACGAAGTACGGCGAGAGGTAACCCTTGTCGAACTGCATGCCCTCGGTGAGGACGAGCTCCGTCTGCGTGGTGGAGGACTCCTCGATGGTGATCACACCATCCTTGCCGACCTTGTCGAAGGCCTCTGCGAGGAGATCGCCGACCTCGGTGCTCTGGGCGGAGATGGAGGCGACGTCGGCGGTCTGCTGACCCACGACCTCGCGGGCGTTCTCCAGCAGGCGCTTGGCGACGGCCTGGACCGACACCTCGATGCCGTGCTTGAGCTGGCCCGGAGCGGCGCCGGCGGCGACGTTGCGGAGGCCTTCCTTGACGAGTGCCTGGGCCAGGACCGTGGCGGTGGTGGTTCCGTCACCGGCGACGTCGTTCGTCTTGGTGGCGACCTCCTTGGCGAGCTGGGCGCCGAGGTTCTCGTACGGGTCGTCGAGTTCGACCTCGCGGGCGATCGTGACGCCGTCGTTCGTGATGGTGGGGGCGCCCCACTTCTTGTCGAGCACGACGTTGCGTCCGCGGGGGCCCAGCGTCACCTTGACGGTGTTCGCGAGCTTGTCCACGCCGGCCTCGAGGGCACGGCGGGCGGCGTCGTTGAATTCCAACTGCTTTGCCATTCGTTGGTTCCTTTCAGGCTTGTGCAGCGAGAAAAACCCCGGCCACTTCGGGCCGGGGCTTCTCCAATCGGGGTGTTACTTGACGACGATCGCGAGGACGTCGCGGGCGGAGAGCACGAGGTACTCCTGGCCGCCCTGCTTGATCTCGGTTCCGCCGTACTTCGAGTAGATGACGATGTCGCCCTCGGCGACGTCGACGGGAACGCGGTTGCCGTTGTCATCGACGCGGCCGGGTCCAATGGCCACGACCTCGCCCTCCTGGGGCTTCTCCTTGGCGGTGTCCGGGATGACGAGGCCGGAAGCAGTGGTCTGCTCGGCTTCGAGCGGGCGGACAACGATACGATCCTCAAGCGGCTTGATAGAGACCGACACGGGCTCTCCTTTGCGTTCGATACCAATGGACTGGGGGCCGTCGGGCTGGGCGTGAACCGTCGTCGCGGTGCCGGCGAACGCTTCCCTCGGGATTAGCACCCGCCATGAGCGAGTGCCAACTCCGACTGTATGCAAGGGCTGGCACTCGGTCAAGGTGAGTGCCAATCGATGACCGTGCGCGCGGGCCGGGAGCGACCCGTGACCTAATACGTCACGCTTCGTTTGCGTAATTCCCTACCGGTCGCCTAGATTCGGTCAGGTAAGGCTTTCCTTACCTCGTTGTCCGTGGGCCACCCGGCCCCTTCCCCCCGGAGTCCATCCATGTCACACGTGCGCCTCGCCGTCCTCTCCGCCGCCGCCGCAGCCACCCTCGCCCTGACGGCGTGCGGCGGGTCCTCCGACGCCGCCGGCGAGTCCGCAGCCTCCCCGACCGTCCCGATCGAGCACGCCCAGGGGACCACCGAGGTGCCGGTGGACCCGCAGACGGTCTTCACCTTCGACCTCGGCGCCCTGGACACACTCGACGCGCTCGGCGTCGAGGTGGACGGCGTCCCGCAGGGCACCCTGCCCGCGCAGCTCTCGGCCTACGAGGGAGGGGACATCACCGCCATCGGATCCATGAAGGAACCCGATTTCGAGGCGATCGCCGCGGCTGCCCCCGACCTCATCATCATCTCGGGCCGCGTCGCCGACTCCTACGACGAACTCTCCGCGATCGCCCCCACCATCGACCTGAGCATCGATGCGGCCGACCCAATGGCGAGCTTCGCCGAGCACACGGAGTCCCTCGGCCGGATCTTCGGCGTCGAGGAGGAGGTCGCCGACCGTCTGGCCGCCCTCGACGCGGCGATCGCCGGGACGAAGGACGCCGCCGCCTCCGCAGGGGACGCCCTGGTCCTGATGACCAGCGCGGGCGAGGTCACCGCGTACGGCGCCGGCTCCCGGTTCGGCCTGATCCACGACGTGCTCGGCGTGGAACCCGCCGCCGAGGTGACGCACGAGGGGACCCACGGCGAGGCCGTCTCCTTCGAGTACATCGCGGAGGTCGACCCTGCCCACCTGTTCGTGATCGATCGCGACGCCGCCATCGGCGAGGCCGGAGCGGCCGGCGCGGCGGTCCTCGACAACGACCTCGTGAACGGGACGACTGCTGCGCGGAACGGCGCCATCACCTACCTCGACTCCGCGAGCTGGTACCTGATCGGCTACGGCCTGGACAACCTCGACGCCATGGTCTCGGCCGTCGACGACGCCGTCACGGACTGACCGCCCACCGCACCGCGGCAGGCGCCTCCATGGCAGCACTCGCCCTCCGGCCGCAGCGGCCGGTCCAGCAGCACGGCTCCCGTCGGTCACCCGCCCTGTGGCCGGCCGGCGGGACCGTGCTGCTGCTCGCCGTCGTCAGCCTCTTCGTCGGCGTCTCCGACGTCTCGCCCGCCGATCTGCTGGCCGGTGATGCAGGGGCCTGGCAGACCTTCCTCGTCAGTCGCGTGCCGCGCACGCTGGCGCTCGTCCTGGCCGGCGTCGCCCTCAGCATCGCCGGGTTCATCCTGCAGCTCATGGCCCGGAACCGGTTCGTGGAACCCTCCACGGTGGGGACGGTCGAGTCCGCCACGGCGGGCATCCTCGTGGCCACGCTCGTCCTGCCCGGAGCGCCGATCATGGGGAAGATGCTCGTCGCCGCCGTCTTCGCCATGGCCGGGACCGCCCTCTTCCTGACCGTCCTGCGCCGCATCCCGCTGCGCAACACCCTGATCGTCCCCCTCGTGGGCATCATGCTCGGCGGCGTCATCGCCTCGGTGACCACGTTCGTCGCCTACCGGTTCGATCTCCTGCAGACCCTCAACACCTGGATGATCGGCGACTTCTCGGGGCTCGTCCGCGGCCGCTACGAACTGCTGTGGATCGTCGCCGTCCTCGCCGTGGTCGGCTACCTCTGCGCGGACCGCTTCACGGTCGCCGGGATGGGCGAGGAGTTCACCACGAACCTCGGGCTGGACTACCGGCGCACCATGAACCTCGGCCTGGTGCTCGTGAGCCTCATCAGCGCCGTCGTCGTCGTGGTGGTCGGAGCCGTCCCGTTCCTCGGGCTGATCGTCCCCAACCTCGTGTCCCTGCTGATCGGCGACAACGTGCGCCGCGCCGTGCCCTGGATCGCCGTCGTCGGAGCGGGCTTCGTCCTCGCCTGCGACATCCTCGGGCGCATCATCCGGTTTCCCTACGAGGTGCCGGTGGGCGTCATCGTCTCCGTGGTGGGCAGCATCCTGTTCATCACCCTGCTCGTGAGGAGGAACGCCGGTGCGCGCTAGGACCAGCGCCCTGCCGACCGCCGTCGTGCAGTCCGCGCGGAGACCCGTGCGGTCCATCCCGCCCGCCGCCTGGCTGGTGGTCCTCGGCGTCACCGCTGCCGCCCTCGTCGCAGCGTTCCTCCTGGTGGGCCTCGAGGGCAACCTCGCGTACGTGCTCCCCCGGCGCCTGAACCGCGTCGGCGCGATGGTGCTCGTCGCCGTCGCCGTGGGCGTGTCCACGGTGCTGTTCCAGACCGTCACCGGCAACCGCATCCTCACGCCGTCGATCATGGGACTGGACGCGCTCTACATCCTGATCCAGACGGTGCTGGCGTTCGTGCTCGGCGCCGGGACGCTCCTCACCCTGGGTGCCCCCGTCCGCTTCGCCCTCGAGGTGTCCCTCATGGTCGGCTTCTCCTGGCTGCTGTACCGATGGCTGTTCCTGGGCAGCGGGCGCAGCCTCCACCTGCTGCTGCTCGTCGGCATCGTGTTCGGCGTGTTCTTCCGGGGTGCCTCCTCGCTCCTGCAGCGGCTGATGGATCCGAGCGAGTACATCATCCTGCAGGACCTGTTCTTCGCGAGCTTCAACCGGGTCGACCCGCTGCTCCTGCTGATCTCCGCGGTCGCCGTCGTCGGGCTGTGCGTCCCCGCCTGGCGGCTCCGCCACCGGCTGGACGTCCTCGCCCTCGGCCGCGACGCCGCGGTGGGCCTGGGCGTCGACTACCGGCGCACGGTGACGCTCGTCCTCGTGATCTGCTCGGTGCTCGTCGCCGTCTCCACCGCCCTCGTGGGCCCGGCGACGTTCTTCGGCCTGCTCGTCTCCGCCCTCGCGTACCAGCTCTGCAGCCAGTTCCGGCACGCCGTGGTGCTCCCCGTCGCCGTCCTCCTCGGCGTGATCGCGCTCGTCGGCGGGCAGCTCGTCCTCGAGCAGGTCTTCGCGTTCGACACCGCGCTCAGCATCGTCATCGAGTTCACCGGCGGCATCGTCTTCCTCGTCCTCCTCCTGAAAGGCCGTATCCGATGAAAGGCCGTGCCCGATGATCACGATCGACCATGCCACCAAGCGCTACGGCGCCGCCACGGTGGTCGACGACGTCAGCTGCACCATCCCCCGGGGCGGCGTCACCTCGATCATCGGACCGAACGGCGCGGGCAAGTCCACCCTGCTGTCCATGATGAGCCGGCTCCTCCCCCTCGACGCCGGGTCGGTGGTGGTGGACGGGCTGGACGTCAGCAGGACGGCGGGGCCCGCCCTCGCGCGGACCCTGGCCATCCTGCGCCAGGAGAACCAGCTGACCGTCCGGCTCTCCGTCCGCGACCTCGTGGGCTTCGGCCGCTTCCCGCACAACAACGGCCGCCCCACCGTCGTGGACCGCGAGCACATCGACCGCGCCCTCGATTATCTCGACCTGACGGACCTCGCCCACCGCTTCGTCGACGAGCTCTCCGGCGGGCAGCGCCAGCGGGCGTTCATCGCCATGGTGCTGGCCCAGGACACGGACTACGTCCTGCTCGACGAACCGCTCAACAACCTCGACATGAAGCACTCCGTGGACATGATGCGCTTGCTCCGCCGCCTCGCCGACGACCTCGGGAAGACCGTGGTGCTGGTCATCCACGACATCAACTTCGCCTCCTGCTACTCGGACACGATCCTCGCGATGCGCGACGGCGCCCTCATCCGCCAGGGCGCACCGGAGCAGATCATGACGCCGGCCGTGCTGCGCGAGGTGTACGACGTCGAGATCCAGGTGGAGCAGATCCGCGGCAACAGGATCGGCGTGTACTTCGCCTAGGCTGGCAGCATGGCGTCGGACAACATCGCGGACATCCTGACCACGGAGGGCTGGGAGCTGCTGAACTCCCTCGGCCCCTACACCGAGGCCGACAGCCTGCGCCTCACCGGGCAGCTGCGGAAGGCCGGCTACTCCCCCGAGGTGGTCGCCGCCGCCCTCACGCAGTCACGGCTCCGGGCGAAGGCGTCCGCCAAGTTCGGCCCCTTCGCCGAGCGCATGATCTTCACGAATGCCGGCCTCGAGCAGGCCACGCGCCTGACGGTCGCCGCCCGCCACGCCCAGCGCTTCGTCGACGCCGGACTGGTCAGGATCGCCGACCTCGGCTGCGGGCTGGGCGCGGACAGCATGGCCCTTGCCACCCTCGAGCGCGAGGTGACCGCCGTCGAGCTCGACGAGACGACCGCCGCGGCCGCGACGATGAACCTGCTCCCCTTCCCCAACGCGCGCGTCGTCAACGCGGACGCCTCCACCGTCGACACCACGGCGTTCGACGGCGTCTGGCTCGACCCGGCGCGCAGGACGACGACGACGTCGGGGACGTCCCGCCTCTTCGACCCGGAGGCTTTCTCACCCCCGCTGTCCTTCGTGCAGCGACTCGCGGACGGCGGCATGCCGGTGGGCGTGAAGATGGGCCCGGGCATGCCGCACGCGTCCATCCCGGCGACCTGCGAGGCGCAGTGGGTCTCCGTGGACGGTGATGTCACCGAGGTGGCCCTCTGGTTCAACGCGCTCCGCCGTGAGCGCGTCCGGCGGGCCGCCCTCGTCCTCGGGGCGCAGGGCGCTGCGGAGATGGTGTCGGAGCGGGACTTCGGCGACGGGCCCACACCCGCCGTCGGCGAACCCGCCGGGTATCTCTACGAGCCCGACGGCGCCGTCATCCGCGCCGAGCTCGTGGCGGATCTCGCCGCGCAGCTGGGCGGGCACCTGCTGGATCCGATGATCGCCTACATCTGCGCGCCGACGTTCACCGACACCCCCTTCGCACGCGCCTACCGGGTCCTCGAGGTCCGGCCCTACAACGTCAGGGCGCTGAAGGCCTGGGTCCGCGCCGAGGGGATCGGGGTGCTCGACATCAAGAAGCGCGGCACCTCGGTGACCCCCGAGGAGGTCCGCCGGCAGCTGCTGACCGGATCGGGCAAGGGCCGGAAGAAGGCCACCCTCGTCCTGACGCGCATCGGCGACGACCGCGTGGCGATCGTCGTCGAGCCCGTCGCTGCCGCCTGAGCGCGGGCCACACTTCCCTGCCCCCCGCAACCGGAGATCCGCGACGACCCCGGTATGTCCGGGTTCCTAGACTCGGTCGGGAGGACATCACCCCGGCGGAAGGCAGCACATGGCAGAGAGCACCAGCACAGCGGACACACGGCACGGGGTGCTGTTCGACGTGGACGGTACCCTCGTCGACTCCAACTACCAGCACACCATGGCCTGGTGGCAGGCCTTCCGGCGCTTCGGCCACGACGTGCCACTGGCCGAGATCCACCGCGCCATCGGGATGGGTGGCGACAAGCTCGTGGCGCACCTGCTCGGCGAGGACCGCGACACCGGTCAGGACGCCGACCTCGACGCCACGCACAGCGCCCTCTTCTCGAGCTACTGGCCGGGCCTGCGCGCCTTCGAGGGCGCCGGCGACCTGCTGCGCCGCTGCGCCGACCACGGACTGACCGTGGTCCTCGCCTCCTCCTCCTCGCAGCAGGAGGTGGGCGTCTCCCGCGGGATCATCGGCGCCGACGAGGCCATCAGCGCTGCCACCAGCTCGTCCGACGCCGAGAACAGCAAGCCGTCCCCGGACATCCTGGCGGCAGCGCTCGAGGCTGGCGGGCTCGACGCGGCGAACACCGTGTTCGTCGGCGACTCCATCTGGGACGTCAAGGCCGCGGCCGCACTGGGGATCCCGGCGGTGGGACTCGCTTCGGGCGGCACGAGCGAGGCGGAGCTGCGGGAGGCCGGGGCGGTGGAGGTCTACAAGGACATCAGCGCCCTGCTCGACGCGTTCGAGGACGGACCGCTGCGCCGGCTCGCGGCGTCGTAGCGGGGCGTCTGCGGAAGATCAGGACGTCGGTGAGGGCGTCGGTGAGGGCGTCGGTGAGGGCGTCGGTGAGGGCGTCGGTGCCGGCGGCGCGACGGTGCGCGCCGGTTGGCAGTCGGACGGCGCCGAGCAGGTCGGCTGTCTCGTAGATTTCGCGGCGAGCTGCCGGGTTCTGGCGTCCCTGGTGAACGCGGAGGAGATGACGTCGACGACGCCACCGGGCCGGGTCAGGTCGAGGGACGTGATGATGAGGTGGTTGTGCATCGGGTGGTTGCCCGCGTTGTGCCGCGGGTCGTGCAGCCTGGTTCTGGTAAACGGGACGTTCCCGACGGCGGCGTCACAGTGATGATGAGCTTTGCCGGCATCGATACCGGCCCGTGAATGCACCACAACAGCCTCCAAACTGTCGGTTTCATGAAACGCAGCAGATTACCGCGCCGTCGTGTCCTTGTCCGGCGATCATGTCGCGTCTCACGATCAGCGGTCGGGTCATCGCGAGGAAGCAGGCGGCCAAGCCTTCGAAGCCGTCACGGAAGACATCCGCCCGGCACAGCAGCTGAAGCCATACCGACCACCCCTGGATGACCAAGACAGTAAGGCTGCCCGGAACCACCCGCTCAACAACACAAGGACAGCAGACAGAAATGTCCGGGTCGGGAGCGGCGAAGGAGCGCCCGGGCCTCATCAGGCCGGGGCGGAGCGCAGGACCGCTCAGAGGTTGAAGGCTGGTAGCTTCATAGGCTGAAGCACCTATCAGAAGGACGTCCCTCGTGCCCGTTGACGATCCACTCCCGTTCGCGTTCCGCGCGACGGCGTACTACAGAACCTCGAGGTGGCTCCGCCGCCGAGTGCGCGCATTCCGCTACGACGTCCTATGGAGGGACGGCACCGTCGACCGGGACATCGACCTGGTCAAGGTCATGTATCGAAGGGCTGCAGCGGACTTTCAGGTCACCGAGACCGGCATGATGGAGCACACTCCCGACGTCGGGACCGGGGCGTGGATCGGCAACGCACGTGGCTTCCCGGTCGACGGACCCGCCTAGACTCACCCGGCTCTAGGCCCCGCAGGGCCGGCATGAGTCGGTCAGGAGTTGCGCAGGAACCAGGACCGGCCACGCCGCAGTGCAACACGCAGACGGTCAACGGCGTGCCCTGCAGCCGCATAACCCACGTCGCTGAATGAGCCTGCCCCGCCGCGGTACAGACTGAGCGCCTGGGCGGATGCTTCGCTGAGACCGCGCCGATCCGTGACGTTTACGGTGAGTCGACTTTCCGAGACAGACGCGAACCCGAGGCCCCGCGGAAGTTTCAAATCCGCGACAGCACTAGTCCGCTGTCTCGTAAAACTGTAATTTTTCGAGACATGCTCGGCGGGCGGTTGCCCTGGATGGGAGTTCCACGTGTGGTAGCGCCCCTTCCAGTGCGCAAAGCCAGGACCTGCATTCCCACCGCTATTTAGTTGCGGTTCAAACCGCTCTCGCCGCGGGTCAGCAGGACCCTCTTGTAATGGGATTCGGCGTCGTCAATCTGACGTGCCGGCGCGTTGGGCGAAAAGACCTGCAGGATGCTGAACTGAAAATGCCTCCGATGTGTGAGGTCGATGTTGCCCAGTTCGCGCAGGGCCGCGTTGCCGCCGTGGCCGGTCTTTGCGTACTCGCTCCAGCGGCTGAGGAATCCGTCGGCGCCGTCGGCCTTCCCGACATAGAGCCGACGCGTCGAGGTATCCGCGATGAGGTAGATGCCTCTCACGGAGGCGAGGGCGGCCTGCCACTCCCGATAGCGGGAGTCCACGGTGACTTCTTGCAGTGTTTCGAAGTCGACGATGATGGAGTCGAAGCCTGGAAAAGGAACCTGTGCGCGGTCGGCAATCTCGATGACGGGAACGTTCTCCGCCTGCTCCCCCACCTTCGCCCAGTTCACCGGGTCGGCCGTCCATTCGATGACCAGTCTGTCCTTATGGGCGGAGAAGACATCTGAGGGTGTTAAATCGAAAAACCGCTGAACGTCAGTGCCTTCGGACTCAATTTCACCGTGATTCTCATAAGCCGTGATGAACCGGCCGAGGAGGCCTGTGGTCCCTAGGAAGACCAGCCACATCCGGGGTGGGACCTTGGGTAATTTGCTGTGTCTACGGCCCTGGGTGCGCGTGTAGTCCCGCAAAGATTCTCCCCAAGCCACCGCATTGTCGGCGGAAAGTCCTCGTGCGGTGTGCCGGATCACGACCACATCATCGGGGTCCACGCCGGCCGCGCGCAAAAGGTGTCCAAGATCGAGCTTGCCGGTACTGTCGCTATTCACTTCTTTCTTCTCCCTGTATGTGTAAGGCCGCGCCCGCTCAGCTCACCGCAAGCTCCTAGGCCGCCTCTCCGTGGATGACCGGCGGCCGTGAGGGCAGCATTAGGACCGGGGCGGGACAACGCTCACGCAGGGCTACCTGGATCGGCAGGGGCGGCATCAGCCGGCCCCGCTCGATGAGCTCGAGGGTCCGCCGGGACTGCGGGACGGGCGTCTTCGAGTCTGCGTCGTGGTACTCGCCGGGGTGGGTGATCATGGCTGGCTTCTCTTGCTGGTGATGAATCCGTCCACAGGCTATTCGTTGCCGGTGACACTTCGGCGAGGTGCCGCGGCGGTGAGAATCGTCATCACGGCGGCGATCACCGGCTGGTGGTGAGCCCTCAGGCCGGCTCGGTGACGTCGATGATCATCCGGTTGCGGTCGGCGCCGAAGAATCCGCGGACGAGGCCGCCGATAGGCCGGCCCGATGGTAATTACGGGAGTCATTCGAGGCGCGGAGCTGGATCAGGTGAGCACCGAGGGCGCGACTTATGAAGACGCGAAAGCGCAGATGCTGTCCCGAGTGCCCGAAGAGTTCTCCCTGATTGCGGTTCACACGGATCGGGACTCGTAGGTCCTGACTGTCGGGGGAGGTCGGTATGGTGTGCCGGTGACTCCTGCTCCTCACCCTGGCTGGCACGGCATACCGCCGAGCGGACCGCTACGTGCCTCCGCTGCAGCTCGACCCACCCGATCGGCCGGTGACGGAGCCGGAGAAGGCACCTGCCCTGTGGGTGGAACTGGAATACCCTGACGGCTTGACACACTCAGACGCTCGTACGACGACGCGGATCGCTTGCACGATCCGCGTCGTCAAGGCCGCACTAAGCGAAGATGCCGAACCGAATTCGCCATCCAACGGTAAGATTCCGGCATGAAGACGGACGAGAAGACCCTGACCCGGGTCTACCGCATGCCGTTCTCTGCGGTATATCCCCACTACGTCACCAAAGTGGAAAGAAAGGGCCGCACGAAAGCCGAGCTGCACCATGTCATCACGTGGCTGACCGGCTTCACTGACGCCGACCTCGAGCGTCATTTAGCGCAGGAAACCTCGTTCGAGACATTTTTCGTCGACGCACATCTGAACCCCAACGCCCCACTGATTACCGGCGTCGTGTGTGGAGTGCGGGTCGAAGACATCGAAGACCCTGTGATGCAGAAAGTCCGCTATCTCGACAAGCTGGTCGATGAACTGGCCCGAGGCAAGACCATCGAGAAGATCTTGCGATCCTGACCCCTGCGTTTTCGCTCGCCCGCTGAAAGATCCTTTCGTGAGACCGACAGTGCTGGGGCGGACCGTCGGCGTCTCACCAACTTGGGTCGTTGCCGAGGGCGGCTTGTCTTCAAGTACTTGAAGTTCCTATCGTTGATGGAGTGAGCGCACCGACCATCCGAAGGACCTACACGATCAAGGAAGCGGCAGCTCTGACGGGTCTGCCAGCCAGCACGCTGCGCTATTACGAATCGATCGGCGTGATCACTCCGATCTCCCGCGGCGCGAGCAGCAAGCACCGGGTTTACACGCCGGAGGATCTGGATCTGTTGACCTGGGTCTCCTGCCTGAGCGCGACGGGCATGTCGGTGAGTGACATGCGTCGCTACATCGGGAACGGGGCGCTTGGGGCTGACGCTGCCCTGGAGCAGATCAAGCTGTTGAAGGCCCAGCAGGAACAGCTAGCCGTCGAAGCGAAATCCATCGCCCTGCGGAAACGGTACGTCGCACTGAAGATCGACTATTGGCAGGCCGTCCAGGCCGGAGATGAGTCCAGGGCTGCCCAGCTGTCGGACGAAGCACGCTCCCTGGCCGACGACCTCAAGAAGACCAAGACGCGGTAGAAGACACGCGCCCCTCCCAGCGGACAGGACGGTCCGCTGGGAGGGGCGCCCTCACGACGGAAGGCACCGAGATGAAATACACCCAGAGCGGCGGCCAGAGCACGGTCCGACCGGAGGATTGGTTCACGGGCACGGTCCACAGCGACGGCATCCGCAACCCCGACGAGCAGTCGGCGGTCGGCTGCGCCCACGTGCGGTTCAGTCCGGGCGCCCGCACCGCCTGGCACACCCACCCCAAGGGCCAGACCCTCCATGTCACCGACGGCATCGGCTACGTCGCCCGCCGCGGCGGGGCGGTACAGGAGATACGCCCGGGCGACGTCGTCTACATCGAACCCCACGAGGAGCACTGGCACGGCGCCACCGCCGACCGCTTCATGGCCCACATCGCCATTCAGGAAGCGGACGGCCAGGGCCAGGTCGTGACGTGGGGCGAGCACATCACCGACCAGGACTACGGCCAGCCGGCCGGAACCAGCAACTGAAAGCCCCAAAAGGAGAAAACGCATGACCACCACAGTTCACGCTTACGCCTCACCCTCCGCCGACGGGGACCTCGCCCCCACCACCATCGAACGCCGCGAGGTCGGCCCCCACGATGTCCTGATCGAGATCAAGTACGCCGGCATCTGCCACTCCGACATCCACACCGTGCAAGGTGACTGGGGTCCGCAGCCCTACCCCCTGGTACCCGGACATGAGATCGCCGGCATCGTCGCTGAAGTCGGCTCCGAGGTGACCCGGCACACCGTCGGCGACCGCGTCGGCGTCGGCTGCATGGTCAACTCCTGCGGGAAGTGCAAGAACTGCACCGCAGGCGACGAGCAGTACTGCGTCAACGGGATGGTCGGCACCTACGGTGCCACCGACCGTGACGGGACCATCACTCAGGGCGGCTACTCCACCCACGTCGTCGTCACCGAGGACTTCGTCCTGAGGATCCCCGAGGGCATCGAGCTCGACGCCGCCGCCCCCCTGCTCTGCGCCGGCATCACTACCTACTCACCCCTGCACCGCTGGGGCGCCGGGCCTGGCAAGAAGGTCGCCGTGATCGGCCTCGGCGGCCTCGGCCACATGGCCGTCAAGATCGCACACGCCATGGGCGCCGAAGTGACCGTCCTCTCACAATCCCTCAAGAAGCAGGAAGACGGCCTCCGCTTGGGCGCGGACCACTACTACGCCACCAGCGACGAAACCACGTTCACCGACCTGGCCCGCTCCTTCGATCTCATCATCAACACGGTCAGCGCCCGGATCGACATCAGCGCCTTCCTTGAACTCCTGACGGTCGACGGCGCTCTGGTCAACGTCGGCGCGCCCGCCGAGCCACTACCGGTGAACGCGATGGCGCTCATCGGCGGACGCCGCTCCTTCGCAGGCTCCATGATCGGCGGCATCGCCGAAACACAGGAAATGCTCGACTTCTGCGCCCAGAATGGCATCGGTGCTGAGATCGAGGTCATCCCTGCCGAGAAGATCAACGACGCCTACGAGCGGGTCCTCTCCTCGGACGTCCGCTACCGCTTCGTCATCGACGCCGCCACCTTCGCCTAGGCGACACAACCCGGGACATGTCAAGACCCCTACCAACGCGACCCACCCTGGATTGGAACGTGGTGGTAGGGGTGCCCCGGCCCTGCAGGCCGACAGCACCGCCGTCCCGCTTCCAGGCAACTAGGCCGCCGCCACCTTCACCAACAAGCACCACCCCGCGTGAAGAAAGCACCGTGGAACTCAACGACCTCACAAGACTCACACCCACCGAGCGGCTGCACGATAAGGCAGCGTTGCATGAGGTCTAGACCCGCAAA
Organism: Arthrobacter antioxidans; assembly: GCF_023100725.1. Classification (NCBI taxonomy): domain Bacteria; kingdom Bacillati; phylum Actinomycetota; class Actinomycetes; order Micrococcales; family Micrococcaceae; genus Arthrobacter; species Arthrobacter antioxidans. Next base: position 2,772,086 of record NZ_CP095501.1, read on the forward strand.
CGCTTGCGTCGCAAAAGCCTCGATCGGACCCTAAAACAACGCGATTCGAGCCGTCCTGCGCTGTGGCGTTTGGGTGTACCTGGTGCAACACCTGTGGCAGCGAAGTGACGCCTGAAAGGGGGGAGCAACGGGGCGTTGTGCGAGACGATTCACGAACCTGCTCCGCGCGTAGTCCCTGAACAGGCGGGCTCCCCTCGCGGGTGGGGGGGGGCGGCTGGGGCACGGCGCAGGCGGGCGGCCACGGGGATCTCGTTCAGGCGGCGCGTTCGAACCAGTCGAGCGAGAGGCCAGCGACCGCATCGGGGGCGTCGTCGGTGATGAAGTGAGCCGCGTCGTCGACGTAGGCGAACTCGACGCGGTCGGCGTATCGCTCGGGGTCACGGCAGATACGCCCCATAAGCTCCTCGGTGGTGGGGTGGTCGCGGCGGCCGAACACGACGAGGGTCGGCGCCGTGAGCCGCCGGCGTTGGTAGACGCCGCGCATCATGCGCGCGGCCTCGGGCAGGACCATGCGGCGCAGGAGCGGACGCACCGCGGCGTCGATGTCCGGTCGGCGCATCGGGGCGAGGTGGGTATCGATGACTGCCTCCGACATCGGGCAGGCGGCGTACCTCGCGGAGAAGGTCCAGCGCAGCGAGGCGCCCGGGCGGTGCCAGACGAGCGGGGGCAGGTGATAGAAGGCCGGAAGGAGCTTAGGACTGAAGTCGAAGAAGCCCGGCCACACGGACAGCTGCACCGCCGTCCGGACCCGCTCGGGGTGGTCGTAGGTGAGCTGCATCGCGGTGAGGACGCTCATGTCGTGGGAGACGAGGTGGGCATGCTCGACGTCGAGGGCGTCATAGAGGGCGAGCAGGTCGCGGAGCCTGGTCTCACGGTCGATGCGCGGGTCGTCGGCCTCCGTCCAGCCGGCCCCACGCAGGTCGGGGCAGAGCACGCGGTAGCCGCGGGCGGCGATGACCGGCGCGATGGCGTGCCATTGCCACCAGTGCTCCGGGAAGCCGTGCAGCAGCAGGACCGGCTCCCCCGCGCCGATGGCGGCGACGTGGGTCCGCAGACCGGGCGTCTCCACCACGAGATGCTCGAAGCCTGGGGCCTTGGGCATCGGCGGTGACCAGGTCGGTGTGGACGTGGGCGTGGGCATGACGACCTCCTTCGGGTGGGCGGAGATACTATGTTTATCGGAATCTCGAATGGGGATCAGCTGCCTTCAACGGGCGGGCAGCTCCATGAATGCGCGGAGACGACGGGTGACCTCTGCGGGATTGTCGTCGACGAGGAAGTGCCCGCCGCCGGGGACAAACTCGACGGTCAGGTCCGGTGCGTCCTGAGGTGATACACCGAGTGCGTCATGTGGCAGGAGCCCGTCGTCGGCACCGAATAGCACGAGGGTAGGTGTGCGCAGAACCCGGCCACGGTAGGTCCCGCGCAGAATATTCATGAACCCAGGAAGTATCACTCGCCGGTAGAGCTTTGACGCCGCCCGCGCCCTTGCCGGATCGCGCAAGGCGGCGACGTACGCCTCGACGTCGTCGTCACGCATCGGCTGCACCTCGAATGACCGGAGCAGCCAGTACGCAAGCCGCTGACGCCCCCGCGACAGGAGCCTCGGGCCGAGCCCAGGCGTTGCGATCACCCACTGAAACCACAGGTGCGGCATTGCTCGCATCATCGCGCCCGCAAGCGTCGGGGTCATCCGGATGTACGGGGCAGGGACCGCGATCGCCGCATAGCGGCTGACACGGTCGGGATGACGGAGGCACACTTCGAAGCCGATGAGGGCACTCCAGTCGTGCGCCACGAGAGCCACTCGGTTGAGGCCCAGGGCGTCCAGCAGCCCGACCACGTCGGCAACCAGGGTGTCGAGGTCGTAGCCCTCCGCCGGGGCGTCGGTCTGACCGGCGCCACGGAGATCGGGAGCAATGACGCGAGCAGTATGGCTGAGGTGCGCCATCACCGCGGCGTACTCGCGCGAACTCTGGGGAAATCCGTGGAGCAACAGCACCGGTGTCCCCGACCCGGCCTCGACGACGTGCACCTTGAGTCCTGCCACCATCACCATGTGACCTCTGACGGCTGAGGCGCCCGCCTGCTCGTTCATGACTGCATTCTACTATTTTTCTAGTAGCGCTGTCACTAGAAACCTAGTGAACGAGTACTGTCTCTTTAGTGACCACTACCCGTGAGCGTGCCCTGGACGCGGCCGTTGAGCTCGTCGGCGAGCAAGGGATCCGCGCCCTCGTCCACGCGCGAGTGGACGAGCGAGCCGGCCTACCGAAGGGATCCACCTCGAACTGGTTCCGCACCAGGGACGCCCTCGTCGCGGGCGTCGTCGCGTGGCTCGCGGAGCGGGAACGCGGCGACTTCGATGCCGGAGCCGCCCCGGTGGTCAGGACCCCGGATCAGCTGATCGACGCGTTTGCGAGCCTCATCGATGCGGAGACGGGTCTCTTCTCAGGGCGTACCAGAGCGCGCTACGCGCTGTTTCTCGAGGGCGCAAACGACCCGCAGCTGCTCGAACCATTGCTCCAGCAGCGCAAGGTCTACGTCGAATGGGCAACAGACCTTCTCGCGGGAGTTGGAGCCGCTCGGCCGGCGGATGCCGTGCGGGCGCTGATGGCCGCCTCGGAAGGGCTCGTCCTGCATCGACTCACCGTGGATCCCACCGCGCCCGTGCGGCCGGTTGTCGAGCGCATCGTGCGCGCCTGCCTGGACTGATAGGTACTAACCCCGGGGGCCTCGGGGCGATGCCCGCCCCTAGAGATACCAGCTCAGCTAGCGGACGCCCATCATGCACGACACTTCACGCTTGGTCACGGGTGTCGGCGCGGGTCATGTGAATCACGGGGAGGTCGTCCTCAACTTTCTCGAGCCCGTCGGGCCGGAATCCGTGGTTGCGGTAGAACGCCTGCGCTCGAGGATTCGGGTCGGCTACCCATAGGGTTGCTGCTTCGCCCGGTGCGAGCACCGCTTCGAGCAGGCCCGTCCCGGCCCTTGACCCGTGCCATTGCTTCACCACGTACAGGACATAGAGCTGCAAAGGATCGGACTCCGTGACACCTGGCCCCGACATGGCGACCCCAACGATGCTTCCATTGACCTCCGCGACAGCTACTCGGTGGGCAATGAATCGTGGATCCGTCAGCACCGTTATCCATTGCCGCTCCCGGGCGGGGGTGAACTCCGGGTCATCGAGAATGCGATCAGAGATCAGGCCACGATAGGTTTCCCCCCACGCTTGAACAATGACCTGCGCCATCGCAGGGACATCGGCCAGTCGAGCAGGGCGAACCCTCATGATCCGAGGCATTTCGTGAGTATAGACATCCGCGTGTACCCGTCCAGGTCACGATCGGTGACTGGCAGCGGAAGAGAACGTAGGCGGCCAGCCAGGCATCGGCGAGGTGATGTGGAAGTCGGGAACAGCTGAGGCTTCAGCGAGCCGACCAATCAATGTCGGGGAGGGTGGCACTGCTGGACTCGGCTATTGCGGCAAAGGCCCGCCGGGGTGCCAGCCACCCCTGTTCCTTCCCGCGTCCGATCTGGCCGCTGGACGATGAAGGACTGGAAGGGAGTGCACTCGAGCCGGGTGCACTCCCTTCTTCATGCTTCATGCGACGCTGCCGAGCGGGACAAGAGACTCTCCTGCTGAGCTCCTCAATCTGTGGCGTGGTCCTGACGGCTCATCCACCTGTGGGCGGGTTGAGCTCAAAGCCGTCCACCTGTGGGTGAGCTGCCACCTCATCTCGGTACGCAATTGGCGCCCTGCACGGCAATTGGTGTGCGAAACACCTGGCATGGGCCGCACGAACCGTAATGTTAGCTGGGCGTCCGGCCCGTTGCTCATAGGTCAAGAACGGCTGGGCGCCCCGGTATCGTTGCGGATCATCCTCCAGAGGCACTGATAGCGTGCGGTCTCAGGGACGGATGAGAATGCTCGACCATTGGAGACATCGTGACCGAGCGCATCAGCCGCAACCACGCTACTTGGATCCTGCTCGCCATTACCGTTATTGGGCTCGCTGTCGCGGCCGTCGGCTACAGCTACCTTATTGCGAGCAACTGCGGGGCATCCGGGGCATCTGAGTTCTTTTCCTCCGTACGCACCTTTCACACGCAAGCCGGGTGTTAGGTGAAGCGCTTGGCGGAGACCCGCTCCATCTAGTCGGCGCTTTCTGAGGGCTGCACCGCTTAAGGATCGATCATTGCCTCTGTTCCGTCAGCCGTGAAGTCGTTCACGACTGTCTTCTCTCGGATCAGGCTGAACCCTCACACACCGTTTTTCTTACAGTCTCAGTCCAGTGAACAGCCCGCAGAACAGCTTGCTCCTCGTGGGCCGATAGCCTGACCTCGGGGCAACTGTTCCGGTAGTGCAGTCAAGGAGGATCTTCGATGGTTTCCAGCGTGTCCATGAAGCGCTGGCATAGTCGGTCGATCGCCGAGGTTGCTGCGGAACTGGAAGTGGACCCGTCCGTTGGCCTTGCCACTGCGGAGGTAAGCGCTCGGCAGGCACGGTTCGGATCGAACGTACTCGCGGACGATGTTCGGGTGCCGGTTTGGAGGAGGATCCTGCGGATCCTCGCGGACAGGATGATTTTGGTGCTCGTCGTCGCCGCGGTAGTGAGCGCCGTCGTGTCCCGGGAATGGGAGACACCGGTAGTCATTCTCGTAGTGATCGTGCTGAATGCTCTCTTGAACTATGTCCAGGAGAGCCGGGCGGAGCATAGTCTCGAGGCGCTGCGGACCCTATCCGTGGATACCTCGCGGGTCCGCAGGGACGGCCGCGAGGAGGAGATTTCCAACGAGCAACTTGTACCCGGCGATATTGTGCTGCTCGAAGCGGGGGAAACCATCCCGGCCGATGGGCGAATTCTGGAAGCGGCGCGGCTGCAGGTAGCGGAGTCCGCCCTGACTGGCGAATCACAGCCCTCGGACAAGACCAGCGCCCCCCTTGAAGATGCCTCATTGCCGGTCGGGGACCGGACAAACATGCTGTTCATGAACACGGACATCAGCCGTGGGCGGGCCGTGATGGTAGTCACCGATACCGGTATGGACACCCAGATCGGTGGCATAGCCACCCTGCTCGAAGGGGCAGGCAAAGCGAAGACCCCGCTGCAAATCAGAATCGACCAGCTTGCCCGACTACTGACCCTGGTGGCGCTGGCCGTGGTGGCCGTCGTCTTCATCCTCGGCCTCCTTCGCGGGCAGCCCCGGTCCGAGCTGCTCATCACCGCTGTATCGCTTGCCGTAGCGACCATCCCGGAAGGGCTCACCGCAGTTGTCGCCTTCACCCTCGCCATGGGCGCCTCCCGCTTGGCGCGCCGGGGCGCGATCATCAAGCAACTCTCCGCCGTGGAGACTCTGGGGAGCACCACCCACATCGCGACGGACAAAACCGGCACCCTCACCCTGAACGAAATGACAGCCAGGCGGCTGCACATCCTAGGACGTTCTTTCCGGATCACCGGTGAGGGATACTCTTCGGACGGAAAGATTCTCAGCGGCGACGGCGAACCGCTGCCCGTCATGTCCGATGCCCTGCTGGCCATGGCCCTGTGCAACGACGCCGGAATCCGGAACGGCAAGCTCGTGGGCGATCCGACGGAAGGCGCCCTGGTGGTGCTGGCTGAAAAAGGCGGAATCGACGTCGAAACGGTCCGCGACAATCACCCCCGACTGGCGGAAGTGCCGTTCGATGCCGCCTACAAATTCATGGCCACCTTCCATGAACAGGACTTCACCCGGGGAGACAAGAGCCCGGCCAGATTCCGCTGCTTCGTCAAGGGAGCACCGGGCGCCCTCCTCGAGCGGACGGATTCGATCCTCACCTCCGAGGGCATCGTTCCTCTGACCGACACGGGACGGACGGCACTCCAGCAGGTCATCCAGGTGATGGCCGCCGAGGGCTTACGTACCTTGATGACCGCCGGACGCCGATTGGACAGCGACCTGCCGACCGACGACGACGAGCTGCGTGCCGCCGTGGACCACCTGACCATGTACGCCGTCGTGGGTATCGTGGATCCACCCCGGACGGAGGCGGCGGACGCTATCGCGACGGCGTGCGCCGCAGGGATCTCCGTGCATATGATCACCGGTGACCATCTGGCCACAGCGTCCACCATCGCAGCGCAGCTCGGCATCCCCGGTGAAGCCGCCTCAGGCACGGAGCTCGACAAGCTGGACGCCGAGGAACTCAACAAGCGTGCCCCAGGATTCGGGGTACTCGCCCGTGTGGCACCGGAGCACAAAATCCGCGTGGTGAGGGCGCTGCAGCAGGACGGCAACATCGTGGCCATGACCGGCGACGGAGTGAACGACGCGCCAGCGCTGAAGCAAGCAGACATCGGCATCGCCATGGGCATCACCGGCACAGACGTGTCCAAGGGTGCAGCGAAGATGATCCTGACGGATGACAACTTCGCCACGATCATCTCCGCTGTCCAGGAAGGCCGAGGAATCTACGCGAACATCATCAAGTTCGTGAAGTTCCAGCTGACCACGGCATGGGGGTTCGTCCTGATCTTCCTCACCGCCGGAGTCCTCGGCGTAGCTGGCGGCGCCCCGTTCACCGCGCTGCAGATCCTGTGGGTCAACATCATCATGGACGGCCCGCCCGCCCTGGCGCTGGGCGTAGATCCGGCCGAACCCGACATCATGAAACAGAAGCCGCGCCCGGCCGATGAACCGTTGCTGACCCGCGACCGGCTCCTGCGAATCCTGGGACTCGGCCTCGTCATGGCAGCGGGCACCATCTCCGTCCTTATCCTGGCACCCACCCTGTTCCCGGAAACCGCTGCTGATCCACTGCTCGCGACCACCCTTGCGTACACCACCTTCGTCTTCTTCCAGGTCTTCAACCTGCTCAACGTCCGCTCGGAATCCGGCTCCGTATTCTCACTCCAGACGTTCACCAACCGCAGCATCTGGGTGGCCCTGCTGGCGGTGGTGGTACTACAGATCCTCGTCGTCAACCTCGACATACTGCAGCGGTTCTTCGACACCACGGAACTCAGCTCCACGCAGTGGGGACTGGCGGTGCTCATCGCATCATCCGTGCTGTGGGTCGAGGAGATCCGCAAGGCGATCGTCCGGTCCCGCCACCGCTAGCCCGGCGGCACAACCCGGCGAAGTCCTCGGTCTGGAACCACTCGTCTGAAGATGTCAAAAATCGCCAGGAGTTGACCCTGCGCAGAGTCCCCCCGCTTCTGCGATTTGGCACCCAGATAGCCGATTGTGAAAAGACCCCGCCGACGATCGAGAAACGCCCTGACCAGGTCGTTCTTGGACGGGAAATGGCTGTAGAAGGACGCCTTCGCAACACCCGCGGCATGGATGATCTCATTGATGCCCACCGCCCGGACGCCTCGCTGGACGAACAGGTCGTAGGACGCATCACGGATCCGCTGCCGCGCGTCCTTCACAGGACGTTCCACTATTTGAGGCATACTCCCTCTACCGTCGGGATGATGACCGATCCTAACCATACGAGTTGTGGACAGACCAGTCTGTACGCCTACGATTGGGTTGCTCGTCGCCCCCCATCGATGAGCAAGCAGCGGACGTGAGACCCCCGCGTGCGGTGGTGGTACTGGTTCCTGAGTAAAAGGCTAGTACCACCACGCCCGCGTTCAGCAAGCGGGAGGCGGACAGCATCCGGTGCGTCCCGCGAATGCCCCGACACACCCTTGGACGGTACAACCGTCTGCCTGCCCCTTCCCTGCCCGGGCCCTGAAGCCCAAATCGCCGATGCCGTGACTGCTCATATAGTGCCGCGGCGTCGTTGCCCGGCGTCTCCGGCCGGAACGTGGACCGTGTGCTCTCCCAACCGACCTCGGGAACTGGCTGGTGGAATACTGATGCCCACCACCAGAGGGGAAAAAGACATGACAGCGATGCCGGAGCACCTACCGGACCACCCAGGTGATCAGTCATCGGGCCCTTGCTCGGATTGCTTTTGTGAGGTTGCGTCGGGCCCGCCGCGACGGGAGCACGAGTGAAGCTGGATGTGATCACCCTGCAGGTCGCGTTCGGGCTGATCGCGGTGACACTGCTGGTGCTGTTCTACGGGGTCAGTGTCCGCCAGCAGCAATCCACCTACAGCAAGTGGTGGTGTGCGGCCATCGCCTGTTTCCTCACCGGAACAGCCCTCTACTTGCTGGACGGGACGCGTCATCAGGTGTGGGCCAACCCGGCCGGCAACGCGCTCCTCGTCGCGGGGGCTGCCTGCGTGTGGGGCGGGGCGAGAGTGCTGCGCGCACTGCCCCCGAAGCGCTGGTTGATCCTTGCACCGCCAATCATCACGATCCTCGCGTCCGCCCTCGACAGTCCCTCGACGAACACGTGGTCCGCGGGAGGGTTCCTGCTGGGCTTCATGACCTTCTTCATCGCACTGGCGTCCTTCGAGACCTGGCGGCTGAAACCGGACATCACCACCACCCAACGCCCACTGGGCGTAGCCTCCGCACTGCTCGGCCTCTACTACTTCGGCCGGTGGATCGCTTTCCTGACGGCAGGACCGGACTCCTACACGTTCACCACCTACTTCGGCACGGTACCGACAACCATGTTCACCATGGTGCTGCTGCTCATCGTGTCCTTCACCATGGCCACGCTCAGCACCGAACAAGCCCTCCGCGACCTCAAAGCCCAGGCCAGCCACGACGACCTCACCCAAATCCTGAACCGGCGCGGGTTCCTCGATCTTGCCACCGCCGAGATCCGGCGGCTGCACAGCAAGGACACACCCTGCACCGTCATCCTGGCCGACATGGACTACTTCAAACAGATCAACGACACCTACGGACATCCAGCAGGAGATGCCGTCCTCCAGGCTGTAGCCACAGCCTGCACCCGCGCGATCCGTTCAACAGATCTCGTCGGCCGCTACGGCGGGGAGGAATTCATTCTTCTTCTGCCCGGCGCAACCCCGGACACAGGAGACCTTGTCAGCGGCCTGATCAGCCGTACCCTGCGCTCCATGCAACCGGCCTTCGATTTCCCACTGCCGACCATCAGCTACGGAATAGCACCCCTCGCACCCGGACCCGACCGGCTCGAGGCCGCCATCGCTGCCGCTGACACTGCTCTCTACGATGCGAAAAGTGCTGGACGCGATCGGGCGGTTCAAGCCCATTTCGCCCACCACGAGCGCCCCGAACCGCCCCGAATCGCCCCGGCGATCCCAGGCACGCAAGGACAGGTCCACGATCGGGCCGCACACGAGCACCCATCGCCCGGACAGCCCTGAAAAGCAAAATCACCCGGACCAGTACCCAATAACGTGAGAACGATGCTGGCCGCCGCGCCACTCAAGACAGGCAGCCCACCATCCGCCGCGCGACGTCGTGGTGGGCGCGGTGCCGTCGACCACCACGAGGTCGCCCATTGCTGGCTGGGCAGGAGCGGGCCCCTCAACCAGTAGGAGGAGCATGGTCCCGGCGCTGCCTAGGCGAGCTTCAGACCGGGTCGGCGAGCGAGTGTCACGGCGACTCTGCGGAGTGCTACTCCGAACGCCTCAGAGCCAATCCCCGCAGCGTCGCCGCAATGTCCTCGATAGACTGCTGCACCCACGCGAACCCGTCGTCATCGGTCATCTGCGACTCAACGTCGGGGGTGCCCGACCGGTGTACCAGCGCGAGGCGGGCAACCGAACCCTTGAGGTGCTCGAGCAGCGCATCCGTCTCCGTGGGGAGCTGATGGAGCAGAGGGTCTCTGTCATGCGGGTAGCGCCCGCTGGGCACCCCATGGAGCGGGGTCCGCTGCGGCGTGCCAGCGCCCGTGGGCGTGGGCGTACCAGCGGACGGGCACTGTGTACTCATGAATCTGAGACCTCGGCGTGTGACGGCGGCCCCCTGAATCTCAAGGAGGCAAGAATGGCGTTGACGAAGACAGTCTGCCAGCACTCAGCCGTGTTCCGTGCGAGTTCACGTAACAGGAATCACGCGAGTTACCGCAGAGTAGGGCAGCGCGTTCGTCGCCGCTGATTTCAGCACAGCCAACTGCGAGTTGTGGCTTCCGGTAGAACGCACCTGACCAGGCAGCCAGCAACAAGACAGTCATGCCCGCGGGCGCGCGGTGCGCTATCCAGAGGACATCATGCCTGCGATGGAATGGTTGGTGCACAGTGAGGAGATTCGCTCACCTCGGTTGGGCGTGCCGGGCGGTAGCGGTGGCGTCTTGGAAGAGCTTGGTGGTCATGTATGCCATTGGCCCCCGGAGGTAGCCTGCCAGGACTCGTTCACCGGAGGCGGTGAGTTCGTAGATCTTGCGCTTGGCGCCGGTGCCGGCTGAGGGCTTTAGGGTGTGGGTGATGAGATTCAGGCCTTCCGCCCGCCGCAGGGCCCGGTGCATGCTCTGCTCGTCCACCGCCAGGTAGGCGCCGCTCAGATCGGTGATGAAGTCGCGGATCTGGCCGGACCACCGCGGTTGCCCGGACAGTGCCAGCAGGATGAAGAGCATCAACGTGCTCTTCTTATGGGTGTCGGTCCACGCTACGAGGACTTTGCCCTCATAGTCGGACAGTTCGAGGTCAGGTTCGACCGGCGGTTCAGACTTCGACATGCTCATAGCCCCTGCTGACCATGGCACCGATCGTGTGAGCCAGGAGTCCGGCGCCCCACAGCACGGTCATCGACACCAGAGGACCTGACCAGCCCTGCTGCAGCGTCTCATCGCGCCCACCGAGCATCAGGATCCATGCGTGCACCCAGAAGCTGCCGTTGATGATGAGGTAGGCGACAGCGTGGGCGAAGTAGATCCCATACGCGCGTTGGCGCAGTGCGGTCGCATTCCTCGCCATGAAGACCACCATGTAGAGCGCCACCGCCGCGAGCAGCAGCGCGGTGCCGGCGGTGACTCGTCCGTCTGTGACGAAGGCGGTGTATCCCTGGACGACCAGTACGCCGACGACCAGGGCGACCGTGTACCGGGTGAGTCCTTGATTGGTGATCGGGGTGACGCCGTCGGGTCGGGTTTCCATACCAGGCTCCTTAGTAGACTGTTGGTATAGTACCTACGGTTGAAAGCTCCGTCCAGAGAAGTCGACTGCTGAACACATTTCGGGCCACCCTCTATCGACGCATCTCGAACCTCGACGCGCAAAGATGGTCACATCGCACCCTCACAGTGCCCTGTGATTCCGGACGTGGGGCAGCAATCATTCCCGCACATGCCCCGGCGCTACCGGACAAGACCGCCCATCGTCGACGCGCCAGCCCCAGTACTGGAAGCACACCGCACACGGCGTTGGTCGGCTAGCGAAGAAGCCGGCATACCAGCACGAGAACCTAATTGTTGGTGCGAGGGTGAGCTACGGGTGAGTGAATACGTTCTGTAGGAACAGACCCGACAGGAACACGATCGCGAGCATGGGCAACAGCGTCATCTCGCTCATTGTGTCTTCGGTGTGGCCCCTTCTCTCCCTCGATAGCCGGTGGTGGAGGAGTAGGCCGCACACTGGGGGTACCTGGCTGTTATCGGACGCGGTCCATGAAATCTCACATGGGCTCTGCAGCTACCCGAGGTAGGAGTAACGGCATGGATACCATCAGCACCCCGTCTAAACCGATCATTGTCGGCTATGACGGTTCAGACGGTTCACAACGGGCGGTGCGCTGGGCAGCTCGACACGCAGCAGCGACCGGATCATCCCTGCTCGTGGTTCATTGCTGGGCTTGGCCGCTTTTTACCAGCAACTTGGGCCCTGTGACGGGCATGGAAGACAGCGGGCTGCGAAACGATGCGGAGAGAATAGCGTCGGAGGGTTCCGACCTCGCCGCGCATACAGCACCCGATATCGCGGTCAGCCAACGTCTCATTACCGGTTTTCCTGCCGAAGTGATGACGAAACTTTCTGCAGAAGCATCCCTGCTCGTCACGGGCACCCGTGGACTCGGAGGTTTCTCTGGACTGCTCATCGGATCGGTCAGCCTGCACCTGGCCGCCAGCGCATCCTGCCCCGTCGCGGTCGTGCGCGAGGAACAGCCTTCGCCTGACCGCATCCTGGTCGCCGTCGATGGATCACCCGAGAGTGACCGTGCAGTGCTGACAGCTGCAGACCTGGCGAAAGCCCTGAGCCAATCTCTCCATCTCCTCCATGCGCTTCCCGATCGCCGGCACCTGGCCGAAGAGATGCCCGACGCTGAGCGCGACCCCATCATCCAACAGTCACTGAACCTGCTTCCGCACAACACCAATCTCACGGTCGCCGACGAATCCATCAGCGCCGGTTCGGTCCCGGGAGCGATCATCGAGCGCGCCAGTGCCGCAGCTTGCGTTGTCCTCGGCGCGAAAGGCCGCAACACCCTGGGCGCCCGTCTCGGATCAACCGTCCACGCCGTACTGCACCACTCCAAGGGAAATGTCATCGTCGTCCGCTAATGTATTCGGGGTGAAACCGGCGGCTTCCCCACCTTTCGCCGTGGGTCCTTCCCACGATGCTGTCCGGGCCCGGTCCCGACTGCTTCTTTTTCGCCACCCCTCATTCTCAGGGCGGCCGTCGGAAAAGTTCCATCGGGGACGGTCGAAGGCTGAGGCACCTGCCGCCCCATGGACACCAAATACGGCTTTATGCTCCGCTGCTCTCCCCCACACGCACCCGGACCACAGGAACCGAGACTGGTCTGCAGGGCCACCTACGTCACGGTCACCGAAGACTCAACCTCGAACGATCCTCACTTGGAGGTTCTTGAGGTGCAGGGTTGCTTGCCATGGCTGCGCTGGGAAGGGTTAGTGATGGGGACGGCGAAGTAGGTGGGAAGGTCCTCGTACGTGAACATGCCGAGGCCTTTCTCGTTGATTGCAGTTGGTAGTTCGAGCTTCGTTGCGTCGAACTGTGGTTGCATGACGGTGACGGGTTTGAGTGGCCCCGGCAGCACCCGTCGTGCCGGTCATCCACTTGTGGGCGGGTGAAGTCCGAAGGGTGGAGCTCAAGCCGTCCACCTGTGGGTGAGCTGCCGTTTCATCGCGGAACCCGAGAGTCGCCCCGTATGAGGATCCTGCCCGTTCAGGCAGCCGGACGTCGGTGCAGAAGCGTGGCGCTCAGTACGGCTGCCAGCCAAGACTGGGCGCCACGCCAACGCTCCATCACCTGAACGGCGTCGAATTGTGCGGCCCACGTTCGCCTACCGAGCATCAACGTCCTTTCTGGATCACCTCGGTATTCAGCAGGGGCCTAGGCGCATTCGTCGTCGGCGTTTCAGATCCGGGGGCTTTGGTCTCCTCCTGCGAGTTCACCGGTGGCCACGAGGTGATCGACGACCTTGCGCAGTTTCGACTGGGTCCGCGAGCTGGCCTGGGTCAGCACCATGAAGGCCTGTTCGGCGGTGATCTTGTGGCGTTCCATGAGGATCCCCTTGGCCTGACCGATGATGTCCCTGGAATCGACTGCCTCTCTGAGTTGCCGTGACTCCTCGGCCTCGGCGAACGCGACGGCGGCATGGGAGGCGATCAGGAGACCGATGTTCTCCGACTCGTCCGTGAAACCATTGGCCTCGTACGAGTAGAGGTTCAGGGCCCCGAGATCGTCGCCCGTGACCCAGATCTGGATCGACAGCATCCCCCGGGCTCCCGCTTCAGCGGCACGCTCGGCGAACTTCGGCCACCGTTGCTCGGCCCCCATATCCGGGACACGTACGGTCTGGTGCTCGTACGCGGCCTGCAGGCAGGGCCCTTCGCCGGTCTCCATCTGCAGTGCGTCGATGCGCGCCGGGAGAGGACCGGAAGGGACACGGGATCCGACGTTCTTCCTGCCCAGGACCACACTGACGGAGCCCTCATCGGCCCCCGGAATCAGCCTCAGTGCCGCGCTGACGAATCCTGCGAGGACCGTGTCCCCGTCGGGCTCCTGCTGCAGCAACCGTGCGAGTTCCGCCAGTTCGGTCGCAAGGTCTCGGTCCTGGCCGTCTCCGTCATGGTGGGCGGAGGGCTCGCCTCGGCCTGAGGTGTCTTGCTTGCTCACTGGGCGTCCATTCTGGCCATCGCGCTATCCGCGGATTCTGCTTCGTAGGTCGAAGGGGTGCAATTTTTCACCCCGTCAGCTTGTCAGACACCGCACAGCGGCCAGCGGATCAATTCGTGGTGCGACATGGGTTGCGCGGCAACGCGACAAGAGCAACCCGGCGTCTACCCAGTGACAAGCACACCTGTCAGGCTGCGCACACCCGTCAAACCACATTGCGTATGGGCGGGGTCCCGCGGTCGATTGGCTAATGAGACTCCATGCGTCAAGCAGCCGGCAGCACGGGTCTCGTCGCAAGTTTCAGGGTTGCCCCGGCCGCCCTGCAATCTTCCCTCATCGGTCCGCCGCAGCACCCGTGACAGTCGCTCGCAGAGGCCGCTCAAGAGGCAACCGCTAAGGGTCGCCCACCCTGCTATCGCTAAGCGGAGCCCGCCGAGCACGAGAGAGATTCCTGGGGCTCACGTAGTGAGGCTTCCGGGCCCGACTGTCCTTGACGAATTCCCGGGGTCTACCTGGTGTAGCTGCAGGTCGCGTCATGGGAGACCACAGGTGAGCAACAAATGCTGAGAATGCGTCGCGTATTGCTTACCTTCACCTGTTCTGTGGCGTGCCTGTGTGGGTGTCAATGCGCAACGACACGGACTATAGTCAGCACCGCGCCGCCCTACTGATCGTGATCCCACGTCTCGAAGGTGTCGAAGATGGTCGAGGAAACTCATGGTGAAAAGGGGCATGCCGTCGTCTCACCACGATGGCGGTGAGCGGGTGCGTGATCTGGCCACGGAACTGGCCGAGCTCGCCCGGTCGCTGCAGCAGGAACCGGACTCGGACGCGATCCTGAGCGGGTTCGTCCACGCAGCACTGGACCTGATTCCCGGGGTCGATGAAGGATCCGTCAGCGTCGTCCTGGGACGCAAGAAAATCGGATCCCGCGCCCCCTCCGGAGGCCTTCCCGCGCGCATCGACGCCCTGCAGATGGAAACCGGTCAGGGCCCATGCCTGGAGGCTGCCTACGAGCAGCGCACCGTGCGGGTCGCCGACATGGCGCATGAGGAGCGGTGGCCGCTCTTCGCACAGCGGGCCACCGAGGCCGGCGCCCGGGGGATGCTCTCCATCCAGTTGTGGGTCGAAGGCGATGACCTCGGCGCGCTGAACCTCTACTCGTACGAGGCGGACGCGTTCACGGACGAGTCCGAGAACATCGGGCTGCTGGTCGCTTCCCACGCGTCGGTGGCGTTCGCCGAGGCCGAAAAGAGCCGGCAACTCCATGAGGCAGTGAACTCCCGGGATGTCATCGGCCAGGCCAAGGGCATCCTGATGGAACGCCACAAGATCACCGGCGAGCAGGCGTTCATCGTGCTGTCCATCGCCAGCCAGCGCGCCCACATCAAGGTCTGGGATGTCGCCGATCACCTCATCAATAGCGGTGAACTCCCCGGTCGGAAGTACATCGCACGCTGACGAATGCTGTACCAGTTTCTCCGGTGATGAGCACGTCCTATCTGGAGATGGGCTAGCGAAGCGGCGACAGTCCAACCCTGGACATACTTGGAACACCCCTAACGATGTCCCGGATTCGTCCGCGGACTCAGCCGGATTACACCGACGAGCCTCGTGCACGAACGTGGGAGTCCCTCCGGTGGTCAAGCAGCCGGCTTCCGGAGGGACACCGGCAAGCCGCGGCCCTCCCCCTCGTAGCCAGGGCGGGTAGTACCCCTCGTGGAGGCGCCGGGTCGGTAGGGTAGCCCGGGATTACATGGCGCTTGGTAGTCTGCTCCTTTGAGGTCCGGGTTAAGACGCTAGCCCGGACCAGAGCGCGTCGAACGGCTCCCCCATGACCTCCACGGTTGATCCCTCTGTGCCCCTGTCCGGGGCCGCGTCCAGTGGCGAGTCCGACGCTGTGTCCAGTGTCGAGTACTTCATCGACTGCCCGACCGGCACCGTGGAGCACTACTTCGCCGACGACACCTACAACTGGTCGGACGAGCTGTACAGGATCCACGGCTACGAACGCGGCGACATCGTCCCCACCCTGGAACTGGGCATGTCCCACTTCGACCCCGCAGACCGGGACGCCGTCCGTGCTTTTTGGACCAAGGTCACCACGACCGGCGGACCATCATCGGTCTACGCATCCCTCCGCGACCTGAACGGCAACACCCGCAAACTCCTCATCTCCGCGGACCTGATCGTCGAGGACACCGAGCCCATCGGGGTCTGGGCGCTGGTCGTGGACCTCACCCGCTCCATCCACGCCGACCGCACCCAGCTCGCCAACGAAGCCGTCGCCGCATCCGCCCTCCGCCGGGCCGTCATCGAGCAGGCCAAAGGCATCCTCATGGGCAGGGCCGGTCTCACCGCGACCGAAGCGTTCGCGCAGATCAGCTCCCACAGTCAGCACACGAACCGCAAGGTCGTCGTCATCGCCCAGGAGATCATCGACCGGGCCGTGGCACTCACCCGCCAGGACCAGCACCAGGATCAGGACCGGGTCCGCGATAGGGCGGTGCAGGAGCTCTTCCGGGCCCTCTGACCACCCAGGCTCTCCGGCGGCGAAACCCATGCCCGGACCCAATCACAACCGATGGGCTGCAACCCCTCAATCGGGGGCGGACGTCGTCCGGTTCGTGAAAGCCTGCGCGCGGGTCGCGAGTTCCGCGCACAGAACCTCGTACTCGGCCCGGGCACCCCATACCGGGAAGTCAGCGTCCAGTGCGGCAAACGCTTCATCGCACAGCTGGTGTAGCTGCTGGATGGACATGGCGGAACACTCAGCCGCTGTGAATCTTTCCTCCCCCAGCTCCCACGCATGCTCGAGCGCTTCGAATCTCCGATCGGAGGTGACCACCGTTACCGGGCCGTCTGGGTCGGGGAGTTCCTGCTGCAACCCGGCAGGGACCTCAGTAGGCTCCGCGGTGAGAACGGGACGGGGTGCGGCGGGGTGAGGATTCGTGGTTTTCATGGGTGCCTAACATCGGCGCTACCCGAGGCTGCTTTCTGAACCCTGAGTCCCTCGAAGCGTAGGCTTCTCTGTCCCGCATAGATAGCGGGCACCGGTCTCGAAAAATGGTCGTGGCGACCGTGATAGAGCTGTGCTTAGATTCATCCGTTCATGGATGAACATCATTCAAAGCTGACGATGCGCACCGCACGGGGGCTTGGGTGGGAGCGGTCCCCTTGGTGGGGCTGCGCAGGTCCTGACCTTCAGGTCTTCCTGAGTTCCTCCGCGAGCATCACGATGATGCCGCTGGGTCCGCGGACGTAGGCGAGCTTGTAGGCGTCCTGGTAGGTCGCTACGCCCCGCAGCGGGCGACAACCATGTCGCGCAGCAATTTGCAGGGCTTCGTCGATGTCGTCCACGGAGAACGCGACGCGGTGCATGCCGATGTCGTTAGGGCGCGTGGGGTCGGACTCGATCGCTTCGGGGTGGATGTATTCGAAGAGTTCCAGGCGTCCGTGGCCGTCTGGCGTTTGGAGCATCGCGATTCTTGCGTGGTTGCCCTCGAGGCCGACGGCCGTGTCCGCCCACTCGCCGCTGACCGTGTCACGGCCAATGACCTCGAGACCGAGGTCTGTGAAGAAGGAGATCGTAGCGTCGAGATCTCGAACGGCGATGCCAACGTTCTCAAACTTAATGGCCATACCTCGCACGCTACCGAGTAGGGCAGTACAACACCAGAAGCGACAGGGCCCGAACGACCATGCCGTCGACTATCAGGTTGTCCGAACGGGCGGCACCTAGCACCCTCATAGCGAGCACCCCGACAAGGGGGCCGCGCCGCCGGAAGGCCTGGCCGCCTCTCAGCAGCGCCCGGTGTCAATCCGCGGGCAGGTAGGGGCGAAAAACCTCTATGAACCCTTTGCTGCTCAGGAGAAGGATGAGTTCCATGATGCCCGTGTTGGACCTGAGTACTGTGTGTGCGCTGGCGGTCGACCTCACCTCGCCAGAGGAAGCGTTGGGGTTCCTCGACCGGTTCCAGGCAGGCTTACCTCACCGCGTCCACACCATCCACGGGGCTTTCGCCGCGCGGGATCCCGGACAGGTGACCGCCGCCCTCACGAGCCTGCACCGTCATGCGCTGACAGTCGGCGCCCTGCAACTCCACGCGATTACCGGTCACGCTCTCACCACGGTCGGCCCTGACCTGCCCCGGGCCGGTAGCGCCCCGATGATCGCCATCGACCACCGCTACTTGCGAACCCTCGCCGCGGAAGCAACTCTCGTCACGTACGCGTATCTCGCGCTGCGTTCGAACCCGGCACTCCTTACTCCCCCGCGAACCGGCATGCCCTCAGCAGTGTCCCTCTCAGAGTCGGGTGGTGCTTGGCGTTGACGTTCGTCCGGCCTCGTCCCAGCCCACCGATGCAGATGAGAGTGTCGCCCCTATCGTGCTCGCCGTTGTCACCGGCCCCGTGGTGGGTGGCGGCACCCTGAACGCGGGCCAGGACGGCTGGGGGCGGACGCTATCAGCGGACTACGGGAGATCCACTTCGTCCCCGTCGGGGTGCGCACTGCCGAGGGATGCCCTCTACACCTGGTCTTGTAGGGGCTCGGGAAGTGCCAGTTCATCGTCGAAGGCTGCCTTGGGCCGTGGCGGCAATGCATCGATCATCTCGTTGAGCGCATGGGCAACGAGGTTTCGTTCCCCTGCCGGAAGTGGATGCGCGCCGTGCAGATACGCGTCGAGCTCGAAAGCCCGCAGGTTGCCACCGACGCTGAAGTAGTGCAACCAGAGCTCCTGCGCTGTCAGTCCGGCGGCCGTGGCGGCGAGCTGCGCACTGTGTTGTTGAGGGCATTCGATCATGGCAGGACCTGCTTACGCGTGCGACCGGAGGGAAAACATGCCCGTGCTCTTGATGCACTGCTGAAGAACCGGGATACCTCCAGATGGACACTCAGTACCCCAATTTTAGGTCCCAGGCGTGAAACGCAGGGGAAATACCCTCGTCCAGACCTGTCCCAAGAACGGGGTATGGGATCCGGTGATTGCAATCGGGTTGACGCTCCAAGGCGCCTACGACTGACTCGGTCGTCCGAAGGGACAGCAAGCTGACGTCACCGAAGATGCTCATGGACGGTCCCGACCAGTCCGTCTTCGAGTAGTGCACTCGAGTGTCAGATTCTGAAGTCACCTGGAACGGCAACCGCTGGGACGGCGGCAGTGGGACAGTTGACACCGCCGACATCGCCTTCCGTTTCGACATCCCGGAGGTAATCCAGTTCACCTGGAAGCACGTCATCGAGAACGGCTGACTCGGCGGCTTCTTCTACCGGCCCAAATCCGAAGGTGTCAACGACAATCGTCCGCTCGTTGAAAGCTACCTGGCCCGGTATCGTCAGACGCTGGCCTTCAAGCAGATCGAGCCAACGGTCATCGAACGCCTCATCCGTGGGTTCTTCGGCGCGGACCTCTTCCAGAAAATCATCGACGTCGTCGAGCCTGCCTGAGCGCCGGCGGCAACGAATCCACAGTCAGGGCCGACTCGGCCCTACCGACAAGAGAGCACGCCCATGATCACCCGCCCCGGCGAGTACCACGACGCCACCTCGACGGTTCCCATTCCGCAATCCCAGCGGACCCTCGATCTCATCGAGCGGGGCCGACTGATGCCTCCACTGCCCATCCAGGTCGTGCTGCGTCAGAGCGTCTCGGCGCGGGTCATCCCGCTGCCCGCACCACTGCCGACACTCGATGCTGAGGCGGCGTAGCGGCGGCTCCGGCCCGCGGTCACAGCTGCCAGCTCTGCTACACACACGACCGGTAGACACCCTTGAAAGGGGCGGTCTTGGCGCGCGTAATTGGCAGGGCCAGCTGAACATGCAACGCCCCTCTTCTCGGTCAGGTCAAAGTGCCTCGCTCACTCCCATGTTGAGGTAGCGGTACACCGTCGCGCGGCTGGCCCCGATGATTTTCCCGATGTCCGCTGGCGCCAACCCCTGGGCCTTCAGCTCTCGTGCGCGCTTCACTTTCACATGATCGGCGGTGACTTCCCGCCGGCCGGCCCTTCGCCCATGTTCGGCGGCCGCGGCCATGCCCGCCCTGGTCCGCTCGGCCAACTGGTCGCGCTCGAGCTGAGCGAACGCGGACATGACGGTGAGCATCGCCCGGCCCATGGGACCGGTGGTGCTGATGCCCTCGGTGACGCTGCGGAAGTGCACGCCACGGTGTTCGAGGTCATCGATCAGGGCCAGCAGGTTCCGGGTGTTGCGCCCCAACCGGTCCAGCTTCCACACCACCACCTCATCGCCCTTCCGGAGATGATCAAGGAGCTTGTCCAGCTCGGGCCGACTCGCCATCGTCCCGCTCGCTCCGTGGTCGGTGAAGATCCGACCGCAGCCCGCCGCTGTGAGCGCGGCGTGCTGCAGATCAGCGTTCTGTTCCAGCGTGCTGACCCTGCCATAGCCGATACTTCCCATTCCTGTGCTCCCCGCGCTCATCAAAGGTTACTTTCTCTATTCTCGAGAATACCCCGCATGAGACACATTCCTGAGACACAGCGCGACCAGCCACTCCCCCGCCGATCCTGGAGTCCACCGACCCGCCGTCGGACCTTGCCACGTGTCCGGTCAAAGGATCCTTCGCGAGAATGGTCGTTCATGTAAGTGGACAGCGGTTCCTGCCGGCTGATGAATTAGAGCCGGCGTGGTGGCGTGAACGTCTCGCCGAAGGAGATTGATAGCGCCCTGGGCAGGAGCGGAAACGGATCCGGAGCGTGCTGAGTAGGGCAGTCACTGAAGAGAGCTACCGAGGCCTTGACACAGGTTGTGGATTACGGCACCGCAGTTCTCATCACTCGCGAGGGGGTTGGCTGTGGGTGTGGTTAGTGGGGTGTGCCGAGTTCGATGAGAAGAACGCCGCCGATGATGAGGGTGATGCCTAGGCTCATGAGCCAGGTGAGGGGATCCTTGAACAGGAATTTCGAGATGACGGCGGTGAGTGCGACGCCTGCTGCGGCCCAGATGCCGTAGGCGATGCCGATGGGCATTCCTTGGGCGAGGGAGAGTCCGAGCAGGGTGAAGGACACCAGGTATCCGATTGCGACTGATGCGTACCAGCGCTTGTTGTCGATGGCGAGGCGGAGGCTGATGGTGCCGGAGACCTCGAAGAGGATGGCGCCGATGAGGAAGAGGTAGGCCATCAGAGGGCCTCAGCCTTCTTGTGGGCGGCTTGGGCGCCGAGTTCCACGCACAGGACGCCGGCGATGATGACGATAATGCCGATGCCCATGAGGGTAGTGATCGGTTCCCCGAAAATCAGGAGGGAGCCGACGGCGGTGAGGGCGACGCCGGTCGCTCCCCAAATACCGTAGGCGACGCCGAGGGCCATGCCCGCGCGCAGAATCGCGGAGAGCAGGACGAACCCGCTGAGGTAACCGATGACGACGACGACGTAGAGGGCGGGGTGCTCGAGTGCACCTTTGAGAGCGAGTGAGGCGGTCACTTCGACGAGGACGGCGGGGATCAGAAGTAGCCAGGCTCTGGGGTTGGTCATCAATGGATCCCTTGTAGATGAATGGCCTGGGTCCCACCCGAGCGGATAGCCACCGTCGGGACGTATCCGCACGGTCCGCGGCCGGGTCGGCGACGATCCGTCGACGAGCCCGCTACCAGCGAGGCGGGAGTGCGCGGCTGGTAGCGGGCTCGCGAATGGTCCGAATATCCCGGGTGGGACAGGAAGAACCGCTGCGTGTTTCTAGCGTGCACCGCGGCCCTGGGTGGCGGAGGTTACGAGGTCGCTCCTGGTCAGCGTCGCGCTCGTGCGCACTGCTGTGGCCCAGGCCGCGGTGTCGGTGACGGCCGCCCAGTTCGAGTGCAGCAGGGTCATGAGGGTTTCGTGGACCTGGCGTGCGGGTACGGTACCTGCCTCGTTCGCCAGGTCGATTGCCCCGGTCGCGTCGGAGAGGACCTCGACGGCGAAGCCGAGGGGCTCGGCGGCTGCAGCGGAAGCGATCACGCAGTTGTTGGTCATGTAGCCAACGAGGGTGATCGTGTCGATGTTCTGCCCACGCAACCAGGCCTCGAGGTCCGTGTTCGCGAAGACGCTGCCGAACTGCTTGCTGACGCGCTTGGCTGCGGCGTCCTCGTAGGCGGCCACCTCGGGGTGGTTCTGGAAGGTCGACGATCCGGCGCCGAACACGGGGGCCTCTGCCGGGAGTTCGTGCTGGACGAGCACCACGGGCATCTCGGCCTGCTGGGCCGCGTCGATCACTGTCCGGATGTTGGCGACGGAGTCCTCGCGTGCCGGGAACTGAATGGGGAGCAGTCCGTCGAAGTATTCGTTCTGGGCGTCGATGACGATGAGGGCTCTGCGTGGTGCTGACATGGGTTTCTCCTTCAGAGAGGGTTGTGGGTGGAGCGGAGTGAATTCGGAATGGGGGGTCTAGTGCGCCAGGGCCGGGAGCGATGTCTCGAGACGGGGCATCGTGTAGTGATCGGCGATGAGCCTGATCCCCTGCAGATCCAGGGAGGTGGAGTGCCCGCCGATGACGAGCATCACCTCGTCGACGCCGGTGCGCTCCTGAAGGGCTTCGAGGCGGTCGGCGACCGTCTCGGGCGTGCCATGGAAACTGCGGTCGGTATAGGCGTCGATGATGTGGCGCTCCTGCACGGTGGGGCGGTAGGCCGCCACCTCGTCCGCGGGCAGCAGCAAGTATCCCTCGCCCTTGAACATGCGCAGCATCGCCATGGCCGACGTCGCCGCCTGCCGCCTCGCCTCTACCGGGTCGTCGCCGATCGCCACGGGCACACTGACAAGGCTGTGGGGCTCGGCAAGCACGACGGAGGGCCGGAAGCTCTCACGGTAAAGCCGCATGGCAGTGTCGACGTCGGCATCGCCGAACTGCAGCGCGAACGCGTACGGCCGGCCTAGCTGCCCAGCCAATCGAGCCGAGTACGGCGAGGAGCCCAGCACCCACACCTGCGGAGCGGTCGGTGGCGCGGTCACGCGGTTCTCCTTCGCCTGCCAAGGCCCCGGTACCGCGTGGACCTGCTGATAAGGATGCCCGGGCGGGAACTCGTCACTCAGGAACCCGAGCAGTTCCAGAACCTGCTGCGGGAATCCGTCATTGGCGTCCGCTCCCCGACGTAAGGCCGCGGCAGTGGCCCCGTCGGTGCCCGGCGCGCGACCCAGCCCGAGATCGATCCGGCCCGGGGCCAGCGCCTCCAACATCCCGAACTGCTCGGCGATCAGCAAAGGGGAATGGTTGGGCAGCATCACCCCACCGGCCCCAAGACGGATGCGCCTGGTCTCTGCGATCAGGCGGGCGATCATCAGCGGCGGTGAGGACACGGAGGTTGCTCCCATGCCGTGATGCTCGGACATCCAGAACCTGTGGAAGCCGAACTGATCAGCGGTCCGCGCGAGCGAGATGGTGCTCTCCAACCCTTCACCGGCGGTCATCCCGACACCGGTGCCGCCGGCGGACAGCACGGACAAGGCAAATGGCGCCGTCCCGGATGGCCGACTCAGCTCCTCATGGGAAAACAGGATTTTTGACATGATGCGAGCCTAACACCAGTCTCATGGATAAAGAACGCTGATAGCATGAGAGCCATGTTTGAAACACAACTGGCCGCCGCGCCGGGCGCTCAGGATCATCCGAGTCTCGCCCTGGTTAACAGCACGGGTTACCTGGTAGGCGGCAGGGGCTACGACGAACTGAGCACTCCGGAGGCCGCTACGGCGTGGCTGATGGCACGGGATCTCGTGGGACCGGAAGCCGCACTGTACGAGCAGTGCCAAGGCCGGCTCGTGGCGCTGCGCGCGAATCTGCGCGTCCTCTTCGATGCCCACACCACCGGCTCCGCCCCCGCAATGTCCGCGGTGCACGCTCTGAACGCCGCCCTGACCTGCGCCCCCGGCGCTCTGCTGCTGCGGTTCGACACACAGTCCGGCTTCAGCCGTCGCGCCGAACATCCCGTGACCCAGGTCGTGGAACACGTCATGGCCGTAATCGCCGACGACGCCGCCTCGCTGCTCACCGGCGACCAGGCCCCGCAGCTCGCACCCTGCGAAGCGGACCCCTGCCAGCGGTTCTTCGTCCGCACCCACGCCCGACGGCAATGGTGCTCCACCCGCTGCGGCGACCGGGTCCGCGCCGCACGCGCCTACACACGCAAACGCTCACTCCATAACGCGCAAACCGAATGAAACACCCCGGCACGCGGCCGCCACATCCCAGTTCCCCGCTCGTAACCATGTCGGATACGGACGGTTCTGCGGAATCAAGCGATCGACCATAAAGCATTGCGACCTTCGCGCCACTTACCGCTGCAACTCACAGCTGGAGTTCGCCAACCCGGCGGCAGGCCTCGCCGCCGGTCCAGTCAAAGGATCCTTTGATACGACCTGGCGCGGGCGTCCACGCTCCCAACTCGCGTCCGCAGAGGGGGCGTCCACCGGGCATTATCTCGGGCGGGTCATACGGGAACGGCGCGGGCCAGGGCGGCGTAGTGCGAGACAATTGGCGCAGGGTGAGTCATATGTGTCCCGGTGAAGGACCGGCTTACGAACGCTGGTGGCTCGCTGTGATCGCTGAGCGGCGATGTTGGCCTCCGCGAGACGACAGGGTCGAGGTAGATAAGGTTCCTATTTGTATCGCCTTGAACCTTTCGGCCGCCGTCGCCACCAGGGTCGTTGACGCAACTCGGCCTGCGCGTGGGCGAGCAGGAGTTGAGTCTCGCGAAGAAGTTCTAGCGACGTCTCTTGAATTTCTCGCGACGCATCCGTCGCCGCCTCTGCCTTCTCTGCCGCACGGCGGGGCAGGAGAAATTCGATAAGAAGCGTTGCTGCGGTGCCGAGCAAGACGCCTGACAGCACCAGTAGGAATTGCGCCATGGATCGCATCTCGGGAACGGTCCAGCGGACGACGAAGCCGTAAGCGATTGCGGGGAGGCGAGCTATCCGCTGATCCAGGTTGGCAGCCACCCACGGACCCTTGGGACGAAGGGAGAATTGCACGACCGCGACCCTTCCGATGTCGTTTAGGAGGACAGAGATCGTTTGCTGGCCAGGGGGTCTGCGATGCCGTTCTGCGTCGAGTGGAGACCTCGTGAGGGCACAGGCCAGACCCTCCCTCCTGCCGGAGGAGGGCAGGTAACGGGGTGGTGGGAGCAAGCGCTTACTTGACGGCTCCCCGAAATCCGCGCAGGATTTGCGTCCATGGGCGACTCGCACGAGGAAATGCTTCGTCACTACGAGCCGGGCAGACTTCTGCCGCGAATCGTGGCGGGGTTGCAAGCTCTCGGCAAGGACCTGGACTCGGTCACGCACGAAGATCTCGCGCCGGCCGACGAGTTTCACTCCGCGGGACGTTCGGCCACGCGCGCATTGGTGGAGCTTGCAAAGATTCCGCCAGGATCGCGAGTGCTCGACGTGGGCAGCGGGTTGGGCGGCCCGGCGCGTTACCTCGCCGCAACTTTGGGTTGCGACGTGACAGGCATCGATCTCTCGCCTGAATTCTGCGGGGTGGCCGACGCCCTTTCTCGGATGACGCGGTTGTCCGATCGCACCCGCTTTCAGGCGGGTGATGCCCTGGAGCTTCCGTTCGCCGCGTCCAGCTTCGACGTGGTGTGGACGATACAAATGCAGATGAACATCCGGGACAAGCGCCGCCTGTATTCCGGAATCGCCCGGGTACTCAGGCCGGGCGGGCTGTTCGTCTGCCAGGAAATCTGCGCGGGGAACGGCGAGCCGATCGAGCTTCCGGTCCCATGGGCGAGCCGCCCCAACCAGAGCCATCTGGCCGATGCGGAATCCCTCCGCGGGTTGATCCGCGGTGCAGGTCTCCTGGAGCGCACCTGGCGCGACATTACCGCCGACATCGTGGCGGCGCGCAAGGCACAGCAGGCGAAGGCGCAAGCGTCGGGTGCGAGCGGCTCCAGCGCCCCTCCTCCGCTTGGAATGCATCTCGTGCTGGGAGAACAGGCAGCCGTCAAGATGAGTAACTCCGGGCGCAACACCGACGCCGGGCGCACGGTGTTCATCCAGGGCGTATTCGACAAGCCTGGCTAGTGGTCCGATCCGCTGATCCCGCTGGACAACTCTGTCGAAAGCACGGGCGCGGCGAATCTCCATTGATCGTCCGGTCAAAGGGCACATTCGGTCACGACGACCGAAATTCGCCCGCTGAGGGATCGGTGGATTCTGGCGGCCATCGCAACAGGATGTCTCCGATGACTTCGATCGGTGGGACGCCTGGAATTACCGTGATTCGTCGGCTCGCGCAGCTGAGTCCGGCACCATCGTGGGCTATCGCGTTCACGCCTCCGATGGCGACATCGGCAAGGTCGACGAGGCCAGCAACGCGGTCGATGAAAGCAGCATCGTGGTCGACACCGGCCCATGGATCTTCGGCCGGAAGGTAATTCTTCCAGCGGGCACGATTCAGCGTGTCGACGACGCGGACGAGAAGGTCTACGTCGATCTCACGAAGGCCCAGATTAAGGATTCGCCAGAACTCGATGATGCCACCGCTGACGATCCCGCCTATCGAGACCGGCTCGGGACCTATTACGGCGAGTTCTACCGTTAGCCCCGCGGGTGCCCGGCGCCTGCCGGGCACCCGGCGCCGCTGTCCGCTTCGCCACCCATCCACCCATCCACCCATCCACGGGATCAGCACACTCAAACTCAGGGGAGTCCGCACTGGACGTCCTCGCGTCGGCCTGCCATGTAGAAGCCGACTGCGATCGGTGAAGGAACCTTCTACGGGCCGGTTGCCAACGATCTCGTGACCAGTTCCCGGGTAGGGATCCCCAAGCGTCCTCGCGATCCTGCGACAGGCAGCATCTTCCGCATGTACGCTCCGCAGATGAGAGAGCCGGACGGAAGCCGAGCACAGCGGAATTGGCAGGTCACAGGGCGTGAGCTGAGTACCTGGTGACTGATTCTCCTGGTTTTTCCTCCACCCGTTGGATTGATGGTTTTTCAAGCCTTCGGGCTCGGCGCGGCGCTCATCGTTGCCTTGTTGCTTGAATCTTTGATCGTCTGGTACGTCGTGGCCGTGCCGAAAAAGGACCGGCTACGAAACAAGGACGAGGCTGAGGCCCAGTAGCTGCATGCTCTGCTCGCCGCTCGGAGTGGCGTAGGGGATCGGCTTGCGCGACGGTTTGGGAAGGCCTGGGCGCTCGTGCCACGACTCATCTGGCTCACATACGCCTCCTACGCCGCTGTCGGCACCGCCCTCCGGAGCCCGGATGACGTCTTTCCCCGTGCACGCCGGCGGCGATGAGGGCTGACTGTCAGACCTGTGATGGCACGGGTCACCGATGGGTGCGCGCTGCGAGGAGTCGGCGCTCGGCGTCGTTCGCTGTGAGTTCCAGGGCGCGAAGATCCGCCGCAAGGGCCTCGTGGTCACGGCCGAGTCGCCTCAGTAGGTGCGCGCGGACGGCGTGCCAGAGGTGCGCACGCCCCAGGTGTGCCTGGAGGGCGTCGACCTCGCTGAGCGCTGCCGTGGGGGCTCCCACCCGATCCAACGCGACGGCGCGATTGAGCCGCACCACAGGCGATGGGTCGTAGCCGAGGAGCAGGTCGTAGAGAACGAGAACCTGCAGCCAGTCGGTTTCCGCTGCGGTCTCGGCATCCGCGTGGCACGCGGCGATCGCCGCGTGCAGCTGCCAACGGCCGGGGCGACGTAACCCGGCGGCCTGTTCCAGCTCGGCGCGTGCGCGAACGATGAGAGTTTCGTTCCATCTCGACCGGTCCTGATCGGCCAGCAGCACCAGTTCGCCGTCCACCGACCGGGCCGACTCGCGCGCGCGGTGGAACAGCAGCAACGCGAGGAGGCCGTGAGCTTCCGCCTCGCGCGGCAGCGCCGCCGCGATCACGCCTGCCAGCCACAGCGCGTCGTCGGCGAGGTCGCGATTCGAGGTGGCGTCGCCGCCGGCAACGAGATGAGCTTCGTTGTACATCACCGAAACGACCGTGAGAACAATGTCGAGCCGCTCCGCCCGGTCCGGCCCGTCGGGGATGCGCAGCGGGATGCCGGTGGCGCCGATCTTCCGTTTGGCGCGCACGATGCGCTGCGCTGTAGCCGGCTCGGTGCTGAAGGTGGCACGTGCGATCTGAGCAGTGGTGAGGCCGCACACCGCTCTCAGTGTGAGTGCGAGTTGAGCCTCCTGCGACAGTGCGGGGTGGCAGCAGCCGAACAGCAGCGGCAGCCGGTCGTCGATCTCATCGGACGAATCGGTGTCGGCTGGATCCGCAGTCGCATACCCCCACTCGACCTCGGGTGCCATACCCGCCAGCTTCTCGCGGTAGCGGTCCTCTCTGCGGAGCCGGTCGAAGGCGTTGTGACGTGCAGCCTGGGTGAGCCACCCGCCGGGGTTCGGCGGAATCCCGTTGCCCCGCCACGCGCGCAGCGCTTCCTCGACAGCCTCGGCCACTGCCTCTTCGGCGATGTCGAGGCGGCCGAGCGACCCGGCCAAGGAGGCAACGATCCGGCCGGACTCCTCACGCACGACCCGCGCGAGGAGAAGATCGGATGCCGCTGCCCCGCCGCTCGGCCCCGCCGCGGCATCCGATTCGGTCACTGCTCGAGTTGGCTGTAGTCCGTCACCATCGGGCGGATCTCCACGCCGCAGCCGGGGAGTTCCAGCCCCGGCCACGTCTTCACCAGGGCGATCGCTGCGTCCATATCCGGGACGTCGATGACCTGGAAGCCTCCGACAACCTCCTTGGCCTCAGAGAACGGTCCATCGACAACCACCGTTCCGCTCTCCCTGTACTTCACGGTGGTGGCCGTCTCGACCGGCTGCAGCTGCGCCCCGCCGTCCGCGATCTGCGCCGCGTTCTCCCCGAACCACTGGTACATGCGGCCGTAAACCTCCTGCTGCTTATCCGCAGGTACCTGCGCGTCGAGCTCGGGAATGCTGGTGAACATGATCACGTACTTCACGGTGATGTCCTTTCGTCAGTGAAACCGTTACACCCATACAGCGAACGAGCAAGCCCATTCTCGACACCTTGAGTGACATTCTTTTGAGGGCACCGAGATCCGTTCTGGGCGAAGACGACGCGAGTCCGGCGCAGGGGTGTTCGCTAGGGGATCGGCTTGCGGCAAGGCGATGCTCTTGGCCGATCTGCATCTGTACATGACGAGGGAGTGAGGTGACCAGAGGCAATCACGAGTGGTGGGACATGCTTGACGCCGGGGGCACTGACCGAGGACCCCTACCGCAAGGGTGCGGAGGCAAGAGTCAGAGCCGGGCGAATTGCCGGTCGGTAGTGGCGTAGGCGTCCGGATTGTCGGGACGCAAGCGGGCAACGAGCTCACCGCGGCTTCGAACACCTACTTTCGCGAATACGGACTTGAAATGATCTTGTACGGTGTGGACTGATATGAACAGGTGGCCGGCAATCTCCGCTGTGGAATGTCCACCGATCACCTCACGGCAGATCTCCCGTTCCCGGGCACTCAAGTCGTAGGCCAGCAGCAGCAGCCCGACCAGCTGGTCGCCTGTGACCGGCTCTATGGCCACCGCGACCTGATCCTCCTCCCCGCCGATCAGGGTGCTGGCCTGCAGGACCGCCCACCGCCCGTCGGCGTCGCGCAGCCGTGCCCTGAAGTAGCCCGCCTCCGCTGCATGCGAACCCGACGCCATGACCTGCATCATCACCCGGAAGCGCCCCGGCGCAATTGCATCAAGCCGCTCCTGCCACTCCCGCGCGTCCGGGGTCACCCCTACAAGCCGGCCATCCGCTGCGATAATCACCAACGCCGGCCGCCCCGGCCCCGTACCGCCCTGCGCCTCCGAGCGCACTGCGAGCCGGGTAGCCGATCCGATGGCCGGCGCAATTGCCGCCAGGAACTCCACCTCCCGCGCCGTGAAGTCCTCTCCTGACCGGACCAGGCCTGCCGCACCCCAACAGACGCCGTCGGCTCTGAACAGGACCCGGATTTCCTCGTCCATTCCGAGGGGCCGCCAGATCGTGTGGAGTCTGGTGCTGCGCCGCCGATCGTCGGCGGACAGGTCAGAAAGTCTGGCAAGGGTGGCCCCCGCACGAGCGAGCGCGGCGAAGGTATGCGGTTCGTCCAACGAGTACTCAGCTTCGGCCAGTCGCGGCTCATAGTCGGTCGGTATCCGGTTCTGGCCGCTGACCATGGAGCTGATGACCTGGGTCTCCGGATCGATGCTGGCCCAGCACGTCAGCTCGGCGCTGACGGTCCGGCCCACCAGCTCAATTGCTGCGGCGTGGAGTTCGCTGACACTGAGTCCAGCGGCAGCGAGTTGGGTGATTTCCCGGCGGAGGCGGGAAGCGCGTTCGTCCCACACACCAGAAGTATGGCACCGCAGCGCCCTCCCCACATCCCCACAATTCTGGGATCGACCGACCCAGGGAGCCACGCCTACCGTGGGCCGCATGGAAACTACCGTCCAATACACCCCAGCCGGCGACGGCGTGGAACTCGCCTCCCCGGACGCAGTACTGACAGTCAAGGTCAGCGCCGAGAACACCGCCGATCAGTACGAGCTGTTCGAGGTGACAGCGCCGCGCGGTCCCGCGACTCCCCTGCACCGTACCGGCTGGGACAAGACCTACTATGTGCTGCACGGCAGAATGATCGTCCAGGTCGGGGACGAGGGCTATGACCTGGGTCCGGGCTGTTCCATCGCGATCCCTGCCAATGCCCTTCACACGTTCACGGTGCTCACGCCGTCCACCACGTTCCTTGTTGTGAGCCTGACAGGATCGATGGGCCGGTTCCACGCCGACCTCGATGCCACGGTCCCCCGCGGCCGATCCATCCAGGACGCCGCCGCTGAGCTTCAGGCAGTCCTCGCCCGGCACCCCGTGACGGTGGAGGGCATGCCATGACGGCCATCATCTGGACCTTCGCCCTGATCGCGGCGCTGATTCACCTCGCCGTCTTTGTCTGCGAGGCCCTGCTGTTCGAGCGGGAAGCGGTGCACCACGGGATCTTCCTCACGAACACCGCAGATGTTCCGGCCGTCCGGTTGTGGGCCTTCGGCGTCGGCTTCTACAACCTCTTCCTCGCCGCGGGCATCATCGTCGGCGTCGCCCTGTGGGCCATGGGTGATGAACCTGTCGGCCGCGCCCTGGTGATCTATATCTGCTGGTTCATGATGCTCTCCGGCATCGTGCTCTTCATCGCCGACCGGATGGCCATGGGCAGACCGAAGGGTAAGGGGATCAGCGGTGCACTCGGCCAAGGTCTACCTCCGCTGATCGCCCTAATCGCGGCGGTACTGTAGCGAAGGTCATCCGATGGGACCGACCCACTCACTACCTGCGACGAACACGATACTCACGAAATGCCTCGGATCATGAGGGTTCGCCCTGCTCGACTGGCCGATGTCCCTGCGATGGCGCAGGTCATTGTTCAAGCGTGGGGGGAAACCTATCGTGGCCTGATCTCTGATCACATTCTCGATGACCCGGAGTTCACCCCCGCCCGGGAGCGGCAATGGATAACGGTGCTGACGGATCCACGATTCATTGCCCACCGAGTAGCTGTCGCGGAGGTCGATGGAAGCATCATTGGGGTCGCCATGTCGGGGCCAGGTGCCAAAGAGTCCGACCCGCTGCAGCTCTATGTCCTCTACGTGGTGAAGCAATGGCACGGGTCGGGGGCCGGGACGACCCTGCTCGAAGCGGTGCTCGCACCGGGCGAAGCAGCAACCCTATGGGTAGCCGACCCGAATCCCCGAGCACGGGCGTTCTACCGCAACCACGGATTCCGGCCCGACGGGCTCGAAAAGGTTGAGGACGACCTCCCCGTGATTCACATGACCCGTGCCAGCAGCCGCGACCAGGCGTGAAGTGTCGTGCATGATGGGCGTCCGCTAGCTGAGCTGGTATCTCTAGGGGCGGGCATCGCCCCGAGGCCCCCGGGGTTAGTACCTATCAGTCCAGGCAGGCGCGCACGATGCGCTCGACAACCGGCCGCACGGGCGCGGTGGGATCCACGGTGAGCCGATGCAGGACGAGCCCCTCCGAGGCGGCCATCAGCGCCCGCACGGCATCCGCCGGCCGAGCGGCTCCAACTCCCGCGAGAAGGGCTGTTGCCCATTCGACGTAGACCTTGCGCTGCTGGAGCAATGGTTCGAGCAGCTGCGGGTCATTGGCGCCCTCGAGAAACAGCGCGTAGCGCGCTCTGGTACGCCCTGCGAAGAGACCCGTCTCCGCATCGATGAGGCTCGCAAGCGCGTCGATCAGCTGATCCGGGGTCCTGACCACCGGGGCGGCTCCGGCGTCGAAGTCGCCGCGTTACGCGTTGGCATGCCGGCTTTTCCGGGATCGGTCCAGCATGTTCAACTCCTGAGTACCGGGCAGCAGGGGTGGCTAACGCTTGGCCCGCCAGGATTGGGATCCCTCAGTGAGGGTCCGTCATCGCTGCGAAAGTGCGCCTCACGATCGTCCTCCCGCGCTTTTCGGTTGACGGGGATCACTGCGACTGCGCCTAGGGCACCCCGCTCCGATGAGCAGTAGGACGCTAAGTCACGCAAGCACCTGGTGAGGATCTCGCTGCGGTGATACCGACTCACGGGCTCCGGGTGGAGTCGAGTAGATCGAGCACGAAGGATGCAGCTCGCGCGCGTTCCCGCACAACAGCTGCTGACCCGGGGGCGGGCAAACCGAAGAGTACTTCGAGCGGCACTGCGGACAGGCCGAAGAACAACAGCATCAAGAGTGCGTGGGTGCGTCGGAGGGTATCGAGGGGAACATGGCATCCTTCATCGATGAGACCCTGATGATAGGCGGGCAGGCACGCAGCTTCGAGTTGGGCGAGCTCGGAGGCTGGGCGCGCTCCGGTCTGAATCTCACCGATCATGAGCTGGGTGAGATCGAAGGACAGCGGTGCCTCGCACCAGAATCCAAAGTCGATCAGGACCAGTCTCGTCCGGTCTCCGCTCGTCGCGAGCAGATTGCGGGGACAGGCGTCGCCGTGTGCGGCGCCGAGCGGAGCTCCGTCGAGCTCCTCCATAAAGCGCGGCAGCGCTTCGACTGCTTCCAGTAAGCGATTTCTCAGCTCGGGGCCGAACGCCGGCGCCACCAGAGGGTGGGCCCAGAGTTCCTCGGCGCGAAGTATCGGCAGCACCTGATGGTCGAGCCGACCACGAACGTAGCCACGCACCACGTCTGTACTACCGAGAGTCCGGAGCGGACGAACAGTGGGACTCGCGGCCAGCCTGCCGAGCAGGTAGGCGGCGCGCACGAAGGTCTCCACTGACCATCGGGTCGAGTCGTGGCCGATGAATTGCAGCCACAGGCTGGCCGAAAGATCGTCGATGTCGACCACGGAGTAGGCACGAGGCATCGAGAGACCGTCGGGAAGACGGTCGCCGAGATCGGATCTGTAGACACTGGGCTCGTTGCGCCAGGGAAGGCTGGCCGCCGCTATCTCCCGGAACGACTCTGGAACGTGCTCGAACTGGGGCGAGCGGGTCCACGACTGGACCACCTTCACGAAAAAGGAGTACGGAGACACACCTCCGGTGTGTCTCGCCGTGCCATGGACCCGATAGCGCCCCGCGGTGGTGAGGGCATCGAGATCGTACTCGGCTACTTCGGCGTGGCAACTCACCAACTCGACGCCACTGATGCCGAGATCGTCTTCGATCATCGACACAAGAACCTCTTCGCTGACATCCGCCGCCCCGAGGATCGCCCGATCAACGACCGCACCTTGTCCCGGCTCACCATCCATTCGAAGCCCTCCTATGACCACCGACCATCACTGGAGACCGACACCAGTGGAATGGATGGGGTGAGTGGTGTCAAGGGGTGCAGCAGAAGGGCCCTTGCTGGAACGGTGAGGACCCGCCAGCACGCTCAGTAGGCGCACTCTGCATGGGACAACTCCGCAAACGAGCACCCATGACACTCACGGCGCCGCCAACGCACGGGGCGAACCAGACCTCATCTCGGTAATCACCACCGACGGAACACTCGGCCACGTGCCGGTCGTGGCATCGATGACAGCCCATGGAGCCATGCGCCCTTGGTCCTGTAATGCGAGGCGACGCCTAATCTCGTCGTTCATCATTTCTGGCGAAGGGATGTGGGTGTACCAGGTGCGCCACAAGTCCTCGACAGCAACCGCTTCGGCGAGGTCATCGCTGTGGGCAAGCTGCAACGGCTCAAGTACTACGCCGCTGGCTTTCAGTACAGGTGTTATCGCGAATTCCACTCAGCAACCCTATGTCCCTAGGTGAACCAGCTACGGTATCTGGAAAAAGCGGACTGTGCCCGTAGGCGGATCCTGATACGGGCTGTGCGCGTGGCCCATTCCTGGGTGAACATGCCGCGGGTACAGTCGGTCGGACGTTGACGTTGGGGGACTGCCGCGCCACCAGGTGGAGGGATACCACCGTGCCCCGCCCTGGCTTGTAGCCACGCCATCCTCGTTCAGGCCGGCGGCGCTTGCGCCCCAGATGCTTGGTCTCCCCCAGCTTGGCCATGGCAGCCCTGGTCCGCTTGCCAATGAACTGACGTTCGATCTCGGCAAATTTCAGGGCCATGTTGTACAGGCCCGCGCCCATGATCGTTGCCGTGTCCACTCCCAGATCCGGACAGATGATCCGCCAGCCCTGCCGCTGGGAGTCGCCCAACAGGCGGGTACCGTCCTCCATGTTCCGGCTGAGCCGATCCAGTCGGAGCGCAGGTCACGGCGGTCAGGACGACTGTGGATGCATACTTCGTCTCCTCTCGATTCGTCTCCTCTCGATCGGGACCGTCGATTCTGCAACGAATGGGGAGTACGGTTGCTCTCGAAATCCTGTGTCAAAAGTCGCTGGAGCGCTGGGAAGGGAACTCCCATGGATACGCCCGACACCGAGCCGGACCCGATGAACAGTGCACGCACCCTCCGCCTGGTATGGCCGCAGTGGCAAGGTGCCGGCCGGGACGTGGTTGCCCTGTTGCTGCCCGAGGTTCCCATCGAGGAGGCCCGCCGCGCCTACACCGTCGGTAACCGCGTCCTCGAAGCTATCCTGCCCGCGCATGGCGGGCCAACCGAGATCGTCCCGGTCGACGGAGGAAACCCGGATGAGGGGTCCACGGACGGTATCGAGTCGCGGTCCGCGATCATTGCCTCCCTGGCCGCTGCCCTGGAGGCCCTGGGGCGGCACGACGTAGACCGCATCCTCACCCTCGGAGGCGACTGCTCTGTCAGTGTGGCGCCGTTCGCCGCGCTCGCGAATAAGTACGGGAAGGACCTCGCGGTCGTGTGGATCGACTCCCACCCCGACGTCGACACCCCCAACACCGCGTACGACGGGTATCACGCCATGGCCGTGACGACTCTAACCGGTCACGGTGACCAAGGCATCGTCAGCATGCTCCCGGCAACAATCGATCCGGCCCGGGTTGCGCTGGCCGGATTGCATTCGTGGTTTGAGGACGCCTACGCGAATATCGACGCGTGGGGCCTGCACGCGTTCAGCCCGGGAGACCTGCGGACGACGAGCGAACCGCTTCTGCGGTGGCTGGCCGCTACCGGAGCGAGCAAGGTCGCCATCCATTTGGACGTTGACAGCGTGGAC
Organism: Arthrobacter antioxidans; assembly: GCF_023100725.1. Classification (NCBI taxonomy): domain Bacteria; kingdom Bacillati; phylum Actinomycetota; class Actinomycetes; order Micrococcales; family Micrococcaceae; genus Arthrobacter; species Arthrobacter antioxidans. Next base: position 2,807,557 of record NZ_CP095501.1, read on the forward strand.
AGCAATGAGGCGGTCCTTGGTTTGGGGATGGTCCCCGATGGTTTGAGCCGGGCACAGGTCCAGCGCGTCGTCACGGATGTGGCAGGCGCCGCCGACGTTGTCGGGCTGACGGTGGCTGAGTTCATTCCACGCAACGTCCTGGCCCTTCAGGGTCTGCTTCGCGGCCTGCCGCTGATCACCGCCTGACACAAGGGCACGGTCTCTTCCGTGGCCTTGACCCCTGACTGGCTGTCGTTGCATTCGGCCCGAAGGGACGTGCCGCCGCAGTCCTCGAGACGCGAAGCCCGGAACCCCGTCGTCGCCGCGGTCCAGACTCATGGGAAATCGGCATCATCGTGCGGCTGGATTAACCGGCGGGCGTTTGCAGCGACACCCGCCAGATCGGTTTGCCGATATCGGGCCGGGTGCCGGCCACCTCGCTTCTCCATAAGCCTGTGGAGTTGCCAGCCTAGGGGCTCCCCGGCGGGCAACAGCCCACTACGAGTGCTCGCTTTCGAGGGTGCGGATGTAGGCCGCATTACCGGTGATGGCCGGTTTGTATCGCTCGATGTCGGGAGTGCTGACGAAGTTCACCACCAGGTCGAGCAATGCCGCGACGGATTCATCCGATCGACCCGCCGCATGAAGGGTGATGGCTTCGAAGGCCCCTAGTGCCGGGGATTCAGGAAACGCCGCACGAGCTGCCGTGAAGATCTCGAGCGATCTTTCGTACGCCCCCAAGTTCCTCAGCGTCGACCCGTACTGGACATAACACCGGCACAGCAGTTCACCTTCCAGTCCGGCAGCAAGAGCCCTCTCGTAAAACCCGCGCGCGATGTCTTCCTGTCCCGCAGTGTCGTAGGCGCCGCCGACGTCGTACAGCACTCGCGCGTTCCCGGGGTGAGCAGCGTAGTAGGGCAACAAAGCATCGATGGTCGGCTGCATATTGTCGCGGTCTCGACGCCCGAGGATCAGATCGAGCTCATCATCCAAAGTCATGGCGCCACTTTCGCACATGAGACCAGCACGTGTCCGAATGCCGATCCGGATCGTAGCGGTGGCCCGTCACCCGCTACTTCAAGGAGCTATCCGGCGAATCTCGGTAGGTGTTACAGGAACAGAGCCTGTTGATTCAGATAAGCCCCTTCGCTCACCGACGGGCAGTCAGCAACTCACGACAAACTGTCCGTGGAAGAGTGGCGGCATGACTGCACCACCGACACTGCATCTGATGGTCGGACTTCCGGGCGTGGGAAAGACGACGCTCGCCTCGAGCATCGAAGAACAGTCGGGTGCGCTCCGGCTCACTCCGGATGAGTGGATGCAACCGCTGTTCGGTGACTCAGAAGCTGACGGTAAACGCGATGTTCTCGAGGGACGGTTGATCTGGGTCGCACATCGAGCCCTTTGTGGTGGTCTCTCCGTGATCCTCGACTTCGGATTCTGGTCTCCAGAGGAGCGTCATGCGCTCCGGGACATCGCCGACCGAGTTGGCGCTCAGTTCAAGCTCCATTACGTGGTCCTGTCGGAGGATCAACGCCGTTCCCGTGCCGAGGATCGATGGCGGCGCGGTGATGCTGCAGCCTTCGAGATGACCGAAGAGGACCACGATCGATTCGCGGAGGCGTTCGCCGCACCTACCGAGGAAGAGCTACGCAGTCGCACAATCCCTGTGCCACCCAGCCCGTTTTCCAGCTGGCCCGCATGGGCATCATGGCGGTGGCCCTCGCTGCCTCGCGTAGATCGAATCCAACGAACTGACCATGCTGCCGTTCGCAAATTCCCCTGCGAACAGGCCGGCAACTGATACGCATCACCACTCATCGCAGTGTTCTCAAGCCGGTCAGCTATGAACCACGGAGCTCACCAGGGACAGCCCGCGCGGGCCGAAGGACGTCAGTGGTGGAAGCAGCAAAGTCGTGATGCCGACCTCCGCTGCTGCTCCGTCATGCGTCGAGCGATCGCCGACCATGAGAGTCCTACCCCGGTCCAACCCTGACCGCCCCAGCGCGAGTTCGAAGATCCTCGGGTCTGGTTTCTGCACGCCGTGCTCGAAGGACAGCACGTAGTCGTCAATGAAGCGCCCTGCCCCTTGCGCGATAAGCAAAGGGCGGATGTCGAAATGGATGTCGCTCAGGACGATGATCCGACATCCGAGGGATGAGAGCTGCGCCAGGACAGGAACTGCGTCCGGGTACATCGGCCGGGATTCAAGGTACTCGTCGAACCGAAGCAACTCTGCTGCAAGGTCCTCATCGAGGCCTACCCGCTGGAAGTGCAACGATTCGGCCGCGTCATAGGCTACCCGGCTCGTATCAGCGCCCACCTGGGCGGCAATGATGTCAGGATCCGACGCACTGCTGTCAAGAGCGGCACAGACCACATCAACCTCGCCAGAGTCAGCACGACCGAGCCTGGCAAATGTGATTGCCACTCGCTCACGCAGCGGCGGGTCGTGGACGAGCGTCCCGCTCCAGTCGAAGATGACAGCATCGAATGTCCCCATGACCGAAACCTACACGGATGGTCGGTCCGCCCCCGCCCATTCCTCCGAGCCTCCCGGTGCACGAGGAAATCGAACGTGGCAGTGGCGGCCCTCACTGCCGGAAGGAGCAGTGAGAAACCGTCTGAGGGCCACGGTTAGCATCGAAGAATGGATGACGAGCAGGAACTCGGGGGCGGCAACGTCAGTGATGGTGTCGTACGCGTCGGGTCGACGGTCCGCAAGCCGTGGACGCCGTCGACGCCTCATGTTCTCGAGTTCATGAAGGCTGTCGGGGACGCCGGCGTCGATGTTCCAGTGGTCTTCGGCCAGGATGAGCACGGCCGGCAGGTCACCGAGTTCATTCCGGGGCGACTGGCCCTCGCCTCGGATCCACTCACGCCTGCTCAGCTCCACCGGGTCGGGGCGATGGTCCGCGCGATCCACGACGCAAGCGAGTCGTTCGTCCCCTCCCCTGACGCGCAATGGACTACAGCTATCCCGTCGCCGGGAAGTGACCTGATCTGCCACAACGACCTCGCACCCTGGAACCTGATCATCGGTGAACGGTGGACCTTCATCGACTGGGACGCCGCCGCACCGAGTACCCGCCTGTGGGACCTCGCCTACGCCGCTCAAGCCTTCACCCTCTCGGACCCCGGTCAGGCCCCAGCGGAAGCCGGTCGACACCTCGCCGCGTTCATCGACGGATACGGCGCGGATGAGTCCCTGCGCGAACAACTACCAGCGGCCATGCACCAGCGCGCCGCGGCGATGTATGACCTCCTGGAGTCCTCTCATGACTCCGGGCTGGAACCGTGGGGCTCGATGTATGTGGACGGTCACGGGGACCACTGGCGCGCCGCGACCCACTATGCGCTCCTGCACCAGGACTCTTGGTCGAAAGCCCTCCACGCAGCAGTCCGCTGAAGCATCCCGAACCGGGGCACGTTTCAACCAGCCTTTCCGCCTGATCTCTGGAGCGCTGGTCTGATACTGCCGAAGCTGACCTTGATGGGCAGCCCGCTGCCTCTGAGTACAGGCGCTCAAGGCTGGAAACGTCAGCTGTTCCTTGTAGCGACTCATCCAGCAGGGTGTGGCCGGTTGAGTCGGGTCATGAGCTCGCGGTTGGTGCCAACTGATTGGTCGTGGATGGACGGAAGCCGTTCAATACCGCAATGGGCGGCAGCGAGTGCCTACGTTCTGATCTTCCTCATCCCACTCGCAGCGGCAATAGCCACCATCGTGATGCTCGCCAAGCGCCGGATCGCGTTCTGGGTACCGCTCCTCGCGATGGTGCTTACGTCCATGATGGTCGGCGTCCTCGATGCATACGGGCAGACACCTGACATCTCGTAAATCTTGTTCCTACGAGGTCGGGACCATCGGGGCTGCTGTAGCTCTCTCATCGCCACCCGCCCTGACTGCGTGACTACGAACTGTAACCCAACGATGCAGCAGACCCAGTGGGTGAAAGGCATGACTCGTTGTAAGGACCGTCGATCACCGAGTCCCGAAGAGGAACAATAAATGGACGAGGGCGCAGACCACCGTGACCGGGACCACCACGACGCACAGAGCGAACATCCACCCTCGCTTGCCCCGTAGTAACGACTCGCCGATCTCCTTCGGATGAGTGACAAACCACCCCACTCCAATCATGGACAGCACGAGACTCGGCAGCCCCAGGATGAACGTTCCGAAATAGATGAGAGCCACTGCCGGGTGGTAAGCCACGGGTTATGGATCTTCCTGCTAGTCCTCGCTGGTGAGGAGCCGCCGCCGGGCGCTCAGGAGCTCGATCTCGGGCCTCGCCGCGACGTACCGCTCCACCCGGTCCAGGACGTCCACCACATGCCGGCGGTCGGCGCCGACGAGGCCGGCCCCGACGACGGCGCGGCGGTGCAGGTCCTGGTGGCCCACCTCGGCGACGGACAGCTCGAACTTGCGCCGGAGGTCCGCCACGAGCGGGCGCACCACCGAGCGCTTGCCCTTCAGCGAATGCACGTCGCCGAGCAGGACGTCGAACTCGATGAAGCCGATCCACATGAGCGTCCTCCTCGTCGTGCCCTCCCGGGCGGGCTAGGCCGAATCGCGCCAGACGACGGTCGTGTCGAGCACCTGCACCGGGCTCGGCAGGCCGCGGATCTGGGCCAGCACCAGTTCCGCCGCCGTGCTGCCCAGCAGGTCGGCCGGCTGCCGGACGGTGGACAGCTGGGGCCTGGTCCTCACGGCCCAACTGCTGTCGTCGAAGCCGACGATCCCGACGTCGTCGGGCACCTTCCGCCCCGACTCCTGGAGGGCTGTCATGGCGCCCGCGGCGACGGCGTCCGAGGCTGCGAAGACGCCGTCGATCCCGGGGCACCGGCGCAGCAGCTCCAGCATGCCCTCGAGCCCTGCGGCGTAGGTGTAGAGCGGGTATTCGACCACCAGGGACGCGTCGAAGCGGTCCCCCATCGCGTCGCGGAACCCCGTGAAGCGGTCGTAGCCGGAATCGCGGTCCATGGCGCTGGCGATCATGCCGATCCTCCGGCGCCCGGTGTCCATGAGGCGTTGCGTGATCGCGCGGGCCGCGGCGGCGTTGTCGATCGCGACGTACGGCAGGTCCGGCGTGCCGGGCGGGTGGCCGACGAAGGCGGCCGGCACGCCGATGTCGCGCACCGCGGAGGCGATGGGGTCGGAGGCCCGGGCGGAGACGATGACCGCCCCGTCCACGAGGCCGCCCCTGAGGTAGTCCGCGACCCTGCGGCTGTCCCGGTCGGAGTCGATGATGAGGGTGACGAGCTGGTAGTCCGCCTTCGAGAGCACGGCGTTCGCCCCGAGGAGGATGGAGCCGATGTTGGGGTCCTCGAACAGGAGCGAATGCGGCTCGTGGATGATCAGGGCGATGGCCCGGGACTCCTGGGTGACGAGGTTCCTCGCCGCGGAGTTGCGGACGTAGCCCACCCGCGCGATCGCCTCCTCGACGGCGATGCGCGCTTCGTCGGACACGTACCGTTCGCCGTTGACGACCCGGGACACGGTCCCTCGCGACAGCCCTGCCGCGGTGGCGACGTCGTTGATGGTCGCCCGGCGAGAACGGGTGCGGATCGGGGGCATACGTGTACTGTAGCCGAGCGTTCACGGGCTGTTTCCGTGGAGGGCAGCGCCGACAGAGTACTGTGGAGGAAGTTGTCTAGAAGAAGGCGGCTGTTCCTCCGGCTCTTCTTCTCATTGCCTCGGCCGCCATGCCCGGCACCCTGCAGCAGAGCACCATTCCCGATCGGGGCGTGCAGCAATGACCCACCAGGAAGCCCTCCTCCCATCACCTCCCGCGGCCGGATCCCTGATCCGTCCCCCGCGCCGTTCCCCCCTGGCGCAGCACCTCGAGCACTTCCTCCAGGCCACCACCACCGTCACCACCGACGGAGCGCTGGTCTCCCTCGACGAGCTCGAGGGCGTCTACGTGTACTGGTGCTCCCTGAACGGCCAGGACCCCGCCGCCACGGAGGAGGTGGTCTCCGCCCTCGAGCAGCAGGGCGTGGAACCCGTGACGCGTGACGGCGTGGATTACGTCGAAGGGCTTGTCCTGACCGGCGGCCTCGTGATCGACTTCATCCTCGCGTGCGAGTTCACGGGCACCTGGGGCGATCCGTCGGCCTACGGACCCGCGACGGCACTGGACACCGGGACGGCCTCCTAGCACGCACGGGCCATGACAGGCAGGAGTGATGTGGGCAGGAAGATCACGGGACCCCGCAGTACGCCCGCCCTCGCCGCCCTCACGGAAGCAGCCGTCCCCTTCACGGCGCACCCGTACAGCCACGAGGAGGGCGTCTCCTCCTACGGACTCGAGGCCGTCGCAGCACTCGGCGTCGACCCGGAGCGGGTCTTCAAGACCCTGATGGCGAGCGTCGACGGGATGCTGGTCGCCGCCGTCGTCCCCGTCAGCGGGTCACTGGACCTCAAGGCCCTGGCTTCGGCGCTCGGCCGGCGGAAGGCCGCGATGGCCGATCCGGACGCCGCCCGGCGACGGACGGGCTACGTCCTCGGCGGGATCTCCCCCATCGGCCAGCGGCAGGCATCCCCCGTGGTCGTCGACCGGTCCGCACTCGACCACCCCACCGTCTTCGTGTCCGGCGGGCAGCGGGGCCTGGACGTCGAACTGGCCCCGGCGGACCTCGTGGCCGTGACGCACGCCCTGATCGCGCGGATCGCGGGCACCCGACGTCGCTCCGCGGACCCGTGAGACCCTCGCCGGAGCGCGCAAGCAGCGCTGCCTGGTTCCTGCTGCCGGGGCGGGCCGCAGGGGTACGGTGGACCGGTGAGGATCACCGCGGATGAGACCCCTGGCCTGGACCGGGCGCTCGCGCTCTACGATGCCGTGGGGTGGACGGCCTACACGCGTGATCCCGACCGGCTCGCGCGGAGCCTCGCAGGGTCCCATTCGGTGGTGACGGCGTGGGACGACGACGGCGGACTGGTGGGGCTGGCGCGCACCGTCTCCGACGGGGAATCGATCTGCTACATCCAGGACGTCCTCGTGCATCCCGCGTCCCGGCGCCGCGGGGTGGCCCGTGCCCTCATGGAGGAGATCCAGGGACGCTACGCCCACTGCATGTTCCTGGCCCTGACCACGGACGCCGACGGCACGGAGGACGCGGAGCGCTCGCACCCCCTCTACCGTGCCCTGGGCTTCCAGCCGCATGACGACCTCCGCCTGGCCGCGTTCGGCTACCGGCCGTGAGCGGGCCGGAGCGTCCGCTGCTGCCCGGCTGGCCCGAGATCCCGCCGGCGTCCGGCGGCGTGGTCCTGCGGCAGATCGAGGACCGGGACGCCGGCATGGTCCGGGACCTCGCGACCGATCCCTACGTGCCCCTCATCGGCACGCTCCCTCCGCTGGCCGGCACGGAGGAAGCCCTCGCCTACATCGCCCGCCAGCATGAGCGGCACCCGGAGGGAGCGGGCTTCTCCTTCGCGATCGCCGACGCCCGCACGGACGAGGCCCTGGGCGTCATCGGCCTGTGGCTGCGCGACTACGCCCTCGGGCGCGGCCAGGCCGGGTACGCCGTCGCCCCCGCCGCTCGCGGTCGCGGGGTCGCGACCGATGCCCTGCGGGCGCTGACGTCGTTCGCGTGGACCCTGCCGGGCCTGTACCGCGTGGAACTGCACATCGAGCCGTGGAACGCGGCGTCCATCGGCGCCGCCCGCCGTGCCGGCTTCACCTACGAGGGGCTCCTCGGCAGTTACCTGGAGATCGGCGGCGAGCGCCGCGACCTCGCCTCCTACGCGGTGATCCGCACCGCACCGCCGGAGACCGTCAGGCCCCCGGCCTCGGGGATGCCGACGGTGATCACGGACGGCCGCCCGACGTCCGCGCCCTGATGCACCGTGAGCGTGGCCGGTGGGACGAGCTCACCCCGCGCCCGCAGATAGGCGCCGAGGGATGCCGCGGCCGACCCGGTGGCGGGATCCTCGCGCACACCGCCCGGCGGGAACGGGTTGCGGGCCTCGAAGACGTCCGGGCCGATCCGGTGCACGACGGCGACCGTCGCGCCCCAGCCCTGGGCGGCCATGAGGGTCTTGAGTCCGTCGTAGTCGTAGTCGAGGGCACGCAGGACTCCCGCGTCACGGACGGGCACGATGGGGTGGATGTTGCCGGCGAAGGACAGCAGGACGGGCAGGTCGGCCGACAGGTCCTCCTCGGCGAGCCGGAGATACCGCAGCAGGTCGGCCCTGCAGCCCCCGTCGATCCCCTCGACCCACGGGTCGACCGTCTCGAGGGAGGCGACGAGGCGGTCGTTCACGCGGTCCGTGGTGAGCGCGAGCACTCCCACGGGCGTCGAGAGGGCCAGCGTCCCGGGCCCCTCGCGTTCGGCGAGCGCGACGCCCGTGGCGATCGTCGCGTGGCCGCAGAAGGGGATCTCCGCCTCGGGGGCGAAGTAGCGGACCGTGGCACGGCCCGGCAGACGGTCGGAGAGGAAGGCGCTCTCCGCGTATCCGAGGTCGGCGGCGATGGCCTGCATCTCGTTTGCCGTCAGGCCGTCGGCGTCGAGCACCACGCCGGCGGGGTTCCCGCCGTCGGGCCGGTCGGTGAACGCTGCGTAGCGGAGGATCTCCATGCAGGCGATGCTAGCGCGGCTGCGGGACGCTCACCCGTCGATCGCCGCCGGGTCCCCCGTCGGGGTGTCGGCCCTCCGGTTGATCAGCCAGGTGACGAACCAGAGCACGACGCCGATCACCATGAGGCCCCCGGCGATCTGGTACTGGATGATGTCGCGCCCCACCCAGGGCCCGGCGAGGAAGAGGCACAGGACCGCGGCCGCGGCGGGCAGCGGGCCCGGGGAGGTGAAGAACACCTTCCGGTTCACATCCCGCTTGCGGCGGAGCACCAGGCACGCGATGTTCACCACGGCGAAGACGCACAGGAGCAGGAACGCGGTGGTCCCGGAGAGATTGGCCACGATGTTGCCGTCCGGGTCGCTGGTCACGTAGAGGATCAGGGCGAGCGCCAGGACCGTCGAGAACAGGATGCCGGCCCACGGTGTGCAGCGCACGGGGAGCACCTTGCCGAGCGATCGGGGAAGGACCCCCTGCCGTGCCATCCCGTAGATCAGGCGGCTGGCCATCAGCATGTTGATCAGGGCGGTGTTCGCGACGGCGAAGACCGCGAGGAAGGGGAAGATCTGGTCGATGGGGAAGTCGGGGGACCCCTTGTGGACCACCTCGAGCAGCGCGGCACCCTCCGCTTCCCGGATGCCTTCCAGCTCGGTGGGACTCAGCACCGTGACCACCGAGACGGCCACCAGCATGTAGAAGAGGACCGCGATCCCGAGGCCCGTGAGCATGGTCCGGGGGAAGATGCGCTCCGGGTTCTGCGTCTCCTCCACCATGTTGACGGAGTCCTCGAAGCCCACCATCGCGAAGAAGGCGATGGAGGTGGCGGCCGTGACGGCCAGGAACAGGCCCTTGTCCTGGTAGTCGGTGAAGACGAAGACCTGGCCCACGTTGCCGGTGCCCTGCGCCATGGCGAAGAAGCCCACGCCGATCACGATGCACAGCGCGGCGACCTCGATGAGCGTCAGGACCACGTTGAACTTGACGCTCTCCCCCACACCGCGGAGGTTGATCAGGGCGAGCAGGATCATGAATCCCAGGGCGACGGCGGTGAGCACCCCCTGCCCCGGCGTCTCCATCCAGCCGTTGACCACGAAGCCGCCGAACAGGTTCTGCGCCAGCACGTTGGCGGACGTGGCGGCGCTGGTGACGCCGGAGCAGACGACGGCGAAGGCCACCAGGAAGGTGACGAAGTGGATGCCGAACGCCTTGTGGGTGTACAGGGCAGCGCCTGCCGCCTGGGGGTACTGCGTCACGAGCTCGAGGTAGGAGAACGCCGTCATGGTCGCGACGATGAAGGCGAGGAGGAACGGGAGCCACACCAGCCCGCCGACCGTCCCGGCCATGGTCCCGGTGACCGCGTACACCCCGGCTCCCAGGATGTCGCCCACGATGAACAGGAGAAGCAGCTTCGGCCCGAGGACCCGCTTGAGCTCGGGTTCCTCCCGGGTGGCGGATGCTTCGGACACATGCTCTGAAGAAGTACTCATGGACGGCCTCCCCGTAGTTTTCCACCTCACTGTCGACCTGTTCAGCCTGCTTCGCAAGGGGTGGACAGGAATGCGTCGGGCACCGATGATTTCCCGGAGAACTTCGCGTCCAAGGAGTACAAGGGCTCGCAGGAGCCGCTGGATCACGCACTCGATCACCACCGCACACGAACAGGAGAACGGCCATGGCCACGAACGTCTTCATCAACCTCCCCGTCAGCGACCTCGCGAGGTCCAAGGAGTTCTACACGAGCTTCGGCTGGACGCTGGACCCGAACTTCTCCAACGAGGACGCCGGAGCGGTGGCCATCAGCGACGCCATCTTCCTGATGATCCTCACGCACCAGCACTGGGCGCAGTTCACGGACAAGCCCGTCGCGGACGCCAACGCCACCTCCGCGGTCATCAACGCGATCAGCGTCGACGCGCCGGAGGAGGTCGACACCCTCGTCGAGCGGGCCGTCGCCGCCGGAGCCACCGAGAACAAGCCCCAGGAGCTCGGCTTCATGCGCTCACGCTCCTTCTCCGACCCTGACGGCCACGCATGGGAAGTGATGTGGATGGACCCCATCGCACAATCCGGCGACTGGGAGGCCGTCCAGGCCAAGTACGGCGACCAGCAACTCGCCTGAGCCCCCGGCACCTCGCTCGCCAGGGTCATCGGTGCCGTCGTTCCCGGTTTTCGCCTACCCGCGTGCGGGTCGCACCACGACATGCCGCTCACCGCGCACCGCCGGGCGGAAACACGGGTACGACGGCGCCCGGCCCACCTGCGGCATATCCTCCGGCGTTGACACGGAATGTGACGATCATTACTCTGGGAACGTTCACAGATTCTCGATGGAGAGCATGGCCCCCAGATGTGGGAGCGTTCACAGACTGCGCCCGCGGCCTCTCCTGCGGCACCTGCCCGGGAATCGGCACCGCAGCATCGAGGAGCAGGTTTGGCACACGCAACCACCGTCGCAGGACTGTCCGGGAACGGGCAGCTCGTCTACGGATGTGATTACAACCCCGAGCAGTGGGATGCATCCGTCTGGGTGGAGGACGTCCGCCTGATGAAGGAGGCCGGCGTCAACCTCGTGGCCGTCAACATCTTCGGCTGGGCGGAGCTGGAACCGGAGCCGGGCGTCTTCCGCTTCGAGAACCTCGACGCCGTCATGGACCTCCTCGCCGAGCACGGCATCGGGGTGAACCTGGGCACCGGCACGTCGTCGACCCCTGCCTGGCTCACCACCGCGCACCCGGAGCTCCTCCCCCGCGCCGCCGACGGCACGGCCCGCTGGCCGGGCGGCCGCCAGGCGTTCTGCCCCAGCTCCCCCGTCTACCGCGAGCACGCCCTCGCGTTGGTCCAGCAGGTCGCCGCCCGCTACGGCAGCCACCCGGCGCTGCGCCTGTGGCATGTCTCCAACGAGCTCGGCTGCCACAACTCCCTGTGCTACTGCGATGTCTCGGCCGACGCCTTCCGCGGGTGGCTCCGTACGCGCTACCAGAGCCTCGACGCCCTCAACGCCGCATGGGGCACCGCGTTCTGGAGCCAGCGGTACTCGGGCTGGGAGCAGATCCTGCCCCCGCGGCTCACGCTCTCGGCGACCAACCCCACGCAGACCCTCGACTTCAACCGCTTCAGCTCGGACGAGCTCCTCGCGCACTACTCGGCCGAGGAAGCCGTGCTGCGGGCCCACAGCGCAGCTCCCGTCACCACCAACTTCATGGTCGCCGCGCACATCCGCAACCAGGACTACTGGACCTGGGCACCCTCCATGGACGTCATCGCCAACGACCATTACGTGGATCACCGCCTCGCCGCCCCGCTCACCGAACTCGCCTTCACCGCGGACACCACCCGCGGGCTCGCGCAGGGCCGGCCGTGGCTGCTCATGGAGCACTCCACCGGCGCCGTGAACTGGCAGCCCCGCAACATCGCCAAGGGCCCGGGCGAGATGATCCGCACCTCGCTGACCCACCTCGCCCGCGGTGCGGACGGCCTGTGCTTCTTCCAGTGGCGCGCGTCGCTGCAGGGCAGCGAGAAGTTCCACTCCGCGATGGTGCCCCACGCCGGGACGGACTCGCAGGTCTGGCGTGACGTCGTCGAACTCGGCTCCTCGCTGGTCAAGCTGCGCGAACTCGCCGGCACCACCGTGCATGCGGACGTCGCACTCGTCTTCAGCTGGGAGGCGTGGTGGGCCCACGACCAGGAGTCGCACCCGTCCGGCGACGTCCGCTACATCGAGCAGGTGCACGCCGCCTACAAGGCCCTGTGGGACGCCGGCATCACGGTCGACGTCGTGGCGCCCGGCGCGGACCTCTCCGCCTACCGCCTCGTGGTGGTCCCGAACCTGTACCTGATCCGCGACGAGCACGCCGCGACCCTCAGCGACTTCGTGGCCGGCGGCGGATCCGCCGTCGTCACGTTCTTCAGCGGGATCGTCGACGAGAACGAGAGGGTGCGCCCCGGCGGTTACCCCGGAGCGTTCCGGGAGCTGCTCGGCCTCCGGTCCGAGGAGTTCTTCCCGCTCGACCCGGCCCACCCGCTCACCCTGGACAACGGCTCACCCGCGTCCCTCTGGTCCGAGGCCGTCCGCCTCACCACGGCCGAGGCCGTGCTGAGCTATGCGACCGGCCACCACGCCGGCGGCCCCGCCGTCACACGCAACCGGTTCGGAGCGGGCGCTGCCTGGTATGTCAGCACGGTGCTCGACGGCGGTGTCCTCCGCGACCTGCTCCTGCGGGCCGCCGTCGCCGCCGGAGTCACCGTCCCCGAGGTGCAGTCCGGCCTCGAGACGGTCACCCGTCGCGGCAACGGACACGAGTACCTCTTCCTCATCAACCACGGCACCGAGGACCGCAAGCACCGGGTCACCGGCCTGGAACTGCTGACCGCGGAGGCCGTGGCCGATGCCGTCGTCGTTCCCGCGGGCGCAGTGCGCGTTGTCCGCACCACCCCAGTAATCCCCACCGACGGCTCCGCCCCGGGCCGAAAGGATGCAGGAAATGACCGTCATTAGCACTCCGGCCGAGTCGCCGAAGGCGCGCCCGGCCGCGCGGAAGAACCGCTCCTCGGGAGCGCAACGCCGCGCCGTGGCCATGTTCATCGCCCCGTTCGCGGTGCTCTTCATCGCCTTCTACGCCATCCCGATCGTCTATGCGGTCATCCAGTCGCTGCTCACCGTCGAGCGGGAGGGCACGTTCGGCAGGCCCCAGCAGGTCTTCGGCGGCCTCGTGCAGTACGAACAGGTCTTCCAGAACACCGCCTTCTGGCAGTCCGTGGGCCGGGTCCTGCTGTTCGGCGCCGTGCAGGTACCCATCATGCTGGGCCTCGCCCTGCTGTTCGCACTGCTGTTGGACTCGCCGCTGCTCCGGGGCAAGAAGTTCTTCCGCCTCGCGTTCTTCGCGCCCTACGCCGTCCCCGGCGTGATCGCGGCCATCATGTGGGGCTTCCTGTACTCGCCGTCGCTCTCGCCGTTCGGCCCCGTGACCTCGACCATCGACTTCCTGGGTGCCGACCTCGTGCTGTGGGCCATCGCGAACATCGTGACGTGGGTCTACGTGGGCTACAACATGCTCATCATCTACGCGTCCCTGCTCGCGATCCCCCACGAGATCTACGAGGCGGCACGGCTCGACGGCGCCAGCAACATCCAGATCGCCTGGCGCATCAAGATCCCCCTGGTGGTCCCCGCGATCATCCTCACGGCGGTCTTCTCGATCATCGGTACGCTGCAGCTGCTGGCCGAACCGCAGACCCTGCGCAGCTTCAGTTCCGCGATCAGCAGCACGTACACCCCGAACCTCGCGGTCTACACCACGGCGTCCATCCCCAACTACAACCTGGCCGCCGCCTTCTCGGTGGTCCTGGCGCTCGCCACGTTCATCCTCTCCTTCGTCTTCCTGAAGGCCACCCAGCGGAAGGTATCCCAGTGATGGCAGCCCCAGCCACCGCCCCCAAGCGCCCGCGCGGCGGGAGCACGACGGCGCGCACCGCCGAGGACCGCGGACGCGGCCCCCGCCAGAGCATCATGTCCCGCAGTGCGGCGATGCTCATCATGGGTGTCTTCACCCTCTACTTCCTGACCCCCATCTGGTGGCTGCTCACCACCTCGACGAAGACCGGCGGGGAGATCACCTCCACGGCGCCGCTCTGGTTCACCGCGAACTCGCTCGGCACCTTCTTCGACAACCTCGGCCGGCTCTTCACCTACGGGGATGGCCTCTTCGGCCGGTGGCTGCTGAACTCCGCCCTCTACGCCGGCGTCGGCGCCCTGATCGGGACGATCATCGCGGCCATGTGCGGCTATGCCCTCGCGAAGTACGAGTTCCGGGGCCGCGAGGCGATCTTCAACGTCGTGCTCAGCGGCGTGCTGGTCCCCGCCACCGCCCTGGCCCTCCCCCTGTTCCTGATCTTCAGCCGGGTGGAGCTCACCAACACCATGCTGGCCGTCTTCCTGCCGAGCCTCGTCAGCCCCTTCGGCGTGTACCTGGCGCGGATCTACGCGGCCGCGAGTGTCCCCAACGAGCTGCTCGAGGCCGCACGCCTCGACGGCTCCGGGGAGATACGGACGTTCTTCAGCCTGTCCACGCGCCTGATGGCACCGGCCCTGGTGACCATCTTCCTGTTCCAGTTCGTCGCGATCTGGAACAACTTCTTCCTGCCGCTGATCATGCTGCGTGACCAGGCGCTCTTCCCCGTGACCCTGGGACTGTACGCCTGGAACAGCCAGATCAGCCAGATCCCCGAGCTGCGGTCCCTCGTGATCGTCGGGGCGCTGGTCTCGATCGTCCCGCTGATCATCGCCTTCCTCGCCCTCCAGCGGTTCTGGAGCAGCGGCCTCGGCGCCGGCAGCGTCAAGTAACCACCCCTCATCCTCCCCACCAGCACCACGGGTGCCGGGGCGTCCGCCCCCGCACCGCACTGCTCAATCAACCGATAGGAAAGACAATGCGCGCGCATTACGGAAAAGTCACCGCGGCCTTTGCCATGATCTCTGCGCTGGCTCTCTCCGGCTGCTCAGCCGGCGGAGACAGCTCTGAAGCAGGCGCCGAGGCGGGCGCCTGCGAGGCCTCCGACGGGCCCGTGACCCTGCAGTTCACCACCTGGGTTCCCGGCATGGACAAGGTCGTCGAGCTGTGGAACGCGGACAACCCCGACATCCAGGTCGAGGTGCAGACCGGACCCAACGGCAACTCGGGCACGTACCAGAACTTCTTCAACCAGATCCAGGCCGGCAACGCGCCGGACCTCGGCCAGATCGAGTACGACGCCCTGCCGAACTTCCGCGTGCAGGACGGCCTGGAGAACCTCGCCGGCTGCGAGGGCGTCGCCGACGCGCAGGACCAGTTCGTGGACTGGACCTGGGGCCAGGTGACCTTCGGCGAGGAGGACGCCGTCTACGCGATCCCGCAGGACAGCGGCCCCATGGCCATGTACTACCGCGCCGACCTCTTCGAGCAGGCCGGCATCGAGGTGCCCACCACCTGGGAGGAGTACGCCGCGGCCGCCGAGCAGATCAAGGCCGAGGGCTCCTACATCACCAACTTCCCGAAGTCGGACGTGAACTGGTTCGCCGGGATGGTCTGGCAGAACGGCGGCCAGTGGTTCGCGAACGACGGCGAGAGCTGGGACGTCAACCTGACCAGCCCCGAGTCCGAGGAGGTCGCCACCTACTGGCAGGACCTGCTGTCCAAGGACCTCGTCTCCACCCTGCCGTCCTTCTCGGACGAATGGAACGCCTCCTTCAACGAGGGCGACCAGTGGACCTGGGTCTCCGCGGTCTGGGGTGCGACGACGCTCTCGACCGGCGCCCCCGACACGGCCGGCAAGTGGGCCGTCGCCCCGATGCCGCAGTGGGAGGACGGCGGCGAGACCGCCGGTAACTGGGGCGGCTCCTCGACGGCCGTGCTGAAGGGCTCCGAGCACCCGGCCGAGGCCGCGCAGTTCGCGCTCTGGCTGAACACGGACCCCGAAGCGCTGGCCCTGGCCAACGAGCTGGGCGGCCTGTACCCGGCAGCGAAGTCCGCAGCCGACCTCGAGTCCTTCGCCGGCGGCGTCGAGTACTACGGCGGACAGAAGATCTACGAGGTCTTCTCCGAGGCTTCCGCCCAGGTGAACCCCGACTTCACGTGGGGCCCCACCATGACGCAGACCTACACGGACGTCTCCGACGGATTCGGTGCTGCCATCGGCGGCTCCGGCACCCTGATGGAGGCCCTCGAGAACGGGCAGCAGAAGACCATCGACTCCCTCACGTCGCAGTCCATCCCCGTCTCGGAGTAATCCCCGGCGGTTCCCGCCACAGTGACCACGAAGCGCCGCGTCCCGGAAGGGGCGCGGCGCTTCGCGCATCCCGCGCCGCCCCTCGCGCTGGAATAGGCTGGCTGGATGGATTCCGCGCACACCCTGCCCCAGGACCGCATCCGGGCAGAGCTCCGCTCGGCCCGCCGTCCCACGACGTCGGACGCCGACTGGCAGTCCTTCCAGACCCGCTTCGACACGGAGTTCCCCCGCCTGCAGGCGCTGTTCCACCGCATCTACGGTCCCGGGGCGGACGGCGAACTCCTGCAGGTGGCGCTCGACGCCGCAACCTCCTGGCAGGACCGGCCGGCCGACCTCAAGGCCCTCGATGCCTCCCGTGCCATGGCCCCGGACTGGTTCCAGTCGCACCGGATGCTCGGCGGTGTCTGCTACGTGGACCTCTATGCCGGGGACCTCGCCGGCCTCCGCGCGCGGATCCCCTACTTCCGAGAACTCGGCCTCACGTACCTGCATCTCATGCCCCTGTTCCGGGCTCCCGAGGAGAACTCCGACGGCGGGTACGCGGTCTCGAGCTACCGCGACGTGGACCCGGGCCTCGGCACCATGGACGACCTCGCCGACCTCGCCCGGGAGTTGCGCGAGGACGGGATAGCCCTCGTGGTCGACTTCATCTTCAACCACACCTCGAACGAGCACGAGTGGGCGCGCAAGGCCGTCGCCGGCGATCCTGAGTACGCGGACTTCTACCTCATCTACCCCGACCGGCAGATGCCGGACGCCTATGAGCGGACCGTCCGGGAGATCTTCCCCGACGACCACCCGGGCTCGTTCGTGCAGCTCGAGGACGGCCGCTGGGTGTGGACCACCTTCCACTCCTTCCAGTGGGACCTCAACTACCGCAACCCGAAGGTCTTCCGGGCCATGGCCGGCGAGATGCTCTACCTCGCCAACCAGGGGGTGGACATCATCCGGATGGACGCCGTCGCCTTCATCTGGAAGCAGCTCGGCACCGCCTGCGAGAGCCTGCCCGAGGCGCACCTGCTGCTGCAGGCCTTCAACGCGGTGTGCCGCCTCGCGGCCCCCTCGTTGCTGTTCAAGTCGGAGGCGATCGTGCACCCGGACGAGGTGGTGCAGTACATCGACCGCGGCGAATGCCAGCTCAGCTACAACCCGCTGCAGATGGCGCTCATCTGGAACTCACTGGCCACGCGGGAGGTCTCGCTGCTCGCCCAGGCCCTCGAACGCCGACACGACATCCCGGAGGGCACGGCCTGGGTCAACTACGTGCGCAGCCACGACGACATCGGCTGGACGTTCTCCGACGAGGACGCCGCGGAGCTCGGCATCGACGGCCACGACCACCGCCGGTTCCTCAACGCCTTCTACGTCGACCGCTTCCCCGGCAGCTTCGCACGCGGCGTGCCCTTCCAGGACAACCCCCGCACCGGGGACTGCAGGATCTCCGGCACCACGGCGTCCCTCGCCGGGCTGGAGGCGCACGACGACGCCGCCGTGGCGCGGGTCCTCCTCGCCCATTCGATCGTCCTCAGCACCGGCGGCATCCCGCTGCTCTATCTCGGTGACGAGGTGGGCCAGCTCAACGACTACTCCTACCTCGACGATCCGGCGAAGGCCGAGGACAGCCGCTGGGTGGGCCGCCCCGCCTACCCGGCGGACCGCTACGCCGCACGGACGGACCCGACGACGGACGCCGGCGCGGTCTTCGCCGGACTGCAGCGGCTGCTCACGGTGCGTCGGCAGGCACCGGAGTTCTCGGGCGGCCGGCTCGTGCCGTTCCACACGGACAACCCGCATGTCCTCGGCTACCAGCGGCCCGGCCTGCTCGACGGCGAGGAGTCCACCGTCGTCGTGTTCGCGAACTTCGCGGAGACCCCGCAGGACATCAGCGCACTGACGCTCTCGGGCCTGCCGGCTGGCGCCCTGGAACTGATCAGCGCCCGATCCGAGCTCCTGCAGGCGGGCATCACCCTCGAGCCGCTCGGGATCCGGTGGTACCGGCTCTAGCCTCTGCGCTCCCCGCCGGTCCTCAGGCCTGCCGGCGCGAGAACTCCCCCGCCGCCCGGACCTGCTCCGGGGTGGGCCGGATCCCCGTGTAGAGCACGAACTGCTCCTCGGCCTGCAGCGCGACGACCTCCGCCCCCGTGATGACCGGCCGGCCCGCCGCGCGGGCGGCGAGGATCAGCGGCGTCTCCGAGGGAGAGGCGACGACGTCGAACACCACCTGCGCGGCGTCGATCGCCGCCTGCGGGAAGGCGAGGGCGTCGGCGTCGGGGCCGGTCATGCCCAGCGGGGTCACGTTGAGGAGCAGATCCGCCGTCGACTCCCCCACCTCCGGCTGCCAGCCGAAGCCGTACAGGTCCGCGAGCGCCCGGCCTGTGCGCTCGTTGCGGGCGACGACGGTGACCTGCGTGAAGCCGGAGTCCCTCAGCGCGGCGACGACGGCCTTCGCCATGCCGCCGGATCCCCGCACGAGGACCGAGTGCGTCACCGGCACGGCGTGCTCGCGCAGGAGCCGCTCGATCGCGAGGTAGTCCGTGTTGTAGGCGGTGAGGACGCCGTCGTCGTTCACGATGGTGTTGACGGAGTCGATGGCCTGCGCGGACGGGTCGAGGTGGTCCACGAGGGCTATGACATCCTCCTTGAACGGCATCGAGACGGCGCACCCGCGGATGCCGAGGCCGCGCAGGCCGGCGATGGCCGACGGCAGGTCCGTGGTGGTGAACGCCTTGTAGATGTAGTTCAGCCCCAGCTCCTCGTAGAGGTAGTTGTGGAAGCGCGTGCCGATGTTGCTGGGCCGCGCGGCCAGGGAGATGCAGAGCGTCATGTCTTTGTTCAGGATGGGCACCTCCCCATCATCCCAGCAGCACCCCGTCCGCGGGCCCCGAACCGCCGCCCTCCGACCACCGGCAAGGCACTAATATTGGGACGAGTCCCTCCCGCGACGGCGCGTTGCCGAGGCACCATGTCACCCTCCTCGTCCGCACCGCCCCAGGAGCAAGCCCTTGAAGATCGACTTCGCGCAGTCCGCCCAGTCCACACTCGGCGTCGAGTGGGAGCTGGCCCTCGTGGACCGCTACAACGGGGAACTCGTCTCCGTGGCGGGTGAGGTACTGCGGGGGGTCAGCACGAACCACCCCGAGCTGCAGGACGACGACGAGCACCCGCACATCAAGCAGGAGCTGCTCCTCAACACGGTGGAGCTCGTGACGGGCATCTGCACCTCGGTCGGTGAGGCCAAGGCGGATCTGGCCCGCTCCCTCTCCGCCGTCCGCGAGGTCACCGATCCCATGGGTGTGGAACTGTTCTGCGCGGGCTCGCACCCCTTCAGCGCCCCGAAGGCCCAGCAGGTCACGGACCGGGAGCGGTACGCGAAGCTGATCGACCGCACGCAGTGGTGGGGCCGGCAGATGGTCATCTACGGGGTGCACGTGCATGTGGGGCTCGATTCGCGCGACAAGGCGCTGCCGGTGGTGGACGGCCTGACGAACTACTTCCCGCACTTCCAGGCGCTCTCGGCGTCGTCACCGTTCTGGGGCGGCGAGGACACCGGGTACGCCTCCCAGCGGTCCCTCATGTTCCAGCAGCTGCCCACCGCGGGCCTGCCGTTCCACTTCGACGACTGGGCGGCCTACGAGTCCTACGTCCAGGACATGTTCACCACCGGGGTGATCGACTCCGTCAGCGAGATCCGGTGGGACATCCGGCCGGTCGGGAACCTCGGCACGGTGGAGATGCGCGTGTGCGACGGCCTCTCGACCCTGCAGGACGTCGGTGCGGTCGCCGCCCTCACCCAGTGCCTGGTGCAGGAGTTCTCCGAGACCCTCGACGCCGGCGGGAGCATCCCCACCATGCCGCCGTGGCATATCCAGGAGAACAAGTGGCGGGCGGCCCGCTACGGCCTCGACGCGATCATCATCCTCGACGCCGCGGGCAACGAGCGGCTCGTCACCGAGCACCTCGTCGACGTCCTGAACCGCCTCGAGCCGATCGCGGCGAAGCTCGGGTGCAGCAGCGAACTCGCGGACGTGGAGGTGATCCTCCAGCGCGGTGCCGGGTACCAGCGCCAGCGCAGGGTGGCGGCGGAGAACGACGGCGACCTCCGCGCCGTCGTCCTCGACATGGTGCAGCAGCTGCGCGAGTAGCGAGGGAACGACGCCGGTATCACCCGGTCGGCGCACCGTATCGGGCGGCCCTCCATCGAAGGGGTTTCAGGCCTCGAGACGATGGCGTGGCGCTGCACGTCGCGATGGACCGTCGTACGGGAGACGCCGAAAAGTCCGGCGAGCTCGGTATGGTCGCCCTTGTAGAGCAGCTCGTGCAGGTGCCGACGCTGTGCGACAGCAAGCCTGGTCGGCTTTCCGCGCACTGTCCCTTCGCTTTCGCTACGGCCATGCCCTCTTTGGTCCTCCTGCGGATGAGGTCTGATACGAACTCGACGACTATTCCGAGGACGTTCAGCAGCAGCCGTCCGATGGGGTCGGTCGGGTTGTGGACGCTGGCACCGAGACTCACGGCCATTCCCTTGCGTGAGTTCGTCAGCGATGTCACGCGCGTCCGTCAGTGATCGTGCCCAGACGATCGAGCTTCGTGACGACGCGCGTATCACCGGCCCTGACCGCTGCCATCGCTTCACGAAGTTCAGGGCCCAGCTCGTCATACGAAAGACCGGCTCGCGCGCACCGAATAAAGGACGTCTCGTCGCCTTGCCCGTAAACCAATTCGTCAATCTCAAGACCGGCAGCCGTTATGGTGGTGGGATGGAGAAAGTCATACCTGGATACTCGCGGAGCGCCGTCGAGCGTGCCAGTAAGCAAATCCGAAAAGGCATAGGTTCCGCCGTGGAGCTAGAGAACGCTCGTGCTGTCCTTAGTGAGTTCCGTAGCGCTCATGCTTTTCCGCTGAATGCGGTCACAGTCACGGTTCGACAGAAGGCCTTGACCATCAATGGCCACGCTGTCATTGCTCAACGACTCAAGCGGCTGCCCACGATCCTCGACAAGCTTAAGCGCCATCCCAGGATGAACGTTGTCACGATGCAAGACCTCGGAGGATGTCGCGTCATTTTTCCCAGCCTCGCGGAGGTTGACCAGCTTGTCCGAGAACTTCGTAACGCTCCTCGAGCGCGAAACCGGATTGTACGTGTTTATGACTATCTCCGCCACGATGAGGAAAATGATCGCTCGGGGCCTAAGCCTTCCGGCTACCGGGGCATGCACCTCACATATGAGTACCGTGCTTCGAAAAAGGAGTACGAAGGGCTTCGTATCGAACTTCAGGTCCGGACGCAATTTCAGCACGCTTGGGCGACTGCGGTAGAGACAATGGATCTCTTCTCCGGAAGCGAGTTGAAGTATTCCAAGGGCGACCTGAGAGTTATCCGCTTTTTCGTTGTCGTGAGCTCGCTGATGGCTGCAGAAGAACACGTTGCGCCCGTACCTGGCGCCGAGGGCTCAACCCGGGAACTGACTAGTGAGATGCGGCAGCTCGAAGATGAGCTTGGAATCGTCAGCCGACTCCGAGGCTACGCGGCGATCGTAAGCAACCATGCTACGAGTGACCGGAGGAATGCACTCACGCTTGAACTGCGACGTTCCGCCGGAAATCTCACGGTAACGGTGCATGAACGTATGGCTGACGCTGAAGCCCGCCTGGCAGATCTTGAGTCGCTGGATGATGACGATCTAGACGTTGTTCTCGTTAATATCGCTCGTATCAGCCAACTGCAAGCGGCGTACCCGAATTATTATGCGGATACATCCATCTTCACTGAGTTCGTGACTGAGCGCCTGAAGGCCTCGGGCCGGACTTCGTAGGCAGGTAGATGGATCGCCATCGAGGAACTTATTGTTCGGTCCACGCAACTCCGAGTTGCTCGATTCGGATAGGGCTTGCATCAGTGGATCCCACCGATGGGCAGTGCACGCAGACCACAACCAATCGAGTCCAGCCCCGCCCGGGGCGCTTTCACCTCTGGCTGGCTGATGACAGGGCCCCCTTACGGGTATCCATCAGCGGGCAGCGCCGCGAGGCTGTCGCTAGTGTTTTAGCTACCAGTACGGCATCCGTGCACGTCATAATTGAGACCACCGGACGACTCATCCTTCGTAGTGCCGCAACAGGTGCCGTCGTGGAGCTAATTGCTGGAACAGGCATGTTCGTCATCACGTATGCTCAAGCAGCTCTGGACTCTGCACGATTCGCTGGTTGGAGCGTGAATCCTAGGCAATCGGTAACCTTTGCCTAGGGGGCGTAATCCTTGGGACCGGGTTGGGTTTGGCCGGCGGCTTCGGCGCCCTGCTTTTGTTACGCGTGCGCCCAGCAGTCACAGAGCCGGACAAGACGCACTGAGCAAGTACTGGGGGCTAAGTGCAGGCGCAGCCATTGCAGCATGCACTGTCCTAGCCCTCAACGGTCTTGGCACGGCTCTGTGGGTGTCGAGCTAGGTGGGTGATGGGCTCAGCTCGGTATCGGCAGTCACTGCTGCTTGCCAACCAAGACGCCTCCTCCGACCAACTCCAAGCCAGACCGTTGGAGGATTCGCCTTCGGACCGGCCGCGCCGTCATAGGACATCAGCGACACCGAACGGTCACAGTCAGGACGGTCGCTCACCGTGCAGATCATGGTGAAGTGTTCATCATGTTGTTCGTGATCCGGGAGAAGGAGTTGTCGTGCGGATACTCGTTGTAGGGGCCGGAGCCACAGGAGGTGCCTTCGGGACCCTGCTGCAGGAAGCAGGGCGAGACGTCACCTTTCTCGTCCGTGAACGCAAAGCAGAAGCCTTGCGCCGCGACGGCTTACGATTCGTAACCCCCGATGCCGACCGAACTCACCCGGTGCAGGTCATCACGACCACCGACACGGCGCCCGCCTTCGATCTCGTGCTCATCACGGTCAAGGCAACAGCCTTCTCCTCCGCAGTCATCGACGTCCACCCGTTCATCGACGCGCACGCGCGCATCCTCCCGGTCCTCAACGGCATGGCGCACATCGACCAGCTCCAGGCGGCGTACCCGGGACAGGTACTGGGCGGTCTGGCCCGCATCGTGGCGACCCTCGACGGTGACGTCGTCCACCAGAAGACGTCCATGAGTTCTCTGATGGTGGGCTCCCTGACAGACGCTCCGGTCGCGGACGATGCCCGGGACGCCCTTGACGTCCCGGGCATCGACTTCTCGGTCGCCGATGACGTGGTGGGCGCGCTGTGGGACAAATGGGCGTTCATCGCCGCTGCCAGCGTCATCAACTGCCTGTTCCACGCTCCCGTGGGCCGCATCCTTGACGCCGGCGGCGAAGGCGCAATACGCGCGGCAATCGACGAACTCGAGGCCGTCGCCGCCCGGTCAGGACACCCCGTGTCGGGTCCGGCGCACCATCAAGCAGTGGCGCTCCTGACCGAACCCGGGTCGTCCTTCACCACATCGCTGTACCGGGACCTCACCGCAGGACTGCCATCAGAGGTCGACCACATCCTCGGTGACTACGCACTTCGGGCCACGGCGTTGCAGCAACCCACTCCGCTCCTCGACCTGACACTCATCGCGATCAGAGCAAACCTCCCGGACTGATCCACGACGGCTCTCGCCCGCACGTCTTTCCGTATCGACCCTCACCTGAGAAGGTAACGACATGACCTTGGACATCGCGGCCTTCCGCGCGCACTTCCCCGCCCTGCTCACCGGCACCGCGTATTTCGACGGCCCCGGCGGAACGCAAACCCCCACCGTCGTGGGAACCGCGATAGCCGATGCCATCACCGGGCCGCTGTCCAACCGCGGCTTCGGTATGGGCTCGGAGAGCAACGCCGAATCGGCGGTCGGCCGATTCCGGGCGGCGATGGCCGACCTGCTGGGGGCGCATCCTCGCGGTGTCGTCTATGGCCGAAGCGCAACGCAGCTCGCCTATGACTTCTCCCGCCACCTCGCCAAGACCTGGCAGCCGGGTGACGAGGTCGTAGTGTCACGCCTGGATCATGACTCCAATATCCGCCCCTGGCTGCAAGCAGCCGCCGCGGTCGGCGCCACTGTGCGCTGGATCGATTTCGACCCGGACACCACGGAGATCGACGAAGCGTCCGTCGCAGCCGCGATCACCGAGCGCACGAAGCTGGTAGCGATCACCGCCGCGTCGAACCTGCTCGGCACCAAACCGCCGGTGCGCCGCATTGCCGATGCCGCTCACACGGTCGGCGCACTGGTCTACGTGGACGGGGTGCACTACACCGCTCACGCGGCGGTCGATGTGAAGGCGTTGGGATCAGACTTCTTCGCCTGTTCGCCCTACAAATTCCTCGGGCCTCATTGCGGTGTTCTCGTGGCCGACCCGGATCTACTGGAGTCACTGCAGCCGGACAAGCTGCTGCCGTCCACGAACGAGGTTCCTGAGCGGTTCGAGTTCGGTACCCTCCCGTACGAGATCATGGCCGGAGCCACGGTGGCCGTGGATTTCCTCGCAGCGATCGCGCCCGGCGCCGCAACCAGCCGCCGTGCGCGCCTTCTCGCATCCACTCACGTGGTCGATGAGTACGAGCTCGCGTTGCGCTCCCGCATCGAGGCAGGGCTGGCCGGACTGGGTGACGCCGTCACACTGCACTCGAAAGCCCAGGATCGGACACCGACACTGCTGGTGACGTTCCCGGGCCGGTCCTCCGCGAATGCCTACCGGTTCCTTGCGGAACGGAACATCCTCGCGCCGGCAGGTTCTTTCTACGCGTACGAGGCCTTCCGTCGCCTCGATCTCGAGGACAGCGCCGCCCTGCGGATCGGCTTGGCGCCGTACAACAACGACGACGACGTCGACCGCCTACTGGCCGCGCTCGGCGAGTTCGTTGCTTCGTAGCGCGGGGTGGGCAGGATCCGTGAACGCGGCGTCGCCATGCATCAGTCGCGGACGGCAGCTACCGCTTCAATCTCCACGAGCTGGTGCTCGTACCCGAGAACTGTCACCCCGAGCAGCGTGCTTGGCACGTCGTGTCCGCCGAACCTGTCACGTACAACACCCCATACCCTCACAAGGTCGGCGCGGTCGGTGGATGCCACGAGGACGCGTGTAGTGATCACGTCCTCGAGAGTCGCACCGGCGTCGCCCAGCGCCACCAGCATGTTGTCGATGCACTTCGCCGCCTGCACCGCATAGTTACCCTCGCCCACCGTGACACCGGCTTCATCGAGGGGACACGATCCTGCGAGGAACACCAGCCGCGCGTCAGACGGTGCTGTAGCCGCGTAGGCGTACTGCACCATGTCCGAAAGGGCGGTCGAGCGGATCAGGGTCACAGCGGAAGCCATCGAGCCTTGCTTTCTCTCGTGTGGATGAGCCCCAAGCCTCCCACTTCGTCGTGCAGTACGGCTCACCATCGAAGGACGACACCTGGGCAGAGGGCATCGCCATGGACCGCGCAGACCAGCACGAAGGCAAACCCGTCGACATCGACCTGCGGGCCGACGGGGAGAGGGGTAGAACATACGTATGACACCAACTCCCCTGGTCCTTGGCCCCATACTGCGGTACGTCGACGAAACCTCGGCAAGTGTCTGGGTGGAGGTCGGCGCCGCGGCACGCGTCGTCGTCCGGGCCTCCCAGCGATCCTGGGAAGCACGCACGTTCGCGGTCCACGGGCACCATTACGCGCTCGTCGAGGTGGACGGCCTCGAGCCGGGAAGCGTCACCTCCTACACGGTGGAGATCGACGGACACCAGGCCTGGCCGGACCCGGGATCGGTTCCCGAATTCCCGCCGTCGAGCATTGCGACACGCACCCCGGGGAAGCCCCTGCGACTGGCCTTCGGGTCCTGCCGCACGAGCGTCCCCCACACCAAGGAGGGCAATCGGACCCACGGCATCGATGCCATGCGTGCGTACGCGCTCGACCGGACGAAGGACGACAGTTCACCGCGGCCGGACCTGATTCTCTTCCTCGGCGACCAGGTGTATGCCGATTCCACCAGTGAGGAGATGCAGCAGTTCATCCGCGGGCGGAGGGACATCGAGGAGGAGCCCGGCGCCGAGCTGAAGGACTACGAGGAGTACGCCCACCTGTACAACCTGGCCTGGTCCGACAGCGCCAACCGCTGGTTGCTGTCCACCCTTCCCAGTGCCATGATCTTCGACGACCACGACATCCGCGATGACTGGAACGCCTCCACCTCTTGGAAGCAGGAGATGGAGGCCACCTCCTGGTGGCAGGACCGGATCGTCGCGGGCCTGGCGTCGTACTGGGTGTACCAGCACCTCGGCAACCTGTCACCGGACCGGCGCGCCGAGGACCGCCTCTGGCAACGGATCGTCAACCATCACGACGCCGCCGAGCTCGACCTGAGCGAGGAGCTCGACGCCTTCGCCGACCGGGCGGACAAGGACCCGGCCAGCTACCGCTGGAGCTACTGCCGCGACTTCGATGACACACGCCTGATCGTGGTCGACTCCCGCGTATCCCGCGTGCTGACACCCGATGCGCGGGCCCTGCTCAGCGAGGAGGAGACGGCATGGCTGGATGGCAAGATGGTGGGTGGATTCCGGCACCTCCTGGTGGGGACCTCGCTGCCGTTCCTCCTGCCGCTGGGGCTGCATCACATCGAGTCGTGGGACGAGGCCCTCGCACAGGGTGCATGGGGCGCGCGGGGCGCGCGGCTGGGTGAGAAGCTGCGGCAGGGCATGGATCTCGAACACTGGGCCGCCTTCCAGAACAGCTTCCGCGCCGTGGCCCTCATGGCGACGGACGTGGCGGACGGCAACCGGGGCCCGGCACCGGAGACTGTGACCTTCCTGTCGGGAGACGTCCACTTCTCGTACGTCGCGGAAGTGGACAGGACGTCGGGCAGCCGTATCCTCCAGGTGGTCTGCTCCCCGATCCGCAATCCGCTGCCGCGGCTCCTGCGCTCCTCCACCGCCATCCTCTCCTACGCCGTGGCGGCACCTCTCGGGGCCCTCGTGGCGCGCTCCGTGAAAGTTCCCAACCCACCGTTCCGCTGGCGGAACATCAGGGGACCGTGGTTCGACAACAACCTCGCGTCGCTCGAGGACACCACGGACGGGCTCACGCTGTCGTGGCAATCGGGGACGGTCGACGGCGACGACCATCTCCACCCCCGGCTCACGGAGGTTGCCGCCATGACAGTGCCGCGGCGTGGGTCCGGGACTGTGCCGGGAGGGGAAGCTGAGCCCGAGGCAGCGCTCTCGACGTCGAAGGGCATTCGGGCACGGAGATTGCGGCGAAAGTAGGACCAGCCTCCAGCGCCGTGCCCCCTCGTAGACGGCGCGACTTCCGGAGGAGGGTGCAGGCGGCAAGGGCCATAGGGCTCGGCCCTCGGCGCCGGCGGCAACTGTCCTGGTGGTGTACCGGGCCGGCTCGTACCTGGAAGGTATGAGCCGGATCATGGGGATCGCCCTCCGGGGAGATTCCACGATATGGATATGCTGGGATCGGACGACAGCGACGCGCAGGACACAAGTCAGGAGCAGGAACCATGGAGGCACCGGTCAGAAGCGGAGGCGTGCAGTCCGTCGAGCGTGTCTTCGAACTCCTGGAGCTGATCAATGACGCCGGGGGCGAGGTCACCCTGAGTGAACTCGCAGCTTCCACCGATCTTCCGCTGCCCACCATCCACCGTCTGCTCCGCACTCTGGTCGGCAAGGGCTATGTCCGTCAGCTGCCGAACCGCAGGTATGTCCTCGGCCCGCGATTGATCCGTCTTGGGGAAGGCGCGAACAGACAGCTCGGCGCACTCGCTCGCCCGCAGCTCAAACACCTGGTCGATGCTCTCGGGGAAACGGCCAACATGGCCGTGCTGGATTCCGACATGGTCGTCTACATAGCGCAGGTGCCGTCGCTGCACTCCATGCGGATGTTCACGGAGGTCGGCCGCCGTGCCCACACCCATGACACGGGGGTAGGAAAAGCGATCCTGGCCCAACTGGATGACGAGTCGGTGCGACGCATCGTCCTCCGTGCCGGCATGCCCACGCCGACGACGAAGAGTATCGCGTCGATCGATGCACTGCTCGACGAATTGGCCGCCGTCCGCAGGCGGGGGTACGCGGTCGACGACGGCGAGCAGGAGCTCGGCGTCCGGTGTTTCGCCGTTGCCGTGCCCGACTCCCCGACCCCGACGGCCATCTCCGTCTCCGGCCCCATCTCGCGCGTGGACGAGGATTTCGCCCAGCGTGTGGTTCCCCTATTGACCGCTGCCGCACAGGCCATCTCCGGCGATCTCAACGTCGCCGACTAGGCATGGGCAGGGCACCGGGCCCTGCAGCCCTGCAGGGCCCGGGTTCGTTCTCAGGGGAATCTCCCCCGGGGTTGAACGGTCCCGCCTGGACGTTCGTCGCGCCCATCGGCCGCTCGGCGACGGCGGGTGGCTCGGACCATTGACATCGGCAACCTTCACCCCTAGCGTTTTCGTCAGATAGAAGTGGTATTCCGTCATGCGGAAGTGGCTGCTATCAATGCTTGCCACCCCTGGCTGCGAGGGTTCGTCCTCGCAGGCGCGGCCTGGTGGCCTCGGCCCCTCACGGACGCGGCCCATGGCAGACGCACTACGTCAAAGGAGACGATCGATGATCAGCAATACCGTCGCCCACAGCCTGCCCGAGGTTTTCGCAGCCCTACCCCGGTTCACCCAGGATCCCCGGGAGCTCGCACTCGTCCGCACCGACCGCTCCGGCTATGTGCCGCCGACCCTGCCGGACGGGGTGGTCCAGGCCGAGTCGGTCGAGGACGTGGTGGAGACGCTCAAGCTGGCGAACGAGCATCGCATTCCCGTCGTTCCGCGCGGAGCGGGAACCGGTCTTGCCGCCGGCGCCGCCGCGAGGGCCGGTGAGATCGTCCTCGATGTGCGGCGGATGAACCGGATCCTGCGCATCGACCCCGTCGAGCAGATCGCCGTCGTCGAGCCGGGGGTGCTCAACGCCGAGCTCAATGCAGCCGCTGCCCTGCACGGCCTGTTCTACGCTCCGGATCCGGCCAGCACCGCCATCTGCTCCATCGGCGGCAACATCGCGACCAATGCCGGCGGGATGCGTTGCGCGAAGTACGGGGTGACCCGTGAGTCGGTGCTGAGCCTCACGGTGGTCCTGGCCGATGGCCGTGTGCTGGTCACCGGCACCCAGACCATCAAGGCCGTCACCGGCTATGACCTGAACGCAGTGTTCATCGGCTCGGAGGGCACACTCGGCGTCGTCGTCGAGGCGACGCTCCGGCTGCGCCCGGCGCCGGTGGCAACCGCCACCCTCGCCGCCTACTTCCAGACCGTGGAAGCAGCGGCGGCGGCCGCCTCGGCCGTGGTCGCGGCGCGGGCTACCCCCTCGGTGCTCGAACTCGTGGACGGCCCCACCCTGGGCGCGATCGATCGCGCCACCGGAACCGATCACCGCCGGCGCGGCGAAGCCTTCCTGCTGGCTCAGACCGATGGATTCGGTGCCGAGATCGAGCGCGACGTGGTGCTGAAGGCCATCGAGCCCTTCGCGGAATCGGTCATGATCGCCGACGATCCGGCGGAGGCGGAAGCCCTCATCCAGGCGCGCCGGGACGCGATCCCCTCGCTCGAGAAACTGGGCCGGACGTCCATCGGCGACGTCGGAGTACCCCGCAATCGGCTCGCGGAGATCGTGACGGGGATCCAGCGCATCTCGGAGGACACCGGCGTCGACCTCTACACGGTCGCGCATGCCGCGGACGGCAACCTGCACCCGATGATCGTCGTCGACGAGAACGAATCCATCACGGACGGCGCGCCGAAACTGGCGATGGGCCGGATCTTCGAGCTCGCCCAGAGCCTCGGCGGCACCCTGACCGGCGAACACGGGGTCGGGCTGCTCAAGCGCGACTGGTTCACGGCGGAGGTCGGTGAGGTCTCCCGCGACATCCAGCACCGGATCAAGCACGCTCTCGACCCGCAGAACATCCTGAATCCGGGCAAAGCCATCTGACTTCGGGCACCCTGCCCCCCAGCTTGTACCCGTCTCTCGCCTATCCAGGTCAGAAAGGCCTTTCCTGTGGACAATCTCGCTGTGCTTAGTCTCTTGGCGCTGTCACCCATCCTCGTGGTGGGCGTGCTCCTGGCCGGGTTCCGCTGGCCCGCGAAATACGCGATGCCCCTCGGCTACGTCGTCGCCGTCGTCGTGGCGCTGGTGGTGTGGCGCGTGAGCTTCAACGGGGTGATGGCCGCGACCATCGAGGGCCTGATCGTCGCCGTGACCCTGCTCTACATCGTGTTCGGCGCGCTCCTGTTGCTTTCAACGCTCACCGTGGGAGGAGCGATGGCGACGATCCGGGCCGGTTTCGACAACATCTCGGCCGACCGACGGGTCCAGGCCATCATCATCGGGTGGCTCTTCGGCTCGTTCATCGAAGGTGCCTCGGGTTTCGGCACACCGGCTGCCGTGGTGGCTCCCCTTCTGCTGGCGATGGGCTTCCCCGCGATGGCCGCCGTCATGGTCGGTCTGATCATCCAGAGCACCCCGGTCAGCTTCGGAGCGGTGGGTACGCCGATTCTCGTGGGTGTGGGCAACGGCCTGGGTGGCGATCCCGCGGTGGCCGAGCGCGCGAGTGTTCTCGGGCTGACGATGCCCGAGTTCATCTCGGAGATCGGCTTCAACGTGGCGGTCATCCACGCGATCGTCGGCATCCTGATCCCGCTGATTCTGGTGACCATGCTCACCGGCTTCTTCGGCCCCCAGCGGCGATTCCGCGACGGGCTCGTGGTCTGGCCGTTCGCCGTGTACGCGTCCCTTGCCATGACCGTCCCCTACGTCCTGGTGGCCCGGATCCTCGGACCGGAGTTCCCGTCCCTCTTCGGCGGCCTCATCGGGCTGGTGCTGGTCATGTTCACCTCGAGCCGCGGCTTCCTGATGCCGAAGGACACCTTCGATTTCGGCCCCCGCGCCTCCTGGCCCGAGCGCTGGATGGGCACCATCGAACCTGCCGCAGCGACCGAGATCTCCACCCGGATGAGCCTGGTGCGGGCGTGGGCACCCTACGTCCTCATGGCGGTCCTCCTCGTGGCGACCCGTGTCATCGCACCGCTGAAGGAGTTCCTGACAGGGATACAGATTCCCTTCGCGGGGATTCTCGGCACCGAGATCACCACCAGCATCCAGCCCTTCTACTCACCGGCCTTCCTCCTCATCCTGGCGTCGGTCTTCGCCTGCCTGCTGCACCGCATGAAGGGCCCCCAGATTGCTCAGAGCCTGGCGATCTCCGGACGCCAGCTCGCCGGCACGGCCGCTGCGCTGCTCTTCGCGGTTCCGCTTGTGCGGGTCCTCATCCAATCGGGCCCGGCCCTCAACGAATCCGGACTCGCCAGCATGCCGGTGACCCTCGCGGAGGGTGCCGCCGCGATCTCGGGCAGCTCCTGGCCCCTGATCGCACCGTGGATCGGAGCGCTCGGAGCTTTTGTTGCCGGGTCCAACACCGTGTCCAACCTGACCTTCGCCCAGTTCCAGTTCTCGACCGGCGCGGGGATCGGCGTGCCGCCCGAATTGGTGGTCGCCGCCCAGGCCGTGGGCGGTGCCGGCGGTAATCCGGTGGCCATCCACAACATCGTCGCGGCCGCGGCCACCGTGGGCCTCCTTGGTCGCGAGGGGGACCTGCTGCGGAAGACCGTCCTGGTGACGATGTACTACTGCGCCATGAGCGGCGCGGTCGCGTACATCTCCATCTACGGGTTCGGGTTCAACCCTGGCACCATCCTCCTGGCGCTACTCATCATCGGCCTGGCCCTGCTGGCCCGGGTACTGATGCGCAAGAACGTACCTCTGGAGGAGCGGAGCAGCGTAGGGTCCGGAACGGCATGAGCCCGCAGTCATGAGGGCGAACAGGGGCCGCCCCGAGGTGTGACACCTCGGGGCACGCCCGCAGCCCGAGCGCGGGAACAGATCGAGCGTGCGAACGACGAGGGGGAGGGAACCGGAGTGATCCGGTTCCCTCCCCCTCGTCTGTGGGACGAAGCGTCAGACCTGGGCGCTCAGGCCGGCCGCCGCGGCGGCGATGGAGTACGCCTGCTGCTCCGCGCGCTGATGGCCCACGACCCCATGCCGAGGGCCAACGCTCCGTAGGCCTTGCCGTGCGCGATCTCGAAGCGGTTGTTCGACGCGCCGTCCTGGCGGGCAGCGGCTTGAAGCCGTGCTGTCGGCCCGCCTCCATCAGGGGGCGCCCCGAGGTGTGACACTTCCGATGACTCCCACGGCCGAGCGCGGGAACAGATCGAGCGCGAGAACGACGAGGGGGAGGGAACCGGAGTGATCCGGTTCCCTCCCCCTCGTCCGTGGGACGAAGCGTCAGACCTGGGCGCTCAGGCCGGCCGCCTCGATCGCCGTCGACGCCGCGGTCTCGTCGTTGTCGGAACTGTCACCGCTGATACCGACGGCACCCAGGATCGTGCCTCCGTCGTCGCGGACCAGGACGCCACCGGGGACCGGGATGAGCCGACCTCCCAGGGTGGCACCCGCGGCCGCGATGAAGTACGCCTGCTGCTCCGCGCGCTCCATGATGGCCCGCGACCCCATGCCGAGGGCCAATGCTCCGTAGGCCTTGCCGTGCGCGATCTCGAAGCGGTTGTTCGACGCGCCGTCCTGGCGGGCAGCGGCGATGACGTGACCACCCGCGTCGAGCACGACGACGGTCAGCGGCTTGAAGCCGTGCTGCCGGCCCGCGTCCAGGGCGTCGGCGATGATCGATTGGGCGGTTGTCAGTGTCAGGGTCATGATGCGGTCCTTGTCATGGTGTCGGTGTGCTTGTGCAGGGAGCGTCGCCGGTGCAGGATCGGCTCGGTGTACCCCGAGGGCTGGGCCGCGCCCTCGAGAACGAGCTCGCGGGCTGCGAGGAACGCTTCGGTATCGAAGGCCGGGGACATCGGCGTGTAGGTGGGATCGGCCGCGTTCTGCTCGTCGACCACCGCCGCCATCCGGCGCAGGGATGCCTCCACCTCGTCCTCGGTCACGACGCCGTGCAGGAGCCAGTTGGCGATGTGCTGCGAACTGATCCGGCAGGTGGCGCGGTCCTCCATCAGCGCCGTGCCATGGAGGTCGGGCACCTTGGAACACCCGACGCCGTCGTTGACCCACCGCACGATGTAGCCGAGCGTGCTCTGAATGTTGTTGTCCAGCTCGTTGCGGCGGTCCTCTGCGCTCCAGCTTCCCGGATCACCGACCGGGATGGTGAGGAGTTGCCGCAGCGTCGAGCGGCGTTCCCCGGCCAGCTCCGCCTGCCGGGCGTCCACATCGATCTGGTGGTAGTGCATCACGTGCAGGGTCGCAGCCGTGGGCGAGGGGACCCAGGCGCAGTCCGCTCCGGCGAGAGGATGGCCGACCTTCTGCTCCAGCATGTCGGCCATGTTGTCCGGGGCCGCCCACATGCCCTTCCCGATCTGGGCCCGCCCTTTGAGTCCGCACTCGAGCCCGATGTCGACGTTGGCGTCCTCATAGGCCTTGATCCAGCTGGAATTGCGCATTTCGGCCTTGCGGACCATGGGGCCGGCGAGCATCGAGGTGTGGATCTCATCGCCGGTACGGTCCAGGAATCCGGTGTTGATGAACGCGACGCGGTCCCTGGCCTCCCAGATGCATGCCTTCAGGTTGGCGGACGTGCGGCGTTCCTCGTCCATGATGCCGATCTTCAGGGTGAGCGGTTCAAGACCCAGCACGTCCTCGGTCCCGGCCAACAGGGCGCAAGCGACGGCGACCTCGGCGGGCCCGTGCATCTTGGGCTTCACGATGTAGACCGATCCCGCCCGTGAGTTGTGCCCGGCATGGGCGCCCCGCAGGTCGTGCACGGAGCCGAGGCCGGTGAAGAGGGCATCGAGGATTTCCTCGGGCACCGGATCACCGGCAGCATCGAGCACGGCGTCACTGGTCATCAGGTGGCCCACCTGGCGGATGAGAAGCAGCGAACGGCCCGGAAGGGTCATCTCGGAACCGTCGGTCGCCGTGTAGAGGCGGTCAGGGTTGAGCCGCCGGGTGTAGCTGCCCGTACCCGTGGCAATCTGAGCGGTCAGTGTTCCCTGCATCAGCTGCAGCCAGTTGCGGTAACCCGACACCTTGTCTCCGGCGTCGACAGCTGCCACGGAGTCCTCGAGGTCCATGATGGTCGTGATCGCGGACTCCAGCACGATGTCCTTCACCCCGGCAAGGTCACCGGAGCCGATGGTGTGGCCACGGTCGATCTGGATCTCCACGTGCAGTCCGTTGTGCACGAGCAGCACCGACTCGGGCGCGTCCGGTGCTCCCCGGTAGCCGGTGAACTGCCCCGGCTCGGCGAGCGCCGTCGGACCGTCCGGCGTCTCCGCGACCAGGGCCCGGTCCGCTATCCGGTATGCGGTGACATCGGCGTGGGACCCACCCATCAGCGCAAAGTGCTGATCCAGGAACTCCCGGCCGCGTGCGACGACGGCGGCACCCCGGACCGGGTTGTAGCCGCGCGTCCTCTCGCGGCCCTCGTCCTCGTCGATAGCGTCGGTGCCGTACAGCGCATCGTAGAGCGAGCCCCATCGGGCGTTCGCGGCATTGGCGGCGAACCGGGCGTTCAGTAGCGGGACCACCAACTGGGGGCCCGAGACCGTCGCGATCTCCGGGTCGACGCGATCGGTCGCGATGCTGAAGTCTCCGGGCTCGTCGACCAGATAGCCGATCGAGCGCAGGAATTCCTCGTAGGCGTCCTGATCCGGGGGTGTGGCGCCGGCCGAGCGGTGGTACTCGTCGATCTGCTGCTGCATCCGGTCCCGGGTGGCCAGCAGTTCCTGCACCCGTGGCGAGAACTCCGTGATGAGAGCGGCGGCGCCCGTCCAGAACGCCTCGGCCTCAAGCCTCGTACCGGGTAGGGCTTCGTCCCGGACGAAGGCATAGAGCTCTTCGGCGACACTGAGCCCGTTGGTCTCCACGTACTTCGGCATACTACCCACCCTCTTACTTTCTCATTATGCGGAAAATAAATACCAACATGTAGAATTTAGTCAGCACAATCCGGGCTGTCAATGGTGAGGCCGGCCGCCCGCCCGATCATGAGCCACGCGGACAGGGCCGAAGCGGCAGCGACCGCGCCAGGATGATCACCACCAGCACGATCGGGGTGATCTTCGCAAGATCGGCGAGAGCGGTGTCATTCGTGTCGATCGCCACCGCCCCTCCGCGAGGGGCGAACCGCTCGGATCAGCGGTCACCGTCGCCTCCGAGATGCCCTCCTGCGCCGATACCCCACCACACCGTCGATCGCTTCACCGCGCGCTGACGGGCGCTCATGAGATCAGGGGTTGCGCTGCGGGGGTGCGGCGCGTAACCGCCACAGCATGGCATCGACCGGGCCCAGGAGCATCAGTGCGAGGAAAGCCGCCACGCTGATGAGGTACAGCATCATTCCCCAGGGGCTGTACGCGCCCCCGCTGATCATGAAGGTGTCTGCAAGTCCCATCCCTGCGGGGACTGACGCGAAGAAGTGCGAGGGAGCACCGAGGGCCAGGACCGTGAGATACAGGGCTGCCAGGGATCGGTGCAGGCGGATTCGCCGCAGCTGGGCCGCGCCGGCCACAGCCGCCGCAAGAGCGATGCCCACCACGGCCCAGATGATGACGGTGCCAACACCCATGCTTTCTCTCGCGGCCTCGACGCTTCGGTAGGTATCCGGAAGGCTGGAGGATGGGACGGCTGCTAGCGGATTCCACACCAGGATCTGCAACGCCCCGACCACGGCGTAGGCAATACACGCGACCAATCCACTGACCTGCACCATGCGCATGCTCTTGTCCATCAGAATCCCCCGGTGATGACCATGGAAACAGCCTATCGGCGGAGTGCGCTCGGGAACCGTCCTACCCATGCCGCCGACAGCACAGATCGACGCCATGTCGGGGGTGACGCCAGCACCGGGACGCACCTCAGACGACCGGCGCATGGGGCTCTTCGTCGAGACGTTCTGCAAGTTCCGGGTTGCCATGGTCGGCGCGCCTGCGCTGCGCATCGACTCCCCTGACTAGGTTGGGCGGATGGAGAATGACAGCCGGACGGAACCACCTGCGGCTGCCGGAGAGCGGGAGACACTGACAGGCTTCCTGGATTACTTCCGGGCCACCGTAGTGATGAAGGCCAGCGGCCTCAGCGATGCCGACGGCGCCAAGCGGCTCGTGCCCTCGCTGACAACGGTGTCCGGGTTGGTACAACACCTGACAGATGTCGAGCGGTTCTGGTTCCAGGACCGCATCGACGGGCGGCAAGGCGTGCCGACCCGATGGTCCGTCGAGGATCCCGACGGCGAGTTCCGGGTGAGTGACCAGGACAGCCTGGCGGGCATCATCGAGAACTACGAGGCCGCCTGCCGCCAGTCCCGCGAGGTGCTGGAGCGGTATGGGATGGAGGAGCGCTGCCGCGGTGGCGACGGCGGACAGAGTGTGCGGTGGGTTCTGGTGCACATGATCGAGGAAACGGGTAGGCACTGCGGCCACCTGGATATTCTGCGCGAGCTGCTGGACGGATCCATCGGCGATTAGGCAGGGAATCTCAGGGTCGACCCACAACGCGTTTCGGCGGCCCACTGCTCTGCCTTCACCGTCGACGTACTGATGGGTCCTCGTGATCTTCCCAAGGGGTGGGAAGCCCAGGCGTTCCTGGAGCATTCTGGCCATACAGTTCTTTGTACCGACGCTGCGGTAGAGCCTGTCGTAGCCGGCCGGTGCCGCACAGTGTTCCATCCCGACGCAGAGCGCCGCGCCGGTCCGCCCGCGCCCCAGGAGTCCCAGATGCCTCCAACGGGACTGCTCAATGCATGAAGCCACTGCCGTCCCGGTCTCGGTCGTACTTGCCGCAATGCCTGCAACGCCTATAGCGGCTGCCGTCCTCCGTGGATTCCACGTGCCAGACATGGCGCAAGCTCAGTTTGCACAACAGGTCCTGGAGCATGGCTCTTCCTTTCAAGAGCGCAATCGACCCATACGATAATTGATTGATTCTAAACGGTACCGAGGGTAGCGACGCCACGGATCAGCTGACGATGTCGACCCGGTTTCTTCGAGGAGCTCGCGGATCGCGGCTTGCTCCGGAGATTCTCCGGGCTTGATCGAGCCCGCCGGCCCTTGGACGCCTGTGTCGGTGATCGGCGTATCGTCGTGAGTGAACACCAGGAGATGCCCATCATGGACGACATAGCAGACAGCTTTCTGAACTTCGCAGGGGCATCGCTTCACGGTGCGGATGCCGTGCTGTCCGAGCCGCTGAAGTCCTTGACGTAGAACAGCGAGTCTCCGTGGAGGGCATCCCGGTCCACGCGCGCAGTCTCGACGAAACCGAGTTTGGTCATCACGCGGCGAGAAGCGCTGTTCCATGCACGGACTGTGGCCCACAGGCGTCGATGGCCTGACTCCTCGGCCCAGCCCATGACGGCCAGCGATGCCTCGGTCGCATACCCCTGACCCCAGACTGCGCGGAGAAGTTCGTACGCCAGTTCTGGTTCGCCGTCCTGTCCGTGATCGTTCGCGATCAGGCCGCAGTAACCGATGACATCACCGACATCTCGCCGCTCGACGGCCAGAAGCCCCATGGAAGCATCAGGATCGCCGCGACGGATCCGGTCCTCGATGTCATCCAGGGAAGGGCGGCCATCAGCATCGATCCGACGATGCAGTGGTACGCGCGGATCGCGCTCCGTCCAGAGCGTGCGCTGCAGTCCGGCATCCGACACGCGCCAACGCCGAAGCACCAACCGATCCGTTTCCAGAACGACCATGCCTGCACCAATACGCCCCTGGTCCATGGCGATGATTATGCCGGACCCCTCACTTCTCCCAGTGGAACTGCCCGCCCAGGGATCATCACCGGGGCTGATCTCCTGGTGCTGATGGCGGGTCAGCCGAAGGCTGCCAGGCCGACGAAGGCCATGGCGGCGGTGATCAAGCCGATGAGTGTCAGGACCGCGAGGGTTTGTTCGGTAGCTCTGATGTTCCGCCAGTTTCTCAGTTGTCGAGACAGGGCGTAGAGCACCCCGGGTAGGAGGAAGAACACGGCAATGACGGCTACGAGGGCCAACGGATTTACCTCCCGGTAGGTGGTGGTGTGCAGGTTGTCAGCTCGGCGGGCTCACAGGTCATGGCCTGCCTCCCGCGCCGGCGAGAGGGGTATCCCGTCGGTGTACTCGATATACAGGTTCGGGGACAGGCGTGTCAGCTGGGTGAGTTGCTCTTCGGTGGGCTCGATGTTGGCGCTGACGAGCCAGATCTTCGTGTTCGTCGACGCCGACGTGATCTGCAGGGGCGAGCTGTCGAAGTTGGTCAAGGGGGTACAGGCGACTTCCCACGGGGATCTGGTTGCTTCCGGGTCGGGTGGCTCGGGCGGGTACGCGATGACCAGGCACATCATGCCGTCGTTGCTCTCGGCGGCGTAGTAGTTGTATCCGCGCTCGGTCCCGACGAGCCGGGACGTGCTCACGACCAGTCCCGGAAGGCTGTCCATATCCCCCCGACGCAGGTCCTCGGGCAGCAGGTCCTCGGGCTGTTGGGGCCGTGCCATGGCGGGGACGAAGTCCGCGCCCGTGGTGCTCGCGGGCTGGAAGGGCCCTGAGGCAAGAAGCCCTGCGGTCACTGCCAGGCCGGCCCCACCGATGGCCCAGGGAGCACGTCGATGTTTCCTGATCGCAGGCCGGCCCGGCTGGTCCGCCAGTTCCGTGGGATGGCCCCGGTGCTGAGGCAGCACTGTGTCGGGTTGGAGGTCGGTGGCGGGGAGGGCGCCGAGTTGCCGGCGCAGGGCTGCGCTGCGGGCTGGGTCGAACATGGTGGTCATCAGAGAGTTCCTTCCGTCGCCGGCCGCACACCAAGTGGTCTCAGGGCCGGCAGGAGGACGCCGAGGCGGGTCTTGGCGCGGGAGAGCCGGGATTTGATCGTCCCTTCGGGGACGTCGAGGACGGCCGCGGCTTGTCGGGTCGTCATCTCCTCGAGCACGCACAGGGTCAGGACGTCCCGGTCGAGGGGGCGCAGCATCGCCAGTGCCCGGCGGACGTCCGCGGCGCGACGCTGCATCGTGTCGTCGTGGACGTAGGTGTCAGCGACGTCGCCGACCGGTTCCGGTGCGGGCAGGTGTGCGAGGAGGCTCCGATGCCGGCGTTCATGGCGTGCCTGATTCCGTGCCACGTAGTTCGTCGTCACCAGCAGCCAGGGAAGGACCGAGCCGTCGACGACCCGGACGAACACCCGCTTACGCCAGGCTTCGTAGAACACCATCGCCGTGATGTCCTCAGCGACGTGGGAGAGCTGGAACTGCCGGCCCGCGTGCCGGAACACCGCATCACGATGCCGGTCGAAGATCAGCGTGAACGCAGTGCCGTCGCCGGCGACCACCTGCCGCCACAACGCGTCGTCGTCCGGTCCTGAAATCCCACCCATACCCCATCATGTCCGGCTAACAGCAGATGGTTCCATCAAGACACCCTCGACAACGTGCCGCACGGTCCCGAATTCATCAGCCGGACGGACCCACTGCGTGGCCCGGCGCCCCTGATCGTCGCTTCTTCGATGCTCTCCGCCCCGAATTTGGCTGTTGTTCAGCGACGTGAGACGGTAGCGCCGACCGAACGGGTGAGGTCTGGCTGTGGCAGGTTGTCGTGGCCCCAGCAGGACGGGCCACTAGAACCTGCCACAGTCACCGGGAGATATCAGCGCTCATCGTTACCCGCTTACGCGTTCCCATGCCTTTCGAGCAGTGACATGCGCTCGCGCGCGGCTTGACGACCGATCAACAGCCAGAAACTGCCGCCGACCACGATGACACCGAGACTGAGTGAGGGCCACAGGTAGTAGGCGACCGCGAACATGACCTCCTCGGCATCGGAACCCTCGGACAAGCCGAGATTGCTCTGGACAACGGCAAGAGCGCACCAGGCCACAACCGCCGTTCCCAGCAGCCACGCATACCCGCGCCACATCCCCAGCGAAGATCGACGCCACAGCAGGACGAAGCCGATCACGAGTACACCGAGCGGAAGCGCGGAGAACCCCACGATCAGCCAGGCAAGTTGAGTAGCGCTCATACCCGTCACCCTAGCCATGCGCTTGTCCACAGCTACAGAACGCCCGCCAGCCGATGGGCCTACGACCCAGGGAGTCTTCACGGGCGTTCCACAGGATGACTTTCCGGGCCAACGATGACGGAAATGCATATACGGAGAACGATGGGACGATGACCTGAAGCCAGCCGTTCCGGAAAGGACCACGGCGCACGGCCTCGGTGCCTGCTCCGCTGTACAGGGTCTGGGACCCCGATCGCCGCCAAAGATCCCCGGCCAACTGCAGCATGGGGTGGCGGTTCTTCACAGCACCTACTCGCGGTTGAGTCCTCTCGCCCGCGCCTCGGCCTGCTGCTCGCGGCCGAGCTCGACCAGGCGGTCGTCATCGGTCTTGTTGCCCTTGAACTCGATGACGGCGCCCTCCACCTCGTCGACGACGGCCTTCGCTGCCTCTGTCGGGCTCAGTGAAGCCTTCTGCTTCGGCAGTTCCCGGACGACGGCGATGCCCCCATGATCGCTACCCTCGGTGTTGCCGCGAACCGCACCTTCGTCGTCGCCCTCCGCCGGTGCGCCGCTCGCATGCCGGACGCAGAGACCAGCGACCTCCCGGGCGTGGGCGTGCATCACCGAGTGCGCCGCCCCTTCGACCTCGACGACGTCGACGGCACGGGAGAACGCACCGCTCAGCTGCGCTACCCACGGGCGCGGGCACACGGCGTCGTGCTCGCCGCGGATGACGAGCGTCGACGCGCGCACGCCGGCCGCCGTCCGTTCGATCGGATAGGACATCATGCGGGGCAGGATCTTGAAGAACCACCCGAATCCGCACGTCAGGTAGGCGACGACGGCGAGGAGTTGCACGCGGAAGGGCTCATGGAGGCCGGCGCGCAGGAACCGCAGGGCCTGTGCCGACACGATGCGGGCCGAGGCGTCGATGACCGGGCTGATGAGTACGAGGGTGGTGAGTCCGGGCCGTGCGGCGGCGAGTTCGGTGCAGATCTGAGTGCCCATCGAGTGCCCCACGATCACGGGATCCTCGAGCCCGAGGTCGTCGATGGTTTTGCCGACCAGCTCCGCGAACTGGCTGATCGACAGGGCATGGCGCGCGTGCGGCACGCCACCGAAGCCGGGCAGGTCGAGGGCATGCACGGGGCCGAACTGCACGAGGTGCGGGGCGAGCTGCTCGAAGTAGTGCGAGGAGACCCCGATGCCCGCGACCAGGAGGAACGGCCTCGCCCCGATCTCCCCGACGGAACTCACACGCGCCCAGACGCCGTCACCCTGGATCCGTCGCACGACGATGTCCGGGCCCGCCTCCGATTTTCCACTTTTCGTCACGCCTCATTCTCATGCCGGACAGCAGAAAAGATTCATTCGGGCGGTCCAGGGTCGATGCGCCGTCCACCGAAGGAACACCGCAGAAGCGCTCTACGCTCCGCCGCCTTCCCCCGCGCGCCAGGACAGCACGAATCCTCGTACCTCGTCGAGCAGCTCCTCTTCGGTCATACGGGCTTCAGCGTCAGAAGTGTGCCCTTCCGAGCCGACCGTGAACTTACCGACGGTGAACACGTAGGCCCTCTCCGTCGGCCCATCGAGCCACGCGATGTCGTAGCTGAGGGCTCCGCCCGGCTGTCTTCTCTCACTGATTCGAAACAGCTCGCATTCAACGGTGACCTCGAACGGCTTCATCTGGTGAGTGTAGTTTCGCTTCAGCGAGATGTACCGGTAGGGAATCCCCGAATCACTCGCTTCCCCATGTTCCTCACGCCTGGAAGTGGATCCGGCGGCTCGGGCGTTATGCCACGCGGCATGCCAGCGTTCCGGCGGCGCATCCCCACACGCCTGCGGCTACCGGGCGGGATGATGCCGACCGGTACGTTATGGCCGGCACCGGAGTCGGGCATGGACCCGAGTCGCTGCCCGGCTGACCTTTGACCGGGCCCTGGTTCGATGGCCGGTCGGAGAACCGGTCGTCCACTCCCCCGCGCGGACTCACCGGCCCCTACCTCCGCCGGGACGGGAGAAGTACTTGAGCGCGGAGTCGACGGTGGCGTCAGGCACGTCGTGGTCTTCCGGATTCGATACGCAAGGACTCCCACCGTCAGGACCACCTCCATCCTGTGTCGGCCACCGATGCCTCGACCTCACACCGGACTTCCGACGTTCTCGCCTATGATGAGCCCTCACACGGGGAAATGATGAACAACGTGGCGATCTTCAGACGCAGCACAGCCTTCCTCCAGGCACACCTCGTCAACCTGCTCTGCGCATTTGCGCTGGCGTCTTTGGCGTTGACCCCCTCGCTGGTGCCACGGCCCACGGTGTTCCAGGGGTTCCTGGCCGGTCTCTGGTTCATGGTCGGCTTCCAGGCCGGCTTCGCACTCCGCGTGCTGTGGCGAAGGATGGCTGGAGCGTTCGCACGGACACAGCCGGAGACCGAGCGCCGGGACGCTCCGCACCGCAGGAGGGTACTTGCTCCGCTCATAGTCGGCCTGGCATTGCCGGCCTATGTCATCGGCTACGGCATGCTGGTTGTCTCCTGGCAGAACCGCGTCCGTGAACTGGTGGACATGCCGCCGATCGACGGTGTGGGGCACACCGCGTTCCTTGTGAGCATGCTTGCCACTATGGGAGTGCTCTATGGGGTTTCCCGGGGAATCGGGGCTCTGCGGAACAGGGTTGCCAAACGCGTCCTTGCGGCCGGTGGATCGGTGAGCGCAACGCGGCGGGCCTCCCTGGCTACCGGACTGGTGTCCACAGTCATCCTGGTTGGCGGACTCGCCGGTGCAGGGTTGGCTGCGGTCGGCGCGATCTACGCGGCCCGTGATGCCGATACCCTCGCAGGAAGCGTGCAGCCAGTTGTTGCGACCAGGTCGGGCTCGGCTGAATCAGCTATCCAGTGGGATCAGCTGGGCCGCCAGGGGCGCGCCTTCGCCGGTGGCGGACCAAGCGCGGGCACCATCGGCCGGGTCACCGGAGGGCCCGCCATGGAACCGGTTCGCGTCTATGCCGGCCTTTCCGCAGGCCGAACTGCCACGGCACGGGCCGAACTTGTCGTCAGGGAACTCGAGCGCACCGGTGGATTCGAGCGTGACGTGCTGCTCGTTGCCACGCCCACTGGCTCCGGGTGGCTCGAACCGCAGGCCATCGCGGCACTGGAATATCTTTACGGAGGTAACACCGCAACGGCTGCAATGCAGTATTCGTTTCAGCCGAGTTGGGTCTCTTTCCTGTTCAGCCCGAACCTGGCGGCGCAATCCAGCGAAGCGCTCTTCGACGCGGTATATACGCGCTGGGAGGAAATACCCGCTCAGCGGCGTCCGCAATTGGCTGTCTATGGGCTGAGCCTCGGAGCGAAGGGCATGCAGGGCAGCTTCGAGAACCTTGATGACCTGCTGGCACGCACCGATGCTGCGCTGTTCACCGGGCCGCCGTCGAATTCCCAGCCGTGGCGCACACTGCAGGATGACCGTGACGCCGGGAGCCCCATCTGGCAGCCGATCTACCAGGAGGGCCGTGAGGTGCGCTGGCAATCCAAGCCCGGGGACTTTGTGGAGTTGGGCGGTACGTGGGAACAGCCACGGCTGGGCTATTTGCAACACGCCACCGATCCCATCACCTGCTGGATCCAGCGCTCATCTATCAGCGCCCGGAGTGGCTGGCCGGACCGGCCGGCTCCGGGGGACGAGGCGCCGACGTCAGTGATTCGATGCGCTGGATCCCGGCAGTGACATTCCTGCACCTGGCCACCGACATGCTGGTAAGCGAGGCAGTCCCGCCCAGCCACGGGCACAACTTCGGTGATGTGGCAGTTGACGGCTGGGCGCAGGTACTCCCGGGGCATGGACGCAGTGATGCGCAATTGGCTTCGATCCAGTCGGTCATTGAAAAGATCGATACGCACGATCCCATCTGGGAGTGACAGCACACAACGGCAGGCCCCTGCTGACGTATCGAAGAAACTGCCACCCCCCGCCCCCGAGTCGCCTTCGGCCGACGCACGGTCGATCCCGCTGAGGGATTCGTCTACGGAAACACTCGCCCTCGCATAGTGAGGTCCTTGAACGCGACCACCTCACCGAAGAGTTCTTCTCCGGTGGGAACGAAACCGAGCTTGAGGTAGAACTCCTCCGGACCATGGTCCTGATCGGCAAACAGGCACGGGCGCCCGGTCGATCGGATCGCGGACAGCGGATGCGTGTTCAGGAACCGGCGCCGAGTGCAGCTGTGATTGCTTTGAGGTGGCTTGTCAGGCGATCCGTGTCGGT
This sequence comes from Arthrobacter antioxidans, assembly GCF_023100725.1. Classification (NCBI taxonomy): domain Bacteria; kingdom Bacillati; phylum Actinomycetota; class Actinomycetes; order Micrococcales; family Micrococcaceae; genus Arthrobacter; species Arthrobacter antioxidans. The sequence continues at coordinate 2,852,115 of NZ_CP095501.1, forward strand.
GGCCGACATCGTTTCGGTGAGTGCGAGGACACGCCGGCCGGCAGGGCGGTAGTGCTGGCCCAGTACCTGCCACACCTTCGGCGTCAGTGTCACGAGTTTCACCCTGCGATCCACCGGTGACGGCGCGCGAATGACCAGATCTGCGGCAGCCAGCCGGTCGACGATCGTGGTCACCGCCGCGCGGGTGACGTGCAGGTGATGAGCGAGGTCGACCTGCGAGCTCGACCCTCCCTCCAGCCGGTTGAGGAGCCGAAGCTCGGTTCGTGATATCCCCAAGTGCTCGGCCACGACCGCGTCATGCGCGTCGAAGGCCGCCCCGAGTTCCCTGCAGGCCAGAAGCAAAGGATGCTGAGTGTCAAAGTCCATTTGCTCGAGTATATTACAGTCAAATCAGTTGACTACTTGGTCGGAGGAGTGTCATGCAGTGGACCGAGACCATCACCATCGAATCACCCAGGGACATCGTGTATCAGGCTATTCGTGATCAGCACACCCTGATGCGATGGTCTGCGTGGCCCGAAGCCACCGGGTTCACCTGCCGGGTCGACGGCGACGGGACGAGTCCCGGGTCGCAGATCGTCTTCACCGACCAGAAGGGCGTCGAACAGGGCCGCCAGACTCTGGTCTCAGCCGACCCCGACCTCATCCGGAACACGATGCGCAATAAAGGCCCCCGCGGTCGCTGGGTGAGCCCGAACGTCGACTTCCATGTCGATCCCGTGACAACGACGCAGACCCGGGTGTCGCTTGCCTTCGACGTCGAACCTCCCGTCCCCCGCATCATGAAACCTCTGGCGAACAGGTGGCTGCGACGCTCGATCCGGCCGCTGCATGTGAAGGACCTGCAGCAACTCAAGGACCTCGTAGAGGCTACGCATGTCCGCTGACCCGCATTCGGCGGCCGTCACCCCACGGGCATGGGCTGAAGATGAACTCGCCCGGAAACGCGGACGCGTCCAGATGTTCAACGCAACCCGGCCCGACGGCCTAGACGGGTGGACCATCGCGCTCGAACAGTACGAACTGCTCGTCGATGTCATCCTGACCACGATCGATGCCTTCGCCGCCGACGACGGCACGGTGCCGCTGAAGGTGATCGTCGACGAAGCGCAAACCAGGCTCGGGTCCCACCCGGCCTTCCCCAACGGCCGGCTCTCCAACTACGTCCGCTACACCAAGGTCGATCTCGAGGCCCGAGGACTCGTCGAACGAGTCCCCAAGAGCTCACCCCAACGCGTCCGCAGAGCGCCCACCAAGCCCAGCGACACGTAGGCATCTCTGAGCCGGAGAAACGGAGAGCGTCCCGGTCGGGGACAGACGATGACGGACGGTCGCAGTCCATCCTCGTCGCGGCGCCCGCGTCCGGATCGTCCAGGGGCGCGGTTCCTGCGGTGCTTCGTGGGCGTGCGGCCGGCCCTAGGAGCCGAGCTGTCAGCGGGGCGCGGGAACCGGAGCGGCGTACTTTGTGATCTCCGACTGTCGGCTCTGTCAGGTCGGAGTGGAATTGCCGACATGAGGCTGTGTGGCCTTGACACAGGCATATCCGGATCTCGCGCCGGATAGTAGATCAGGCTGCCGGAATTCGCATGCCGAACATCGACGTCTTCCGGGTCGTACCGGTGATTGTGGGCAGACGTATGCTGATGGTGCTGCCCCGGACCCTGCCAGCGAACCATTCGCCGTTACACCGGCGCCGTGAGGCTGAAGCAAAAGGGGCCTGGCAGATGAACCCTGTGAATGATGCGTTGTCCGGTGTCGCGGACCCTGAACCGGGGGCCTCCTCGAATCAGGTGCCACCCGGCACTGAACGCGCTCCGTCCTTGACGCGTAAGGTGCGAATCGCTGCGGCCAATGAGGTCGTTGCGTCATATGCCACGCTCCTGAAGCAGGTCCGGGCCGATGGACTGCTCGAGAGGCGCCGACCGTTCTATATCAGCGTGTTTCTCCTGCTCATGGTCGCCCTGACCGCGACGGGAATCGGATTCGTGCTGATCGGCGTCAATTGGGCTCAACTGCTCATCGCCGCCACCCTGGCAGTTATTCTCACGCAGCTCGCGTTTCTCGGCCACGAAGCCTCCCATCATCAGATCTTCGCCTCCCGTAGGGCCAATGAATGGGCAGGCAGGATACTCGCCGCCGGTTTCGTTGGCATCAGCTACGCCTGGTGGATCACCAAACACACACGACACCACAACACTCCGAACACGGTCGGGAAAGACCCCGACATCGCCATGGGCACGCTTTCGTTCCGAGCGGATGACGCCGCCGTCAAGACCGGCTTCAGCGCTTGGTTCACGCGCCGGCAGGGCTATCTGTTCTTCCCGCTGCTGACCCTTGAAGGCCTCAACCTGCATGTTCAGTCGTTCAGGACCTTGTTCGAGCGGAAACCGGTGTCGGGCCGCTGGGTGGAGCTGGCCCTGATCGGCGTGCGCTTCGGCGGCTATCTCGGCGTCCTGTTCTGGTTCCTGCCGCCAGGGATGGCGTGCGCGTTCCTGGGTGTGCAACTGGCGGTTTTCGGTGTCTACATGGGCGCTTCCTTCGCCCCGAACCACAAAGGGATGCCGATCCTGGCCAACGACACCACCGCGGACTTTCTCAACCGCCAGGTGCGCACCTCCCGCAACGTCACAGGCGGATCCTTCGTTGATTCCGCATTCGGTGGCCTGAACTTCCAGATCGAACACCACCTGTTCCCGAACATGCCCCGACCAAACCTGCGCCGAGCAAGCCTCATCGTCAAAGACCATTGCAGACGACTCGGCATTCCCTACACACAAGTCCGCGTCCTCGCGTCCTACAGGGCGGTGATCTCTCACCTCAACGACGTTGGCCTGTCTGCCCGGGACCCTTTCGATTGCCCCCTGATCAGCCGGTACCGCCGCCCGTAAGTGGGTATCCGCGCGAGGACCCTATGGATGGGACCAGCCCACTCGTCGGGGACACGCAAGGGACACGTCCAGGGATGACGTCGGATGGTGACCGGCAGGCGCCTGTTACATGCAGTCGCCTACCGGCCAGTAGCCCTGCCGAGTCCTATCCGTTGTCGGACCAATGAGCAGGTCTACTGAGATCGGTCGGCAGGCGTGTGCTCCGATCGCCTGTGGCGGCGCTGACCTGAGCCTGTGTCAGAAACAGGGCTTTGGAGAGATCTGCCCCTTCCAGGCGGGCATCTCGGAGGTCCGCTCCGAGGAGGTCCGTGCCCGATAGGTCGCAGGCACGCAGGTCGGCGGCGATGAGGTAGGCGCCTCGGAGGTTGGCTCCGCCCAGCGACCGTGACCTGAGCTTCTTGCCCATGAGGTCCGCTCCCGGGACGAGCGCAGTGTCCAGGTGGTCGTTCCCGGTTGCGAGGTAGGAGGTTCTCACTTCCTCGCTGATCTCCATCAGGTGTGACCGGACGCGGGCATGCAACTCGTCGAGGTCCACGGCGAGAACCTGTTGTGGATCATTCAGCGCGTTCTCGATCGTCGTCCTGAGCTCGTCGACCTGGTGTGAGGTGTCAGGGTCGAAGGTTCTGGTGGCTGCTTCCGTCAGGTACCAGAGCATCTCGTGCAGTTGCCGGACGATCGTGAACGCCGTGAACATGTCTTTCGCGGTTTCGGGCCTCGTTCGCCAGCTGACGCCATGGAAGAGGTTCTGGGAGACGTTCTGGCCGGCGCCGAAGCAGTCGAAGACGGTGCATCCTCGGAAGCCTCGCGGTCGCAGACTGTCGTGAATGGTGCACGAGAAGTCGGACGCCAGATTCTGGCAGGGTGTCCCCGGTGGTTTGTCGATGGGGAAGTCGGCGGTGCGGGAGAAGCCGAGGGCGGTGCAGCAGAGCGCGAAGCAGTTGCTGCAGTCGGGGCGCAAGGATCCGCGGTCAAGAGCTGGTGAGGAAGGGCTGACGGAGTTTCTCTGCATGGCGGGTATGTGATCTTCTCTGGATGAGTTCGGTGGGAGGCCGGTGCGCGGGGAGCTCGCGGGCGAGTTCCCCGTCGAGGGCGCACAGAATCACCACTTCCGACGGAAGCGAACGGGAACCGCTGCACAGACTCTGGATCACAGAGAGGATAGGAATGTCACTGAGACCAAAAGTAGCATCGCGCCGGCAATGCCACGTCCCCGAGCCTCAGCCGGGCCTAGGATCGAATGCATGCCGACGATCCGGAATCTCGCCGTGGGTCTGCCAGTCCGTGATGGGCACGTTCTCGTGTCGGACGCGAGGGATTCCATGACGGGCGAAGCTTTTCATCGAGTACTTGGCGGAGGTATCGAGTTCGGGGAGACGGCCGAGGCTGCCGTGCGGCGCGAGTTCGCAGAAGAACTCGGGATAGTTCTCACCGCAGTGCAGCTACTCGGAGTTGTGGAGAATATTTTCGACTACGAAGGACAACCCGGTCACGAGATCGTGCACGTCTTCGCTGTGCAGTCGCCGGGGTTCAGTGCCATCCCGCTCGATGCAGAGCTGCGCGTGCTCGATGAAGGCAGCCCCGTCGCCTGGAGGCCCATTCGCAGAATCGACCGCCCACTCTACCCAGCGGGCGCGGTGGACATGCTCCGGTCTCTCGCCGGCGATGAGGCGTAGGCGTCGCAACACAGCACGGTACATGGTCAACGTCGCCGTGCGTCTCGATCCGGGGATTCGTGTGGTCCCGTGGAATAAAGGGCCGGAACTGGTGCTGCTGTGGAGTTCGTATGTCCCGTCGTCCACGCCGTCGTTCCGCTGATCGGCCAGGGGCGTCATCTTCGAGAGGAGTGCTCGCTTCAACGCCTGCGTCGCCGCCCCCGGGGGCGGATCCCTATCCGGTGCGGCTCGGAGATGACGTGAGTATGCGTCGTGTGTGGAGAGCAGCACTGCATGCCGCCACCGCGCCGAGACCACTACCCACCAAGATCGGCACCCAGGAAGCCGTGCCCATACCGTCGAGGACCAAGGCACTGGATCCTGCTGTGGCCACACCCGCTCCGAGCCCCGCAGTAGCTGCGTAGTGCATCTTGTGCGGTTCTACGACTGCCGCGCGCACACGCAGAAGAAGCAGGGAGCCGAGACAGCCTGCCAGACCGAGTCCGACCCCAATGATTGCGCCCCCGAAGGCGAAGATCACCGATTGCCCGGGATCGACGCTCCACCCCGCGAAGCGTCCAGGGTCCAGAGCTACCTGAGCATAGGCGACGACGAACACCCCCGTCCCGGCGATCAGCCCTACGAACGCTCCTGTCGTGACACTGCGCAGAACGAGACGCCGGGTGATCGCAAGAAGGACGTGCACAGATCCCGTACTCATAGCTGAAACAGTAGCGACAGCTTCGCTCCAACCTTCCGGAGGCCATCCCTCACGGGCAGCAGAGGGCCGTGGCGCAATGGCACTGATTCAGGGGTCGATGAAGCCCTCCACGGTACGTGTTCGTCTGCCCATCGCCGAGCAGGATGCCTGATGGAAGCGGTGGCTACCGTTGGGTCATGTGTTTCCGCGGGGTTGCGAACATCCCCAGGCTGTAGGCGAGCAGGATCACGGACATGACCAGCCCCGACCCCACCGCCGCTCCCGAAGCACTGGTCGGAGTACCGATGAGCAGTCCCACCCCACCTACGAGGGCAAGAACCCCTCCGAGCGTGTAGAACATGCGTTCTCTGAACGCCCACGCGAAGGGTATGAAATGGAGACCGACGACCAGGGCGATCAGCGCGGGTTGAAGCTCCAGCCTGCCTACCGAGGTGAGCCGTCCGGTGCCGAGAGCTATCAGCGCGAACTCCATGACCACGCATAAGAGGTAGATCGCGATGTGCCGACCACGAGGAGGAGTGAAAGGGCCGAGGAAACGTGGCGAGGCGAAGAGGAACCACGCGGTGGAGGCGACAGTGCCGATGACCACGAGGCGTGCGACGACGGATACGGGGTCTGCGACTTCCGCCGTGTAGGAGAACACGAAGACGCACGCGCCGGACAGCCCGACGAGAGTTCCCATGCGCCGCGGGTCCGCGAAGCGCGGAGGCGCATCGGTCGGGTTCCATCCAGTGCTGCTGCGAATGGTCACGGAAAGTTCTCCTGAAGAAGATGGCATTGTCTCCGGCCGACGACAGGTCGAGGACCTGCGGGTGAAGTGCTCGCAACTGTACCTTCGAGGCTCTTTCACCGGGAGAAACCCGACCTTGCCGGCCCCGCTGTGGTGGGCGCATCGCGCGAGCCGAAGGACGTCCGCGGTGGGAGCAGCAGGGTCGTGATGCCGACGTCCGCTGCCGCTCCGTCATGCGTGGAGCGAGCTCCGACCATGAGAGTCCTACTACACGGAGATCTGGCCCTCCCCGTCACCATCGTGCTTCGAACCGAACCCTCCGCAGGAGGCGATGAACTGCTCAAGAGCTCTGGCGCCCTTGAAATGGTGTGCCTTGAATCCCAGACCTTCTGCGCCCCGCGTGTTGGTCAGAGTGTCGTCGACGAAAAGGCAACGGTCGGCCGGGGTGCCGAGTTCCACAAGCACTGCCTCGAAGGATTCAGGGGAGGGTTTAGCCATGCCGATGGCACTGGAATTGAAGATCAGGTCGAATTCATGGGTGAGGCCGAGGCACGACAAATCGGAGTCGAGCCGGGTCGTGGCATTACTGAACAGTGCGACGGTCCGTCGCTTTCGCACTCGTCGGACAATGGTGAGTACCTCCTCATCGACCCTTCCCGCCGGAATCGACCACTGCGCCACCGCCTTCCTCGCAGCTGCTCCGTAATACATTTCCAATCTGTCGGAAATTTCTTCCCGCCATTGACCATCCGTGATCGCCCCGGTGATCACTTTCTGCAGCATTTCGGTATCGCCGAACGCCACCGCAGCGAGACTACCGGCGGGAAGATCGTTGTCCAGTTCGACATCGGCCATGATCGCTGGATCCCAGATCCTCAGGACACCATCGAGATCGAGGACGAGCGCCTCGAACGGCATCGACTCGGCGGTCTTCGGGCATGTCAGCACATGAGGATATGAGCCGTGAGGATCGTGACTGCAGAAACCTCCTCCTCGATGCACCCCGCGTCGACGAGTCGCGCGATATAGGGATCGCTCGGCCGGGCCCCATCCGAACCAGCAGCACCGGCGGAAGCATCAGGTTGAACTGTTCGCGCAAGCACGAAGACCTGACGTCCCTTCAGCTTCGTCAGGTCCAATTCATTCGCTGGGACCACGCTCCCCCAGAACGTCGCTGTTTCGAGCGGGCCTGCATCGAGGGCGACGTCCTCCACCCCGGAGAACTGTTCCGGGTAGGCCATCGGCACACCGTATGCCCGGACATCGGAGTAGATGACTGCCGCGCCGGGTACCTTGCGATCCTCGACGACACGAGCCATGGCCGCGAAGTTGTTCGGTTTGAACCCTTCGCGTTTCTGGCTCACGAGGATGGGAGTGGCCAGCAGGCAGAATACTGTCAGGATCGCCACACCCTTTTGTGGGGACATGACGGCCAGCGCGGCACCGACCAACAGGCACAAGCCCGGGGCCGTGAACGTCAGATACCGCTCCAGGTAGACAGGCTTCCCCAGCGCCGTCATACCGACGAGGATGACTGTGGGCAGCAGCGTCCACGCGACTCCGATCATCCAGAGCGACCACTGGCGGCGGCGGAATGAAGCATATGTGAACCACGCGACGATTCCGAGAGACAGGACCATGAGGGCTGTCGCGAAGTGGGCGGTCGGGTGTCCGAACGCATAGTAGGGCCGCTGCCCGAAGAAGTACTGGCCGATGAGAGCGCCTTTGAGCAGCTCGCCCGGTTGGGTCGAGATCCAGGACACCTGCCCCACCTGGGTCGATGTGGCGACGACGATGGGCAGGGAAGCGAGGCCCGCCAGGCAGGAGGACCAGAGGAACGGTCTTGTACATGTGCGGCTGACGGCCAACGCGGCGGCCGGAATGGCCAGCAGCGCCGAGAACACGAACAGCCAGGTCGCGCAGGTGAGCATCAGCGCGTAAAGACCCCAGGCGGGTGCGGATCCTCTACGCGTGGCCCGCTCGAGCGCGAGCATGGTCAGAACCGCCAGCAACGCGGTCAGGGCCACGGACCTCAGCTCGCTGCCGGCCCAGATGAGGCCCGGCAGGAACGAGGCGACCACACCCGCGAATATGCCCACTCGTGGCCCCGCCAGACGGGCCCCGAGTATCACCGTGAAGCCTACGGTGGCTGCCACAGCCGTCACGGAGAGCATCCGGGCCGGGAAGGGATCCGTGCCGACCACGGACAGGAAAAGGCCCTGGATCAGGTAGTACACGCCATGGACTGCATCGACGTGCGCCAACAGCGCGAACATGTCAGGAAGGGACCGCTGCGAGACGGTCAGTGTCGCGGCCTCATCTCCCCAATAGGACGGGAAGCGGGCCGTGACCGCTCCGATGAGGAACTGCACGGCGCCCAGGACGAGCGCGGCCGGCAGCACCGACACCGATCCCGGTTCGACCCTCCGATATCTGTTTACCCCAGAACCAGTTATCAGTGTCTCGATCACCAGCAAACGGTAACAGTCCCACAAGCCTCGACCTGCACCGACATACCCCGACGGCGCGAGGGTTCACCACCCGAGACCGTCGCCACTGCTTCCCGGCGACGATTCATCCGGAAGCGAATACACGGGCGTCCCGAACGTCCTTCCAGGAATTGTCCGCATACATTCCTCGTCCCGCCCGATAAGCCAAATACATTCCATCACTCATGGCCGGGACGTCGCCCCACGCGGGACAACGACGCCCCATTCGACGATCCGTCGCGAGGACAATTGCGACCAGCGTCTTCCAGGCTGAGCACGACCGGAGCTCAGAGTCCGGGGCGCGAAGTCCTGCTCCGTCACCGCTGTGCCGGCGCCGGGACCGCTCGGGAGTCGGTGAGCACCAGAGCGTAGCCGAACGGCTGCAGTTCGATGCCCCGGACGTCGCCACCACCGAGCGCGTCCTCCCCCCGCACATCGAGGTGGACCGGCTCGCGGTCGTGGTTGATGAGCGTCAGCAGCGGCCCGCGACGGATCGCCTCCACCATCGGCGGCAGGCCCGCATGCACCGGCTCCACCCCGGCCGCCGCGAACAAGTGCTCGAGGACCTGCCGCGCGCCGTCGTCGTCGGGCACGGTGGCGAGATAGTAGGCCGATCCCGCGCCGTGGGGCCGTGCCGTCAGGGCCGGCCGCCCGTCCTGGCGGCCGCCCTCGAACCGCGCCAGGACGCGGGCGTCGACGGCGTGGGCCTCCTCGGCGAGGATCGACCCGGCGAACGCGAAGCCCGGGCCGGAGACCAGCGCCCGCTGCTCGCCGGGCCCCTCCGAGTCGGCGCCCACCAGTGCCCCGAAGTCCTCGACGACGACGCCGAGCAAGTCCCTAAGTTGCGTGCCGAACCCGCCCGGGCGGAAGCGGTCGTACTCGTCGACCACATCGCTGAACGCCGTGACGAGCAGGTGCCCGCCCTGCTCCACGAAGTCGGCCAGGTTCGCGGCGGCCGGTTCGGTGAGGAGGTACAGGTGCGGGGCCACGACCGCGGCGTAGCGCGACAGGTCGGCCGTCGGCGGGAGGATGTCCACCTGCACGTGCAGGCGGTGGACGGCGTCGTACCAGCCCCGCACCAGGGACTGGTAGTCGAGCGAGGTGGGGTGGTCCGGGTTCTCGATGGCCCACCAGTTCTCCCAGTCGAACAGGAGCGCGACCCGCGCGGCGCCGTCGTCGGCCGGCAGGTCCGGCAGCCGGCCGAGGTCGCTGCCGAGGGACACCACCTCGCGCCAGGTGCGGGTCTCCGTGCCGGCGTGCGGGAGCATGGCGGAGTGGAACTTCTCCGCTCCTGCCCTGGATTGCCGCCACTGGAAGAACAGGATGCCGTCGGCGCCACGCGCCACGGCCTGCATGCTCTGCGCGGCGAGCTGGCCCGGGGCCTTCGGGGCGTTGGTGGGCCGCCAGTTCACCGCGTTGGTGGCCTGCTCCATGAGGAGCCACGGGGTCCCGGGCTTGAGGGAGCGCATCAGGTCCCCGTGGAACGCGCCCTCCCGGAAACCCTCCGGATCATTGGGGTCCGGGTAGAGGTCGTCGCTGAGCACGTCCAGTTCCGCGGCCCACCCGGCGTAGTCGACGGGTTTGAACGCGCCCATGAAGTTGGTGGTGATGGGCTGGACGGCACCGGCCGCCCGGATGATGTCCCGCTCCATCCGGTAGCACTCCAGGAGCATGTCCGAGGTGAAGCGCCGGTAGTCGAGCAGCTGCCCCGGGTTGTGGCTGTAGGGGGCGTGCCGGGGCGGGAAGATCTCGGCGAAGGACCCGTAGCGCTGCGACCAGAACATCGTGCCCCAAGCGGCGTTCACGGCGTCGATGGACCCGTAGCGGTTCGTCAGCCAGGTCCGGAAGGCATCCCGGGCGGCGTCGGAGTAGTCCACATTGAGGTGGCACCCGTACTCGTTGTTCACGTGCCAGAGGACGACCGCGGGATGCCCGGCATAGCGCTCGGCGATCCGCCGCACGAGGGCCGCTGCCAGTGACCGGTAGGCGGGCGACGACGGTGCGTAGTGCTGCCGGCTGCCGTGCCAGTAGGGGCTGCCGTGCTCGTCGGCCGCCAGCATCTCCGGGTAGGCGACCGTCGCCCATGGCGGGGGCGACGCCGTCGCCGTCGCGAGATCCACGGCGATCCCGCCCTCGTGCAGGAGGTCGATGACCCGGTCCAGCCAGTCGAAGTCGAACTCGTGCTCGGAGGGCTGGATCCGTGCCCAGGAGAAGATCCCGAGGCTGACCATCGTCACGCCGGCCTGGCGCATGCGGGCCACGTCCTCGGGCCACACCTCCTCGGGCCACTGTTCCGGGTTGTAGTCGGCGCCGTAGTGCAAGGGTGTCTCCTGGGTGGGTCGGAGGATCGGATGGTCAGGAGCGGGGACGGCGCTCACGCACCGACGTCGCGAGGGCGGCGAACACCAGGCAGCCGACCCCGGGGATGATCAGCGGCGGCAGCTGCCAGGCCACCATCGCGGTGAGCACGACGGCGGCGACGAGCCAGAGGACGCCCGCCGGCTCCTCCCGCGCCTCCCGGAGCCACTGGTGGCCCGCCGCCCGCCAGGACCTGGTGGCCGGCCAGCGGGCCGTCACGCCCGTCAGTCCCGCCAGCAGTCCCAGCAGCAGGACGATCCCGGCGGCCAGGACGATCTGCCAGCCCGGCAGTGACCGCGAGCCGGCGACCACGATGTCCAGCAGGAGGAGGACCGCGGCGACGATCAGCCCGAGGCCGACGAGCCAGCCCGTCCGCAGCGCGGCCGTGAAGTCCGCCGCGAACTGCCGGACGGTCGAGTCCTCGGCCCGCAGGAAGCGATGCAGGTGTGCGGAGCCGGCGGCGAGGGATGCCGGGATGGTGAGGATTCCGAGGCCCGCCACGCAGCACAGCACGCCGACCCAGAGTACCTCCCCGAACAGCGCGAACTTCGCTGTGGCGCCGGGCCAGCGCAGCGTACTGCCGTCGCGGACGGCAGCCTGCCGCCCGTGATCGGCGACGTCGCGCCGGCGCCGGCTCATCCCTTCAGGCCCTGCGTCGCGACGCCGTCGACGAGGAAGCGCTGGAAGATGATGAAGAACAGCATCACCGGCAGCAGTGCGAGGACGGAGATCGCGATGGTCGCGCCGTAGTCCGAGGTGCTCGTCTGGTCGTTGAAGATGCGCAGTGCCAGGGGCAACGGGTACTTGTCCGGCGAGTTCAGGTACAGCAGCGGTCCGAGGAAGTCGTTCCAGCTCCAGATGAACGCGAAGATCGACGACGTGATGAGGGCGGGCTTGATCAGCGGCAGCGTGATCGAGAAGAAGATCCGCCCGTGCCCGCAGCCGTCGATGCGCGCCGCCTCGTCGAGCTCCCGCGGCAGGTTGCGGATGAACTGCACCATGAGGAAGACGAAGAACGCCTCCGTGGCCAGGAACTTGCCGGCCAGGAGGGGCCAGAAGGTGTCGATCAGCCCGAGGTTCCTGAAGATCACGTACTGCGGGATGATCAGCACGTGGAACGGCAGGAGCAGGGTGCCGATCATCGCCGCGAAGAGGATCTTGCTCCCCCGGAAGGAGATCCTCGAGAAGGCGTACGCGGCCATCGACGAGGAGATGACGGTGCCGATCACCGCGCCGATGCCCAGCAGGGTCGAGTTGAGGAAGAACTTCCAGGTGGGGATGCCGGCGATGCCCTGCATCACCTTGACGAAGTTGTCGAACGTGGGGTTCTCGGGGAAGAAGCCCTGGTTGCTGCCGAACTCGGAACTCGGTTTCAGGGATGCCGAGAACATCCACAGGAGCGGATAGAGCACGATCGCCGTGAGGGCGACGATCCCCACGATCCAGAGCGCCGTCGGGAGATGCCGGCGCATGGGCCGACGGCGTGGCCGGGGCTGCGGGCCGGTGTCCTCGCCCCGCGGGACGGGGACGGCAGGGTTCGATTCGATGGTGGTCACTTGGAGTCTCCTGCGTAGTGGACCCAGCTCCTGGAGGTGCGGAAGAGGATGAGGGCGAGGACGCCCACGGCGATCAGCAACACCCAGGCCATCGCCGAGGCGTAGCCCATCTGGTTGTTGGCGAATGCCCGCGTGTAGAGGTACACGGTGTAGAAGTTCGTGGCCCCGCCGGGGCCGCCCGTTCCCGATCCGATGATGTACGCCGAGGCGAAGACCTGGAAGGCGTTGATCATCTCGAGCAGCAGGTTGAAGAAGATGACGGGCGAGAGCATCGGCACCGTGACGCTGAGGAACTTGCGCAGGGGGCTCGCGCCGTCCACGGAGGCCGCCTCGTAGAGTTCGGCCGGGACGCCCTTCAGCCCGGCGAGGAAGATGACCATGGGGGCGCCGAACTGCCAGACGGCGAGCAGGATCATCATCGGCATGATCAGCGAGGGGTTCCCGATCCAGCCGCCGAGGTTGATGCCGAACAGGTTCAGCGCACCGTCCACCGGGCCGTCGGTGGAGAACATGGCCCGCCAGACGATCGCGATGCTGACGCTCGCGCCGATCAGGCTCGGGGCGTAGAAGGCGGAGCGGAAGAAGCCGGTGCCCTTCGCCCGGTAGTTCAGGAGCATGGCGACGACGAGCGCTGCCGCGAGTTTGATGGGCGTGCCCACCAGCACGTAGATGAGGGTGATCCGCACCGACGCCCAGAACTTCTCGTCCTCGGCCATGCGGCGGAGGTTCTCGAGTCCGGTCCACTCGGGGGCGGTGAAGAGGTTGTAGTCCGTGAAGGCGAGGTAGAGCGAGGCCAGCATGGGTCCGAGCGTGAGGCCCACGAACCCGAGGAGCCAGGGTGAGAGGAACACGTACCCGGCCAGGGAATCGCGGTTGCGGCGACGGGGCCGGGGCCTGCCCGTCCGGCGGCTGTTCACCGGACGGGCACCGGATTCGGCGGTGCGGGCTGAAGCTGGCGCATGCGCCGAGTCCGTGCTCACGATGGAACTCCTTTGTCCTGCTGGATACCGGGTGTCCTGCTAGTTGCCGAGCGTGACGGCGGCTTCGTCGAAGAACTGCTTCGCGGCGTCGTCGGGGGTCACGGTGCCGAGGCCGATCGACTTGCCGAGGTCCCAGAAGGTCTGCTCGATGGCGCCGAACCCGGCGACGGGCGCTGCCGGGGCCTCGCCCATGCGGTCCTCGATGGAGTCGAGGTAGTCCTTCACGGCCTTGTCCGGTCCTTCGAGGTTGGCGCCCTCGAGCTGCGTCTCGGAGGCGGGGATACCGAGCGTCGCGCCGAAGATCTCGCCGACCTCGGGGCTGTTGATGAGGAAGTCGACGAACGCGGCCGCGGCCTCGGGGTGCTCGGTCGAGGAGGATGCCGCCTGCATGAGGCCCACCTTCTGGTAGAGATCCTTCTCGCCGGGGCTGCTGGTCGGCGGGGCGACGATCGTGATCTCTTCGGCCCCGGAGTCACCGAGGTAGCTTCCGAGGAAGTTGCTCCAGCTCATCTCGCTGGTGGTCAGGTTGCCGCCGAAGCCGGACACCGGGCTGATCTCCTCCAGCTTGCTCTGCGGCACCGTGACGTTGTCGCGGTTCTCCTGGCCTTCCTTCCAGTGCTCGGCGAGCTCCTCCTGCGTGAAGCCGAGTTCCCCCTCGTCCGTGAAGAGTTGCCGGCCCTCCTGGCGCAGTTTGAGCTCCAGGTCCTGGATGCGCTGGGTGGTGTCCGTCCCGCCGTACACGGTGCCGCCGCCGGCCTCCGTCACGGAGGCCATGTGGGCGTCGTACTCGTCCCAGCTCGTGCCGCCCTCGTAGGGCTCGACGCCGGCCTCGGCCAGCAGGGCCGGGTTCTGGAACACGGACCAGGCGCTGTAGCCGGTCGGGATGGCGAAGGTGCCGTCGTCGAGCGTGCCGGTGGACAGCAGGCCCTCGTCGATGGCGTCGGTGGTGATGCCGTTCCCGAAGTAGTCCTCGAGGTTCAGCAGGAGTCCGTTGTCGCCGTACTGGCGGAGATAGGTGTAGTCGAACTGCATGACGTCGGGGAGTCCGCCACCCGCCGCTTCGGTCTGCCGCTTCTCCCAGTAGGAGGGGAAGTCGGTGAACGTGTCGTTGATCGTGATGTTCGGGAACTCCTCCTCGAACGCCGCGATCGCCGCGTCGTACCGGGCCGCACGATCGTCGTTGCCCCAAAACGTGTAGTTGAGCGTGATCTGCTCGTCGGCGTCGAGGGCTGCGGGCTCGCCCCCACCGCCGCCACAGCCGGTGAGGACCAGCCCGGAGGCGGCGAGCGCTGCGACGCCTGTCAGCGTGCGTCGGGAGAGTGTGCGGAACATCGTTGTCCTCCTGGAAAACTTCGTTGTCAGCCATCGTGGGACGCCCTTGGGAAAGCGTTATCCGACAGCGTAGATTGAATCGTATCAATGGTCAACAGTGCCCCACAGACAGGCGTGTCCGCGCTCTATCCTCGCTCATCCACCCGTGAAAGGATGCACTCCATGCCCCATTTCGACCGCCCCCTGTCCGAGCTGCGGAGCTATCTGCCCGAGCGTGACGAGCCTGAGGACTACGACGCCTTCTGGGACCGCACGCTGTCGGAGCAGCGCAGGCATGTGGCGCCTCCCCTGTTCGAGGAGGTCCGGGCGGGCTACTCCCAGCTGGTCACCGAGGACGTCACGTTCGCCGGCTACGGCGGAGAGCCCATCAAGGCCTGGCTGCTGCGGCCGCGACACCTCGCCGGCCCGCTCCCCACGGTCGTCACCTACATCGGCTACGGCGGCGGGCGAGGGCTGCTCGGCGAATGGACCGCACTGCCGAGTGCCGGCTTCGCGCACTTCGTCATGGACCTCCGCGGCCAGGGCTCCGGTCACCGCCCCGGGGACACGGCCGACGGCGCCCTCACGGGCCCCCACACCGGAGGCTTCATGACGCTCGGCATCGAGAGCCCTGACACGTACTACTACCGGCGGCTCTTCGTCGATGCCGTCCACGCCGTGGAGGCCGCCCAGGCGCATCCCGCCGTCGACCCCGCCCGCGTGGTGGTCTCGGGCGGCAGCCAGGGTGGCGGGATCACCCTCGCTGCCGCCGCCCTCACGCAGCGGGTGAACGACACCCCGCCCGTCGGGGCCATCGTCGACGTCCCGTTCCTGGCGCACATGCGGCATGCCACGGAGATCGTCGGCACCGCGCCCTACTCCGAGATCGTGACCTACCTGGGCACGCGCCGGAACGACGTCGAGGGCGTCTTCCGGACCCTGAGCTACTTCGACGGCGTCAACTTCGCGGCGCGCGGCACCGTCCCCGCACTGTTCTCCGTGGGACTGCTCGACGACGTCTGCCCGCCGTCGTGCGTCTTCGCGGCCCACAACCACTACGCGGGACCGAAGCGCATGAAGGTCTACCCCTACAACGGGCACGAGCAGGGCGGCGCCTTCCAGGACATCGAACACCTGGCGTTCGTGCGCGAACTGCTCGCGGAACAGGATGCCCTCGTGCATCCCTGAGCCGCCGCTCTCCCGCATCCGTGACGACCACACCGCACCGCGACACCGTCCCGGAGACCGAGCCGATGCCTGCGCTGCGGACCCGATGCGAGCCGGCAGGATCGCACACGGACCGGCAGGACCGCACACCCGTCCGTGTGCGATCCTGCCGGGAGCCCTGACCCGTCGCCGCTAGGACAGCATGGAGAGGATCACCGATCCCGCGTGGCCGAGCCGGTCCCGGGCGGAGTCCGTCACGGTGCCGGGCTTCTGCCGGCCGAGCCGGTCGAGGAACTTCTCCACCGCCCGCGCCGCATTGCCCGCCTGATCCCGCTCGATCGCCCGTTGCGCCTGATCGAGCGACGCGCGCAGCTGCTGCGCCGCGGGTCCGGAGACGCCGCCCGCGCCGATGAGCTGCTCGAGCTGCCGCCGCAGGGCGGGAAGCGCACCGGGCAGGAAGGCCTCGGGTACGGACACCTCGGAGAAGTCGGTATCGGACGCCAGGTAGAACCCCGTGTAGGCGGGCTGGTTGTACGCGGTGTTCTGGCGGGCGATCTCCGCGCGGTACTGCGGATCGTGCATCAGCGTGTACAGCTTCCGGTCGGTGACCTCGGTGCTGGTGAAGATCCGGATCGCCGAGCTGTCGGCGGTGCGCACCAGCAGCTCCTCCCGCCAGTCCCCGAGGACGTCGGCCACGAGCGCGGGGTTGCCCTTGGTGCCGTTGTTCGTCCGTGTGCCGGTCGCGGTGAGCAGGCGGCCCCGCCGCGCGTCGTCGATGGTGGTGTCCTGGTCGCCCGTCCCGTTGACCAGCTGCGTGGTGCCGTCGGCCGCCCATCGGATGCTCATGTTCGTCCCCGGGGCACGGCCGGGCAGCAGCTCCCCGGACGCCGACCGGAGACCGACAGCCCAGTTCTCCAGCCCTCGGACGGTCGCGTCGGTGTCGCCGACCATCCCCCGCCCGGTGTCCTTGCCCGTGTAGCCGCCGAAGAGGACCTCCCCGGTTGCCGCGTCCCGCATGGACCAGCCGTACGGTGCGCCCGTGGCCCCCTCGTGCACCGTGAAGATCTCCCGGCCGGGGCGATCCGGGTCCATGTCGCCGACATGGAGGGCGTCCCCGTGCCCGAGCTTCGCCTCCGTGCCGGGAGCGGCGCTGCCGGCGGGAAGGGTGTCCGCAGAGCTGTAGAGCAGTGATCCGTCGTCATCGATGGTCGCGCTGCCGTAGACGATCTCCTGTCGGCCGTCGTCGTCCACGTCGGCGGCGCTCAGCGAGTGGAAGCCCTGGCCGGCCAGTGTGCCGTACTCGTCGTCCGAGCCGACACCGCCGTGCGGTGAGGCATCGAACGGATTGTCCATGGGTACGTGGCCCGAGTCCACGTTCCAGTCCTGGGTCAGCCGTTCCCCGTCCCAGGTGTAGGCGACGACGGTCGCCCGCGTGTAGTAGCCGCGGGCGAACACCGCCGAGGGATGCTCGCCGTCGAGGTAGGCGACACCTGCCAGGAAGCGGTCGACGCGATTGCCCGGCTCGATGCGCGCCATGGCGTAGTCGCCCCACAGGAGGCCGTCGTCGCCGCGACCCGGCTCGTAGGGGATCGTCTCGAGTTCGGCGCCGGAAGCGCCCTCGAAGACGCTCAGGTACTCGGGGCCGTCGACCACGAAGCCCTCGAAGGCGCGGAGGTTGTTCCGCGCACTGCGCGAGGGTGCGTAGTCGTCCATGAAGTAGTCGGCGAGCGCCCGGGCATCGGCGTCGGACAGCGGGTAGTCGTAGCGCTGCGGGATGCCGAAGGCCTCCCCGAGCGTCGCGGGCCAGTTCCCCGCCGCCACCTCGGGGTGGTCCTGCCAGCCCCGGAACATCCCGACGACGTGCTCGTAGTACGCGTCGGCATCCAGCCGGTAGTCGTCCGCGTTGGTGACGCCGGCGTCGAGGTCCGCTTCCGGGAGCGTCACGAAGCTCTCCGACGCGACCTCGCCCCCTGCCGCGTAGGTCGTCGTCCTGGTCCCGGGCGCGGTCTTGAGCATCATCTCCGAGCGGCCGTCGCCGTCGAAGTCCGAGACCATGAACTGGGTGTAGTGGGCGCCCGAGCGGATGTTGACGCCGAGGTCGATCCGGCTCAGCAGGCGCCCGTCGGCCGCGTAGGTGTCGATATAGGTGTTGCCCGTGTATCCCACCTGGGACACGTCCTTGGCGTTCGAGGGATACCACTTGACGAAGTACTCGTACGAGCCGTCGCCGTCGACGTCGCCGACACTCATGTCGTTCGCCGAGTAGGTGTACGCCTCCCCTGCAGGCGTCACGCCGTCCGCCGGCCTGGTGAGCGGCAGGTCCGTGTAGGCCTGGGTCCAGGGCGCCACCTCGGCGCTCCGTTCCACCTCGGTTCCGTCCACGACGGCGACGACGGCGTACCGTGCGTCGGCGGCGGTCTCCTCCGTGGTGACCGCGGTGTCGAGGAAGTTGGTGCTGTCCGTGACGGTGGCGATCGGCTCGCCGTCGCGATAGACCGTGAAGTCGGTGCCCGTGAGGCCGTCCGCCGTGGCGCCCGTCGCATCGGTCGCCGTCAGCCGCCAGCTGAGGAAGACGCCCTCGGGTGTCGCCGCTGCCACGAGCCCCCGGTCGAGGTGCTCGAGCTGCACGCCCCCGAGGGGGGCGGCCGCGCCGGGGACAGGCCCCCGGGCCATGGCGGGGACGGAGACTCCTGCCAGCGCGAGGCTGACGCCGGTCGCCAGCGCGACGCCCGCCGAGACTGATCTCGTGATCGAACTCATCGTTGGATCCTTCGGTTGGAAAACGCTTTCCGTTTCACGCTAGGAGTCCGGACTTCCCGCGTCAAGAGCGCACACGAGAAAGGGAGCAGCCGAGGCTGCTCCCTTCCTGTGCCGCGGTCGACGTCCTACTATCCCGCGCGGGACCCCGCGACGTGCCCGGCGACCAGGTCGCGCACCGCTCCGAACAGGGGGTGCTCCGCCCCAAGTCCGGTGATCGACGCCGTCGCGGTGTCGGGGTCCTGGGAGGCCAGGATCTCCGCCAGGGCGGCGACCTCGGGATCATCCGGGGCCGAGAAGGACAGCGCGGCCCGCATCGCCTCGAGCAGCGCGGCGGGATGCGTGCCGCGCTCCGCCAGCTCGGCGGCCGGTCCCACGAAGCGTTCCCTGCGGCTCAGCTTCCGCAGCGGCGCCCTGCCGACGCGGGCCACGGTGTCGGGCAGGTGCTGGTTCGTGAAGCGCCGCAGGATCTTCTGCACGTAGGCCTCCTGCTCCGCCGGGTCGAACCCGTGCTTCGCCACCAGCAGCTGCTTCGTCTCCTCCAGCACGGCCCGCACCCTGGCCGCGACGGCGTCGTCGGCCATGGCGTCCGCGATCTTCTCCACACCGGCCTCGGAACCGAAGTAGGCCGCCGCCGCATGGCCCGTGTTGACGGTGAACAGCTTGCGCTCGATGTACGGCTCGAGATCGTCGACGTACGTGGCCCCGGGAATCTCCGGCGGATGGCCCCCGAACGGGGTGCGGTCGATGACCCACTCGAAGAAGGTCTCGACCGTGACGTCGAGGCCCTGCCCGGCGGCTTGGTTCGGGACGATGCGGTCCACTGCGGTATTGGCGAAGACCGCCCGCGTCGCGAGGTCCGATGCCGCGCCGTCGTAGGCCTGCTCGATCTCGCCGCGCAGGATGTCCGTGGCATTGATGGCGTTCTCGCACGCCATGACCTGCAGCGGTGCCAGGTCCTCACTGCGGCGGCCGATCGCCCGGGCGATGACCGGCGCGAGGAAGCGCAGGACATTCGGGCCCACGGCCGTGGTGACGATGTCCGCCGTCGCGATCTCCGCGATGACGTCCTCCTCCTGCGAGCGCGAATTCAACGCACGGTAGTTGTCCACCGTCTTCACCGCCGGCTCCTCGCCGACCTCGTGGACGTCGTAGCCGGGGGTCGAGGCCAGCTGGTCGATCAGGGCGTCCGCGACGTCGGCGAAGACCACCTCGTACCCGGCCTCGTGGAGCAGGAGCCCCACGAAGCCGCGGCCGATGTTGCCGGCACCGAAATGTACTGCCTTCACGAAGCGTTGACCTTTCCGAAGAGGGCGAGGACCTCGTCCACCGACGCGGCCTCGTCGAGCCTGGCCACCTGCGCCTTGTCCGAGAAGACGCGGGCGATCGCGGACAGGATGGACAGGTGCTCGTTGTTGACGCCTGCGACGCCTACCACGAACTTCACCTGCTTGCCGTTCCAGTCGATGCCCTCGGGGTAGCGCACGATCGACACGGCCGAGCGCTTGATCAGGTCCTTCGCCGCGTTGGTGCCGTGCGGGATGGCGAGGAAGTTCCCCATGTAGGTGGGGACGGACCGTTCGCGCTCGTGCATCGCCTCGACGTAGGTGGAGTCGACGGCCCCGCGGGCGACCAGCAGCCGGCCGGCCTCGTCGATGGCGTCCTCCTGCGTGGTGGCGGTGCCGTTCAGCACGATGCTCTCCTCCGCCAGGACGTCACCGGCGTCGGTCATGCCGCCGTCGTCGGTCGTGACCGCGGCGGAGGCGACCGCGGCGGGAGCCGGATCCTTCGGGTCGACGCCGCCTTCGGCCGCCGCACCGGCGCGGATGAGGTCGACGATCTCGTCGTAGCGCGGGCTGTTCATGAAGTTGTCGACGGCGACGTGCGTGGCGCCCTGCGTCAGGGGCTCGGCGCGGGCGGCGAGATCCTGGTGCGTGACGACGACGTCGTAGTCGTCCTTCAGGCTGGAGATGGCGAGGTTGGTGACCTTCACATCCGGGAAGCCGGCAGCCCTGATCTTGTTGCGGAGCACCGAGGCGCCCATCGCCGAGGAACCCATCCCCGCGTCACAGGCGAACACGATGCTGCGGATGGGGCCGTCGGTGGCGGACTCCGACCGGAAGTTCCCGGCCACGGAGCTCTTCTTGCCCTTGAGGCCCTCCATCCTGGCGGCGGCGGCCGCGAGGTCCTCCTTCTGGTCCTTGCCGGTCTTGAGGATGACCGATGCGACGAGGAAGGACACCGCCGTGGCCAGCACGACCGACAGGGTGACACCGAAGTAGCTGTCCCGGGCCGTCTGCGCGAGCACCGCGATGATCGACCCGGGGGCCGCCGGGGCCACCAGACCGGCGTTCGTGATGCTCAGCGTCGCGATGCCGGTCATGCCGCCGGCGATCGCGGCGAGGATCAGCAGCGGGCGCATCAGGACGTAGGGGAAGTAGATCTCATGGATGCCGCCGAAGAACTGGATGATGGCGGCGCCGGGAGCGGAGGCCTTGGCGATGCCGCGACCGAAGAACGAGTACGCGAGCAGGATGCCGAGGCCCGGACCGGGGTTGGCCTCGAGCAGGAACAGGATGGACTTCCCCTGCTCCAGCGACTGCTGCACACCGAGCGGGGTCAGTACGCCGTGGTTGATGGCGTTGTTGAGGAACAGGACCTTCGCCGGTTCGATGAAGATGCTCGTCAGCGGCAGCAGCCCGTTGTCGACCAGCCACTGGACCACGTTGCCCGCCCCCGTGCTGAAGGCGAGGACCAGCGGCGAGACGCCGTAGAAACCGATCAAGGCCAGGATCGCGCCCCAGATGCCGGCCGAGAAGTTGTTGACGAGCATCTCGAAGCCCGGTTTGATCCGGCCCTCCCAGATCGCGTCGATCCTCTTCATGGTCCAGGCACCGAGCGGGCCCATGATCATGGCACCGATGAACATCGGGATGCCGGCGCCGACGATCACGCCCATCGTCGCGATCGAGCCGACCACGCCGCCGCGGACGTCGTACACCATCCGGCCGCCGGTGTAGGCGATCAGGAGGGGCAGGAGGTAGGTGATCATCGGGCCGACGAGGCCCACGTTCGCGACGCCGTCGGTCTCGCCGAAGCCGCCGAGCTGCGGTACGGGCAGCCAGCCCTTCTCGATGAAGAGTGCCGTGACGATCCCCCAGGCGATGAAGGCGCCGATGTTGGGCATGATCATCCCGGACAGGAACGTCCCGAACTTCTGGACACGGACCCGGGCGCTCGTCCCGGACCCCGCTTCTACTTGTGTTGCCACATTCATTCCTAACCGTTGGCCCCGCAACACTGCGGAGGGATGGCGTTGATCGGGAAGCGTCAGCCTCCTGATCGGCTGGATATTCTCTGGAGCCATTCGAGGAAGAGCTTCAGCTCCGAACTGGAGAGCTGATCGGGGTGCGAGGACTGCAGTGCTGCGTTGAGGGCGATGGCCGCCACCACCACGGACGGCGTCCCCTCGGTGTCGGTCACGGGGTCCGCTTCGGAATCCGTGGCCACCGCCGAGATGACCGCCTCGCGGGTCATCGCCGAGAGCTCGAGGTTGCGCTTCGCCGCGGGCTCCGCGATCAGCATGAGGGTGACGCCGATATTGGCGGCCAGCATGCTGCGCGCGGCTTCGTGCGGTGAGACCACCAGGCGGGCCGCCGCGGCCGCCCGCGCCAGGACCTCCTCGAGGAACGCCTCCGCGCTGGCGACCATGGAGGGCCGACGCTCGGGGCGGATATTGCCGAACATCACCAGGTAGAGGTGCGGGTGGTCGAGGCCGAACCGCACGTGGTTGTCCCAGTGCATGCGGAGGTCCTCGATCGGCTGGCCCGACGTCGGGATGCTCCTCTCGGCCTCCAGGTACTCGGAGAAACCCTCGGCGACGACGGCGTCGAAGAGTCCCTCCTTGTCACCGAAGTGGTGGTACAGGGTGGGAGCGGTCACCCGGGCAGCCTCGGTGATCTGGCGGGTGGAGACCGGCTCCCCGTTGGACTCGGCGAGCAGGGCCGCGGCTGCCCGCAGGAGCCTGGTCTTCGGCGCGGGTTCGCCTCCTTTTTTCATGCCTGCTAGCGTAACAGCTATAGCAACGTTATATGAACTGGGTCACATCTCCGGTTGCTTCACGCGACACAATGGTGCTAGACCGAGATCCACCCGCAAGGAAACGAGGACGTTCAATGGAGAATTTCGCAGGTGTCGGGGTCAGCCCCGGACGAGTGATCGGCCCGGTCCGGCACATGCCGCCGTCGGTCGGGGAACCGCCCGCCGGTGAACGCCACGACACCCCCGATGCTCCGGATCAGGCCGTCGCCGCCCTCAAGGCCGCTGCGAAGACCGTGCAGGAGGAGCTCAAGCGCAGGGCCGGCATCGCGAAGGGCGACGCCAAGGCCGTGCTGCAGGCCACCTCGCTGATGGCGACGGACCCCCTGCTGCTGAAGTCCGCGACGAAGCTCATCAACACCGGCACCTCGCCGGCCCGGGCGGTCTGGGAAGCCGGCGCCTCGGTGGCAGAGATGCTGCACAATCTCGGCGGCTACATGGCCGAACGCACGGCCGACGTGCTCGACGTCCGCTCGCGCATCGTCGCGGAACTGCGCGGACTCCCCGCACCGGGCATCCCGTCGTCGGACACGCCCTTCATCCTGGTCGCCGAGGACCTCGCTCCGGCGGACACCGCCACCCTGGACCCGGCGCTGGTCCTCGCCCTCGTCACCTCCGGTGGTGGCCCGCAGTCCCACACGGCGATCATCGCCCGCGCCCTCGGACTGCCCGCCGTCGTGGCCGCCCACGGTGTGGACGACATCGACGAGGGCACCCTCGCCTTCGTGGACGGAGCGGCGGGGACCCTCACGCTCGAGCCGGGTGCCGAGGAGGAAGCGGCGGCCGAGGCCTATGCTGCGGCCGCGGCGGCGCTGGCCGTGTTCGACGGCGTGGGCGTCACCGCGGACGGGTACGAGGTGCCGCTGCTGGCCAATGTGGGCGGCGCGGCCGACGCCGTCAAGGCCGCCGAGGCGAAGGCCCAGGGCGTGGGCCTGCTCCGGACGGAGTTCTGCTTCCTCGGACGCGACACCGAGCCGACGGCGGAGGAGCAGATCGAGGCGTACAAGGGCGTCTTCGACGCCTTCCCCGGCAGGAAGGTGGTGGTCCGCACGCTGGACGCCGGAGCCGACAAGCCGCTGCCCTTCCTCACGGACACCTCCGAACCCAATCCCGCCCTCGGCGTCCGTGGCTACCGCACCGACCTGACGTCCCCGGGCGTCCTGGAACGGCAGCTCCGGGCCATCGCGGACGCCGCCGCCCAGGCGAGCGCGGACGTCTGGGTCATGGCACCGATGATCTCGACGGCGGAGGAGGCTGCGGATTTCGCCAAGCTGTGCAGCAACGCCGGCCTCCAGACGCCCGGCGTCATGGTCGAGGTCCCCTCGGCGGCCGTCATGGCCGAGTCCATCCTCGGCGAGGTGTCCTTCGCCAGCCTCGGGACCAACGACCTCACGCAGTACACGATGGCCGCGGACCGGCAGCTCGGTTCCCTCGCCGCCCTCAACAACTCCTGGCAGCCCGCCGTCCTCCGCATGGTGGAACTGACCGTGGAGGGTTCGGCCACCGAAGGCAACGCGAAGCCGGTGGGGGTCTGCGGGGAGGCCGCGGCGGATCCCGCACTCGCCGTCGTGCTGGTGGGACTGGGCATCTCGACGCTGTCCATGACCCCGCGGGCCCTCGCCGGGGTGGGCGCCGTGCTGAACAGCGTCACGCTGGCCGACGCGCAGCGCATCGCCGGCATCGCCGTGGCCTCGCCGACGGCGTCCGAGGCGAAGGCCCGGGTCCGCGCCGAACTGCCCGTGCTCGAGTCCCTCGGCCTGTAGGGCGCCGTTCGGCGCGCTCCTACGCGGGGACCCCGATCCGGGTCCCCGCGGCCGGGAACGCACTCTTCTGCACGGCGCCGTCGGCGACCAGCATCGACCACTCCCAGCGGAGGACGGCGTCGCGGTCGAGGTGCATCTCCTCATGGAAGAAGGGGGCCGCGCACAGCATCGGTGTGCCGCTGCTGCGGACGAACCAGGGAGACGGCCCTCCCGGATTGTCCGCCGACGGGATCATGAGGACCGACGCGTCGGCGGACTGCAGGCCCAGCCAGGCATGCGTCGTCCCCATGACGTCGTCCTCCCCGACCGGACCGGCGCCGCCGGCGGACGGGGCGATGATCCTGCCGCCGTCGAAGAACGGCGCGAGGCGCAGGAAGAACCCGCCATAGCCGGCGTTCGGGCGGCCCGCCGTCGTCGGGCTGCCGAAGGCCAGCGGACCGCCGCTGACATTCACCCAGGTGCTCCGCACCGTGGTTCGCGACCATTCGACCCCGCCCATCCGGAGCGTGTCCGCGCTCCAGGCCCGCTCCTCCTCGAGGAATCCGCTGCCGTCCGCAGCGCACCAGCCGATCCGCTGCACCACAGCATCATCCGCGTACCGCCGGGCGAGAACGCGCTGCGAGCCGTTGTTCGGGAGCTGGACGTAGCCCCGCGCGCCACTGTAGGTCGGACCTCCCCACAGGTTCACGGGGTCCTCCTGGCCGGGGACGTCGACGGCCGATACCGCGATGCCGAGTCCCCGGTGCCATGGATGATCGGCCGGCGCGCAGTCGCTGACGGTCCGTCCGCCCGGGGTCAGGACGGGGTGGAGGAAGGGCCGCGGCGCATGCAGGGCCGGTTCGTCGCGGCCCTCGTGCAGCATGCCGACCACGCGGCCCGCGCGCGTGGAGAGGGAATCCCCGCCGCTCATGCCGCGGGGGCTCCGGCCGGAGCCTCCGGACGCCCATCGGTGACCGGCGCGGCCAGGGATCCTCGGAGGGACGGATCCGCGAGATCCGCCCGGGACACCCAGCGGTCCTCCCGGGCCGACACGTACATGCCGGTGACGATCTCGAGAGCGCGGGCAGGATGGGCGACGAGGCCGGGCATGCCCCTGCCCTCGATGAGCGAGGGATAGATCTCCGCGAACAGGGCGTCGTGGCCGCTCGGGATCTCCTGGGCAGGCAGGTTCCAGGATGCCGAGGTCTCCTCGTCGATGCCGGGCGCCGGAGTGATCCGCCAGTGCGCATGCCCGTGGCCGTAGAGGTGCTCCAGTTCGATCGTCGCTCGCTCCGTGTCGATGCGGAGCAGGCTCGACTGCCGCGGGGCGAGAACCGTCGTGACCACGGAGGCCACTGCACCCGAGGCGAAGACCAGGGACGCGTGGGAGAGGTCCTCGGTCTCGACGTCGTGCTGCTGCCGCCACATCGTGGCGCGTACCGCGGACCATTCACCGAGCAGGTAGGCCAGGAGATCGATCTGGTGGCTCCCATGGCTGAGCGTGGTACCGCCGCCCTCGGTGGCCCACGTGCCGCGCCACGGCACGGCGAAGTATTCTGCCGTCCGGTACCAGTGCGTCTGGCACAGGGCTGACAGCGGGCGGCCGAGCGCGCCGGAATCGAGCAGCGCCTTCACATGGGCCGCGGCGGTGCCGGAGCGCTGCTGGAAGACGACGGCGAGGCCGCGTCCGGCGGCGCCCGCGGCCCGGGTCATCGTGTCGAGCTCGGCGAGGCTGAGCGCGGCGGGCTTCTCGACGACCACATGCGCTCCCGCAGCGAAGGCCCCGATCGCCTGTGCGGCGTGCCCGCCAGGTGGTGTGCAGACGTGGAGGACGTCGACCGCCTGGGCGGCGAGCATCTCCTCGAGGGAGGAGTAGCGGGACGGGACCGCGTGCGCCTCGGCGAAGGCGGCGAGGTGCGCGGACGAAGGATCCGCGGCTGCGACAAGGGCGACTCCCGGCAGGTCTCCCAGGGCCGCGGCGTGGAGCTGCGCCACTCCCCCGGTCCCGAGGATCGCTGCGCGGAGCACGGGGACGGTCCCGTGGACAGGGGCGGCGTGTCGCTCGGCGGAGAGATTCTCCGCGGGACTCGGCAGGGGCACGGTTCCTCCAGGGTGGACGGGATCACGGTTCGGGAAACCCTAACAGAGAAAGCGCTTACCGGATGGGCTCGACCGGGCGCCGCCCCGCCCCGGGCCATGCAACAATGGCCCTTTCCGTGGAACGCGCGGGGCGGTCGCCGCAGCGGTCACCGCCCGGACCTCAGGAGTGGAAGCAATGTCGGCACCGGTCAGCAAGAGCCCCGCGACACTGCACGACGTGGCCAGGGAAGCGGGCGTCTCACTCGCCACGGCGTCGCGATCACTGAACGGAAGCACCCGTAAGGTCAACGAGGCCTATCGGCAGCGGGTCGTCGAGGCCGCCCAGCGGCTGGGCTACACCACCAACCTCTTCGCGCAGGCGGTGGCCAAGGGAAGCACCACCACCGTGGCGCTGCTCGTGGCCGATATCGCGGACCCCTACTTCTCCAGCATCGCGGCCGGGGTCATCGATGCCGCGAACGAGGAGGGACTCGTGGTGACCATCGCCGTGACCGGGCGCAACGCCCAGCGGGAACTGGACACCGTGCGGGCGCTGCGCGGGCAGCGCCCCCGCGTCATGATCCTCGCGGGCTCCCGAACCACCGGCTCGGCGTTCGAGGAGCAGTTGCGCGGGGAGCTGGCCTCCTTCGAGGACACCGGCGGGAAGGTGGCCTTCATCAGCCAGGACGCGGCACCCTTCGCCACCGTGCTCCTCGACAACCGGGGCGGGGCCCGTGACCTCGCCGTCGCACTCGCCTCGCTCGGCTACCGGGACTTCGCGGTCATCACCGGGCCCCCCGAGATCAGGACGGCCGAAGAGCGGCTCGAGGGCTTCACGGCGGGGCTGGCGGAGCGCGGCATCCCCCTGCCGCCGGAACGCATCATCCACGCCGACTTCACCCGCGACGGCGGCTACCGCGGCACCCGCGAACTCCTGGCGTCGGGCGCTTCGGTGGACCTCGTGTTCGCCGTCAACGACGTCATGGCCGTGGGCGTCGTCTCGGCACTCCGGGAGGCGGGAATCGTTCCCGGCGCGGGGATCGGCGTGGCGGGGTACGACGACATCCCGACCGTGCGGGACATCACGCCTGCCCTCACCACGGTCAGGATCCCCCTCGAGGACGTGGGCCGGCGAGCCCTCCAGCTCGCGACGGGTTCCGCGCACGACGACGCCGGATCAGCACCTGGGCCCGGAAGGACTGCGGCCATCAGGACGGAGACGGTGATCCGGGGGAGCACTCCCCCCCGGTAGCACCGTGCGGGCGCCTCCGCGCCGACCCGTCCCTCAGGAGGACTGGGAGGCCCCGGGACCGGTGTCGTGGGCAGCGAGCTTCGCGACGTCATCCACGGGGAGCTCCGCCACCTCGGCCACGATCGCGATGTCCTCCCCCTGGCTGATCGCCTCGGCCACCGCTTCCTGCAGGACCAACTCGGCGCGGTCGAGCTCGAACTGGACGTCCTCCTTGTCTGCGGCAGCAACACGGATCTTCACCAAACGGTCCTTCGTCATAGCAGCTGGACACCTCGCATCGTGGTCGGGCGGCGTGACGCCGGCGTCCCACACCCGCGCAGGTGCGGTGATGGTGCCATCGTCGCGATCATCCTAACCATTCGCACCACGGCGTGGAATGGCCCTTCGGACCGCCGGTGACCCGTATTTCCCACCGGCCTCCGGACCACGGTGTCGGTCCCCCGGCATACCCTCCTCGCATGGCAGAAAGACCGGGGTGGCATGGCATCCCACCCAGCGCGGACCGGTACGTCCCTCCGCTCCAGCTCGAGGCGCCGACCGGCAGCATCACCGAGCCGGCCCGCTCCCCCGCCCTGTGGGTGGAGCTGGATTATCCCGACGGGACCCGCCGCATCATGAAGGGATTCGCGATGGCGTGGACGGGCACCACCGTCCGGGCGCAGTGGATCGAGTACTCCCGCGCACGCGAGGCGTGGGTGGACGCAGCGCGCTGCCGACGTCGGACCCTGGAACCGCACTCGACGCACCCCTCCTGACGTCGGCCGGACGGGGCGGGCCCCCTGCCATCCTCCGGCGGCATCCTCGTAGAGTGGTGCCATGGACCAGCCTGCGCCGTGCGCCGCCCCTCGGGCAGGCATGCGTGACTGAGTCGGCCGGCTGGCACGGACTCCCGCCGACGACCCACCGGTTCGTGCCTCCGCTCCAGCTGGAGCCACCGACCCACGGCATCACCGAGTCCGTCTCCCCCGCACCCGCACTCTGGGTGGACCTCGAGTATCCGAACGGCTCACGGCAGACCGTCCGCGGATTCGCGATGGCGTGGACCAGCTCGGCGGTACTTGCGCAGTGGGTCGAATTCTCCATCGCCCGGAGCGCATGGGTACGTCCCGAGCAGTGCACGCGGCGGTCGATACCCGGCCGCTCCGGCACCCCGGACTGACCCACCCCGTCGACGGCCCGCGGCGCTCGCAGCCCCGGCGCGTCCTGCGGTCCGCCGGACGATGGTCCTCGGCGCAGGCGCGGTCCCCGGTAGGGGCTTCCCCGCGCCGCGGACGTTCCTGGTCCATCCGCACCACCTGGGCAGGATGCCCTGCCCCGACTCGCGCCCTGGTCAGAGGGCGGGCAGGGTCGAGGAGGATTCCCCGCGCCGGACCGTCACGTCCCGGGTCCGGCTGATCTCCGTGGGGGTACTGAGGACGTGGGTGCGTGGTGCCAGACCGGCCGAGCAGAGTGCTGCGTCGAGCCATCCGGCCCTCGGGAAGGGTAGGAGGAGTCGGAGGAGGGAGGATGCTCTCCGACAATCGCCTCCGCGGGGAGTCCTCGGGCATACGCGGGGCTCCCCGGACGGGGTGGGACCGGGGGTGACGCAGCAGGCCGCCGCACCCGGGCCGATGCCCCGACCCGCGTGGTTCGTTATTGCCCGTCCCTTCTTCTTCCCCTACACTCGCGGTAAGCGTTTTCCCATACGGCGGTTCCGCCGGACGAAGGAGTAGAAATGTCAACGAGGACAATCGGGATCATCATGAACGGCGTCTCCGGGCGCATGGGCTATCGGCAGCACCTGGTCCGTTCGATCCTCGCGATCCGTGACCAGGGGGGCGTGCTCCTCTCCGACGGCACGCGCGTCCAGGTCGAGCCGATGCTCGTGGGCCGGAACGAGGCGAAGCTCGCCGAACTCGCCGCCCGGCACGGCATCGAGCACTACTCGACCGACCTCGACAGCGTCCTGGCCGACCCCACCTGGGAGATCTACGCGGACTTCCTCGTGACGAAGGCCCGCTCGGCGGCCATCCGTAAGGCCATCGCCGCCGGCAAGGCCGTCTACACCGAGAAGCCCACCGCCGAGACGGCGGCCGACGCCCTCGAACTCGCCGACCTGGCGGAGGCAGCCGGGATCAAGAACGGCGTCGTCCACGACAAGCTGTACCTGCCGGGCATGCAGAAGCTCAAACGCCTCGTCGACTCCGGTTTCTTCGGCCGGATCCTCTCGGTACGCGGGGAGTTCGGGTACTGGGTCTTCGAAGGCGGCTGGCAGGACGCGCAGCGTCCCAGCTGGAACTACCGGGCGGAGGACGGCGGCGGAATCGTCGTCGACATGTTCCCGCACTGGAGCTACGTGCTGGAGAACCTGTTCGGCAAGGTCGAATCCGTGTACGCGCGGGCCGTGACCCACATCGACGAACGCGTCGACGAGCAGGGCCGCCGCTACCGCGCCAGCGCCGACGACGCCGCCTATGCCGTCTTCGAGCTGGAGGGGGGCATCGTCGCACAGCTCAATTCGAGCTGGACGGTCCGTGTGAACCGCGACGAGCTCGTGCAGTTCCAGGTGGACGGCACACACGGCTCCGCCGTCGTCGGGCTGTTCGGCTGCAAGATCCAGCCACGCAACGCCACGCCCAAACCCGTCTGGAACCCCGATCTCGAGGACACCCACGACTACGACGCCGACTGGATCGACGTACCCACCAACGAGGTGTTCGAGAACGGGTTCAAGACGCAGTGGGAGGACTTCCTCCGGCACGTCCTGGAGGACGCGCCCCACCCGTACGATTTCCTCGCCGGCGCCCGTGGCATGTACCTCGCCGAGCAGGGCCTCGAGAGTTCGCGCTCGGGGCGCCGCCTCGACCTGCAGGACGTCCGCAGCACCGCCGTAACCCGCCAGGAAGCGGTCCCGCTGGCATGATCACCCTCGTCGATGCGGCCGGACACACCTCCGCCGTCGAACTGAACCCTGCGCCGGTGTTCGCCAGGCCGGCCGGCCCCCTCCTGAGCAGGACCGTGTATGCCGCCGCGCACGTGGTCCCGAGGACCACGGCGGACAACGTCCCCGGCGCGCCGGCGGACCTCGACTGGGACGCGACGCTCGCCTTCCGCCATCACCTGTGGTCATGGGGACTCGGCGTCGCGGACGCCATGGATACCGCCCAGCGGAACATGGGGCTCGACGCCGCGGCGACCCGCGAGCTGATCCGCCGCAGTGCGGCAGAGGCGGAGACGGTGGGCGGCGGCCTGGTGGTCGGCGTCACCACGGACCACGTCGACGACGCCGTCATCCCCCTCGGTGCGGTCGTCGACGCCTACAAGGAGCAGCTGCACTTCGCCGAGGACGCGGGTGCCTCGGTGGTCCTCATGGCCAGCCGCCATCTCGCGCGGGCGGCGGGATCCGCCGAGGACTACGAGCGCGCCTACGCAGAAATCCTTGCCTCGGCAGGCGCCCCGGTGATCCTGCACTGGCTCGGCAGCGCCTTCGATCCGGCACTCGGCAGCTACTTCGGCTCCTCGGACACGGAGGCGGCGGCGTCGACCCTGCTCAAGATCATCGCCAACGCTCCGGACAGGGTGGCGGGGGTCAAGATGAGCCTGCTCGACGCGGACGCCGAACGCGCCGTGCGCGCACAGCTTCCGGCCCCCATCCGCATGTTCACCGGGGACGACTTCAACTACGTGTCCCTCATCGGCGGGGATTCCTCGGGCCACTCGGATGCCCTGCTCGGAGCGTTCGCCGCGCTCGGGCCGCACGCCTCGGCGGCGGTCCAGGCCCTCGACGCCGACGACCACGACGCCTACGCTCGGATCCTCGGACCCACCGAGGCCCTGTCCCGTCAGGTCTTCGCGTCGCCCACCTACTACTACAAGGCGGGCGTGGCCTTCCTCAGTTGGCTCAACGGCCACCAGCCCGGCATCGGCATGGTGGGCGGGCTGCACGCCGCCCGCAGCCTGCCGCACCTGTCGGAGATCGTGCGCCTCGCCAACGCGTGCGGTGCCCTGGAGCACCCGGAGCTCGCCAGGGAGCGCTGGCATACGATGCTGCGGGTCGGCGGGGTGCCGGCATGACGACGCCCCACGGCCGCCTCTCCGTCAACCAGGCCACCCTCAAGTACGCGACCCTCCCCGAGGCGCTGGACGCCACGGCCGGCGCCGGCATCACGAGCATCGGCCTGTGGCGCGACGCCGTGCACGCCCAGTCCCTGCCCGAGGCGGCACGGCTCCTCGCCGCTTCGGGCCTGCGCTTCTCGAGCCTCTGCCGCGGCGGGTTCTTCACCGTCCCGGAAGGCGCCTCCCGCCGAGCGGCCATGGACGACAACCGGAAGGCGATCGAGGAGGCCGCGACCCTCGCGGCCGCCGGCGCAGCAGGCTCCACCCCGGTGCTCGTGATGGTGGCCGGTGGCCTCCCGCAGGGTTCGAAGGACCTCGCGGGCGCCCGCGCCGGAGTGCAGGACGCCCTGGCCGAACTGGCCCCGGAGGCACTGGCCTCCGGGGTGACCCTCGCCCTCGAACCCCTGCACCCCATGTATGTCTCGGATCGCGCCGTCATCTCGACGCTGAAGCAGGCGCTGGATCTCGCCTCCCCCTTCTCCCGCGCCGCCGTCGGCGTCGTCATCGACACGTTCCATGTGTGGTGGGATCCCGACCTTCCGGCACAGATCGCCAGGGCGGGAGCGGAAGGACGGATCGCGAGCTACCAGGTCTGTGACTGGGCCACTCCGCTCGCCGCGGACGTCCTGCTCTCGCGCCACTACCCCGGGGCCGGGGTCATCGACTTCGAAGCCATCACCACGGCGGTCCAGGCCGCCGGCTATGCGGGCGACGTCGAAGTGGAGATCTTCAACCAGGACATCTGGGACACGCCGCCGGCCGAGGTCGTGGCGCGGACGATCGGGAGCTTCGACGACTACGTCGCCGCGCACCTGGGAGCAGGCCTCCGCCGGTAGCATCGGCCTATGGAATCTACCGAGATCGTCCGGCGGTACTGGTCGTCGGTGTGGAGCAGGGACTGGGCCGCGGTCGGGCGGACGCTCGCCCAGGACGTGATGGTGTTCTGGCCCGTCACCCGGGAGGTCATCCGCGGCAGGGACGACATGGTCGCGGTGAACTCCGAGCGCCCGAACGGCTGGAGCATCGACGTGCTCGAGGTCTACGACGCCGGCGAGGTGGTGGTGTCCGAAGTGCAGGTGCCCCAGGAGGACGTCGGCATCTTCCGCGTCGTGTCCATCTGGACCGTGTCCGACGGCGTGATCACCTCGGGCCGGGAGTACTGGACCCTGTACGGCGGCGAGGAAGGCCCCGACTGGCGGCGGAAATACACCAGCATCGGCGACCTCCCCTCCTGAGCGCCTCGGCACGGTCCGTGCGCGCACGGGACGAACGGCAGCCGCATCGTGGCCGACCGTTCCCGCGCCGCGCGGTACTCCCGAGGCGGCCGGAGATCGACCTAGCTGGCGACGAGGCTGCGGTACTGGGGGTTGTCCGCGAGGAAGGCCTGGACCTGGTCGCAGTACGGCAGGGCGGCCAGGCGACGCTTGTGGGCGTCGAGCAGGACCTTCTGGATGAGGACGCCCTCCAGCCCGGCCCCCTCGAAGGCTGCGGCGACGACGGTGCGGTGGAGCCGCAGGGTGCCCGCCCGCAGGGAGTAGGCGAGATAGCCCGCGAGCATCCCGTCCTGGAAGAGCTCGAAGCGATGGTTCATCGGGTTGTCGCGGAAGGCGCCGGGGCGCTCCGCTACTCCCGAGCCCTCGCGCGCATCGGCGGCGCGCCGCTCCAGCTCGTCGGCGAGGCGGTCGTAGTCCTCCTGGGCGCCGTACGGCGGGAAGTCGGCGTCGAGCACCTTGTACATCTGGTTGATCCAGCGGCGGAGCTCCCGCGTGGTGGTACCGGTGAACTCGTGGGGCAGGACCAGCGGTTCGATCGGCTGCTGGACCGCGGCGAGCCGGCCGGTGGCCATTCCGGGCCACGCGTCATACGCGGTGTCGTGACCGGTGGGGAGTGCGGGAGCTGCATCGTCATCGAGGCGGGCGGGAGCGGAGGAAGTCCGGGCTACGGGTGTCATGGCATTGACCTTCAGGTCAGAAAGGAGCAGGCCGTTTTCTTGACCTTCATCCAATCTAGCTGTCAGTTAGGTCGATGTAAAGCTAGTTTATCTAGTAATAAGCAGGCTCACCATCAGCGGTCCGCCCGGACTGCTAGCCCTCGGCGAGCATGATGCTCGTGACGGGGAGGGATGGGTCGGTCCCGAACGCGATCCCGCTCGGACTGCCTCCGTCCATCACGATCTGCGCTCCGAGCGCCGCGACCATCGCGCCGTTGTCCGTGCACAGCGACGGCGCGGGCACCGTCAGGATGATGCCGGCGGCAGCACACCGCTCACCGGTCAGCTCGCGGAGCCGTCGGTTGGCAGCCACTCCCCCACCCAGCAGCAGATGGGTGATCCCGTGCTCGCGGCAGGCGAGGACGGCCTTCGACGTGATGATGTCCACCACGGCCTCCTGGAAGGACGCCGCGATGTCCGCCACCGGTACCTCCAGCCCTGCGGCCTCGTACTGCTCCACCGAGCGGGCGACGGCGGTCTTGAGACCGCTGAAGGACCAGTCGTAGCGGTGCGGCCCGGGCTCCTCCGCGCTGCCCATGTACTTGGGCTGCGAGAGACCGCGCGGGAAGCGGATGGCCGTCGGGTCGCCCAGCCGTGCCAGCCGGTCGATGGCCGGGCCCCCGGGATATCCGAGGCCCAGGATCCGGGCCGTCTTGTCGTAGGCCTCGCCCGCGGCGTCGTCGATCGTGGACCCGAGCAGTTCGACGTCGTGCGCGATGTTGCCCACGCGGAGGATCTCCGTGTGTCCCCCCGAGACGAGCAGCGCGCCGAGGTTCGGCGGCAGGCCGTCGCGGAACGTGCCGCCCACCATGCCGACCCCGACGTGCGCCACGAGGTGGTTGACGGCGTAGAGCGGTTTGCCGGTGGCGACGGCGAGCGCCTTCGCTGCGGAGACGCCGACCATGAGGGCGCCGGAGAGTCCGGGGCCGGCGGTGACGGCGATGGCGTCGAGCTCGTCGAGCGTCATGCCGGCGTCGTCGAGCGCAGCACGGAGGGTCGGGACGAAGGCCTCGAGGTGCGCGCGCGAGGCGATCTCCGGGATGACGCCGCCGAAGCGGACGTGCTCGTCCATCGAGGAGGAGACGGTGTTGGCCAGCAGTTCGGTGCCGCGGACGATGCCGATGCCGGTCTCGTCGCAGGAGGACTCGATGCCGAGGACCAGGGGGGCGGTGGTCATGGTGTTCCTCCGTCGTCCGCGGCCAGGACCAGCCGCATCACCCAGGCGTCCACGCCGTCGCGGTAGTACTTCTTCCGGGTGTGGATCTTGCGGAAACCGAACCGGACGTACAGGGCCTGGGCGCGGGGGTTGTCCGCCCGGACCTCCAGCATCACGTTGTCGGCGCCGCGCCGGCGGGACTCCTCGAGCAGCTCGGTGAGCAGCGCCCGCCCGATGCCCCGACCCTCGAAGCGCGGGAGGACGCCGATGGTCTGGATGTCCGCCGTCGCGTGGATCACCATGAGGCCCGCGTACCCGACGGCCTCACCGTCCACCTCGGCCACGAGGTAGCGCCGTGTGTCCGACTGGAAGAACTCCGTGTAGAACATCTCCAGCGGCCAGGCGTCGGTGGGGAACAGTTCGTTCTCGAGCCGGCCGATCGTCTCGATGTCCTCGAAGGTCAGGTCCCGCAGCAGGAAGCTCACGCCGTCGCCCGCTTCCTCGGCCCGGGCACCTGCGCGTCCGACTCCCGCAGGTAGAGCGGCGAGGTGTCCCGCAGGGGCGCGCCGGCGAGCAGCCGCAGGCGGGCCACGCGTGCCAGGGACGCGGCGTCCGGGTCCGACGCCGCGAAGGCGGGCACCCCGTCGACGTCGTCGGGGTACAGGCCTGCGGCGCGGCCGACGAGCGGCTGCCCCGCGGGGAGGGTGGAAGCGGTCCCGACGTGGGGACCGTCGAGGAGTTCGGGCAGGGCTCCGGGCTGCGACGGCGCACGGTATGCCGCCCAGTACACCTCGCCGCGGCGCGCATCCGTGCCCGCGAGGAACGCGCTGCCGGCCCGCACCGCACCAACCGCGGCGGCGTCGAAGGCCAGGGCGTCCAGGCTCATGACCCCGTGCAGCGGTACGTCCCACACGAAGCCGAGGGTCCGGGCGGTGACGAGACCGGCGCGCAGTCCGGTGAACGGACCAGGGCCGACACCGGCGACGACGGCGTCGAGCTCGGTCCCCGTCACCCCGGCCTCGGCCAGGATCCGGTGCACCGCGGGCGCGAGGACCTCCGCGTGCGAGCGCGTGTCAGCACTGGCGAACCGGCAGACGACGGTGTCGTCGTGCAGGAGCGCCACGGTGGCCGCGGCGGAGGTGTCGAGGGCGAGGAGAAGCACCCGACAAGCCTAGTCGAGCGCCAGCGCCGGCGGTCCGCCGCGCCAGCGTGGACCGGCGCCCGAGAGCGTGACGGTGCGCACCTCGTCCTCGCCGTCGTCGTCGAAGTCCGTGACCAGGCCTGCGCCGGGCCCGCCCCGACCGGTGCCGCCGAGCGGCCGGGTGATGTCCACGCGGAGCCAGCTGCCGGCCAGGTGCTCCACGCGTCCGGCGCCCCACTCGATGACCGTGACGTTGGCGTCGAGGGTGGCTTCGAGGTCGAGGTCGTCGACGGCGGCCGCGCTCTCGAGGCGGTAGGCGTCCACATGGACGAGGCCCGGCAGGCCGCTGCGCGAGCGGTGCTGGCGGACGAGCACGAAGGTGGGCGAGATGATGCGGCCCTCGACGGCGAGGCCCCGCCCGAGCCCCTGGGTGAACGTGGTCTTGCCCGCGCCCAGTTCACCCGAGAGGACCAGCAGGTCCCCCGCCCGCAGGTGCTGCGCGAGACCGACGGCGAGCGCCTGCAGCGCGGTGGCCGAGCCGACGTCGTAGGACGCCGACCAGTCAGGAGCCGGACTCATCGCTGCCCTCCCGGGGTGCGTCGAGGTACACCCGTTCCACCCGGTCGCTGATGCGGGTGACCACCTCGTAGTTGATGGTCTGCGCGGCGGCGGCCCAGTCCTCGACGGGCGGCGCGTCCCGGCCGCCGAACAGGACGGCGCGTTCGCCCAGCGGGCTCGCCGGGGTGTCCACCAGGCCGGTGGCGCCGAAGTCGATGACGAGCTGGTCCATCGCGATCCGCCCCACCACGGGGTACACGCGCCCGCCCACCAGGACCGGCGCCCCGGTGGCGATGCGGGGGACGCCGTCCGCGTAGCCGACGGGGATGAGCCCCAGCGTGGTGGGCTTGCGGGTGCGGTACGCGTACCCGTAGGAGACGCCCTGGCCCGCGGGCACCTCCTTGCAGTTCGCGACCGTGGTGCTGAACGTCATGACGGGCTGCAGCCCCAGGTCCTCGGACCCCTGGTCGGCGAAGGGCGAGAGCCCGTAGATGCCCAGGCCCACGCGCACCAGATCGAAATGGCAGTCGGGCCGCGAGAAGGTGGCGGGGGTGTTCGCGAGGTGCCGCACCTCGACGTCGATCCCTGCGGTCTCGGCGACGGCGACGGCGTCGCGGAACGCCTGCACCTGCAGGTCGGTCTCGGGCCGGGCGGGCTCGTCGGCGACGGCCAGGTGGGAGAAGATCCCGACCACGCGGATCAGGCCTTCCTCCTGGTGGGCGACGGCGCGGCCGAGCAGGGCCTCCCACTGCTCCGGCGGGCAGCCGTTGCGGCCCAACCCGGTGTCGATCTTCAGGTGCACGATGGCGGGGCGCTCGAGCTCGCGCGCGGCGGCGACCACGTGCTCCAGCTCCCACCCGGAGATCCCCAGGTCCAGTCCGTGCTCCACGCCGGCGGTGAAGTCGGTCCGCACGGTGTGCAGCCAGGCGAGGATGGGCGCCTCGATGCCGGCCTTCCTCAGGGCGACGCCCTCGCTGACGTGGGCCACGCCGAGCCACGCGGCGCCCGCCTCGAGCGCGGCGCGTGCCACCGGGAGCGCCCCGTGACCGTAGGCGTCGGCCTTCACGACGGCCATCACGCGCGCGGGGTGCGCCACGTCGCGGAGGTGGCGGATGTTGTGCCGCAGCGCATCGAGGTCGATCTCTGCAGCGCGTTCGGGGAAAGTCACCCGACCCATTCTGCCAGTTCCGCCTGCACGTCCGCCGTCGGACGGGTGCGTGGGCGGTGGGCTTGCACCCGGCGATGCCGACCGGAAGAATCGAAGACATGTTCGATTCGGAGCGGGACGAGCGCACCTGTGAACTCCGCCGCGAGGACGGACGACCGTGCGGTGGGGCCGTGGGCGGAGCCCCCGTCGCGGTGTGCCGCGCGCATGCTGCGGTGATCGGCGACTGGGTGGCCGCCGAGTACGGCGTGACCGACGTCCTGCCCGGCGCATGCCGCGCCTGCGGCTCGCGCCTCGGGGTCCGGTACCCCTCCGCCTGGGTGTGCGCGGCCTGCGAGTGGCGGGTCGGGGACGTCCTCGACGACGGTCTGCCGCCGCCGCGCGTGGACATCGTGTACTACCTCCGGTTCGGGGACCGCATCAAGATCGGCACGACGGCGAATCCGCGGCAGCGGCTCGCCCGCCTGTGGCATGACGAGGTGCTGGCGTTCGAGCAGGGGGACCGGCTTCTGGAGTACCGCCGTCACCAGGAGTTCGCCGCCTCACGCCTCGGCCGGTCGGAGTGGTTCGCCGCGTCCCAGGACCTCGAGGAGCATGTCCGCGACCTCGCTGCGGGGGTCGAGGACCCGTGGGCGCGGTACGCCCGGTGGCTGGGCGAGGCCGCGGCGCGGCGCGGCTGAACAGCCCTGCGACGAAAAGCAAACACCAGGTGAACGGGGTGCCGGTTCGGTGAAGGGCACCTTAATGCATTAGAACTGTTTGATGAAGTCCGCGCCCTTGATGACGGGGCATGCCCCCTACAGACTCTTCCGCATCCCCTTCGCGGTGGCGGCTGCCTTCGCCGTGCTCACAGCCTTCGTGGCCGTGGCCTTCGGCTTGCCGCTGCGTGATCCCGACGGTTTCCTCGGCCCGAGCTACGTCCGCCTGCCCCTGCTCCTGGTGGCGCTGATCCTGGCGGACATGATCCCCTCCATGGTGCGCAGTCGGCCCGCCCGGGGGGACGTGCTGCGCGCGGCGGCCGTCGAGATCCGTCGGCGCTGGCCGGTGCCCCGGCTGCTGGCGACGTCGCTGGGCCTGCTGACCTTCTACCTGGCGTACGTCGCGTACCGCAACATGAAGAGCTTCCTGCCGTTCGTCCGTGACCGGGTGACGGACCCGCTCCTGCAGGCGAGCGACCGCTGGCTCCTCGGCGGCGACCACCCCGGTGACGTGCTCCAGCAGATCCTCGGCACCGGGGCGAGCGCCCACATCCTGTCCGCCGTCTACGTGTCCTACCTCGTCTTCGTGCCCGTGTCCGTGGCCGCGGCGCTCGTCTGGTCGCGCAGGCTCTCGCAGGGCGCCTGGTATGTCACCGCGCTGTCCTTCAACTGGATCCTCGGGGCGCTCAGCTACTACGCCCTGCCCTCCCTGGGCCCGATCTACGTCGAACCGAAACACTTCGCGGACCTGCCGGATACGGCCGTCACCGCACTCCAGGAGTCCCTCTACCGGAACCGGGTACGGGTCCTGGCCGACCCCCACGCCACCCAGTCGGTGCACGGCATCGCGGCCTTCGCCTCCCTGCACGTCTCGGTCGTCTTCACGGCCGCCGTCATGGCACACCTGCTCCGCCTGCCGCGCGTGATCAAGGCGGCGCTCTGGGCCTACACGCTGCTCACCGCCCTCGCCACCGTCTACTTCGGCTGGCACTACGTCGTCGACGTCGCCGCCGGTGCGCTCCTCGGTGCCCTCGCGATCTGGCTCGCAGCACGCGCGACACGGCCCGGGGACGCCGTGCCTCCCCGGGCGGCGCCGCTCCTGGCGACGGCGGGCCGCGTGTGAGGTCCGGTCACGGGGCGCGGGGCGCGTCCCGGACCCCCTCGCAGGGGCGGACCGACGGCGAGGCGTCGGAATGCCGCGCGATCGTCGCCGTCGCCCTGCGCGATGCCTGGCCCGGGACGTCGGACACGAGGTCCTCGAGGAAGGCGTAGCGGCGCAGCCACTGCTTCTGCATGCCGTCGCGCCCCGCGCTGACCCGGTGCCACCAGTCCGCGATGTCGCCCCAGCCGGGCGCCGCCAGCGAGCCGCCCACGTGCTGCACGGACAGCGAGGCGCACAGATTGGCGAACGCCAACCGGTCGGCGAGCGGGAATCCCGCCAGATCGGCCATGACGAAGGCGGCGGTGAAGCAGTCGCCCGCCCCCGTGGGGTCGTGGGCGGCCACGGGAAGGGCCGGAACCCACTCCTCCTCCCCCGTGAGCGAGTCGATGGCGATCGCGCCGTGCTGCCCCACCGTGACGACGGCGACCGGCACGCGGTCGGCCAGCGAGTACAGCGCCTTCCACGGATCGTCCGTGCGCGTGTACGCCATGGCCTCGACGGCGTTCGGCATGAACGAGTAGAAGTGGTCGAGGGTGGCGAGCGTCTCGGGCGCCCACTCCCCGTCCGGGTCCCACCCCACGTCGCCGAACAGTTTCGTGCCGCGGGCCGCTGCGGTCTCCGCCCACGGTTCGATGTCCTGCTCCACGCCCACGACGGCGGCACGGCAGGAGGGCGGCGCTCCGATGAGCTCGGTGGCGCGCAGCGGCGCCGCGTGGCCGTGCGTCACCATGGACCGGTCCTGGTGCACGGAGAGGGACACCGTGACCGGGGAGTGCCACTGCCCGAAGACGCGCGAC
The DNA here is from genome assembly GCF_023100725.1 of Arthrobacter antioxidans. NCBI lineage: Bacteria > Bacillati > Actinomycetota > Actinomycetes > Micrococcales > Micrococcaceae > Arthrobacter > Arthrobacter antioxidans. Next base: position 2,892,657 of record NZ_CP095501.1, read on the forward strand.
CTGGACAGGTCCACGTGTTCCTGGTCCTGCAGCACGTCCCAGTTGAACTGCCCGTAGCCGTCGTCGCCGAACGCGGCGGCGAGCGTGGTGCGCAGCCCGAGGCGGCTCGCGGCGATCGCCTGGTTCGCGATCCCGCCCGGACCGGAGCCCATGCCGTCGGTCCAGACCTCGGTGCCCGGCGCCGGAAGCTGCTCCAGCCCCGTGAAGACGATGTCGAAGAACACCTGGCCGGTGAGCAGCAGGTCGAACTCGGGCCCGTCTGGACCCCGCGTGGCTGCCAGTGGATCGAAGCGGTGCTGTTGGGCCATGTACGGCACCTTACTGGTCCGGCGGGAGGCCGGCCGTCCGCCGGAGCGACTGCCGTGCGAAATCACCCCGAGGGGCGAGGTTCCGGGCCTTCTTCCGTACGCTGGAGGCATGACAGGGACAGCATGACCCCGGACAGGCCCACGGACCCGGACAGGGGCGCGGACATCCCCCGGCCCGCACGGGGAGCGGCACCCCTGCTGCCCCTGGGAGCCCGCCTCCTGATCGGCGTGGCGGCCGTGGTCTTCGCCGTCTCGCTCGGCTTCGTCCTCGCGTACACGACATCGGTCCCGGTCGTGGCGTGCGTCGTCATCGGCCTGGCACTCGCCGGCGCGCAGGTGTACGCGCTGCGGCGCGCCCTGTTCCGCGGCGGCCGATGAGCACCGGCGCGACCCTCGTCATCGTGGGCGGCGGGGGCTTCCGCGTGCCGCTGGTGTACCGGGCGCTGTCCCAGGCACCGTTCGCGGGACTCGTGTCCCGCGTCGTCCTGGTGGACAGCCTGCCGGACCGCGCCCACGCCATCGCCCGGGTGCTCGGGGCGCTGCCGTCGGGGGCGGCGCCCGCGCCGCCGGTCCGCGTGGCGGCCCGGCTGGAGGACGCGCTGCCGGGCGCCGACCTCGTGTTCGCCGCCGTGCGCAGCGGCGGGGCGGACGGGCGCGTCCTCGACGAGCGCGTCGCCCTGGCCTCCGGGCTGCTCGGCCAGGAGACCGTGGGAGCCGGCGGCATCTCCTACGCACTCCGGTCCATCCCCGACATGATGCGCGTGGCCACGCTCATGCGCGACCTCTCCCCCGACGCCTGGCTGATCAACTTCACCAATCCGGCGGGCATGGTGACCGAGGCGCTCTCGGCGGTGCTGGGCCATCGGGTGATCGGCATCTGCGACTCGGCGTCGGGCCTCGTCACCCGGGCGGCCCGCGCCGCGGGCGTGGACCTGCGCGGGTCCCTGGCCGGCGTGGACTACGTGGGTCTCAACCACCTGGGCTGGCTGCGCCGGCTCGACGACGGCGGCGCGGACCGGCTCCCCGGGCTGCTCGCCGACGCCCCGCGCCTGGCGAGCTTCGAGGAGGGCCGGCTCTTCGGTCCGGACCTCCCCCGGGTCCTCGGCGCACTGCCCAACGAGTACCTCTTCTACTACTACTTCCATCGCGAGGCCCTGCGCTCCATCGGCGCCGCGGACAGGACGCGCGGCGAGACGCTCCGGGACCAGCAGGCGGATCTCTTCCCCCGACTCGTCGCGGCCGGGGACCCGCTCGCGGTCTGGGAAGCCGCCCGGCGCGAGCGGGAGTCCGGCTATCTGGCCGAGGCCCGGACGGCGGAGGAGGAGCGCGACGAGGCGGACCTCGCGGGAGGCGGCTACGAGCGCGTGGCCCTGCAGGTCATGCGCTCGCTGCTCACCGGACACCGGGCGGAGCTGATCCTCAACGTCCGCAACGGTGCGACCGTCGGCGCGCTGCCCGCGGACGCCGTCGTCGAGGTGCCGTCCGTGGTGGACGCCGACGGCGCGCGCCCGCTGCCGGCGGCCCCGCTGTCACCCCACCAGCTGGGGCTCATGGCGGCGGTGAAGGCCGTCGAGCAGGACACCGTCCGCGCCGCCGTCCACCGGGATCGCGATGCCGCCCTGCGGGCCTTCGCGGGGCATCCCCTCGTGGACTCCTTCCACGCCGCCACCCGCGTGCTCGCGGGTTACGAGGAGGCGTTCCCCGAGCTGAAGGCGTCCTGGTCGGACTGATCCGGCCGACCGGTCCGCGCCTGCGTACGCAGGGCCTGGACGCCCAGGGCGAGCAGGCCCGTGTCCGTCGCCGCGGCGATCCAGTCGAAGCCGGCCGCCGCCAGCAGCGCCGCCCGCCCGGAGGAGCCCGCGTACGCGCCGGCCCGGATCCCGGCCTGCCTGCAGGTGCGGGCGATCCGGCGGAGCGGTGCATCGTCCTCCGGGGAGGACAGGAGTTCGTCGACGTCCAGCCCGAGGGCGAGCGAGAGGTCGAACGGCCCGACGAAGATCATGTCCACGCCGGGGACGGCGGCGATCGCCTCGACGGCCTCGAGCGCGGCCATGGTCTCGATCATGACGGCGCAGAGCGGCACGGCGTGGGGTGCGTCGTCGGACCCCGGGCCGTGGACGGCACGGCTGCCCGGCAGGGGCCCCCAGCTGCGGGCGCCCCGTGGCGGGTAGTGGCTGGCCGCCACGGCGGCCTCGGCGTCGGCGACGCCGTTGACGAGCGGGACGACGACGCCGTCCGCTCCGGCGTCCAGCGCGCGGCCGATCAGTGCGGCGTCGTTGGCCGCGACCCGGACGAGCATGGGGGCGGTGTCCGCCGCCCGGCGCCCGAGGGCGTCCCTGACCGACCGGTCGTCGAAGTGCCCGTGCTGGAGGTCGAGGGCCACCCACCCCACGCCCGACCGCGCCAGTTCGGTGGTCAGGCGGGGCTCCCCGAGCGTCGCCCAGACGCCGAGGAGTGGATCGTGGACGGCTGATTCGTTGGTCATCGCCCCATTGTGTCCCGGCGTCCGCCCTGCCCCTACAGGAAGCGGTGCATGATGTGGAGGCCCGTCGGTCCGGCCGTGGGATGGAGGAAGGCGCCCGGGACGGTGCCGACGATCGCGAAGCCCAGCGAGACCCAGAGGGCGACGGCCCGTTCGTTCGTCTGGACGACGGCGTTGAACTGCATCGCCGTGTAGCCCGCCGCCCGCGCCTCCCCGAGTACGTGACCGGCCAGGGCCCGGCCCACACCCCGCCCGCCGGCGTCGGCCGCGACCAGGAAGGAGGCGTTCGCGACGTGGGCGCCGTTCCCACCCCGGTTGGCGTGGAGTTGGGCGGTGCCGACCACCCGGTCGGAGTCACCGTCCACCGCGACGAAGACCGTGAGCGTCCGATCGGCCCCGGAGGGCCCCGGCAGCCACTCGCGCCGCCCCGCCGCCTCGTCCATCGAAGGGACCCAGCAGTACGTCTCCCCGGCCCTGGCCACCGGTCGCAGGATGTCCCAGATGGCTGGCCAGTCCTCCGGGACGGCCATCCGGAACTGCAGCATCAGGCCTTGAGGGCGTTGGCCCAGAGGTTGATGTCGGACTCGACGGCGTACTCGTCGATGGCGTGAAGCTCCTCGGCCGTGAAGTCCAGGCGCTCGACCGCGGCGAGGCTGTCCTCGAGCTGGCGGACGCTGGAGGCCCCGATCAGCGCCGACGTCACCGGGGTGCCCTTGGACTGGTCCCGCAGGATCCAGGCGATCGCCAGCTGCGCCAGCGACTGCCCACGACCCTCCGCGATGCGGTTCAGGCCCCGGATCCGGTCCAGGTTCTCCGCACTGAGCTGGCCCTGGTCCAGCGACTTCCCCGCCGCGGCCCGCGAGTCCTCGGGCACCCCGTCCAGGTACCGGCTGGTCAGCAGGCCCTGCGCCAGCGGGGAGAACGCGATCGAGCCCGCCCCGACCTGCTCCAGGGCCTCGAACAGATTCGGCGTCCCGTTCTCCGTCCACCGGTTCAGCATCGAATACGAGGGCTGGTGGATCAGCAGCGGCGTCCCCAGATCCCGCAGGATCGCCGCGGCCTCCAGGGTCCGCTCCGGCGAGTACGAGGAGATCCCCGCATACAGGGCCCGTCCCGAGCGCACCGCCGTGTCCAGCGCCCCCATCGTCTCCTCCAGCGGGGTGTCCGGATCGGGGCGGTGACTGTAGAAGATGTCCACGTACTCCAGGCCCATCCGTTCCAGCGACTGGTCCAGGCTCGCCAGCAGATACTTCCGCGACCCGAAATTGCCGTAGGGGCCCGGCCACATGTCGTAGCCGGCCTTCGTGGAGATCACGAGCTCGTCCCGGAACGGCCGGAAATCATCCTTCAGGTGCCGGCCGAAGTTCGTCTCCGCGCTCCCGTACGGCGGGCCGTAGTTGTTCGCCAGGTCGAAATGGGTCACGCCGAGGTCGAACGCCCGCCGCAGGATGTCCCGCTGCGTCCCGAACGCCTTGTCGTCCCCGAAGTTGTGCCACAACCCCAGGGACACCGCGGGCAGCTGCAGCCCGCTCACCCCCACCCGGCGGTACGGCATCGATTCATAGCGGCTCTCGGCAGGGTGATAGGTCATTGCCTCATCCTAGGTGAGTCCTCCCGCACGGCGCAGGAGCACGTGGTGTCGCCGGCCACCCGGCGGCCGGGATTCCCGGCGCCCCACGGTCGCTGCGGACTACGGCTAGGCGACGGCGCTGATCGTCGGAGCAGATCCGATGCGCACCTGCGGGAGTTCCTCGAAGGCCGGCTTCGCGAACCAGTAGCCCTGGAACAGGCGGATGCCCCTTTCCTTCAGGAACACGAACTCCGCTTCGGTCTCGATCCCCTCTGCGAGCACCGTGATGCCGAGGTCCTCGGCGATGCCCACGATGCCGGCGACGACGGCCTGGCGGGCCAGGCTGCTGTCGATCCCCCGGACGAGCAGCATGTCGATCTTGATCAGATCGGGCTGGAACTCGACCAGGAGCCCCAGTCCTGCATGGCCGGCACCGAAATCGTCGATGGCGGTGGTGAAACCGTGCTTGCGGTACTCGGTGATGATGTTCGTGAGGTGGGCGGTGTCCGCGACCTCCTCGTTCTCCGTGAACTCGAACATGATCGACGACGTCGGGAAACTGCATCGCCTGGCCGCGAGCAGTGTCGCACGGAGGCAGGCGGCCGGTTCGTAGACCGCATTGGGCATGAAGTTGATCGACAGCTTCACCTCTTCGTCCGCCGGGAACAGGCGTGACGCCAGCTCGATCGCCTTGATGCGACAGTCCTGGTCGAAGCGGTACTTCTGCTCGGGCGAGATCCTCGACAGGACCTCGAAAGCACCCTCGCCCGCCAGGCCTCTCACCAGCGCCTCGTAGCCCCAGACGCGATCGTCGACGGCGTCGTAGATCGGCTGGAAGGCCATGCTGAATTCGAAGTCGAGCTTCGATGATGTCGTGCAGCCGTTGCAGGCCATGCGGACTCCCCCTCACTGGTCCCGTCCACCCTAGGACACACACGGCCCGAAGCGGATCTGCCACGCGACAGGCCGTTTCCGCACGCCGTACCGGGCGGAAAGGGTGTGCGGAAAGGGAGTAGGGGGAACGAACTGCTACTGAGCGTTCTTCCTGCTGGGGAGGTCGCCGCTGCTGATGAGGTGATCGGCGACGCTCCAGAGCTTCAGGTGCGTGCGCTGGCTGGCCATGGACAGCACGATGAACGCCTGCTCACCGGTGATCTTGTGGCGTTCCATCAGGATGCCCTTGGCCTGGCCGATCACGTCCCGGGAGTCCACCGCCTCATGGAGCTGCCGGGTCTTCTCGGCTTCGGCGAACGCCACCGCCGCATGGGAGGCGACCAGCAGGCCCACGTTCTCCGACTCGTCCGTGAACGCGTCCGCCTCGTACGAGTACAGATTCAGGGCGCCGAGGTCATCGCCCTGCACCCACAGCTGGATGGACAGCATCCCCCGGGCGCCGGCCTCCGTGGCGCGCCGGGCGAACAGCGGCCACCGCTGCTCGTGCGCCATGTCCGAGACCCGCACCGTCCGGTGCTCGTACGCCGCCTCCAGGCACGGACCCTGGCCGGTCTCCACCTGCAGCGCGTCGATCCGCGCGGGCAGGTCCCCGGACGGGGCACGGGACCCGACGTCCCTGCGTCCCAGGACGACACTGACGGAACCCTCGTCGACCCCCGGGATCAGGTCGATGGCCGCGTGCACGAACCCGCTCAGGATCGCGTCCGAGTCCGGTTCCTGCTGCAGCACCCTGGCGAGCTCCGCCAGTTCCGTGGCGAGATCACGCACCCGCTCACCGCCGCCGTGATGGGACGACGGCATGCCCCGGTCCACCATGGAATCCTCGCTCATCATTGACACCTTTCTGGCAGTGGGACCACGACCGGCACGGGCAGCGCTGTGCTCACTGTAGTGCTCGTGCCAGCGCACCGACACCCGGGCGTGATCGTCCGCCGGAGGCCCGGTTCAGACCCTGACGTTGTCGTCGGGAGATTCCGGGGAGGTCCCGTGCCGCCGGTCCGCCGAGCCGACGGCCTGGACGGATCTGTCCCGCCCCCCGGCCTTCGCCGTGTACAGCGCCCGATCGGCCGCGGCGATCGCCGCCTCGAGGTCGTAGCCGGATGCTTCGATCGAGGAGATGCCGTAGCTCACCGTCGGCATCACGAAGCCACCCGGCGTGGGTTGCACGCGCAGCGCCAGACTCACGTCGCGGGTGATGTCCTCGGTCCTGGAGACCGAGGCGCCGGGCAGCAGGAAGATGAACTCCTCGCCTCCGTAACGTCCCACGAGGTCCGTGATCCGGACCGTCTCCGAACACGCCTGCGCGAACGCCTTCAGCACACTGTCACCCGCGGCATGGCCGTGGGTGTCGTTGATCGCCTTGAAGAAGTCGAGGTCGGCGAGGATGAGCGCCCCCGGCCGTTCCGTCCGCGCCAGCCGGTCCACGTGCAGGTGCGCGAGGTCGAGGAAGCCGGCGCGGTTGAGCAGTCCGGTCAGGGCATCCCGGTCGGCGCGCGTCCGCAGGTCGGCCGCGATCTGCTCGGCGCTGAGCGCGGCCGCGCTGAAGGACACGATGACGAGAAGGACCAGGGTGACCAGCGCCGTGATGCTCGAATCGAAGAAGGTGGTGAACACGTAGCCGTCCGAGCCTCCCACGACGAACGCGATGCACCGGGCCAGGTAGAGCACCGCGACGGCCCCGGAGGCGACCGCGAGCGGCGCCTGCACCCTGCTGTAGCTGCTGGGCAGGTGCCACAGCTCCCACGAGGCGAGTCCGATCGTCAGGGCCATCATGCCGAGGAACACCGCTCCGCCGGACCACGAGTTCGTCGCCGGGCTGTCGACCACCGAGGCCAGCAGCGTCAGCAGCGGCGCCGCCGCGAGTTGCAGCCGGCGGGGTCTGCCGGTCCGCAGGGTCCGCGCCCCGGCCCACACGCTGACCGTTCCCATGACCGACAGGGTGTTGGCCGCGGGGTTGGCCCAGACCTGGTGGTGGGTGCCGTCGAGCAGGTGGATGGAGGACCCGATGCAGAAGAACAGGATCGCTGCACACCACCACGCACTGTAGGCGGAGCGGGTCTGGCGGAACGCCACGGTGTAGAACAGCACCAGCAGGGTGATCGCGACGGCGCCGAAGGCAACCCGCAGTGTGGTGATGTCCAGGGTCATGGTGTTCCTGCCGCCTCGTTCTTCCCGGTCCCGTCTCCGGACGCTCAGGGGGTTCGCCTCCCGGGTGGAAGAATCTCCAGCCAGTATGCCGGAGTCCACCGACCCTTCGGCCGGTGGACCCCCACTCCTGTCGAAACCCTTGCAGAGTCCTGATCCAGGCTCAGCCCAGGTCGACGACCAGGGAGGCGTGGGCCGGCAGCTGTACGGTGTCGGCCAGCAGCCCGACGCCGTCGACCGTGGACAGCAGGACCTCCGCGGTGCTGCCGCCCACCGGGACGGTCACCAGCGTGTCGCTCAGGTTGAGCATGACGGCGGTGCTGCCCCGGCGCAGGACGATCCAGCGGCTGTCCTCGTCGTAGTCCACGGAGATGCTGCCGAAGTCGGGGTCGCGCAGTTCCGGTCGTGACCGGCGCAGGCGGATGAGCTCACGATAGGTGGACAGCAGTTCGGCGTGGTGTCCCTGCCCCGCTTCCGTCCAGTCCAGCTTGGCCGAGGCGAAGGTCGCCGGGTCCTGCGGGTTGGGGACGTCCTCCGGGCGCCAGCCCATGCGCTCGAACTCCCTGAGCCGCCCTTCCGCGGTGGCCTTGCCGAGCTCCGGCTCCGGGTGGGAGGTGAAGAACGGCCACGGCGTCGACGCCCCGTACTCCTCGCCCATGAACAGCATCGGCGTGAACGGGCCGAGGATGTTCAGCACGGCGGCCTGGGCGAGCTGCGCCGGGTTCAGCGTGGCGCTGATGCGGTCGCCGGCGGCCCTGTTGCCGATCTGGTCGTGGTTCTGGGTCGCGACCACGAGCTGCAGGGGGCTGACCCCGGCCGGATCGATCTCGCGGCCGTGGTGACGTTCCCTGAAGGACGAATAGGTCCCGTTGTGGAAGAAGCCCTTTTCGAGGACCTTGGCGAGCGCGCCCACCGAGTCGAAGTCGAGATAGTAGCCCTCGGTCTCCCGCGTCAGGTTGACGTGCACCGCGTGGTGGAAGTCGTCGCTCCACTGCCCGGCGAGGCCGTAGCCGCCGACGTCGCGGGCCTGGATCAGGCGCGGATCGTTGAGGTCCGATTCGGCGATGAGGAACAGGGGCTTGCCGAGCTCCGCCGCGCACTCGTCCGTGCGGGCCGCGAACTCCTCGAGGATGTGCACCGCGCGCTCGTCGTGGAGCGCATGCACTGCATCGAGGCGCAGTCCGTCCACGTGGTAGTCCCTGAACCACATGAGCAGGTTCTCGACGACGTAGTTCCGGACCTCGTCCGACTGCGGGCCGTCGAGGTTCAGGGAGTCGCCCCACGAGGTGGACTGGCCCTCGGTGAGGTAGGGGCCGAAGAGCCCGAGGTAGTTGCCGCTGGGGCCGAGGTGGTTGTGGACGACGTCCTGGATGACGCCCAGTCCCAGCTGGTGTGCGGCGTCGACGAAGCGCTGGTAGGCGGCGGGCCCGCCGTACGTCTCCTGCACCGCATACCAGAGGACGCCGTCGTAGCCCCAGTTGTGCGTGCCGTTGAACGCGTTGACGGGCAGCAGTTCCACGTACTGGACGCCGAGGTCCACCAGGTGGCCGAGCTTGCCGATGGCGGCGTCGAGGGTTCCCTCGGGGGTGAACGTGCCGAGGTGCATCTCGTAGATGACGCCGCCGTTCATCCCCGGGGACCGCCACGATCCGTCCTGCCACTGGTGCGCTGCGGCGTCGAACGTCCGCGAGAGTCCGTGCACGCCGTCGGGCTGGCGCCGCGACCGGGGGTCGGGCACGGGCGTCTCGGAGCCGTCGACGAGGTAGCCGTAGGACACGTCCCCGGTGGCCGTCGCCTCCGGGGCATGCCACCAGCCGCCTCCACCCTGCGTCATCGGGTAGCGGGCGCCGTCTGCGACGAGGGTGAGGGACGCGGCGCGGGGCGCCCAGACCTCGAATGGCGAACTCATGCTGCGTCCTCCTGGACCAGTAGTGCTGCAGGGAAGGTGGAGAAGAGGTCGGCCGCCCTGACGGTCCCGCCGCTCACCGAGGCGCCGGTGAGGGCGCAGGTGTAGCGGCCCTCGGGGAGCTCGAGCGTGGTGTCGCCCCAGCCCTCGCCCTGCGCGAGCGTGTAGGGCAGGCGCGTGATCAGGGTGACCGCCCCTCCGCGGTCGAACGCGAAGACGTGGTCCGCTGCCTCACCCGAGGACGTGATCGCCGTGTAGCCGGTGAACAGCTCGGGGCGGTCGCGGCGCAGCTTGAGGGCGCGGGTGACGACGAGCAGCTTCGCGTGGGCGTCCTCACCCACCGGGGGCAGCGCACCGAAGTCGATGTCCGTCAGTACCTGCCGGCGCGCGTCGTAGTCCACCTCGCGGCGGTTGTCGGGGTCCACGAGGGACGTGTCCCAGAACTCGGTCCCCTGGTAGATGTCCGGAACCCCCGGCATGGTGAGCTGGAGCAGCTTCAGGCCGATCGAGTTGGACCAGCCGGCCTGCTGGATCCGGTCGACGAGACCCGAGATCAGCGACACCACGGCGGCGTCGTCGAAGGCGGCGTCGACGGCGTCGTGCATGCCGCGTTCGAACCCTTCGTCCGGCGCGGTCCAGTGGGTGCTGGAATCGGCCTCGCGCGATGCCTTCTCGGCGTAGGCGTGGGCCCGTTCCCTGCTGAGCGGCCAGGCCCCGATGAGCGACTGCCACAGCAGGGGCGCGAACGTCGGGTCCTTGATGGGGGCGAGCTCCTCGAGCCGGCCGAGGAGGCCCGTCCACTCACCCGCGAGCTCCGACAGGACGGAGATGCGTGACCGCGTGTCCTCGCTGCGCTTGGTGTCGTGCGTGCTGAGGGTCGTCATGGCCAGCGGGCTCTCGGCCTGCCGTTCGAGCAGGCGGCGGTGCAGTTCCAGCGGATCGATGGAGAAGATGGACGGGTCGGCCCCGACCTCGTTCAGCGAGACGAGCCGGGAGTACCGGTAGAACGCGGTGTCCTCCACGCCCTTGGCCATCACCATGCCGGAGGTCTGCTGGAAGCGCCGGGCCAGTTCGGTGAGCTCCCCCGGACCCTCGAGGAACGGGTTCAGGAGCGGGTGGAGCGCGGCGAGGGTGTCCGCGAGGTCGGGGCGGCGCACCTGGGCGTCCCGCACGGCGTCCGCGAGGTACTCGGCACCGCCGGGGAGGTAGCTGCGGTACACGGGGAAGCAGGTCAGGAGTTCGGCGATCGCGTCGGCCGCGGCGTCGGCGTCCAGGCCCGCAGACGCGGGGACGAGCCGCGCGAGCCGCAGCACCTCGGAGCGGAGGATGCCGTCGGCGATGCCGCGCTTGGTCCCGTGGATCATCTCGTGGAACGGCGCCACCGGCACGGACTGCGTGAGCTCGTGCTCCCCTGCCGGGTCGGTGAACAGCCGGTCGATGTCCGCGAGGGCGTCGTACCCGGTGGTTCCCTCGGTCGCCCAGTCGGTGGGGAGCTTCTCCCCCGGCTCGAGGATCTTCTCCACGAGGACGTAGGCACCGCCGGTCAGGGTGCGGAGGTCCTCGAGGTAGCCCTTCGGATCGGCGAGACCGTCGGGGTGGTCGATGCGCAGGCCGTCGACGAGCCCCTCGTCGAACCACCGCTTCACCTCGCTGTGGCTCTCCTGGAACACCCACGGCACCTCGACGCGCAGGCCCGCGAGGGTGTTCACGCCGAAGAACCGCCGGTAGTTGAGCTCCGCATCGGCGCGACGCCAGTTCACCAGTTCGTAGTGCTGGCGGGCGTGGACCTCCGCCCCCGTGTCACCGGGGTGGGCCGTGCCCTCCGCGATGGGGAACCGGTTGTCGTAGTAGCGCAGTTCGCCGTCGACGACCGCGAGCCGGTCCAGCTCGTCGTCGCCGTCGCCGAGGACCGGGACGCGGATGCGCCCGCCGTTGGCGTCCCAGTCGACGTCGAACGCCTCCGCCATGCGCGAGCCGCGACCCTCCGCCAGGAGCTGCCACCACCATGCGTTGTCGGCGGGGGTCTCGATGCCCATGTGGTTGGGCACGATGTCGACGAGCACGCCCAGTCCCGCCGCCCGGGCGGCCTCACTGAGGGCAGCGAGGCCGTCCGGACCGCCGCGGTCGGGGTCCACGGTGGCGGGGTCCGTGACGTCGTAGCCGTGCCCGGACCCCTTCTCCGCCGTGAGGATCGGCGACAGGTACACCCAGTCCACCCCCAGGTCGTGCAGGTACGGCACCAGGGCCGCGGCCCGATGCAGGTCGAACTCGCTCCGGATCTGCAGCCGGTAGGTCGATTTCGGTGTCAACACGTGGGGGGTCCTCCTGGGACGGTGGGGTTGGGTGTACCTGTCGGGGTCGTGCTAGGGGGTGCCGGTCTTGGCGGTGACCTCGTTGGCGAGGATGGCCAGGGACGCCGCGACCGAGTGGTCGAGGTCCTCGACCACGGTGTGGACCCGCAGGACCACCATGGACTTCGCTTCGACCGAGACGGTGGCGCCGGCCGGGATGGACGCGGTGTCGGCGTACTTGCCGGCCGTGTCGATCACTTCGTCCCACGAGGTGCCGTACTCGTCGGACGGGATGGTGAAGTCCACGGCCTCGTCGTGCGCGTTGAAGTACAGCAGGAAGTTGGCGTCGACGATCCGCTGGCCGCGGGCGTCACGCCCCTGGATGCCGTGGCCGTTGAGGAAGACGCCGATCGAGCGGCCGAAGCCGCTGTCCCAGTCCTCGGGGGCCATGAGCTCGCCCGTGGTGTCGAGCCACACGATGTCCGGCAGCGCCTCGCCCTCGCCGCGGCGCACGGGGCGCCCGTCGAAGAACCGGCGACGGCGGAAGGTGGGGTGCTCGGAGCGGAGACGGTTGACGGCCGCCGTGAACTCGAGCAGTGGCTGGTCCATCTTGTCCCAGTGCACCCAGCTGATCTCGGAGTCCTGGCAGTAGGTGTTGTTGTTGCCGTCCTGCGTCCGGCCGAGCTCGTCGCCGTGCAGCAGCATCGGCACGCCCTGCGAGAGCAGGAGTGTCGCGATGTAGTTCCGCTGCTGGCGGGCACGGATCGCGAGGACCTCGGGGTCGTCCGTGGGGCCTTCGGCCCCGCCGTTCCACGACCTGTTGTGCGATTCGCCGTCGTTGTTGTCCTCGCCGTTGGCCTCGTTGTGCTTCTCGTTGTAGGACACGAGGTCGCGCAGCGTGAAGCCGTCGTGGGCCGTGACGAAGTTGATCGACGCGACGGGGCGGCGCATGCTGTGCTCGTAGAGGTCCGCGGAGCCCGTCAGGCGGGAGGCGAACTCGCCGATGCTGGAGGGCTCGCCGCGCCAGAAGTCACGGACCGTGTCGCGGTACTTGCCGTTCCACTCCGTCCACTGCGGCGGGAAATTGCCCACCTGGTAGCCGCCGGGTCCGACGTCCCAGGGCTCGGCGATGAGCTTGACCTGCGAGACCACCGGGTCCTGCTGCACGAGTTCGAAGAAGGCCGACAGCCGGTCCACCTCGTAGAACTCGCGGGCCAGGGCGGAGGCCAGGTCGAAGCGGAAGCCGTCGACGTGCATCTCGGTGACCCAGTAGCGCAGGGAGTCCATGAGCAGCTGCAGGGAGTGCGGGTTCCCGACGTTGAGGGAGTTGCCGGTACCCGTGGTGTCCATGTAGTACTGCTTGTCGTCCTCCACCAGGCGGTAGTAGGACGCGTTGTCGATGCCACGCATGGAGATGGTGGGGCCCATGTGGTTTCCCTCGGCGGTGTGGTTGTACACCACGTCGAGGATGACCTCGATGCCCGCCAGGTGCAGTTCGCGCACCATGGCCTTGAACTCCTGGACCTGCTCGCCCTGGTCGCCGGAGGAGTTGTACTTGTTGTGCGGCGCGAAGAAGCCGATGGTGTTGTAGCCCCAGTAGTTCGAGAGGCCCTTCTCCTGGAGCGTGCTGTCGTTGACGAACTGGTGCACGGGCATGAGCTCGATCGCCGTGACGCCGAGCTTCTGCAGGTGGGCGATCACCGACGGGTGGGCGATGCCGGCGTAGGTGCCGCGCTGCTCCTCGGGGATGTCCGGGTGCAGCTGCGTGAGGCCCTTGACGTGCGCCTCGTAGATGACGGACTGGTGGTAGGGCGTCCGCGGCATGCGGTCGCCGTCCCAGTTGAAGAACGGGTTGACGACGACGCCGAGCATCATGTGCGCCGCGGAGTCCTCGTTGTTGACGGAGTGCTCGTCGCCGAAGTTGTAGCCGAACAGCGCCTGGTCCCAGTCGAGATCGCCGGAGATGGCCTTCGCGTAGGGGTCGAGGAGGAGCTTGTTGGGGTTGCAGCGGTGTCCCTCGGCCGGGTTGTGCGGGCCGTGGACCCGGTAGCCGTACTTCTGCCCGGGGGAGACCTGCGGGAGGTACCCGTGCCAGACGTAGCCGTCGACCTCCTTGAGCTCGATGCGCGTCTCGGTGCCGTCGTCGTCGAAGAGGCAGAGGACAACGAGGTCGGCGACCTCGCTGTAGAGCGCGAAGTTCGTTCCGGTGCCATCGTAGGTGGCTCCCAGGGGATACGCGTCGCCGGGCCATAGTTCCATGAGTTCTCCTTGTATCTTCTGCCGTGGCCGCCTCCATGGGCGGTCACGGTGTTGCTCGCAGGCGTCGGGGGATGCCCCGCGTGCCTGCTTCATGCATAGCGCATTCGGATGTCCGCGCGGTTGACTGCGTCGGTCGCCTTACGTAGTTGCGGCTAGGCGACGCTCCTCCACGAGGTCCGCGACCACGGCGCGGATGGGTCCGGGCAGGCCGGAGACCACCACGGGTCCGGAGCGGGCAGCGAGCTGCCCGGCCCGTCCGTGGATCAGGGCTCCTGCCGCGGCGATCGCCGCCCAGAGGTCTGTGGGCGCCACGCCGACGCGGTCCGCCGCGCCGTCGTCCTCGGCGAGCGTCGCCGTGAGCGCGCCGAGGATGCCGGCGAGCGTGTCCCCGGACCCTGCGGTGGAGAGCCACGGCGTCGCGTCGGCCTGGACGAACAGGGCACCGGAGGGTGCGGCGACGACGGTCGTGTACCCCTTGAGCAGCACCGTGGCGCCCGTGCTCTCGGCGGCACGCAGCGCGAAGTGCGCGGGTTCCGCCTCGATGTCGGCCCGCTCGACGTCGACACCGCGGGCTGCGAGCAGCTCGCGCAGCTCCCCCGCATGCGGCGTGAGGATGACCTGCGGTCCCACGCGGTCGGGCACCGCGGCGAGCGCTCCCGCGTCCACGACGACGGGCAGTCCCGACGCCATGGCGTCGATGGCCCGCCGGCGCTGGTCGTCGTCGTCCACGGCGCCGGGGCCCACGAGCCAGGCCTGCGATTGCGCCTCGGCGATCGATCCCGTCGACGCCACCACCTCGGGGTTCCGCTGGTGGACCAGCGCTGCCACGGCCTCGGGCCCGAGGTAGCGCACCATCCCGACGCCGGTCGCCAATGCTGCCCCGACGGCGAGGGCGGCCGCTCCCGGGTAGAGCGCGGAACCCGCGGCGACGCCGAGCACCCCGCGGGAGTACTTCTGGTCGTGTGCGCCGGGCAGGCGGAGGAGGGCTGCGGCGTCGGAGCCCTGGAGGCTGCGTGCGGCCGGCGTGAACCCGGAGAGATCGAGGCCGATGGCGACCACGTTCAGCTCGCCGGCCGCCACGGCGCCGGCGCCGATCAGGAGGCCGGGCTTCGCGGCCCCGAAGGTGACGGTCGCATCCGCGGCGAGGACGGGCCCGTCCACACGGCCGGTGTCCACGCCGATGCCGCTCGGCACGTCGCAGGCGACGACGATCGTGGACCGGGCGGTGCGCGGACCGGCCGCCGCGTCGAAGGCCCGGACGAAGTCCGCGGAGGTCCCGCGCAGGCCGCCGCGGGCACCGGTGCCGAGGATCCCGTCGAGGAGGATGTCGGCGGCGGCCGCATGGGCGGCCAGCGCGGCGATGTCCGCGGCGTCGGCCAGCCGGACGCTCGTCCCGCCGGCGCGCGTGAAGGCCTCCAGCGCCGCGTCGTGGACGCGGTCCGCCATGAGGACCGCCGTGGCCCCGACACCGCGGCGCAGGAGCCGCTCCCCCGCGTACAGCGCGTCCGCGCCGTTGTTCCCGCTCCCGGCCAGCACGACGGCGGTGGCGCCGTAGGTGCCGCGGCCGGCGTCGCGCAGGAGTCCGAGGACCACGCCGAACAGGCCGTGGGCAGCCCGCTGCATCAGGGCGTCACCGTGGCCGGCGTCGAGGAGTGGTGCCTCCGCGGAGCGGATGTCACCGGAGGAGAATGCTTCGAGCATATGGTCGAGCTTAGCGGTAAGCCGGGCGATAATCAGCAAGGTTACTATTGTTGACCTGCCGCTGGGACGCCCTCGGCCACGACCATGGCGGTGGCGAGGCCGCCGTCGTGGCTGATGGACAGATGCCACGTCCGGACGCCCCGGGCGCGCGCGACCTCGGCCACGGTCCCGTCGACGACCACGGACGGCGCGCCGGTCTCGTCGACCGCGATGGTGCAGTGCTGCCAGTTCATGCCCACCGGGGCACCGACCGCCTTCGCGACGGCCTCCTTGGCCGCGAAGCGGGCGGCGAGGGACCGGGTGTTCAGGTGGCGCTCGGCGGGCACGAACAGCCGCTCGAGGAGCGCCGGGGTGCGTTCGAGCTGCTGCCGGAAGCGTTCCACGTCAACGACGTCGACGCCGATGCCGACGATCACGCCCGCACCCGGCCGGGTGCCGCCGCGGAGATCCGCGGCGGCACCGGGAGGGGACTACTCAACCGTGACCGACTTCGCCAGGTTGCGGGGCTGGTCGACGTCGTAGCCCTTGGCACTGGCGAGGGCCAGCGCGAAGATCTGCAGCGGCACCGTGGTCAGCAGCGGGGCGAGCAGCGTCGGGGACTCCGGCACATAGAACACGTGCTCCGAGTACGCCTCGACCGAGGTGTCGCCCTCCTCCGCGATGACGATCGTCACGGCGCCGCGTGCGCGGATCTCCTGGACGTTGGACACCACCTTGGCATGCAGGGAGTCGCGGCCGTTCGGGGACGGCATCACCACGACGACCGGCTGGCCCTCCTCGATCAGGGCGATCGGGCCGTGCTTGAGCTCGCCCGCGGCGAAGCCCTCGGCGTGGATGTAGGCCAGTTCCTTGAGTTTCAGGGCCCCCTCCATCGCCACGGGGAAGCCCACGTGGCGGCCGAGGAACAGCACCGACTTGGCATTGGCCATGTCCGCGCCGAGCTGCTTGATCTTGTCGGCGTCGTCGAGGATGGACTGGATCTTGGCCGGGATGGTCGAGAGGTCCGTGAGGACGTCGGCGATCTCGTCGCGGTACTTGTTGCCGCGCAGCTGGGCGAGGTACAGGCCCAGCAGGTACGCGGCGGTGATCTGCGCGAGGAAGGCCTTCGTCGAGGCGACGGCGATCTCCGGGCCGGCGTGCGTGTACAGCACGGCGTCCGACTCCCGCGGGATCGTGGAGCCGTTGGTGTTACAGATCGCCACGACCTTGGCGCCCTGCTCCCGGGCGTAGCGGACCGCCATGAGGGTGTCCATGGTCTCGCCGGACTGGGAGATCGCGACCACGAGGGTCTTCTCGTTCACGATCGGGTCGCGGTAGCGGAACTCGTGGGACAGCTCCACCTCGGTGGGGATGCGGCACCAGTGCTCGATGGCGTACTTGGCCACCTGGCCCGCGTAGGCCGACGTGCCGCAGGCGAGGACCACGATCTTGTCGACCGAGCGCAGGATCGTCTCGTCGATGCGCAGTTCGTCGAGCATCAGGTTGCCGCCGACGTCGGAACGGCCGAGGAGGGTCTGACCGACGGCGTCGGGCTGGTCGTGGATCTCCTTCTCCATGAAGGAGTCGAAGCCGCCCTTCTCGGCGGCGGCGGCGTCCCAGCTGACGTGGAACTCCGTGCCCTCGGCGGGGGCGCCGAAGAAGTCGGTGATGGTGACGTCGTCGGGCGTGATGGTGACGATCTGGTCCTGGCCGAGCTCGACGGCGCGGCGCGTGAAGTCGATGAAGCCGGAGACGTCGGACCCGAGGAAGTTCTCCCCGTCGCCGAGCCCCACCACGAGCGGTGAGTTGCGGCGGCCGGCGGCGACGACGCCGGGCTGGTCCTGGTGGATGGCGAGGAGCGTGAACGCCCCTTCGAGGCGCTGGCACGCCTGCTGCAGGGCGAGGGTCAGGAGGTCGCCCTCGGCGCCGCTCTCGACGAGCCCGCGGTACAGGTGGCCCACGAGCCCGGCGGCGACCTCGGTGTCGGTGTCCGAGATGAAGGTCAGGCCCTCACCGGTCAGCTCGGCCTTGAGCTCGGCGTAGTTCTCGATGATGCCGTTGTGGATGAGCGCGAGCCGGTCGCCGTCGGCGAGGTGCGGGTGCGCGTTCTGGTCGGTCGGCCCGCCGTGGGTGGCCCACCGCGTGTGCCCGATCCCGGTCAGCGAGCGCGGCAGCGGGTCCGCTGCCAGCTCCCCGACGAGGTTCGTCAGCTTGCCCGCCTTCTTGCGGGACTCGATGCCGTCGGAGGTGATCACTGCCACCCCGGCGGAATCGTACCCGCGGTACTCGAGGCGCCTGAGGCCCTCCATGACGACGTCGAGCGCGCCGTGCTGCGCTTCGGACGATTCCTGATCGAACGCCGGGGCGACAGAGTCGAGCGCCGATGTTCCCTGGCCGCGGTCCCGGCCTACATATCCCACGATTCCACACATGACACCTAGCGTACCGGTGGCCGTGTTTGTTAATGCGCAGGCCACCGGGCAGAATCGTCAGGTGAGTGACAGAGGCACGGGGACGCAGCAGGCCATCGGTGCCGAATCCTTCACCCCCTTCGTCGAACTCGACCGCCAGATGTGGTCGCGCCTGTCCCACGAGATCAGGAGTCCCCTGAACGTCGAGGACGTCCAGCGGCTGCGCGGCCTGGGTGATGCCCTGAACCTCGACGAGGTGCGCGAGGTCTACCTCCCCCTCTCCCGCCTGCTGAACCTCTACACGGCGGCGGCCGGCCAGCTCCACGCGGCCACCAACACGTTCCTCGGGGAGAGCACCACGCGCACGCCCTTCGTGATCGGCGTCGCCGGCTCCGTGGCGGTGGGCAAGTCGACGACGGCGAGGGTGCTGCGCGAGCTCCTGCGGCGCTGGCCGGACACTCCCGATGTGGCGCTGATCACCACGGACGGCTTCCTGTACCCGAACGCGGAGCTCGAGCGGCGTGGCCTCATGCAGCGCAAGGGCTTCCCCGAGTCCTACGACCGCCGGCGGCTCCTGCGCTTCGTCAGCGAGGTCAAGAGCGGTGCCGCCGAGGTGCGCGCCCCCTCGTACTCGCACCTCACCTACGACATCGTGCCGGGCCGCGAGGTGGTGGTCCGCCGCCCCGACGTCCTCATCGTCGAGGGCCTCAACGTCCTGGCCCCGGCGCGCCCGCGGCCGGACGGCATCACGGGACTCGCGCTGAGCGACTTCTTCGACTTCTCCATCTACGTCGACGCGAAGACCGCCCACATCAAGGAGTGGTACGTCCACCGCTTCCAGTCGCTGCGCTCCAGCGCGTTCGCCAAGCCGGAGTCCTACTTCCACCGGTACGCCGACCTCAGCGACGAGGAGGCCCGCCGGACGGCGACCAGCATCTGGGAACGCATCAACGAGCCGAACCTCGTGGCCAACGTCCTGCCCACGCGCGGGCGGGCACAGCTGGTGCTCACCAAGGACGCCGACCACTCCGTGCGCCGCATGCTCCTGCGGAAGACCTGACCGTGCGCGTCCTGCCGTCGGTGACGCTGGTGGTCCTCGCAGTGACGCTCTCGGCGTGTTCCGGGCCGGGCCCCGCCCCCGGGTCCCCCTCCGGCGCGGCGTCGGGCGCCACCGCATCCTCGGGAACCACGGCCTCATCGGACACCACAGCCTCATCGGTGCCGGCATCGGACCACGCCGAGCCCACCGGGAAGGCCACGGATCTCCCCGCCCCGCCCCAGCGCACTCCCGTTCCCGCCGCGAGCGGTCCGGCGACGGCGGCCCCGGCGACGGCATCGCCCGCACCCCCTGCTCCCGGCGCGACGGCGCACACCGATCCCGGCGCCGTCGACGTCGTCGTGAACAAGCGCAGGCCCCTGACCCCGCTGGACTATGCGCCCGCGGACCTGCGCCGACCCGCCGTCGCCACACCCACCGGCTTCGACCTCCTGCGCCCCGACGCTGCCACGGCCGTGGAGGAGATGTTCGCAGCGGCCGCGGCCGACGGCGTGGGCCTGGCCATGGTCAGCGGATACCGTTCCTTCGCGGACCAGGAATCGACCTATGCGTATTGGGTGGGCCAGTACGGCGGCGCGGCGGGCGCGGACACCGTGTCGGCGCGGCCCGGCTACTCGGAGCACCAGACGGGCCTCGCCTTCGACGTCGCGCAGGCCGACGGCGCCTGCACCCTGGTGCGCTGCTTCCAGGACACGCCCGCCGGGCAGTGGACGGCGGCCCACGCGGCCGACTTCGGGTTCATCCTCCGCTACCCGTTCGGGTTCCACGAGATCACGGGCTTCTCGGCGGAATCCTGGCACTTCCGCTACGTGGGCAGGGACGTCTCCCTGGCCATGAAGGCTGCCGGCACCCAGACCCTCGAGGAGCACTTCGGCCTCCCCCCGGCGCCGTCGTACTGAGCCCGGCCCGCCGCCTCAGCGGCTCCCCGGCAGGGACACGCCCGTCTCCCCGGCGAGCACGCCGAGCAGCCGGTCCTGGAACCCGGGGTCCAGCACGGCGTCGTGCGGCTGCCGCCGCCGGCGGTGGAACCAGTACCCGCCGGTGACGAGCGCCTCGGGGTCCTCCCCCGTGGCCAGCCACACCTGGGTCCGGTGGGCGAGATCGAGATCGTCCGGCGCGTCGGGGCCGCCCATCCGCGTGGGGACCCATCCCGGATCCACCGCGTTGCTCAGGACGTCCGGGCGGAGGCGGGCCAGCGCGGCGGAGAAGGTGGTGAGGAAGAGCTTGCTGTCCCCGTAGTGGCCCGGTGACCTGCCCCGCCAGTCCACGCCGTCCAGGGACGGACGCCCGCTGTAGTGCGACCCGCTGCTCAGGTACACGTGGCGCCGCGGGCCCTCGAGCAGGGCGGTCAGGAGGTACGGGGCGATCACGTTGACGGGCATGACGGCGGAGCCGCTCCAGACGCCCGCGTTGTGGATCACGGCGTCGAGGGTCTCGCCCGCGTTCAGCTCGGCAGCGATCCGCAGGACCGCCTGCCGGTCCTCGAAATCCCCCACCACGAGCCCGGCCCCCCGTCCGGTGAGGGGGGCGAGAGCGCCCGCACGGTCCTCGGTGCGGGCATGCACGACGACGTCGTGCCCCTCCCGCAGGAGGTCTTCGGCCGCTGCCCGGCCGAGGCCTTCGACCGACCCGGTGACCAGCACCCTCATGATCGTCCCCCTTCATGGGATAGGGCGTCCGCTGCGCGCAGCGGGTACTCAGGACCTCACGGTACCGACCCGGCACGGATAGGTGAACGTCACGGGGCGTTTACGCAGCACGCAGGGGACGGAAACGCACGCTCACTAGCGTCGGGGGAATCAGCCACATCAGCCCCTGGAGGACTTCCGTGAGCATCGACGAAGCAGCATCTCCCGCGCCGGCTCCCGCACCGGCGGCGAGCGCGCCCCCGCTGGTCCACCGTCCGGGCCGCTGGATCGACCACTGGGACGCCGAGGACACCGCCCAGTGGAGCGGCGGCGGCAGGTCCATCGCCCGGCGCAACCTGCAGTGGTCGATCGCGTGCGAGTTCCTCGGCTTCGTGGTCTGGCAGCTGTGGTCGATCGTTGTGGTGTACCTGCCGGCGGCGGGCTTCACCTTCACGACGTCGCAGATCTTCTGGCTGATCTCCATGCCGTCCCTCGTCGGGGCGACGCTGCGCATCCCCTACACGTTCATGGTGCCGAGGCTGGGTGGCAGGAACTGGACCGTGATCTCCGCCCTGCTCCTGCTGATCCCGACCATCGGGCTCGGACTATGTGTCTCGAACCCCGACACCCCGTTCGCCGTGATGCTCGCCGTGGCGGCGCTCGCGGGCTTCGGCGGCGGCAACTTCGCGAGCTCGATGGCGAACATCACCTTCTTCTTCCCCGCCCGGGAGAAGGGGTGGGCGCTCGGCCTGAACGCGGCGGGCGGCAACCTCGGCGCCGCCGTCGCGCAACTGGTGGTTCCCATCGTCGTCGCCCTCGGCGCCGCCGCCACACTGGACCTGCCCCTCGCCGGCTGGATCTGGGTGCCCCTGATCCTCGCCGCCGCCTTCGGTGCCTGGAAGTTCATGGACAACCTCTCCAGCGCCCGGAGCGATCTCGCCGGCTCGCTCGCGGCCGTCCGTGAACCGCACCTGTGGGTCATGGCGCTGCTCTACATCGGGACGTTCGGCTCGTTCATCGGCTTCGCCGGGGTCTTCCCGAAACTGATCGTCGATTCCTTCCCCGCCTTCTCCACGATCGCCATGGGCCCGGCGACACTGTCCCTCGCGTTCCTCGGCCCCCTGGTCGGCTCCCTTGCGCGGCCCTTCGGCGGACGCCTCGCCGACCGGTTCGGCGGAGCGATGATCACCGTGTGCGCCTTCGCGGTCATGGCGGCGATCTCCCTGGCCGTCGTCTGGACGCTCCCCCTGGCCGACTTCTGGCTCTTCCTCGGCCTTTTCCTCGTCCTCTTCGCGGCCGCCGGCGCGGGCAACGGGGCGACCTACCGCATGATCCCCGTCATCTTCGCCCGGCGCGGCGCGGCAGCAGGGGCAGAACTCCGGGAATCGGTGAGCACCGCCCGCAAGTCGGCGGCGGCCCTCGGGCTCATCTCGGCGGTCGGCGCCTACGGAGGCTTCCTCATCCCCCAGGTCCTCAACGCCTCGAAGGGCGCCTCGGGCAGCTACGACGGCGCGTTCTACGGCTTCGTCGGAGGGTACGTCCTGATGCTCGCCGTCACCTGGTTCTTCTACCTCCGCCGCTCCTCCACCCTCGGCAAGGTCTGAGGCGATGCAGCAGGCAGGGACCGGACGGCCCACCCACTGCCCCTACTGCGCGCTCCAGTGCGCCATGACGGTCACCGCGTCCGGGACGCACGACGGCGGGGCCCGCGTCGACGGCCGCGACTTCCCCACCAACCGGGGCGGGCTGTGCCGCAAGGGCTGGTCGGCGGCGGAGCTGCTCGATCACCCCGACCGGCTCACCGTGCCGCTGGTCCGCGACGCCGACGGGGTCCTCCGGGAAGCCGCCTGGGACGCCGTCCTGGACCTCATCGGGGACCGCGTCCCGAGCATCCAGGCCGAGCACGGCCGGGACGCCGTTGCGGTCTTCGGCGGCGGCGGACTCACCAACGAGAAGGCGTACACGCTCGGCAAGTTCGCCCGCCTCGCGCTGCGCACCTCCCGCATCGACTACAACGGCCGGTTCTGCATGTCCTCCGCGGCCGCCGCGGGCAACCGGGCGTTCGGCGTCGACCGCGGCCTCCCCTTCCCCCTCGAGGACCTCGGTGGGGCGTCCGTGGTCCTGCTCCTCGGCTCGAACGCCGCCGACACCATGCCGCCCTTCGTCCAGCACCTGCGGGGCGCGCAGGCCGCGGGCGGCCTGGTCGTCGTCGACCCCCGGCGGTCGGCGACCGCCCGCCTCACCGACCAGGGCCGGGGGATCCACCTGCAACCCACCCCCGGCACGGACCTCGTCCTGCTCCTGGGCCTGGCGCACGTCGTGGTGGCGGAAGGCCTGGCGGACGGCCGCTTCCTCGAGGCACGGACCAGCGGGTACGACGCCGTCGCCCGCGGCCTCGCACAGTGGTGGCCCGAACGCGTGCAGGGCATCACGGGTGTCCCCGCGGCGTCCCTGCGTGCCGTGGCGCGGCTCCTCGCGGCGGGGGCCCGACGCGGCGCGGACGGCGGCCAGGGCGCCTACGTCCTGACCGGCCGGGGTATCGAGCAGCACGCCGACGGCACCGACACCACGACGGCCGCGATCAACCTGGCCCTGCTCCTCGGACTCCCGGGCACGGTGCACAGCGGCTACGGGACGCTCACGGGCCAGGGCAACGGCCAGGGCGGTCGGGAGCACGGGCAGAAAGCCGATCAGCTCCCGGGGTACCGGAAGATCACCGATCCGGCGGCGCGAGCCCATGTCGCCGCCGTCTGGGGTGTCCCGGAGGAGCTGATCCCCGGGCCGGGCCTGCCCGCCGTCGAGCTCCTCGCCTCGCTCGGGAAGCCGGGCGGCACGCGCTGCCTCTTCGTGCACGGCGCGAACGTCGCCGTGTCCGCGCCCGACGCCGCCACGGTCATCGAGGGCCTGCGCTCCCTCGACCTCCTCGTCGTGTCCGATTTCTTCCTGTCGGAGACCGCGGCGCTCGCGGACGTCGTCCTGCCGGTCCTGCAGTGGGCCGAGGAGGAGGGCACGGTGACGAACCTGGAGGGCAGGATCCTGCGCCGACGCCGGGCGGTCGAACCGCCCTCCGGTGCCCGGAGCGAGCTGTGGGTCATGCGGGAGCTCGCCCACCGGCTGGGCGCGCCCTCCCTGTTCAGCGAGGACCCGTCGACCATGTTCGACGAACTCGCCCGCGCCAGTGCCGGCGGCATCGCCGACTACTCGGGACTCGACTACGGCGTGCTCGACGGCGGTGACCCCGCGTACTGGCCGTACCCGGCGGGCAGCACCGGGACACCGCGGCTGTTCGTCGACGTTTTCGCGCACGCCGACGGGCGTGCCGTCCTGGTGCCCGTCGTCCCGCGGACCGCTGCGTCCGCGGCGCGCCGGCCCGGCCCCCTGCTCCTGGCCACGGGCCGGCTCCTCGAGCACTACCAGTCGGGGACGCAGACCCGGCGCGTCCCCGCGCTGCTCGCGGCGCAACCGGACCCACGGCTCCAGCTCCACCCCTCGACCGCACAGGACCTCGGCATCGGGCAGGGCGATCGCGTGGTCGTGACGAGTCCCCACGGCGAGGCCCGGGCGCTGGCGGACCTCACCCCCGATATCCGCCAGGACACGGTCTTCCTGGCCTTCCACTTCGCGGACGCCGGGTCCGCGAACCTCCTGACGGGCGGCGGCACCGACCCGATCTCGGGAATGCCGGAGTTCAAGACGACACCCGTCAGCGTGGCGCGCCTGGTGTCCGTGGACGACGGCGTCCGCGCCGGCGGACTGGAGGTCGTCGCGTGAGACCCCAACCCTCCGTCCCGTGCCGCGTCGTCGTCGTCGGGTTCGGCCCCGTCGCGGCGCGGCTCGTCGAACACCTCGAACCCCTCGTCGCGGCGGGGCGGGTCGCCCTGACCGTGATCGGGCAGGAGGCCGACGCCGCCTACAACCGGGTGCTCGTCGCCGATGTCGCCGTCGGCCGTACCCGCGAAGCCGCCATCCGCCTCGCGGACGCCGACGAGCTCCGTGCCTCCGGGGTCGACGTGCGCCTCGGCGCCCGTGTGGCGCGCATCGACCGGCCCTTCCGGCGCGTGCTGCTGACCGGCGGCGCGGCCGTCGACTACGACCGGCTGGTCCTCGCGACCGGGTCCCGCCCCGTGCGCCCGCGGCTGGAGGGGCTGGAGGGGCCCGGCACCGGAGGGCTCCCACCGGGGATCAGCTTCCTCCGCGACCTCTCCGACGCCCGGGCGGTAGCCGCCGCGCTCGCCGCACAGCAGCGGATCGTCGTGCTGGGCGGCGGCATCCTCGGGATCGAGGCCGCCCTCGCCGCGGCCGAGGAGGGCGGGCGCATCACGCTCGTCCACCACGGCCGCTCCCCCATGGAGCGGTTGCTCGGGGACGGTGCGCGGGTGCTGGCGACGGCACTGCGGCACGCCGGCATCGACGTGGTGGCCGGGACGTCCACGCGGGTCGAGCTTCAGGACGGGCGTTTCGCGGGTGTCGGCCTGGAGGGCGGTACCCGGGTCGACGGCGGCGCGCTCGTCCTCGCGTGCGGCGTGCGTCCGCGCACGGAGCTCGCCGAGGGCTGCGACCTGGCGGTCGCGGACGGCATCCTCGTGGACCATTCGCTGCGTGCGGTCGGCACGGACGACATCTGGGCCATCGGCGACTGCGCGGAGGTGTGCTGCCTCCGTCTCTCCTGCGAGGCGTGCGTGGGCATCACCGCACCCCAGGGCCTCATCGGCCCGGGCTGGCAGCAGGCGGACCACCTCGGGCGGTCCTTCACGGCGGAGCTGTCCGGGGACGGCCCCGGGCCGCGCGACGGCTCCTACGGCTCCGGATCCGACGGGCGGTCCGGCGTCGGAGCTGCCGGGCGGCGGGACGCCGTCGTCGTGCTGAAGGCCCGCGGCGTCGACGCCGTGGTCGCGGGCGAGACGGATGCGGATCCCTGGACGGTGGAGCCGGGCCTCGCCGTGGCGGAGTGGGCCGACCCGGGGCACGGGCGCTACGCGAAGATGATCACGCGCGACGGCGTCCTCACCGGCCTCGTCTGCGTGGGGATGCCGCGCACGGGTGCCGAACTGGTCCTGCTGTTCGAGCGCGGCAGCGAACTCCCGGCGGATCGCTCCAGCCTGCTGCGGCCCGACAGCGCGGAGGGACTGCCGGCCGCTTCACCTCCCGGCCCGGCCACCACGCTGTGCCGGTGCGCGGGAGTCACCCGCGGCGCGGTGCAGGAGTCGGTGGCCGCCGGCAGCGCCTCCGTCCAGGACGTCTCCACGGCCACACGCGCGGGGACGGGGTGCGGCGGGTGCCGCGACGACATCCGGACCGTCATCGAACAGCACTTCGCCGCGGCGGTCGTGTCCTGATGCGACGTCACGCCGCGGTCGCGGTCAGACGTGCAGCCGGTAGCCGCGCTTGACGACCGTCTCGACCAGGGTCGGGTCCGGCAGGGATCTCCGCAGGCGGTTGACGCTCATGTCGAGTGCGTGGGGCGCACCGGCGGGCGTGAGGAGGTTCGTCAGGGCCTCCCGGCTGAGCACCGCGCCGCGGGCCGACAGCAGGGCCTTGAAGAGCGCCAGCTGGGCGGGGGCGAGATCCACCGGGACGTCGTCCACGCGCACGGACCGGCCCCGCACCACGACGTGGCCGGAGCGCGTGGAGAGCTGCTCCACGTGGTGCTCGGCCAGCTGGTCGCAGACCAGCCGGATCAGCGCGCCCATGCGGAACCGTTCGGGGACGATGGGCGTGATCCCGGCGTCGAGCAGCGGCTGCGCCGTCACCGGCCCGACGGCGGCGGCGAGGACGCCGTGCCGGAACCGGTGCACGAGGTGCTCCTGCATGCCCTGCTCGGCCGCGGTGCTGAACAGGGCGTCGACCGCCGGTGCGCTCGTGAAGGTGACGCAGTCGAGCTGACCGCCGCACACGGCCTCGATGAGTCGGGGCAGCCGTTCGGAGCCTTCCGGCTTGATCCACCGGTAGGGCGTGACGGTGAGCAGCGTGGCGCCCGCGTCCCGGAGCCGTTCGAGCTGGTGTTCGTCGGCGTAGGCGTGCAGCTGGACGCCGATCGTGAGTCCTGCGAGATCCTCGCGCAGCAGCTGGTCCACGAGGGTCGCCGTCGTCTCGTCGGAGCTGATGCCGACGTCGTCCAGCCCGGCCGCACGCACCGCTCCCCTGGCCTTCGGACCGCGCACGTGGATGCGGCCGTTCCCGAGCACGTCGAGCAGGTCGTCGCCCAGCCCGGCGGCGTCGGCGGCTTCGAACCAGCGCCGCATCCCGTAGGCGGTCGTGATGATGAAGAGGTCCGGGCGGGCGGACACCACCGCGGCCGTGTCGGCGAGGAGCGCCACATCCTCCGCGATCGGGGCGATCTTCAGCGCCGGCGCGTGGAACACGGAGGCACCCCGCCGCTCGAGCGCGTCGATCAGGTCACTCGACCGGCGGTCCGACGTCACACCGATGCGGAATCCGGCCAGCTGGCCGGCGGAGCCGTCGGAGCGGATGGCGTCGGTCATGACGCCAGCGACTCGGTGAGACGCGCGAGGTGCGCGGCGCTGCCCTGCAACTGGAGCCCCACACGCACCACCTCGCCGATGACCAGGACCGCCGGCGACTGGCAGCGTGCGGCACCCGCGGCCGTGACGATCGTCGACAGCGTCCCCGACGTCGTCCGCTGGGATGCGCTGTACCCGCGCTCGATGACGGCGACCGGCATGTCCGGGCGCATCCCCGCCCGGCCGAGGCCCGCGACGAGCTGGGGCAGTGTCGAGACGCCCATGAGGACCACGATGGTCCCGCCCAGGCCCGCGAGGTGGAGGTGCTCCTCGTCGGTCAGCGGTGCGTGCCCGGAGACCACCGTGAAGAGGTGGCTGACGCCGCGGTGCGTGACGGGGATGCCCGCGGCCGCCGGGACCGCGATCGACGAGCTGATGCCCGGCAGCACGGTGCAGGGCACCCGCGCGTCGAGGCAGGCGGCGAGCTCCTCGCTCCCGCGTCCGAACACGAAGGGGTCGCCGCCCTTCAGCCGCACCACATGCCGTCCGGCGAGGGCGTGCTGCACCAGGAGGGCGTTGATGCCGGCCTGCGGCACGCGGTGGTGGCCGGGCAGTTTCCCGACGTCGACGAGCTCCGCCGAGGGTGCCAGTTCGGCCAGGGCCTCCGTCGGCCCCAGCCGGTCGTAGAGGACCACGTCGGCGTCCCTGAGCGCGGCGGCCGCATCGAGGGTCAGGAGTCCGCGGGCGCCGGGGCCGCCGCCCACCAGGCTCACGTGCCCGGTGTCGGAGGCGGCCGTCTCCCGGGTCAGGAGCGCGCCGGTGTCCCGACACCGCTGCCGCAGGACGTCGTCCTGCGCGGATGCGTGCGGTGGCGCGGCACGTGCACCCTCCACCAGGACCACCAGGGTGGCGCCGTCGAGCCCGTCGACGGCGGACGCCACCGTGTCGAACCGGTCGACGTCGGCTCCGGCGGCGCGGTACCGGGCGACGATCCTCCGCGCCCTACGCGCGACTCCGACGACCACCACGCGGCGGCCGGTCAGATCGATGTCCAGGTGCACGGCTCAGCCCTCCAGGGTCTCTGCAGCAGGTCCCGTCGGGACGCGGACGGGGATCACGGCGCCCAGACCCACCCGGGCGGCTCCGGCGTCGATCTCCGCCTGTGTGGCGGGGCGGCGCTGGCCGCGTTCCTCGACGAGGACGATCGACTGGTCGGCGGCGTCGGGCGCGTTGACGAAGGACCGGAACCGGCGGAGCCTGTCCGGGTCCTTGAGGGTGGCCGCCCACTCGTCCTCGTAGTGCTCCACGTGGCGGGCCATCGCGGCCTCGAGGTCCGCTGCGATGCCGAGGGAGTCCCCGACGACGACATCGCGCACGTGGTCGAGGCCCCCGTCGAGATCGTCCATCCATCGCGCGGTGCGCTGCATGCGGTCGGCGGTGCGGATGTAGTACATGAGGTAGCGGTCGATGTACCGGATGAGGGTCTCGCCGTCGAGGTCCTGGGCGAGGAGCTGCGCATGTGCGGGCTGGAAGCCGCCGTTGCCCCCGACGTAGAGGTTCCACCCCTGGTCGGTGGCGATCACGCCGACGTCCTTGCTCCGTGCCTCCGCGCACTCGCGGGCACACCCCGACACGCCCATCTTGAACTTGTGCGGTGCCCGCAGCCCGCGGTACCGCAGCTCCAGGTCGATGGCCATCGCCACGGAGTCCTGCACGCCGAACCGGCACCAGGTGGACCCCACGCAGGACTTCACGTTCCGCAGCGCCTTGCCGTAGGCCTGCCCGGATTCGAACCCGGCCTCGACGAGGATCTTCCAGATCTCCGGCAGCTGCTCCAGCCGGGCCCCGAAGAGATCGATCCGCAGCGCCCCGGTGAGCTTCACGTACAGGCCGAACTGCTCGGCGACCTGCGCGATGACCGCGAGCTTCTGCGGCGTGATCTCCCCGCCGGGGATGCGGGGCACCACGGAGTAGGTGCCGTTGCGCTGCATGTTCGCGAGGGCGCGGTCGTTGGTGTCCTGCAGGGGCCCGCGTCCGCCGTCGAGCACGTATTCCCCGCGCTGGGTGGCGAGGATGGAGCCGATGGCGGGCTTGCAGATGTCGCAGCCGTGGCCGGTCCCCGCCTCCTCGGAGGCACCGAAGCGGTGGATGATCTCCTGGAAGGACGCGAGGTCGAGGGCCTGGATGGCTTCGAAGAGTTCGGGCCGAGACATGGCGAAGTGCTCGCAGATGCCCTTCGCGACGGCGCGACCCGCCTTCGTGAGTTCGGCGTCGAGCAGTTTCTTCAGCAGGGGGACGCAGGAGCCGCACTGGGTCCCGGCACGCGAGCATGCCTTGAGGGACGGCAGGTCGAGCGCGGGCTCCGCGGCGGACCCGTCCGGGCCTGATCCGTGGACCGCGGACCGGCAGGCCCCGGCCGTCACGTTGTTGCAGGAGCAGAGGATGACGTCGTCGGGCAGGTCCGACGGCGGGGCATCGCCTCCCCCGGCCGAGGAGAGGTAGGCGCCGGGCTCGGCGGGCAGCTCGCGTCCCAGCAGCGGTCTCAGCGCGGAGTACGGTGCGGCGTCGCCGACGAAGATCCCGCCGAGGAGCGTCTTCGCGTCATCGGTGACCACGAGCTTCTGGTAGAGCCCCCGGGCGGGGTCGGCGTAGACGATCTCGAGGCTGCCGT
This sequence comes from Arthrobacter antioxidans, assembly GCF_023100725.1. Lineage (NCBI taxonomy): Bacteria > Bacillati > Actinomycetota > Actinomycetes > Micrococcales > Micrococcaceae > Arthrobacter > Arthrobacter antioxidans. The sequence goes on from NZ_CP095501.1 coordinate 2,922,480, forward strand.
CCGTCCCGGCGAGCGCATCCCCGAAGCTCGCGACCTCGACACCCGAGAGCTTGAGCTTGGTGGCGGTGTCGAAGCCCGGGAAGCTCGCGTGGCCTCCGAGGATGCCGTCGGCGCAGACCTCCGCCATCGCGTTCGCGGGAGCCACCAGCCCCATGCTGACCCCCTCGTAGTTCGCCACCTCGCCGATCGCCCAGACGCCGGGCATCCCGGTCCCGCAGGCCGCGCTGATCACCACGCCGCCGCGGGGTGCCACCTCCAGCCCTGCGTCCCGGGCGAGCTCGTCGCGCGGCCGGATGCCGACGGCGAACACCACGAGGTCGGCCGGGAGCACGGCGCCGTCGCTGAGGGCCACGCCCGTGACGCTGCCGGCGTCGTCCGTCTCGATGGCGACAGGCGCTCCTCCGCAGTGGATCCCCAGCCCCCTGGCGCGGATGAGCCGGCCGAGCGCCTGGCCGCCGCCCTGGTCGAGCTGCGCGTTCATCAGCCAGCCGGCGCGGTTGACCACCGTGGACGAGGCGCCGAGCTGCTGGAGTCCACCGGCGGCTTCGAGGCCGAGGAGCCCGCCCCCGATGACGACGGCGCGGGGCTGCCGGCCGAGGGCGGCGGTGAGCCGGGCCGTCTCGGACCGCAGCCACTGCACGTCGTCGAGGGTGCGGTAGACCGCGGCGTGCTCCGCGCCCGGCAGCGGCAGGCGTACGGCGTCCGAGCCGGTGGCCAGCACGACGTCGTCGTACGCGTACCTCTCGCCGGAAAGACCCTCGACGTACCGCGCCGCGGGGTCCAGGCGGACCGCCCGCTCCCCCGTCACGAGCCGGATCGCCGGCTCACGCCACATGAGCGGTTCCCCGAGTGCGAGGTCCACGTCGCCGGCCAGTGCGCTGCTCAGGGCCACGCGGTCGTACGGTGCGTGGGCCTCCTCGGCCAGGACCGTGAGGTGCAGCCCATCCATCCCGCGCCGCCACAGTGCCTCGACGAACCGGTGGGCGGCGGGCCCACCGCCCACGACGACGACGCGCCGTTCCTGCGGCACGGCGGCCGCCTCGGCGGGCCGGGATGATCGGGTCTCGCTCATGTGCTGCCTTCCGTCCGGATCGGGGCGCTCCCGCTGCTCCCTCCACGGTACGAACAGGCAATTTCTCCGATGTGTCGGCGATGTGTCGCAACGTTAACTTCGGGCTCACCGGCAGGAGTCCCCGCCGTGAGGCGCACGTTACCGCCGCGCAACAGCGCCGGGACCTCGATGACACGTCCACCGCCTAGCGTTGCGGGAACGCATCCGTCAACGAGGAGAACGCCATGACCGAGCTCGTCCTGCAGCGTCCTGCCCCCTCGGGCACCACCTGGGTCGCCGTCTGCCGCGTCGACGATCTCGAGGAATGCTGGGGCGAGGCGGCGCTGGTCGGCCGCGAACAGATCGCCCTGTTCCGGCTGCCCGGCGATCGGGTGTACGCCGTCGGCAACATCGATCCGCGGACCCGGGCCGCCGTCATGGCCCGGGGGATCATCGGATCACGGGGAACGGCACCCACCATCGCATCGCCCCTCCACAAGGAGGTCTACGATCTGGCCGGCGGGGCCTGCCTGTCCGGCGGCGAGGGGCTTCGCTCCTATCCGGTGCGATGCAGGGACGGCATGATCGAGGTCCACGTTGCGGCCTGAGCCGTGGGCGGTGCTTCAATGGCAGCCATGACCGTGAACCCGGCACCGGACAGCCCGCCCGTCCTCATCGCCTGCTCCCACGGCACCGACAACGCCCAGGGCCGGCGCGAGATCGATGCCGTGCGCGCCGGGATCATGGCACTCTGTCCGGAGGTCGAGGTCCGCGAGGCGTACGTCGACGTGCAGGAGCCGGACCTCGTGGACGTGGTGGCGGCCCTTCCTGCGGGCCGGCCGGCCGTCATCGTCCCGCTGCTGCTCTCGGTCGGCTACCACGTCAAGGTGGACATCGCCCGGGCGGCGGCGAGCCGGCCCGGAACGGTGTCGGCTCTCCCGCTGGGCCCGGATCCGCGGCTCGCCCGGGTGCTGCAGCAGCGGCTCACCGAGGCCGGGGTGGATGACGCCGACGCCGTGGTGCTGGCCGCCGCAGGGTCCTCCGACGCCTGTGCCGCGGAGGACGTCGCCGAGGTGCAGGCCGTCCTCGCGGAGCTCAGGACGGGCCGGGTGCGGGCGGGGTTCGGCTCGAAGGCCGTCCCGTCCGTCCCCGACGCCGTCGCGGCCCGGCGGGCGGAGTCGGAGCAGCGGGTCGCGGTCGCGTCCTACCTGCTGGCCCCCGGCTACTTCCACGACCAGCTGGCGAAGGCCGGCGCCGACGTGGTGAGTGCGCCCCTGCTCCCGAGTCCGCTGATCGCGGAGATCGCACTGTCGCGGTACGACGACGCCGTCGCGCGCCTGCTCGGCGAGTCTCCGACTGGCGCTGCGGGCTGCGACCGGCCCTGCCGGGCGCAGGTCTCGGTGTGTGTCCGAAGCGGCGCAGCCCGCGTGGACTGACGCCGCTCCCTGCGGGCCTCGCTCCCGGCCGCGCGGGCCTCGCTCCCGGCCGGCGGGAGGATGACAATGGAGCGCATGGGAGATCCTGTCGCGGACGGCGGTCCGGTGCTGCTGCACTATCCGCTGGAGGGGCGGTTCCGCGCACGCAGCAGCCCCGCGCGTCGCGTCCCGAGTCATGGCACCGACCTCATGGGCACCACGTATGCGATCGACCTCGTGCCCGTGGATGACGACGGCCGTCCGGCGCCGAGGACCTGGCGGAGCGTGGTCGCCACGGAGCCGGCGGAGGATTTCATCGGCTTCGGCGCACCGGTGCTAGCACCGGCTGCCGGCGTCGTCGTCATCGCCCACGACGGCGAGGAGGACCACGCGGCGCGACGGTCGCAGCTGGCGCTCGTGCCGTACATGGCCGGGCAGGCGCAGCGACTCCGGCACGGGCCGGGCGCCATCGCTGGGAATCACGTGGTCATCGCGCTGGGCGCCGGGGGGCCCTTCGTGCTGGTCGCCCATCTGCGCCGGTCCTCGCTCAGCGTCCGCGTGGGGACACGCGTGCGGGCGGGTCAGCTGATCGGTGAGTGCGGGAACTCGGGGAACAGCACGCAGCCGCACGTCCACGTCCAGGTCACGGACAGCACGGACTGGCCGAGCGCCCGGGGACTGCCGATCGCCTTCCGGACGCCCGGGGGTGCCGAGCTCCCGGCCGAGTCGCAGCTCATCGTCGTGCCGAGGACAGGACGCGGCGCTGCCGGGTAGGGCATGCCGCCGACCGAAGGCGCCGGGTCAGGCGACCGGTTCGAGGGACAGGCGCTCCTGCACCGTCGCTGCGAGGTCCTCCGCGATGCGCTGGGCGGTCGCGAGATCGGCAGCCTCGACCATGACGCGGACCACCGGCTCCGTGCCCGAGGGGCGCAGCAGCACGCGTCCGGTCTCGCCGAGGACCTCCTCGGCCTCGCGGACGGCGTCCTGCACGCCAGCGTCCGAGTTGGCGGCGCCGCGGTCGACGCCCTTGACGTTGATGAGCACCTGGGGAAGCTTCGTCATGACGGCGGCGAGCTCCTTGAGGCTCTTGCCGGTCCCGGCCATGCGTGAGGCCAGCTGAAGTCCGGTGAGGACGCCGTCGCCCGTGGTGGCGTATTCGGCGAAGATGACGTGGCCGGACTGCTCGCCGCCGAGGCTGTAGCCGCCGTCGCGCATCCCCTCGAGGACGTAGCGGTCCCCCACGCCGGTCTCCATGATGGTGACGCCCGCTTCGCGCAGGGCGATCTTCAGCCCCAGGTTGCTCATCACGGTGGCCACGAGGGTGTTGTCCTTGAGCTTCCCGGCATCCTTCATGGCCAGCGCCATGACGGCCATGATCTGGTCGCCGTCCACGATGGTCCCCTCGTGGTCGACGGCCAGGCAGCGGTCGGCGTCGCCGTCGTGCGCGATGCCGAGGTCGGCACCGTGCTCGAGGACGGCGGCCTGGAGCTTCTCGAGGTGTGTCGAGCCGTAGCCGTCGTTGATGTTGATGCCGTCGGGGTCCGCGCCGATGACGACGATGTCCGCGCCGGCGTCCCGGAAGACCTCGGGTGAGCAGCCGCTCGCCGCGCCGTGGGCGCAGTCGATGACCACCTTGAGCCCTTCGAGGCGGTGCGGGAGGGTCTTGAGGAGATGGACCACGTAGCGGTCCTCGGCGTCGGCGAAGCGCTGGATGCGGCCCACGTCGCCCGCCACGGGACGCAGTCGCGGCCTCGCCATCTCCTCCTCGATGGCGTCCTCGAGCGCGTCGCTGAGCTTGTTGCCGCCCCGGGCGAGGAACTTGATGCCGTTGTCGGGAGCCGCGTTGTGGGAGGCGGAGATCATGACGCCGAAGTCGGCGCCGAGGTCGGCCACGAGGAACGCAGCCGCCGGCGTGGGCAGGACTCCGGCGTCGTACACGTCCACGCCGGAGCTGGCGAGCCCGGCCTCGACGGCGGCCGCGATGAACTCACCGCTGATGCGGGGATCGCGGGCGATCACCGCGGTGGGGCGGCGTCCGTCCGAGGCGTTGTGGCCGAGGACCACGGCAGCCGCCTGGGCCAGCTGGAGGGACAGTTCTGCCGTGATCAGGCCATTGGCCAGACCGCGGACGCCATCGGTTCCGAATAACTTGCTCATCGTGATCATCCTAAGTGCAGAACAGTGGACCGCTAGGGCGGGTCCTCGAACAGGTTAAAGCACGATGCCCGTCCGGAAGCCCGGACGGGCATCTGCGCGTGTCCTGGAAGGATCAGCGCTTGGAGTACTGAGGCGCCTTGCGTGCCTTCTTGAGACCGGCCTTCTTGCGCTCGATGACGCGGGCGTCACGAGTCAGGAAGCCTGCCTTCTTGAGGGCGGGGCGGTTGTTCTCGCGGTCGATCTCGTTCAGCGTGCGCGCAACACCGAGGCGGAGTGCACCGGCCTGGCCGGAGGGTCCACCGCCGTGGATGCGGGCGATGACGTCGTAGGCGCCGTCGAGCTCGAGGAGCTTGAAGGGGTCGTTGACTTCCTGCTGGTGGAGCTTGTTGGGGAAGTAGTCGGCGAGCTCGCGCCCGTTGACGATCCACTTGCCGGTGCCGGGGACGAGGCGCACGCGGGCGACAGCTTCCTTGCGGCGTCCGACGGCTCCGCCGCCGACGGTCAGCGCGGGACGCTCCTTGACGGCGGTCTCGCCGCCTTCGGTGGACTCTGAGGTGTAGCTCGTGAGCTCCTCAGTCGGTTCATTCAGCTCTTCAGTGTTCTCAGCCACGGTTCTCCTTGAAGTGATTTCTTAGTACTGGTGGCCAGGGCTACTGGGCGACCTGAGTGATTTCGTATGTCTTGGGCTGCTGCGCGGCGTGGGGGTGCTCGGCGCCGCGGTAGACCTTCAGCTTGCCGATCTGCTGTGCAGCCAGCGAGTTCTTGGGGAGCATGCCACGGATGGCCTTCTCGACTGCGCGCTCCGGGTTCTTGTCCAGGAGTTCCACGTAGGTGGTGGACTTCAGGCCGCCCGGGTAACCCGAGTGGCGGTAGGCGCGCTTCTGCTCGAGCTTGGAGCCGGTGAGGGCTACCTTTTCAGCGTTGATGATGATGACGAAATCGCCCATGTCCATGTGGGGAGCGAAGGTCGGCTTGTGCTTTCCGCGGAGCAGGATTGCGGTCTGGCTGGCAAGACGGCCGAGGACGACGTCGGTTGCATCGATTACGTGCCACTGGCGGTTGATGTCGCCTGGCTTCGGGGTGTACGTACGCACGGTTATGGCCTTCGTTTCTATTTCGGTGTCGCCCGTGACTACGGAAGCGTCCGTACCCGCGGGCTCAGCTTATTCATGCGTTACCGGAACTTCAGGTGAGGGCTGAAATACGACCAGTCATCCCGTGAATCTCGGCTCCGCCCCCGGGCCAGGTGGTTCTGCAACTGAACCGCTCCGAAAGGCGCAGACGTATCGAGAAGGGACACGCACAACGACTCCCAAGGATAGCCTGCCGTACTAGGGCGGGTCAAAAGGAGGTTCGGACCCTCCTGAGGGCTGTGAGGGCGGGGTTCGGGCGGGGGTTCCTGCAGACGCCGATTCTCTATGCGATCCGGGTCGGGCTGCTAGCGCCGGCCGCCATGTGGTCCTCGGCCTGAAGCAGCGTCGGCGCAGGTTCTGCGCAGGGCGACTGCAGAGCCGGTGCAGGTTCACGAGTTCTTGCTCAGGATCAGGGCAGACCCGGTTTGTTGCGGCTTCCCGTTGCTAGCTTTCTGGCAGCGCTGGCGCTGGGTCAGCCGCTGTCCCCCCTCAGGAGTCTCCTCATGTTCCTCGTATCGAACACCCGTATGCACCTCCTCCCCCGCCTGGTCCGCAAGGAAGACGGTGCCACCGCCGTCGAGTACGGCATCATGGTCGCCCTCATCGCCGTCGTCATCATCGCGGCAGTCACGCTGCTCGGTGGCGGACTGCAGACCTCGTTCGTGAAGGCACAGTGCGCAGTCACCGGGAAGGCGTTGGTTGCGGCGACTGCCACCGCTCCCGCCTCCTGCGCGGCTTAGCAACATGGATTGGCCCGGCGACAGCTCGGCAACCTTTGCCGGGCCAATCAGTTGATGAAGGAGGCTTCAGTTGAGAAAATGCGACCGAGGCGCGGTTGCGGTCGAGATGGCGCTGCTCCTTCCCGTTCTCATCCTTCTCCTCCTCGGCATCATGGAGTTCGGCCGAGCCTTCAACACCCAGGTCATGCTGACCAATGCCGCCCGGGAAGGTGTTCGCGTCATGTCCATATCGAAGGACACGACGAAGGCCACCACATCGACGATCACCGCTGCGGGCACGCTGAGCCCGGCACTGACTGCGACGGACATTGCGATTACCGTCCCTGGGGCGACGACCACTAGTCCGTGCCCTGCCGGTGGTGCGGCGGCGGTCACCATCACCTACACGCTGAGCACCTTGACCAAGATTGCTGGACCGTTCTCCATGACCGGCAAAGGAGTCATGCTGTGCGGCGGCTGACCGGCCACGACCAGCCGGACGAGCGTGGCGCCGTCAGCATCCTCGTCGCCCTCCTCATGGTGGTCCTCCTCGGGTTCGCCGCTCTGGCCATTGATATCGGCATGCTGGTCTCCGAGAAGGCACAACTGCAGAACGGCGCCGATGCCGGCGCCCTCGCCATCGCCCAGGAATGCGCCCTGGATTTGAACGATGTCGATTGTGACTCGACCGCGCCCGTTGCCCGCCGCCTGGCCAACAGCAATGCTCTCGATGCGAAGAGCAACGTGAAGAACGTCGTCGTGAACGAGACGAGCCGCAGAGTCACCGTCACCACCGGTGCGCTTCAGGACGGGCAGGCACCCAACCGTGTGTCCCTCCTCTTCGCCAATGCGCTTGGCATCAGCTCCAGCGAGGTATTGGCGTCATCGACCGCCGTATGGGGAAGTCCTACCTCCGGCCCTGCGCCCTTCCCCATCACCTTCTCGGAATGCGAGCTCAAGGATGGGCCAGGCTGGCAGGTCGTGGAGTTCCGGAAGAAATCCGACGCTACACCCGCGTGCGCAGGTGGTCCACCGGGCGGCTTCGGCAGCCTGGACCAGGTATCCGGGAGATGCGAGGCGTTCGTCGATATCTCGCAAAGCGCCTCGGGCAGCAACACCGGCAATACCGGAGCGCCCAGCGATTGCGTTCCGCTCCTGCAGGAATGGCGGGCGCAGATCGAAGCGGGCGAAGCTCCCATCGGCTTGTTCCCCATCTACCGCAGCGTCAGTGACAGCGGCAGCAATGCGGTCTACCAGCTCACCGGCTTTGCCGCGTTCGAGGTCCACGGCTGGAAGTTCAAGCAGGAGGGCAACTCCACCTTCCCCAATTCTTTCCGCGACAACTACTACGCCGGCTACAAGTGCAGCTCGACGCAGTGCATCGGCATCATCGGCAGGTTCGTGAGGATGGTCTCTCTTGACGACGCCTACAAGCTCGGCCCCTACGACCCGACCATGGGCACCGCGGTCGTCCGACTCACCCTCGAGGAAGCAACTCCATGAAATCCCGTCTCCTGGCCGGCCTCGCCGCCGTCGTCCTCGCGCTCGTCGGGGCCCTGATGCTGTTCGGCTACGCGCAGGGCGCGGAAGCGCGGGCGGTCGAGGGCCTCGACCCGGTGGACGTCCTGGTGGTGGCTACCGCCATCCCCGCAGGCACACCGGCCGAGGAGCTCCAACCGTTCCTCACCACCAAGGCCCTGCCCGCCACCGCCGTCGGAGCATCCGCACTCAAGGACCTCGACTCATCCGCGGGCACGGTCACTGCCGTGGAACTCATGCCCGGCGAGCAACTGCTCGCCGAGCGCCTCGTCGATCCGGACGACGCGGCAGTGACAGGCAGCGTCGATGTCCCCGAGGGCCTGCAGGAAGTCTCCTTCACGATCGAACCGGACCGCGCGGTCGGCGGCAGGATCGCCCCGGGCGACACCGTGGGTGTGTTCATCTCGCTGGAGGCGGGTGGCCTCGAGGAGGCGCCGGACGCCCCCACGACGCAGCTCGCTCTCCACAAGATCCTCGTGACCTCCGTGCAGCGCGCCCCCACCGCCGTCGCCGTCGACCCCGCTGCCGACCCCGAGGCCCAGGCTCGCGCCGAAGCCGAGGCATTACCGAGCGGCTCCCTCATGCTCACGATCGCCGTCGACACCGCCCAGGCCACGAAGATCGTGCACGCGAACCAGAACGCCACCCTGTGGCTGAGCAAGGAAACGGCCGCGACGGTCGAGGGAGACTCCCCCATCCTCCAGAACAAGGAACTGTACCGATGAGCAGATTCGTCCTGATCACCCCCAGTTCGGACTTCGAGCAGAAGCTCCGCCTCGCGGTCGCCGGAGGACTGCAGGGCCATGTGAAGAGCCTGCCCGCGAGCGTCCTCGGCGGAGACCCCTCCTCCGTCCTCGATCAGCTGGCGCTGGAACAGCCTGAGGTGCTGGTCTTCGGTCCGGGTATCGCCCTCGAGGATGCGCTCCGCCTGGCCATCATCGTGGACGTGAAGTTCCCGGAGGTGAGTGTGGTGCTGGTGCACGAGGACCACCCCGAGATCGCGCTCCAGGCCATGCGGGCCGGGGTCCGTGACATCCTCACACCACTGGCCGACGTCGCAAGCATCCGCGCGCAGCTCGAACGCGCCTGCCAGGCCTTCGCGACGCGCCAGCGGACCGAAACCCAACTTCCACGCAAGAAGCAGAACGGTCGGGTGATCGGCGTGTTCTCACCCAAGGGCGGCGTCGGCAAGACCACCATCGCCACGAATCTGGCCGTGGGGCTCGGGAAGATGGCCCCCATGAGCGTCGTCATCGTGGATCTCGACCTCCAGTTCGGAGATGTGGGCACCGGCTTGTACCTGAATCCCGAGTACTCGGTCCTGGACGCCGTCTCCGGTGCCGCCACACAGGATTCCATGGTCCTGAAGGCCTTCCTCACGCCGCACTCGTCGGGCATCTACGCCCTGTGCGGCCCGCGCAACCCGGCCGACGCCGACCGCATCTCGTCCGAGCAGATCACCCGCCTCATCCAGCAGCTCGCCCTCGAGTTCCGCTTCGTGGTCGTCGACACCGGGCCCGGGCTCACGGAACCGAGCCTCGCCGCACTGGAACAATGCACGGATGCTGTGTGGGTGACCGCGATGGACGTGCCGAGCGTCCGGGGCCTGCGCACCGGACTCGACGTGCTGAACCAGCTCAACCTGATGCCCAAGGCACGCCACGTGGTCCTCAACTTCGCCGACACCAAGACCGGCCTGTCCGTGCAGGACATCGAGGCGACCCTCATGGCACCTGTCGACATCTCCGTCCCCCGCTCACGCGCCATCACCATGGCCACCAATCGCGGTGTTCCCCTGCTGCAGGACAGGGTCCGCGATCCGGCGACGAAGAGCATGACCGATCTGGTGGAGCGGTTCGACGAGCGCGCCGCGCCCCCAAGGAAGCTCCATCGCCGTGTGGTGGTCCGATGAAGCTCTCCGCCCGCATCCAGGCCGCCGGGCTCTCCACCGCGCCTGACCTCGCAGGGCTCTCCGCCGCGTCCGACGTCGCCGAGTCCGCGGCTCCCGACGCGCCGCCGGTACCGCCGCGCCCGGCCACGCTCGCACCCGCCGTCGCCCGCGACGCACCCGAGAAGCCCGGCAGTGCGAAGGTCGACGTCTTCGCGGGCCTCAAGCAGCGTGCCGCCTCCGCCCTCTTCGAGCGCATGGGCACCCGCGCGAGCGACACCTCCATCAGCGAGGAGGACCTGAAGGTCGTCGCACGCGAGGAGCTGAGCCAGATCATCGACGCCGAGCAGGTACCGCTCAGCCCCGATGAACGGCGCCGCCTCATCCAGGACGTGGCCGACGACGTCCTCGGGTTCGGCCCGCTCCAGCGCCTCCTCGACGACGCCTCGGTCACCGAGATCATGGTGAACCGGATGGACCAGATCTACGTGGAACAGCAGGGCAAGCTGACGCTCAGCGATTCCCGGTTCAGTTCGGAGGAGCACCTGCGCCGGGTCATCGAGCGCATCGTCTCCAAGGTGGGCCGCCGCATCGACGAGTCCTCCCCCTTCGTCGATGCCCGCCTCGAGGACGGCTCGCGCGTCAACGCCGTGATCCCCCCGCTCGCGGTCAACGGCTCGTCGCTGACGATCCGGAAATTCAGCAAGGTCCCCCTGACGGTCCAGAACCTCATCGACTTCGGCACACTCACCCCGGAGATGGCCGAACTGCTCGACGCGTGTGTGAAGGCGAAGCTCAACATCATCGTCTCGGGCGGCACGGGGACCGGGAAGACCACCCTCCTGAACGTGCTGTCCTCCTTCCTCCCCGAGGGCGACCGCATCGTCACCATCGAGGACGCCGTGGAACTCCAGATCCAGCAGCAGCACGTGGTGCGCCTCGAGAGCCGCCCGCCGAACACCGAGGGCAAGGGCGCGGTGACCATCCGCGACCTCGTCCGCAACTCCCTCCGCATGCGCCCCGACCGCATCGTGATCGGCGAGGTGCGCGGCGGGGAGTCCCTCGACATGCTGCAGGCCATGAACACCGGCCATGACGGGTCGTTGTCCACGGTGCACGCCAACTCGCCCAGGGACGCCGTGGCGCGCCTCGAGACCCTCGTGCTCATGGCGGGCATGGACCTGCCGCTGCGCGCCATCCGCGAACAGCTGGCGTCCGCCGTCAACCTCGTGGTGCAGATCTCGCGCCTCCGCGACGGCAGTCGGCGCATCACGCACGTCACCGAAGTGCAGGGCATGGAGGGCGACGTCGTCACGCTGCAGGACGCCTTCGTCTTCGACTACTCCGCGGGCGTCGACCACCGGGGCCGCTTCCTCGGACGGCCCGTCCCCACGGGTATCCGCCCCCGCTTCATGGAACGCTTCGAGGACATGGGGATCACGGTGTCACCCGCCGTCTTCGGGTCCGCGCCGCTGCGCGGGCGGTAGGCGCATGACCCTCCTCCTCGTGGGCGGCGCGGCCCTGGTGATCGGCGCGATCGTCCTGGTGCTCGTGGCCCTGCGGCCGGCCCAGTCTCCGGTCCCCCTCGACCGTCGTCGGCCACCCCTCCAGCAGCAGAACTCGCAGCTCTCGCGGTTCGCGGGGGCTGCCGGACGGGCGATGGACGCCTACCTGCGCCGGCACCCGATGCGCTTCCTGGACCAGAACGCCCTCGAGACGGCGGGTATCAGGATCAGCCAGGCCGAGGTCTATCTGCTCGTGGTCCTCGGCGGCATCACCGGGCTCCTGCTGGGGTGGGCGCTGCTCGCGCCCGTCGTCGGCGTCCTCCTGTTCCTGCTCTCCCCCGCCGTCGCACACCTGGTGGTGTCCTTCCGGACCGGACGACGACGTCGCCGCTTCGACACCCAGCTCGGCGACACGCTGCAGCTGCTCACCGGAGGCCTGCGGGCGGGCCACAGCATCCTGCGGGCGATCGACGCCGCGGCCACGGAGGCGGACAGTCCGACGTCGGAGGAGATGCGCCGCATCGTCGCCGAGACGAGCCTCGGCAAGGATCTCCTCGCCGCGCTCATGGACACCTCGCACCGCATGGAGAACGAGGACTTCGCCTGGATCGCGCAGGCCATCCAGATCAACCGTGAAGTCGGTGGAGACCTCGCCGACGTGCTCGACCAGGTGGGGCACACCATCCGCGAGCGCACCGAGATCAAAGGCCACATCCGGGCACTCGCCGCCGAGGGCAAGTTCTCCGCCTACATCCTCGGGGCGCTGCCCTTCGGTATCGCCCTGATCCTCACCGTGGTCAGCCCCGGTTACGTCGACCCGCTGTTCACGAAGCCCCTGGGCTGGGTGATGCTGGGCGCCGCCGCCGTCATGATGGCGATCGGTGGGCTCTGGCTGCGCAAGATCATCGACCTGAAGTTCTGAGGACACCGTCATGGACCCCACCCTGCTCGCCTCGCTCCTGCTCACCTCAGCACCCATCGGCTACTTCACCTGGTCCCTGCTCACCTCCGACGCCCGGATGCGCCGCACAGTGCAGCACAACCTCAACCAGGGCATGGCAGGTGCCGTCGCCGCCGCCGACCGCCCGAACCCCCTCCTCCGGCTGGGGCGGCGCCTCACCCCGCAGGCGTACGTCCTCAGACTGGACCACCTGCTGGCCCTCGCCGGCCGGCCGGCGTCGATGCCACTGGCCAAGGTCCTCACCGCCAAACCCCTGCTCGGTCTCGCCGGTGGCCTGACCGGCCTGCTGCTCCTGCAGTCGAACCCCAGCAGGCTCTTCGTGCTGCTCTCGCTCTTCGTCACGCTCCTCGGTTACTTCGTGCCGGACCTCCTCCTGTACAGCAAGGGGCAGGAACGCCAGAAGGCCATGGCCCTGGAGCTGGCCAATACCCTGGACCAGATGCTGATCTCCGTGGAGGCGGGCCTGGGCTTCGAGAGCGCCATGCAGCGCGCCGGTGAAACCGGGAAGGGACCCCTGGCGGACGAGCTCGTGCGCACCCTGCAGGACATGCAGGTCGGGCGCAGCAGGCGTGAGGCGTACCTCGCCATGGCGGACCGCAGCACCATCCCGGAACTGCGGAGCTTCGTGAAGGCCATCGTGCAGGCCGACGCCTACGGCATCGCCCTGTCGGGTGTCCTGCGGACCCAGGCCAAGGTCATGCGCGTGAAGCGCCGCCAGCGCGCCGAGGAGAAGGCGATGAAGCTCCCCGTCGCGGTGCTCTTCCCGCTCCTGCTGTTCATCTTCCCGGTGCTGTTCATCGTGATCCTCGGCCCTGCCGCACTCAACGTCATGGACACGTTCGCCGGACAGTAAGGGGGCTCCCGGCTGATCGTCAGGGCCCCGCCGTAGGCTGGGACGGTGCTTCCGAATGCCCCCCACCCCAATCCGCCGCTCGTTGACCTCACGGTCCTCGCCCACCTCGAGCAGCAATTCAACGACGCCGGACCCGCCCGGGCCTTCGCCCGCGACTACATCGCGGGCTTCGGGGACCGCTGCCTGCGGCTCACGCGCTCCGTCGCCGACCAGGACCTGCCTGCGGCCCTCGAGGCCGCGCTGAGCCTCCGCAATTCCTCCCTCATGCTCGGTGCCGAGCGGCTCGTCGCCCTCACCGCGGCCTTCGAGGCAGCCATCTCCTCGGCCGACCTCGACGCCGCGCGCCGCGCCCTGCCCGGCATCGAACGCTGCGGGCTGGACACGATCCGCGAACTCGAGACCCGCTATCTCGACCCTGCCTGAGGAGCGAGCAGCCCGTCAGGCACGCACCGGGGTCAGCCGGTAGCCGACGCCGCGCACGGTCTGCAGCCAGCGAGGGTTCTTCGGATCCTCCTCGAGCTTCCGCCGGAGGTTGCCGATGTGCACCTCGATCGCCCGCTCGTCCGAGTCGCTGATGTACGTGTCCTCGCCGTAGTAGTCGCCCCGGACAACCCGGACCAGATCGGCCTTCGTCCTCACGGCGCCGCTGCTCTTCAGCATCTCGTTGAGCAGGTCGAACTCGCTGCGCGTCAGCGGGAGGTCACGTCCGTCGACCACCACGGTGCGCGCCGAGGCGTTCAGGGCCAGTCCGTTGTGCTCGAACACCGGCGACGCCCCGCCGGCCGGTGCCGACGCCTCGGACGGCGCCGACGTCGTCGGGCCGGGACCCTCGACGTCCGGTTCCGGGGCTGCGCGCGGGCGTCGCAGCATGGCCGCGATCCGCGCGCGCAGTTCCCGGGGGCGGAACGGCTTGGTGAGATAGTCGTCGGCACCCGACTGCAGCGCGGTGAGGGTGTCCAGTTCGTCGCCCCGCGAGGTCAGCATCACCACGTAGCAGTTGGTGAAACCACGGATGCGCCGCAGCACCTCGTACCCGTCGATGTCCGGCAGCCCGACGTCGACCGTCACCACCGTGGCGTCGTGCATGCGCACCAGGTCCACGCCGGCCCGTCCGTTCGGCGCCACATGGACGTCGAAGCCCGACTGCCGAAGCACGGCCCCCACCAGATTCCGCACATCGGCATCGTCCTCGATGACGACTGCCACTCCCGGATCGCTCATTCAGTTCCAACCCCCATCCGACCTGCGGTGAAGCCCAGCCGATTCGTCATGGCAACCATTCTGCCGTCCGTACGGGCGAAATGTGCCCGATGCGCGTGCAAAACGCGGGGATGGCGACATAATGAGGGCAGTACGTAGGTCTCAGCGTCGGAAAGTCATTCAGCATGTGGAGTTCTCCCGTCCCCTGGCTCGTGCATGGCTAGCGGCTCCAGCACGTCATGGTCGAGCGCGGCGTCGAGGATGTCCATCGGCCGCGCGGGCATCCTCTGCCAGGTCCCGCTCACGCTGATCGTCGTCGTGCTGTCCCTCACCGCGCCGGTCCTCCGGCCCGGCCTGATGGCCGACCCGACGTACGAGCTGGGCTTCTGGCTGATCCTGATCCTGCTGGCCCTGTGCGTCGTCGTCCCGTGGAACGAGCTGCCGCGCGGCACCGTACTCGTGATCCCCGTCCTCGACTTCGTTGCGATCGCCCTGCTGCGGACCGGCGCAATGGATGTCCAGCCGGCGCTCGGGGTGCTGGCCGTCTTCCCCGTCCTCTGGCTCATGCGCTCCGCGCTGCCCACCTGGGCGGCCCTCGCCTGCTCCGTGGGCGGTTCCCTGCTCATCACCGCGTGGCCCTTCCTGGACTCCTTCGATCCGACGCTCCTGTCCTCGTACGCCGGCGCCCTGCTGCTGCCCGTCCTGATGCTCTGCATCGGCGTCACCATCCGTGTCATGAGCGCCGGTGCCGACGCCCGCCAAGCCGAGCTCGAACGCAAGGACCGCGAGCTCACCGACCTCCTGAACGCCGCCATCGATCGCGAGCGGGTGCTCACCGCGATCCTCAACACGGTGGACGTCGGCCTCACCGCCGTGGATGCCCACGGCAGCACCACGCTGACGAACCGGCAACAGGAGCTGTTCAACCGGCTCTCGGCCGGCGACGACGAGCACGACACCCTCCTCTTCGGTCCGGACCGCGTCACGCCGCTGCCTCCCGACCGGCGGCCCGTGCATCGGGCCCTCACGGGTGAGACGTTCGCGGACCAGCTGGTCTGGGTCGGGGACGGGGACGCGCAGCGCGCGCTCTCGACGGCGGCCCGGCCCATCAAGAACGCCGACGGCGGCATCACCGGCGCCCTGGTCGCGTGCAGCGACGTCACCGAGCTGGTCGAGGCGGTGACGGCCAAGGACACGTTCATCTCGAACATCTCCCACGAGTTCCATGCCCCGCTGACCTCGGTGCTGGGCTACCTCGAGCTCGTCCTGGAGGACGACCACCCGCTGCCCGCACACCTCGCGGGCTATGTCGACGTCGCGGGCCGCAACGCCGAGCGCGTGCTCCACCTGGTCGCCGATCTGCTGTCCACCGCGGGCGACCGCGTCAGGGTGCATCCGCGCCCCGTGGATCTCGCGGCCGTGATCGAGATGAGCGTCCGCTCCAACCGGCTCCGTGCGCAGAAGAACGGGGTGCGGCTCCGGACCGACACCCACAGCCCGCTCTGGACGCTCATCGATCCGCTGCGGATCTCCCAGGTGCTCGACAACCTGCTGTCCAACGCCATCAAGTACTCCCCCGAGGGCGGCCTCGTGATCGTCCGTGCGGAGGAGACCGAATCCGAGATCAACCTCCACGTCGACGACCGCGGCATGGGCATGACCGAGCAGGAGGCCGGCCAGGTCTTCTCCCGCTTCTACCGGACGCCCGCTGCCCGCCGGGCGGACATCGACGGCGCGGGGCTCGGGCTGGCCATCACCAAGTCGATCGTCGAGAGCCACGGCGGCTCCATCCACTGCGTCAGCTCCCCCGGGAAGGGAAGCCGTTTCACGGTGACGCTGCCGCTCAACGGCGACGTGGGCCGGGCGCCGCACGACACCCTGGAGGACTCCGTCTAGGTGGTCGCCGTCCTGGTCACCGCGCTGCTCACCGCCGCGCTGGCGTATGCGCTGTTCGCCCTTGCCGGCGCGGATCCGCGCACCGTCCTGCCGGGGCGGGCACGGCTGCCGCTCGCGCTGCTCGCCGGCGTCCTCGCGGGCGCGGGCAGCGCCGTCACGGCCGACTGGTGGACGCTCCCGCTCGTGGGATGCCTCGCGGCCTTCGGCGTGCTCCTGGGCGCCATCGACGCCCGCTCGAAGCTGCTGCCGAACGCCGTCCTCGTCCGCTTCACGGCAATGGCCCTCCTCCTGCTGCTCCTCGCGGCGGTCGGGGGCGGCCACTGGGGCGGTCTGCTCGGCGCCGCGGCAGGCGCGGCGGCGCTGTTCGCGGTGTACTTCGTCCTCGCACTCGTCAACCCTGCGGGCATGGGGATGGGGGACGTGAAGCTCGCCGCCGTGCTGGGTCTCTTCGGGGGCTGGGCCGGCGCCTCCGCCTGGCTGGGTACACTCCTCGGCGGGTTCCTGCTCGGGGGGCTGGCCGGGCTCGGGGTGCTGCTGTTCCGGCGCGGCTCACGCGGTTCGACCTTCCCCTTCGGCCCCGGCATGCTGGCCGCCGCGTTCGCGAGCTTCGTCCTCCTCGGCTGACCGGCAACGCCTGCCTCACCTGACCGGCAGCGTGTGCCTCACCTGACCAGAAGTGCGCCGTCGCCTAGCCGGACGGCGCGTCGTCGTCGTCGTCGTCGACGATCATGGCGCCGGCCTCCGGTGTCCCGGGCCGGATGAGGTGCCCGGCGTTCCGCCGCGCACGGGTGAGCCCGGCCCGCTCCGCGAGCTCGTCGCCGCCCGGGTAGGCGATCTCCTCCAGCACGAGTGGATGCGGCGCGGCCAGGATGGACCGGGCGTCCTTGAGGCGGGCGGCCAGCCGCTCGGCCAGCCACACCGGGGGCATCTCTCCGGACCCGACGCGCAGCGTCGATCCGATCAGGGCGCGCACCATGTTGTGGCAGAACGCGTCCGCCTGCACGGTCGCCGTGATGACGCCGTCGTGCCCGCGGACGAACTCGTACCGCTGCAGCTCGCGGATCGTCGTGGCGCCCTCGCGGGGCTTGCAGAACGCGGCGAAGTCCTGCATCCCCAGGAGATGGGCGGCCCCTTCGTTGAGCCGCGCGACGTCGAGGGAGGCGGGATGCCAGAGCGTGGTGTGGCGGCGCAGCGGGTCCTGCCCGGTCACCGCGTCCGCGATGGCATAGCTGTAACGGCGCCAGAGCGCGGAGAACCGTGCGTCGAACCCCTCGGGTGCCCGGGTGGCCGACCGGACGACGACGGCCGGCACCGAGTTCCTGACGGACCGGCCGCGCCCGGTGATTCCCTCGGTGAGCACGCGGTTGACCGTACCGGTGAGGCGCCGCACGAAGGCCTCCGACGGCTCCATGTCCCGGCCGCGGGCCATGGAGTCCCATTCGACCCGGGTGAGGTCCACGTGCGCCACCTGACCCCGGGCGTGGACCCCGGCGTCGGTCCGTCCGCCCACGGTGAGCCGGGCCTGGCGGCGCAGGAGCGTGAAGAGGGCGTCCTCGAGCACGCCCTGAACGGTGGTGAGCCCGGGCTGGAGGGCCCAGCCGGAGAACAGGGCACCGTCGTAGGCGAGGTCGAGCCGGACACGCAAGAGCCCGCCGTCCCTCGAAGGGGCGGCGGGCTCTTGCGTAGTCATGGCGTGCGTCGGGCGGGAAGAATTACTTCTTCTCGTCCTCCACGACGCCTTCGACGACGACGACCTCGTCGGTGCCGGCCTCGGCATCGATCGTGGTGTCCTCGGCGGCGACCTCTTCGGCGGATGCTGCCGACTCGGCGGACTCGGCCGAATCGACGGAGTCAGCGGACTCGGGCGAATCCACGGAATCCACGGACTCGGGCGACTCGACGGGCGCTGCTGCGGCGGGGACCGACGTGGCCTGCTCGGCCTCGGCGACCACGGACTGCTTCGCCGACATGGGCTCCAGCACGAGCTCGATGACAGCCATGGGAGCGTTGTCGCCCTTGCGGTTGCCGATCTTCGTGATGCGGGTGTAGCCACCCTCGCGGTTGGCGACAGCGGGGGCGATGTCCGTGAACAGCTCGTGGACGATGCTCTTGCTGCTGATGACACCGAGGACACGACGACGCGACGCGAGGTCGCCCTTCTTCGCGAACGTGATGAGACGCTCGGCGTAGGGGCGGAGGCGCTTGGCCTTGGTCACCGTGGTGGTGATCCGCTTGTGCTCGAACAGTGAGGCGGCCAGGTTGGCGAGCATCAGGCGTTCGTGCGCCGGACCGCCTCCAAGGCGTGGGCCCTTTGTAGGTGTGGGCATGATTCTTTCTCCTCATTAGGTGTCCGTCCCGCCGCTCGGATGAGCAGCGGGCGGACAGATAGCGTGTTAGACCTCTTCGTCGCCGAAGGGGGCGTCGTCCTCTTCGATGGCTGCGGCGCGGGCGGCGAGGTCGAACCCTGGAGGGGAATCCTTCAGGGACAGACCGAGCTCCACGAGCTTCGCCTTGACCTCGTCGATGGACTTCGCACCGAAGTTGCGGATGTCCATGAGATCGGCCTCGGAGCGTGCAACGAGTTCACCCACGGAGTGGATGCCCTCGCGCTTGAGGCAGTTGTACGAGCGGACCGTCAGTTCGAGGTCCTCGATCGGCAGCGCCATGTCCGCAGCAAGCGCTGCGTCCGTCGGCGACGGGCCGATCTCGATGCCCTCGGCGGCGGTGTTCAGCTCGCGGGCGAGGCCGAACAGCTCCACCAGGGTGGTGCCGGCCGAAGCGACGGCGTCGCGCGGGGCGATGGCGTCCTTCGTCTCGACGTCGACGATGAGCTTGTCGAAGTCGGTGCGCTGCTCCACACGGGTGGCTTCCACACGGAAGGTCACCTTGAGGACCGGCGAGTAGATGGAGTCGACCGGGATGCGGCCGATCTCCGAGTCACCGGACTTGTTCTGCGAGGCCGAGACGTACCCGCGTCCACGCTCGATGGTCAGCTCGAGTTCGAACTTGCCCTTCGAGTTGAGGGTCGCGATGTGGAGGTCCGGGTTGTGGAACTCGACGCCGGCGGGGGGCGCGATGTCCGCAGCGGTGACGACGCCGGGTCCCTGCTTGCGCAGGTAGGCGACGACGGGCTCGTCGTGCTCCGAGGAGACGGCGAGGTTCTTGATGTTCAGGATGATCTCGGTGACATCCTCCTTCACCCCGGGAACCGTGGTGAATTCGTGCAGGACGCCGTCGATGCGGATGCTGGTGACTGCGGCACCGGGGATCGAGGACAGCAGCGTGCGGCGGAGCGAGTTGCCGAGGGTGTAGCCGAAGCCGGGCTCGAGCGGCTCGATGACGAACCGCGAGCGGTTGTCGGCGACTACTTCTTCAGTCAGGGTGGGGCGCTGTGCAATAAGCACTTACATTTCCTTTCGGGAAGCATCCGCTATATGACGCTTCCAAATGGGCGGGACTGCTGGTCGGCCGGCTCAATAGCAGCTGGAACGGCACCGAACCGCCCTGCCGGAACCTGGGTTCCTGCAAGGCGGCACGGTGACCGGGAGGCTGATTAGACGCGGCGGCGCTTGGGCGGACGGCAGCCGTTGTGCGCGCTCGGGGTGACGTCCGAGATGGAGCCCACCTCGAGGCCGGTGGCCTGCAGCGAGCGGATCGCGGTCTCGCGGCCCGATCCGGGGCCCTTCACGAAGACGTCGACCTTCTTGACGCCGTGTTCCTGCGCACGCTTGGCAGCCGCTTCGGCAGCCATCTGCGCCGCGAACGGCGTCGACTTGCGTGAACCCTTGAACCCGACCTCACCGGCGGAGGCCCAGGAGATGACTGCTCCGCTGGGGTCCGTGATGGACACGATCGTGTTGTTGAAGGTGCTCTTGATGTGCGCCTGGCCGAGGGTGATGTTCTTCTTGTCCTTGCGACGCGGCTTACGCACCGCTCCACGAGTCTTGGGGGGCATTACTTCTCCTACGAAGGTATTGGGTAGAGCATTGATCGACTGATCGGAAGTTCTCCGGTGATTTGGACAATCACCGAGCGGATGGGCCCCTGATGGCGGGGTTCCCTGGCCGGGCGAGCGCTAGCGGGTCCGGTCAGGGTGCCATCAGAAATTAGCGTCCGACCTTCTTCTTGCCTGCGACCGTACGCTTCGGACCCTTGCGGGTACGGGCGTTCGTCTTCGTACGCTGTCCGCGTACGGGAAGGCCGCGGCGGTGCCGAATGCCTTCGTAGCTGCCGATCTCGACCTTGCGGCGGATATCGGCTGCGACCTCGCGACGGAGGTCACCCTCGACCTTGAAGTTGCCTTCGATGTAGTCGCGGAGCTGGACCAGCTCGACGTCGGAGAGGTCCTTGACGCGCGTGTTCGGGGAGATCCCCGTGTCCACGATCGTCTTCTCTGCACGGGTCTTGCCCACGCCGTAGATATAGGTGAGCGCAATGACTACCCGCTTTTCGCGGGGAATGTCTACGCCAGCGAGACGTGCCATAGTGGCGGTGCTCCTTTGGTGTTACCGGAGGTGTGGAGCAGAACGTCCCCGGAACCGATGCTCCGGTCCCCGGCCTCCGAGCCGGGGGTGTGCACCCTGTGTGGGGTGCTGTTCTGCCGTTGAATGTACTTCTACGCGTGGGGAAGAGCCTCGGGAGAGGCTCTTAGCCCTGGCGCTGCTTGTGGCGCGGGTTCTCGCAGATGACGAGAACGTTGCCCTTGCGGCGAACCACCTGGCACTTCTCGCAGATCCGCTTCACGCTCGGGTTGACCTTCATGGTTTTCCTTCGAGTTGATTCTTATTTGTAGCGGTAGACAATACGGCCCCGGGTGAGGTCGTACGGGCTGAGTTCCACTACGACCCGGTCCTCAGGAAGGATTCGAATGTAGTGCTGGCGCATCTTTCCCGAGATGTGGGCGAGAACAATGTGACCGTTGGCCAACTCAACGCGAAACATCGCGTTGGGCAGCGCCTCGTTCACAGTGCCTTCAATCTCAATGACACCGTCTTTCTTGGCCATATCCTCCGCTAACGTCTGTGCCCACCACTTGCGTGGCGAGCGGGTTTAGGGTTTTGATTGTCTGACCCACGAGAGCCGAGGCTCCGCAGACGGGCAGGTCTTCACAGCCCCTTGGGCATGAAAAACAGAGACAACCAACAGACCACGATACGCTACCGTCACGTGATAGTTAAATCGGTGCGGGACAGCGACGGAACGGACGAAGGTCCCGCACAGGTGTGCGGGACCTTCGGTGTTCCTACCGGGGACTACATGGTGGTCATGGTCATCCGGCGAGTGGTGCCGGCGTCACTCCGAGCGGCTCGAGCCGGGACGCTCCCCCGTCGGGTGACGAGAGCACCCAGATGCCGCCGTCGTGGACGGCCACACTGTGCTCCCACTGGGATGCGCGCTTGCCGTCCGTCGTGACGACCGTCCAGTCGTCGTCCAGGACGGCGGTCTCGAGGGAACCCTGCACGAGCATGGGCTCGATCGCCAGGCACAACCCCGGGCGGACCTTCGGACCCCGGTTGGTGCTGCGGTAGTTGAGGACGTCCGGTGCCTGGTGCATCTGCGTCCCGATGCCGTGTCCCACGTAGTCCTCGAGGATCCCGAGTGCCGGGCCGGGGACGGACGAGACGTAGTCGTCGATCGCCGCGCCGATGTCGCCGACGAACCGCGCGGTGGCCAGGGCGGCGATGCCCCGCCACATCGCCTCCTCCGTCACCTCGGAGAGACGCACGTCCGCCGGCCGGGGCGTGCCGACGATGACGGTCCGGGCGGAGTCCGAGTGCCATCCACGGACGACGGCGCCACCGTCGATCGACAGGATGTCGCCGTCCTGCAGGGCGTAGTTCCCGGGGATGCCGTGGACCACCTCCGCGTTGACCGAGGTGCAGATGCTCGCGGGGAAGCCGTGGTAGCCGAGGAAGTTCGACGTCGCACCCTCCTCGCGGAGGACCTCCTCGAACACCGCGTTCAGCTGGGCGGTCGTCACTCCGACGGCGGCGGCGGCAACCGTGCGGTCCAGGGCTTTCGCCAGCACCCGTCCGGCGTCACGCATGATGAGCATCTGCTCGGTGGTCTTGTACTCGACCTTGGGCTGGCGGAACATGCGAACGTCCTAGCTTGCGACTTTGAGGGCTGTCATGACGCGGTCGGTGACCTCGTCGATGGTCCCGATGCCGTCCACCCGGGTGACGATCCCGCGCTCGTCGTACCGGGACACGACCGCCGCGGTCTGGTCGTGGTAGAGCCCGAGGCGGTGTCGGATGACCAGCTCGTTGTCGTCCGACCGGCCATCCAGCTCGGCCCGGCCGAGCAGGCGCTTCACGAGCTCCTCGTCGTCGGCGGTGAGCTGGAGCACCACATCGAGCGCGAGGTCGTTCTCGCGCAGGATGTCGTCGAGCTCCGCGACCTGCGACGCCGTGCGCGGGTAGCCGTCCAGGAGGAACCCCTCCTGGACGTCGTCGGCGGCGAGCCGGTCGCGCACCATGCTGTTCGTGACGCTGTCGGGGACGAAGTCGCCGGCGTCCATGAACGTCTTCGCCTCGACGCCGAGTGGCGTCTCACGCTTGACGTTGTCGCGGAAGATGTCACCCGTCGAGATGGCCACCACCCCGAGGCGCTCGGAGATTCGTGCGGCCTGGGTTCCTTTACCGGACCCGGGGGGACCGATGATCAGCATTCTCGTCAACGCAACAACCCTTCGTAGTGACGCTGCTGGAGCTGAGCGTCGATCTGCTTCACCGTCTCGAGGCCCACGCCCACCATGATCAGGATCGAGGTGCCGCCGAAGGGGAAGTTCTGGTTGGCGCCGATGGCCACGAGGGCGATCAGCGGGATCAGTGCCACGAGCCCGAGGTAGATGGCGCCCGGCAGTGTGATGCGCGAGAGCACGTACTGCAGGTACTCCGCGGTGGGGCGTCCAGCCCGGATGCCCGGGATGAAGCCGCCGTACTTCTTCATGTTCTCGGACACCTCGTCCGGGTTGAAGGTGATCGCGACGTAGAAGTAGGTGAAGAAGACGATCAGCAGGAAGTACATCGCCATGTACAGCGGGTGGTCGCCGCTGGTCAGGTAGGTGGAGATCCAGTTGACCCACCCGGCCGGCGCGCTGCCGTCCTGGGGGGTGTTGAACTGCGCGATCAGGCTGGGCAGGTACAGCATCGACGACGCGAAGATCACGGGGATGACGCCGGCCATGTTGACCTTGATCGGGATGTAGGTGCTGCTGCCGCCGAGGGTGCGGCGCCCGACCATGCGCTTGGCGTACTGGACCGGGATGCGGCGCTGCGACTGCTCCACGAAGATCACGAGCGCGACGACGACGACACCCATCAGCAGGACGAAGGAGAAGACCATGGCGCCCTGGGTGCGGAAGATCTCGCCGAGCGAGGTGGGGAAGCCGGCGGCGATCGCGGTGAAGATGAGCAGCGACATGCCGTTGCCGACGCCGCGCTCGGTGATGAGCTCGCCCATCCACATGATGAGGCCGGTCCCCGCGGTCAGCGTGATGATCAGCAGCAGGATGGTGATCAGGGAGTCGTCCGGGATGATGGGCACCGGGCAGTTGCCGAGCAGCGCGCCGGACCGGGCCAGGGAGACGAGGGTGGTCGCATTGAGGAGGCCCAGGGCGATCGTCAGGTAGCGCGTGTACTGGGTCAGCTGTGACTGGCCCTGTGCGCCCTCCTGGTGCAGCTCCTGGAAGCGGGGGATGACCACGCGCAGGAGCTGCGTGATGATGCTCGCGGTGATGTACGGCATGATGCCCAGGGCGAAGATCGAGACCTGGAGCAGCGCTCCCCCACTGAAGAGGTTCACGAACTGGTACAGACCGCCCTCGGTGTTCCCGAGGGCCAGGCACTCCTGGACGTTGCCGTAGTCGACGCCTGGAGCGGGGATGAACGCCCCGAGGCGGAAGATGGTGATGATTCCCAGCGTGAACAACAGCTTGCGCCGCAAGTCTGGCGTCCGGAATGCCCGGCCAATAGCGCTTAGCAAGCGTCCTCCTGAAGGTCTGTTGGTCCTGTCGCGGACCGCACAACAACCGAGTCTAACGGTTGGTCATGGATGCGGGACGTCCCGCGGGTGGTGGGTGGCGTAAGCCGAAAAAAGACTCCTGGTGGGCTGATCCAGCCCTGCCCACCAGAAGTCTAGTTCCTTGATGCCGTATATCACAGCCGACCCCTCCGCGGCGGTGCCGGTGGAGGGGTCGGCGGACGACCTACAGTTCGGTGACGGTTCCGCCTGCGGCGGCGATCTTCTCTGCAGCGGATGCGGAGAAGGCGTCAGCCGACACGTTCACGGCCACCGTGATGTCGCCGGTCCCCAGCACCTTGACGGGCTGGTTCTTGCGGACGGCCCCGTTGGCCACCAGGCTCTCCACCGTGACGTCGCCGCCATCGGGGTAGAGCTCGGAGAGCTTGTCCAGGTTCACGACCTGGAACTCGACGCGGAACGGGTTCTTGAAGCCGCGCAGCTTGGGAAGGCGCATGTGCAGCGGCAGCTGGCCGCCGGCAAATCCTGCCTTCACCTGGTAGCGCGCTGCGGTTCCCTTGGTACCACGACCCGCGGTCTTACCCTTCGAACCCTCACCACGGCCGACACGGGTCTTCGCCGTCTTGGCTCCGGGTGCGGGACGCAGGTGGTGGACCTTCAGGGCGTGGACGCGCTCTGCTTTTGCCTCGGTCGCGGCCGGAGCCGCGATGTTCTTGTCTGCCATTAGTTGGCCTCCTCAACCTTCAAGAGGTGCGGAACCGTGTTGATCATGCCAACGGTGACGGCATCGGCTTCACGGACCACGGTGTGGCCGATCCGCTTAAGACCGAGCGACCGCAGCGTGTCGCGCTGGTTCTGCTTGCCGCCGATAGCGGACTTGATCTGGGTGATCGAGAGCTTCGCGGAGCTCACGCGCACCTTCTTCGGGGTGATCGCGGTCATCACGCACCTGCCTTCTGAGCTGCGATCGCGCGCAGCATCTGGTGGGATGCGACCTCGTCGAGGGGCAGGCCGCGGCGTGCCGCGACTGCCTGGGGCTCTTCGAGGCGCTTCAGCGCGTCAACGGTCGCGTGGACGATGTTGATGGCGTTCGCGGAACCGAGCGACTTCGAGAGGACGTCGTGGATGCCGACGCATTCCAGGACCGCACGCACCGGACCGCCGGCGATGACGCCGGTACCCGGGGAGGCGGGACGGAGAAGAACGACGCCTGCGGCTGCCTCACCCTGCACCAGGTGCGGGACGGTGCCACCGATGCGCGGAACGCGGAACATCGTCTTCTTGGCTTCCTCGACGGCCTTCTGGATCGCCGAAGGGACTTCCTTCGCCTTTCCGTAGCCGACACCGACCATGCCGTTGCCGTCGCCTACCACCACGAGGGCGGTGAAGCTGAAGCGGCGGCCGCCCTTGACGACCTTGGCAACACGGTTGATGGTGACGACGCGTTCGATGAACTTGTCCTTGTCGTCGTTGCGGCCGCCGTCGCGACCGTCACGGCCACCTCGGCCGCCACGCTCGCCGCCGCGGCTGTTACCGCCACGCTCGCCGCCGCGGGCGTTGCCGCGCGCGTTGCCGCGGTTGGCGTCAGCCGACGCGGTCTCCGTTGCGCCTGCGGCCGGAGCTTCGGCCGCGGGCTGCTCTGTAGCCGTATTCAATGGGGCTTCCTTTGCCTTGTTCTCCTCGGTCACAGTGCCAGCCCACCTTCACGTGCGCCGTCTGCGATTGCTGCAACGCGACCGTGGTACTTGTTGCCACCGCGGTCGAAGACGACTGCCTCGACGCCGACGGCCATGGCACGCTCTGCGACGAGCTCGCCGACGCGCTTGGCCTTGGCGGTCTTGTCACCGTCGAATGCACGGAGGTCCGCTTCGAGGGTGGAGGCTGATGCGACGGTCACGCCCCTGGTGTCGTCGACGACCTGCACGAATACGTGGCGGGCCGAACGGTTGACGACCAGGCGGGGACGGACAGCCGTGCCCGAGACGCGCTTGCGTACACGGAGGTGGCGGCGTCCGCGCGAGGCGGCCTTGCTCTTCGAGCTGCGCTTCTTGTTGATGCTCAGACCCATGGTTACTTACCAGCCTTTCCGACCTTGCGGCGGATGATCTCGCCTGCGTAGCGGATGCCCTTGCCCTTGTACGGGTCGGGCTTGCGCAGCTTGCGGATGGTTGCAGCGACCTCGCCGACCTGCTGCTTGTTGATGCCTGCGACCGAGAGCTTGGTAGGGCTGTCGACGGTGAGCGTGATGCCCTCGGGAGCCTTGACGGCGACCGGGTGGCTGTAGCCCAGAGCGAACTCCAGGTCGCTGCCCTTGGCCTGGACACGGTAACCCGTACCCACGATCTCGAGGTTCTTCTTGTAGCCCTCGGTGACTCCGACGATCATGTTGGAGACAAGGGTGCGGGTCAGGCCGTGCAGCGACCGCGATTCGCGCTCGTCGTTCGGGCGGCCGACGGTGAGGGTTCCCTCAGCGAGGGAGACCTCGATCGGGCTGGGCACCGTGTGGCTCAGCTCGCCCTTCGGCCCCTTGACGGAGACCTCTTGACCGCTGACATTGACCTCGACACCAGCAGGAACGGTGATGGGGAGACGTCCAATACGTGACATGTTTCTTTCCCTTTCCCGTTACCAGACGTAGGCGAGGACTTCCCCACCTACACCCTTCTTGGATGCCTGGCGGTCCGTGAGCAGACCGGAGGACGTGGACAGGATGGCGATGCCGAGGCCGCCAAGCACGTGGGGCAGGTTCGTGGACTTCGCGTACACGCGCAGACCCGGCTTGGAGATACGGCGGATGCCGGCGATGGAACGCTGGCGGTCCGGGCCGAACTTGAGGTCGATGGTCAGCTTCTTGCCGACCTCCGCTTCCTCTTCCTTCCAGCCGGCGATGTAGCCCTCGGCCTTCAGGATGTCCGCGACGCGGGCCTTCAACTTGCTGTACGGCATGGACACGGAGTCGTGGTAAGCCGAGTTTGCATTGCGCAGACGCGTGAGCATGTCTGCGACAGGATCTGTCATTGTCATGTGGGCTCTTGCCCTTCCTCGAAACGGTTTCCGGACTCCGGTCGGCACACGGGGTGCCTACGGGAGCGGACCTGCAACGTAGTTAGATTAATCTTCGGATTTGAACGGGAAGCCAAGCGCCTTGAGGAGCGCGCGGCCCTCGGCGTCGGTCTTGGCGGTGGTGACGACGGTGATGTCCATACCGCGGACACGGTCGATCCGGTCCTGGTCGATCTCGTGGAACATGGACTGCTCCGTGAGACCGAAGGTGTAGTTGCCGTTGCCGTCGAACTGCTTGCCGTTGAGGCCGCGGAAGTCGCGGATACGGGGCAGGGCGAGGGAGACCAGGCGGTCCGTGAATTCCCACATGCGGTCGCCACGGAGGGTGGCGTGGGCGCCGATGGGCATCCCTTCGCGCAGCTTGAACTGCGCGATGGACTTGCGGGCCTTCGTGACCTGGGGCTTCTGCCCCGTGATCGCGGTGAGGTCCTTGACGGCCCCGTCGATCAGCTTGGAGTCCTTGGCGGCGTCACCGACACCCATGTTCACGACGACCTTCACCAGGCGCGGGACCTGGTTGACGTTGGCGTAGCTGAACTCTTCCTGCAGGGCGCCCTTGATCTCGGACGCATAGCGCGCCTTCAGGCGGGGAAGAACCTTGGCTTCTGTGGTTTCGACAGTCATTACAGATCCTTCCCTGATGACTTGGCGACACGGATGCGGACCACGCGCTCGCGGCCGTCACGCTCGACGGTCTCGGTGCGGTATCCGACGCGGGTCGGCTTCTTGGTCTCGGGATCGACGACGGCCACGTTGCTGATGTGCACGGGTGCCTCGACGACTTCGATGCCACCGGTCGTGGTGCCGCGCTGCGACTGCCCGACCTTGGTGTGCTTGGTGATCCGGTTGATGCCTTCCACGAGGACGCGGTTGGACTCCGGGAACACCTTGAGGACCTTGCCCTGCTTGCCGCGGTCTCCGCCGCGCTCCTGCTTGCCCCCGGTGATGACCTGGACGAGGTCACCCTTCTTGATCTTGAGCTTAATCTTCTGTGCCATGGACTACAGCACCTCCGGCGCCAGCGAAATGATCTTCATGAAACGCTTGTCGCGGAGCTCGCGACCGACAGGGCCGAAGATACGGGTACCGCGGGGGTCGCCGTCGTTCTTCAGGATCACTGCTGCGTTCTCATCAAACTTGATGTAGGAACCGTCCGCGCGGCGGCGTTCCTTCTTGGTGCGGACGATGACCGCCTTGACGACGTCGCCCTTCTTGACGTTGCCGCCGGGGATCGCGTCCTTGACGGTGGCGACGATGACGTCGCCGATGCCTGCGTAGCGGCGCCCGGATCCACCGAGAACGCGGATGGTCAAGATTTCCTTGGCCCCCGTGTTGTCGGCGATCTTTAGCCGCGACTCCTGCTGAATCACTGATTACTCCTGTCGTCGCGCCGGTTCTCTCATCGAGCCTTGCGGAACGGATATGGGTGGGCCCCGTAATACTGGTACTCGCCGTGTGCGCGCCCGGGGCGCGCTGCCGTGCCGGATCTCCGGCATGGTGGATCATGGCGAACAAGATTATCGGGCTTTTGCCTATTTGCCCGGTGTGAAGGCAACCCCGGGGAACCCGTGAGGAGACCTCGTGAGGGCATGCGCCAGCCCACCAGACAGACAAGATTCTTATCGTATCGCGAAGATGCCCCGGACGCGAAATCGCGTCCGGGGCATCCGGTGCGGGGCCGACCGGGCCGGCCCCTGTGTGTTGCGGGTGTTACTTGGCCTTCTCGATGATCTCCACCAGGCGCCACCGCTTGGTGGCGGACAGCGGACGGGTCTCGCTGATCAGGACCATGTCGCCGATGCCGGCGCTGTTCTGCTCGTCGTGCACCTTGACCTTGGAGCTGCGGCGAAGCACCTTGCCGTACAGGGCGTGCTTCACGCGGTCCTCGACCTCGACGACGATCGTCTTTTCCATCTTGTCGGAGACGACGTAGCCACGGCGTACCTTGCGATACCCGCGCGAGTTGGCGTCGTGGACGGCCTTCTCGGTTCCTACGGTCGTTTCGCTCTGCTGCTCACTCATTTGGCGTCCTCCTCAGAAGCCTCGGTGTCCGCGGAAGGTGCATCCTTCGCGGAGGCCTTCTTGGCTTTCTTGGGCTTGTCCGCCTTCGCGGGCTTCGCTTCCTCGACGGGAGCGACGACCTCGGGACGGAGACCCAGTTCACGCTCACGCAGCACCGTGTAGATGCGTGCGATGTCGCGCTTGACCGAACGAAGACGACCGTGGCTTTCGAGCTGGCCGGTGGCCGACTGGAAACGGAGGTTGAACAGCTCCTCCTTGGCCTTGCGCAGTTCTTCCACCAGACGGTCCTTATCGAAGCCATCCAGCTGGTCTGTTGCCAGTTCCTTTGAACCCAGAGCCATAACTATTCACCACCCTCACGACGCACGATGCGTGCCTTCAACGGCAGCTTGTGGATCGCGAGGCGCAGGGCTTCGCGGGCTACCTCTTCGGAAACGCCGGACAGTTCGAAGAGAACCCGTCCCGGCTTGACGTTGGCCACCCACCACTCGGGCGAACCCTTACCGGAACCCATGCGGGTCTCGGCAGGCTTCTTGGTCAACGGGCGGTCCGGATAGATGTTGATCCAGACCTTGCCGCCACGCTTGATGTGGCGGGTCATGGCGATACGAGCGGACTCGATCTGCCGGTTGGTGACGTATGCCGGGCTCAGAGCCTGGATACCCCACTCGCCGAAGCTGACCTCGGTACCGCCCGTAGCAGCGCCCGAGCGACCCGGGTGGTGCTGCTTACGGAACCTGACTCGACGTGGGATAAGCATTTAGGCCTGTCCTCCTTCAGTCGCAGCGGGGGCTGCGGCGGTCTCGGCGGGTGCTGACGCACCCTGGCCCTCGGAGCGCTCAGGCGCGCGACGACGACGGTC
Organism: Arthrobacter antioxidans; assembly: GCF_023100725.1. Taxonomy (NCBI): domain Bacteria; kingdom Bacillati; phylum Actinomycetota; class Actinomycetes; order Micrococcales; family Micrococcaceae; genus Arthrobacter; species Arthrobacter antioxidans. The sequence goes on from NZ_CP095501.1 coordinate 2,952,727, forward strand.
GCCTCCGCGGTCGGCACCGGCGGGGCCGCGGCCCGGACGGTCTCCACCACGGCCACGGGAGGGAGCTGCGGCAGCCTGGGCTGCGAGTTCCTTCGCCGTGACGTCACCCTTGTAGATCCAGACCTTCACGCCGATGCGGCCGAAGGTGGTCTTCGCTTCGAAGAAGCCGTAGTCGATGTTGGCGCGGAGCGTGTGCAGGGGGACGCGTCCCTCGCGGTAGAACTCCGAGCGGCTCATTTCGGCGCCACCCAGGCGACCGGAGCACTGGACACGGATGCCCTTGGCGCCGGCACGCTGTGCGGACTGCATGGCCTTCTTCATGGCGCGGCGGAACGCCACGCGGGAGGAGAGCTGTTCGGCGATGCCCTGGGCTACAAGCTGTGCCTCGATCTCGGGGTTCTTGACCTCGAGGATGTTCAGCTGGACCTGCTTGCCCGTGAGCTTCTCGAGCTCGCCGCGGATGCGGTCCGCTTCTGCTCCGCGACGACCGATGACGATGCCGGGGCGTGCCGTGTGGATGTCCACGCGGACACGGTCCCTGGTGCGCTCGATCTCGACCTTGGCGATGCCGGCGCGGTCCATGCCGGTCGACATCAGCTGACGGATCTTGATGTCCTCGCGGACGAAGTCACGGTAGCGCTGGCCGGGCTTGTTGCTGTCGGCGAACCAGTGTGACCGGTGGTCGGTGGTGATACCGAGTCGGAACCCGTGCGGGTTTACTTTCTGTCCCACTTAGCGGACCTCCACTTTCTCAGGGGTAGCGACGACAACCGTGATGTGGCTGGTCCGCTTGTTGATGCGGAACGCGCGGCCCTGGGCTCGCGGACGGAACCGCTTCATCGTGGGGCCTTCATCAACGAATGCTTCGCTGATGATGAGGTTGTCCTCGTCGAACGCGACGCCGTCACGGTCCGCGCGAACGCGGGCGTTGGCCATCGCTGACTGAACCACCTTGAAAACCGGCTCCGAAGCAACCTGTGGGGCAAACTTCAGAATAGCCAGAGCCTCATTCGCCTGCTTACCACGAACAAGGTTGACGACGCGCCGGGCCTTCATAGGCGTTACGCGGATATGACGCGCAATAGCCTTGGCTTCCATTGCTTTCCTTCTCTCGTCTTAGCCGTAAGAGCAGCGCCTAGCGGCGCTTGCCCTTGCGGTCGTCCTTAACATGGCCGCGGAAGGTCCGCGTGGGAGCGAATTCGCCGAGCTTGTGCCCGACCATCGACTCGGTGACAAACACCGGGATGTGCTTGCGCCCGTCGTGCACCGCGATCGTGTGCCCGAGCATGTCGGGGACGATCATGGAGCGGCGGGACCACGTCTTGATGACGTTCTTCGTGCCCGATTCGTTCTCGCGAGCGACCTTTACGTAAAGGTGCTGATCGACGAAGGGGCCTTTCTTCAGGCTGCGTGGCATGTCTCCAGGCTCCTATCGCTTGTTCTTGCCGGAACGACGGCGACGCACGATGAGTGAGTCGCTCTCTTTGTTGGGGCGACGGGTGCGGCCTTCGGCCTTGCCGTTGGGGTTGACCGGGTGGCGTCCACCGGAGGTCTTGCCCTCGCCACCACCGTGCGGGTGGTCGACCGGGTTCATGGCGACACCACGCACGGTCGGGCGGATGCCCTTCCAGCGGCTGCGGCCGGCCTTGCCCCAGTTGATGTTCGACTGCTCGGCGTTGCCGACCTCGCCGACCGTCGCGCGGCAGCGGACGTCGACGTTGCGGATCTCACCGGAGGGCAGTCGCAGCTGGGCGAAGCGGCCTTCCTTGGCGACGAGCTGGACCGACGCACCGGCGGAGCGCGCCATCTTCGCGCCGCCGCCTGGGCGGAGCTCGACGGCGTGGATGACGGTACCCACGGGGACGTTGCGCAGCGGCAGGTTGTTGCCGGGCTTGATGTCGGCCCCGGCACCGGCCTCGACGAAGTCGCCCTGCTTGAGCTTGTTCGGCGCGATGATGTAGCGCTTGGTGCCGTCGACGTAGTGCAGGAGGGCGATGCGCGCGGTGCGGTTGGGATCGTATTCGATCTCGGCAACGCGGGCGTCGACGCCGTCCTTGTCGTGGCGGCGGAAGTCGATCAGGCGGTACTGACGCTTGTGTCCACCGCCCTTGTGGCGGGTCGTGATCTTACCGGTGTTGTTACGTCCACCCTTCTTGGGAAGGGGGCGGACCAACGACTTTTCCGGCGTCGACCGTGTGATTTCAGCGAAGTCGGCAACGCTCGAGCCACGACGGCCCGGGGTTGTCGGCTTGTATTTACGGATTCCCATAACTCAATTCCTCGTTAAAGTGGTCTCCGCTCTAGGAGAGCGGACCGCCGAAGATGTCGATCGAGCCCTCTTTGAGGGACACGATGGCACGCTTGGTGCCCTTGCGCTGGCCCCAGCCGAACTTGGTGCGCTTGCGCTTGCCAACCCGGTTGATGGTGTTGATGGAGTCGACCTTCACGGAGAAGATCTTCTCGACCGCCAGCTTGATTTCTTCCTTGTTCGAGCGCGGGTCGACCAGGAAGGTGTACTTGCCTTCGTCGATCAGTCCGTAGCTCTTCTCCGAGACGACGGGTGCAATGACGACGTCGCGCGGATCCTTTGCGATGGTGCCGCTCACTTGGCATCCTCCTCGGTGATGACATCAGCCGTGCCGACGAACTGGTCGTAGGCGGCCTTGGTGAAGATCACGTCGTCGGAGACCAGCACGTCGTACGTGTTGAGCTGGTCTACGTAGAGGACGTGTACCTCGGGCACGTTGCGCACCGAGAGTGCTGCGACGTCGTTGGCACGCTCGATGATCACGAGCAGGCGGGGCCGCTCGGAGATCGCGCGCAGGGTGTCGATCGCACCCTTGGTCGACGGCTTGCCGCCGGCGACCAGGGACTCGAGGACGTGGATACGGCCGTTGCGTGCCCGGTCCGAGAGGGCTCCGCGCAGGGCGGCGGCCTTCATCTTCTTGGGGGTGCGCTGGCTGTAGTCGCGGGGCGTGGGCCCGTGGACGACGCCACCACCGGTCATGTGGGGGGCGCGGATCGAACCCTGGCGGGCACGACCGGTTCCCTTCTGCTTGAACGGCTTGCGGCCTGCGCCACTGACCTCGGCGCGGGTCTTGGTCTTGTGCGTACCCTGGCGGGCGGCAGCAAGCTGGGCGACGACGACCTGGTGCAGCAACGGCACGTTGGTCTGCGCGTCGAAGATCTCCGCGGGGAGATCGACCTTTACAGTGTTGGCAGCCATTTGGCTATGCTCCCTTCACGGCGGTGCGTACGAGGACGACCTGGCCGCGGGCGCCGGGGACGGCACCCTTGATCAGCAGCAGCGACTTCTCGGCGTCGACAGCGTGAACCCGGAGGTTCAGCGTGGTCTGACGAACGGCGCCCATGCGGCCTGCCATTTTCATTCCACGGAAGACGCGGCTGGGGGTGGATGCTCCACCGATGGAACCGGGCTTGCGGTGGTTCTTGTGGGCACCGTGCGAGGCTCCCACACCGTGGAAACCGTGGCGCTTCATGACGCCGGCGAAGCCCTTGCCCTTGGTGGTGCCGATGACGTCGACCGTCTGGCCGGCTTCGAACATCTCGACGGAGAGTTCCTGGCCGAGCGAGTAGGAGTCGGCGTCGGAGGTACGCAGCTCGACGACGTGACGGCGCGGCGTGACGCCGGCCTTGTCGAAGTGACCGGCGAGCGGCTTGGTGACCTTGCGGGGATCGATCTGGCCGAAGCCGATCTGCACGGCGGTGTAGCCGTCCTTGTCCTCGCTGAGGAGCTGCGTGATGACGTTCGAGTCTGCCTGGACGACGGTGACGGGGATGAGGATGTTGTTCTCGTCCCAGACCTGGGTCATGCCGAGCTTGACGCCCAGCAGTCCCTTGACCTGGCGCGTAAGTGAAGTAGACATATGTATCCGCTCTCCCTTACAGCTTGATTTCGATGTTCACGTCCGCAGGCAGGTCGAGACGCATCAGCGAATCGACGGCCTTGGGCGTGGGATCAATGATGTCGATAAGACGCTTGTGAGTACGCATTTCGAAGTGCTCACGGCTGTCCTTGTACTTGTGCGGGGACCGGATGACAACGAAAACGTTCTTCTCCGTGGGCAGGGGCACAGGGCCCACAACCGTTGCGCCTGCGCGCGTCACCGTCTCAACGATCTTCCGGGCTGAAACATCGATGACCTCGTGGTCATATGACTTCAGCCGGATGCGGATTTTTTGTCCCGCCATGGCGTCTCGACTCTCTCTCTACATAACTGCCTGGGCAGTTCCGGTACGTACGTACATTTCCTGCGTCCGTTGTGCGACGCCTCCCGAACAGACTGAATCCGGATGGATCCGGGTTCCTCACCCTGCCGGGCTCCGACCCCCGCGCTCGGGCGTGTCGCGCTGTGCAGAACATCGAACACAGTCTGGACACACACGGTCCGCTGATTCCGGACGAGCCGGACGGGGTGGACTTTATTTGGGCCACGCGTGTCGGCGGACCTGATCCCTGCATCGGGCATTATCCCGACCGGGATGAAGTCTCAGACCGCGCGCGCTGGCGCTTGAACAACTTATCTAGTGTCGCAGATCCCCTGCGCGATTGCGAACCGGTCCGGGCCCCGGAGGCGTGACCCGCACGACTCCTGCTGATCACGCCCGACCACGAGTCCCCTCCCGCCGTTGGCGGTCCGTGTGCCGGAAAGCTGCGACGGGCCCGGTCAAACCGGGCGCGGGGAGCTTAAACTATTGGCCCCATCAGGACGAAGGAGAGTTGCCATGATCAGCGCCAACAGGGCCACGACCATCCTGCCCGTGCGGGATCTCGATCGGGCCAGGAGCTTCTACGAGAACACCCTCGGTCTCCAGGCCGACAAGGCATGGCACGAGGGGAGCTTCCTCTTCAGCGAGGACGGGCACAACGGCATCGAGCTGATGCTGAAGCCGGACGGCAGTCCCTCGGGCAACACCGAACTCAGCTTCGAGGTCGAGGACCTCACCGCCGAGATCGCATCGCTCGAACGGAACGGCGTCACCTTCGAGGACTACGACCTCCCGGGCCTGAGGACCGTGGACCACATCGCGGAGGACGACCACATGCGGGCGGCGTGGTTCACCGACACGGAGGGGAACATCCTCTGCCTGCACCAGCCCCTGGCGTGACCGCCGGCGCGCGGGAGTGCTGACGCCGGGGCGTCGGGTCCTCCTGCCGACCGGTCGTCGGGAGCGACCGTTCCGCACCACTCATCGACCGGGGCTCCCGCCGGATCCGTCCCCGCGGGCAGCACCACCGGTCGACGGGGTTCACTGCCCGGGACGCGGGACGGCACCGGGATCGTGCGGAGCCTCGGTCCCCTGATCCGGAGCTGCCTGCTGCAGCGTGTCTCCAACGCCCGCACCGGCCGGCGGGTACGTGCCGGAAAGGGGCGGGCGGGCGCCGTCGGCCTCGGTGTCCCCGACGACCACCGAGACCCTGGGTCCGCTGCGGGGCAGATCACCGGGACTGCCGGGACCGGCGTGCGCGCCGGTCGCTGGGCCCTGCCCCTGGCGGTTGAGTTTCCAGACCGCGAAGGCCAGCAGCAGCAGCGCCGCGACCGTCAGCAGCAGGAACGTGAAGCCCCGCAGGAACCAGAGCAGTGCAAGTGCGATGCCGACGGCACCCCAGAGGCTGAACAGGCGTCGTGACAGGGCGACACCCGCTGCGAGGAGTGCCACATGGCCGCAGAGGGCCCAGATCCGAGCCTCCGTGGTGCCGCCTGCCACGGTCATGAGTCCGGTCGCCGAGAGGACGGCCGCCGACGCTGCGAGCCAGAGGGGGCCCCTGCGCGGAGCACCGCGCGTGAAGGACCAGGCGGAGAGCAGGGCCAGGGAGATGACCCCCCACTGCGCAGCCCAGAAGAACACGATCCCGTCGAGGATGAGCCAGGCGACGCGCTGCGCGGACAGGACGACGACGAGGAAGGCCGCCTCGCAGTACAGGGGCCGGATGCGGGCCCGGACCTCCCACGCCCCGAGGACCGCCACGGCCGCGAGGACTGCCGAGCCGGCGACGGCCGTGCCGTCCGCGGGCATCGCGAGGACGGCGGCTCCCGCCGTCCAGCCGAGTGCCATCCCGCCCAGGATCCGGTACCGCAGTTCGTCCTCGTCCTCGCCCGGCAGGAACACCCTGGCGAGCTGGAGGAGCGCGGCGGCCAGCACCGCACCGCCCAGGAGACGCATCGCATCGGGCCCGAGCGCCGCACCGGTAACCCGGTCCACCTGGTCGACGAAGGCTGTCGCGGCGACGATGACGGCCACCGCTCCCCCGGCGTCCAGCCCAGCAACCGCCTCGCGCTGCGCCAGGGTGAAGCAGATTGCGGCGACTGCCGCGGTGACCACCACACGGTCCCAGCCGGCCCCGTCCGTGAAGGCGAAGAGGATCGATTCGACGCCGAACAGCCCGACCCCGACCCGGCTCGGCATCCGGAGACGAGCGGCGGAGGAGCGGGCGCGCACCACCACGAGCGCGACCGCGCAGGCCACGGCGATGAGTGCGGCGACCGGCTCGGGCAGGGGCGCCACGGGCAGGTACCCTGCCCGTTCGAAGCCGAGGTCCGCGGAGAGGACTGCGATGAGCGCGGCGCCCGCGTACAGCGCCGGGTAGGCGGTGCCGTCCTTGCGCTGGACCAGGAACAGGACGGCGGACACGACGCCGAGCAGGATCAGGTGCAGGGCGATCACGTCGAGCTGCACGTCGGGGTCGCCGAACACCGGATAGGCCAGGGGCAGGGTGGCGAGCAGGCCGATGCTCAGCCAGGCCGACGATCCCTGCAGCCCCACCCGGCGGAACCTCGAGCGCAGGACCACCCGCACGAGTTCCTGCAGCGCGACGCTCACGGCCATCACCGCGAACACCGCGTGCACCGACAGGTCGAGGTCCGCGGAGACCGTCGCGGTGAGTGTGGTGACGGACAGCTGGACGGCCAGCAGGTACGCGCCGCGGCGCAGGGTGTCGTGTGCGCGCCGGGCCATGAGGGCGCCGTAGGCGACGGCGACCACCAGCAGCACCTCGTAGGAGCGGAAGCCGAAATCGGCGCCGACCCCCGCTACCGCCGCCACCGCGAGCGAGGCGGGGCCGATCGCCTCGATCAGGGCACCCGGCACAGCCGGCGCACCCGCCCTGTGCACCCCACCCGCCGAGGCCTGCCGGAGGGGGCCGCCACGCACGACGTCCGCCGGCCCCGTCGCCGCGGGCGTCGCGGGGTCGTGCGTACCCGCGGCGGGCGGGACGTGCGGGGTCGCCTCCGCGAGGGGCAGCACCAGGGACGTCGTGCAGCCCGCCACGACACAGATCCAGAGACCGACCGCCGCGATGGTGGAGGTCTCCGCGCCGGAGGCCAGGGCCACGGCCGACGCGAGCGATAGCCCGCTCGCCCCGCAGACCACCCAGGTGCTGTACACGCTCGGGGACCGTCGACGCCATCGGAGGACCTCGACGAGCTGATTCGCCGAGAGGGCCATCAGGAGGGCGAGTCCGGCGAACTCCCCGATCTGTCGGGGCGGCACCAGTGGAGGCTGCAGGTGGACGAGCACGGCGATCGGCGCCAGGGCGGTCAGGGCTCCCCGCGCGGCCAGCACGAAGCGTTCCCGCCGCCGGCCGGTCGAGCGCACCGCCCGCGCGAGCAGGTAGCCGATTGTCAGTGCGAGGACCGTCTCCGTGCGCCAGGGGTCCTCCCAGCGGGTCATCGCGCTGAGGAGCACTCCCGGGAGAACGAGCAGCTCGAGCATTCCGCCGCACCGCACGGCGACTCCCATGCCCGTGACCAGCACGAGGAGCATCGGCAGCAGGGCGTCCGGCTCCGATCCGGTGACCATCGGGCGGATGGAGGTGAGCACGGCTGCGCCCGCGGCGAGGGACAGGATCGCGAAGGTCGCGAGGATGTCGATGGAGTAGAGGGAGTTGCGGCGCGGAACGACGCCCGGGCCGTCGGCCACGGGTGGGCGCGGGCCGTCGAGGAACATCCGGGCCCTGCCCGGGACGGCGAGGAGACCGGCGATCTGGAGCGCGAGACACCCGGCGAGGAGGAGGGATCCCCATCCGGCCGAACTGTCCGCGGCCCACGCGGTGAGCACGGTGGCGATGCTCACGACGAGCCGCAGGGCGTAGAAATGCTGGATCCTGCGAACGTCGAAGAACGCCACCAGCGCCGCATAGTAGGCGGTGGCGACGATCCACAGCTGGGCACGGTCCGCCTCACCCAGCAGATCACCGAGCAGCAGGGATGCCACGAGGGCCGCCGGCGCCAGGAACCGGTGCGTGTCCACCACGGCCCGGGAGACGACGTCGGGCAGCCATCGTGGAGCGAGGCGCAGCAGCCCTGCCAGGAGTGCGGCCACGCCGATCGAAGACGTGAAGTACCAGACGAGGGCGCCACCGAGCAGTGATACCGAGGACAGGGCGATCGAGAGGAAGAACGGCAGCGTGAGGAAGGCGACCACGCGGCTCTGCAGCCGGACGGCGGCCACGAGGTAGGCGGCGGTGCCGATGAGTGCCGTGGCGAACCAGGCGAGGGGACCCTGGCCGGTGAGGACCCCGAAGAGCAGCCCGGCCACCGGCAGCAGGGCGAGTCCGGTGCCCGTGAAGGCCACCGCAGCCGGCTGGAGGCGCGGCAGCCGCGTGTACAGGACGAGGCCGCTGACGTAGAAGAGTGCGACGACGACGACGATCGTCGCGGCCCTGGCGGCGCCGGGCACGGCAGCGCCGATGAACAGACCGCCGGCGGCGACCAGCAGCAGACTGGCGGAGTACAACGCGATATTGATGGTGCGGAGGTCGCGGGCGGCCCGCTGTGCGGCGCGTTCCTCCGGTGTCGGAGCTACGGGGGTATACGTGCCCGGGGCGTGGTCGGGCGGGACGGCGTGTTCCTCCGCTGCCGGAGCCACGGGGGTATACGCGCCCGGGGCATGGTCGGGCGGGACGGCGCGTCCGGCGGAGGTCGTCGCGGGACGCGTTGCGGCGGCAGAGGCCAGGGCTCCCGCGCTCCAGGCCGGCGGGCCCGTCGTTCCGCCGGGAGCATCGGAGGGGTGCGGGGCCGGGGGCTGTGGCGCCGCGACGGCGTGGGCCGACGGCTCGTGGTCCGGGACCGGTACGGTTCCCGTCGGCGACGCGGCGTCGGACGCACCACGGCGATACCCCTGGTCGTACGCCGAGGCCAACGATCCGCCGGTCCGCTGGTCGCGCGCGGCGCGGCGTCGGGTGACGGCCCGTCCGGTCAGATACCCGGCGCCGAAGATGCTCAGCACGAACGCCAGAAGAATCGTCAGAATCAGACCCAATGCCACTCCCCCATGTTCGGGGCGGATACCCGCCCCCGGGACAGTATAGGCAGGACGCCCCGTGACCGACGGGCCGGAGGACACCCCTGTGGAGAACCGACCGCGCTCCGGTCGGGGGTCATTAACGAAGGAACCCCTGCCGCGGACGGCAGGGGTTCCTCAGTGTTCCGGCAATGCCGGACGATCCGAAGGACTACTTCAGGATCTTGGTGACACGTCCCGAGCCGACGGTGCGGCCGCCTTCGCGGATCGCGAAGCCGAGGCCGTCCTCCATGGCGATGGGCTGGATGAGCGCAACGGTCATCTCGGTGTTGTCGCCGGGCATGACCATCTCGGTGCCCTCGGGGAGGGTGATGACGCCGGTCACGTCCGTGGTGCGGAAGTAGAACTGCGGGCGGTAGTTCGAGTAGAACGGGTTGTGACGCCCGCCCTCGTCCTTGGCCAGGATGTAGACGTTGGCCTCGAAGTCGGTGTGAGGGGTGATCGAACCCGGCTTCACGATGACCTGTCCACGCTCTACGTCTTCGCGCTTGATGCCGCGGAGCAGCAGACCACAGTTCTCGCCGGCCCAGGCCTCGTCGAGCTGCTTGTGGAACATCTCGATACCGGTGACCGTGGTCTTCTGGACCGGACGGATACCGACGATCTCGACCTCGGAGTTGATGGCGAGGGTGCCGCGCTCGGCGCGACCCGTGACGACGGTTCCACGACCGGTGATCGTGAAGACGTCCTCGACGGGCATGAGGAACGGCTTGTCCTTGTCGCGGATGGGGTCCGGGACGTTGTTGTCGACAGCTTCCATGAGGTCCTCGACGGACTTGACCCACTCGGGGTCGCCTTCGAGGGCCTTGAGGCCGGAGACGCGGACTACAGGAGCCTCGTCGCCGTCGAAGCCCTGCGAGCTGAGCAGCTCACGAACCTCCATCTCGACGAGGTCGAGAAGCTCTTCGTCGTCGACCATGTCGGACTTGTTCAGCGCGACCAGCAGGTAGGGGACACCGACCTGGCGGGCGAGCAGAACGTGCTCGCGGGTCTGGGCCATCGGACCATCGGTGGCTGCGACGACGAGGATAGCCCCGTCCATCTGGGCCGCACCGGTGATCATGTTCTTGATGTAGTCGGCGTGACCGGGGGCGTCTACGTGTGCGTAGTGGCGCTTCTCGGTCTGGTACTCGACGTGCGAGATGTTGATCGTGATGCCGCGCTGCTTCTCCTCGGGAGCCGAGTCGATCGACGCGAAGTCACGCTGCTCGTTGAGAGTGGGGTACTTGTCGTACAGCACCTTGGAAATGGCAGCCGTCAACGTGGTCTTTCCATGGTCAACGTGACCAATGGTGCCGATGTTAACGTGCGGCTTAGTCCGCTCGAACTTTGCCTTCGCCACGGGTTCCTCCTAGAACGTTTGAGAAGAATTGCTTCCCAGCCACGCTTGTCGCGACTGAAACTCATGCAAGTCTACTGGGGGCTTTTGGTTTTGATGAAATTGCTCTGCACCGCCGGACCAGCCGGTCCGGCGGCAGAGGGGGCGGGGCGGCCGGCCCGGGGGCCGTGCCGCCTCCGCTCCCCCGGGGATCCCGTTGCCGGGAGGGGGCTACTCGCCGCGCGTCTTCTGGATAATCTCGTCGGCGACTGCCTTCGGGACCTCGGAGTAGCTGTCGAACTTCATGGAGTACACGGCGCGGCCCTGGGTCTTCGACCGGAGGTCACCGATGTAGCCGAACATGCCCGAGAGGGGCACATGGGCCGTGATGACCTTGACGCCGCTGGCGTCCTCCATGGACTGCATCTGGCCGCGACGGGAGTTGAGGTCACCGATCACTTCGCCCATGTATTCCTCGGGGGTGCGGACCTCCACCTCCATCAGGGGCTCGAGCAGCACGGGCTTGGCCATGCGTGCGGCTTCCTTGAAAGCCATCCGCCCGGCGATCTTGAACGCCATCTCCGAGGAGTCGACGTCGTGGTACGCGCCGTCGAGCAGGGTCGCCTTGATGCCGACCACCGGGTAACCGGCGAGCACGCCGTCGTTCAGCGCATCCTGGATGCCGGCGTCGACACTCGGGATGTACTCGCGGGGCACGCGGCCACCGGTCACCTTGTTGTCGAAGGCGTACAGGACGCCCTCCTCGACCTCCATCGGCTCGATCGCGATCTGGATCTTCGCGAACTGGCCGGAGCCACCCGTCTGCTTCTTGTGGGTGTAGTCGTGCTTGGCGACCTTGCTGCGGATGGTCTCGCGGTAGGCGACCTGGGGCTTGCCCACGTTCGCCTCGACGCGGAACTCGCGGCGCATGCGGTCCACCAGGATGTCCAGGTGGAGCTCGCCCATGCCGGCGATGATCGTCTGTCCGGTGTCCTCGTTCAGGGAGACCTGGAACGTGGGGTCCTCGGCGGAGAGCTTCTGGATGGCCGTGGACAGCTTCTCCTGGTCACCCTTGGTCTTGGGCTCGATGGCCACGGAGATCACGGGTGCCGGGAAGCTCATGGACTCGAGCACGATCTGGTTCGCCGAGTCGGAGAGGGTGTCACCGGTGGTGGTGTCCTTCAGGCCGATCGCGGCGTAGATGTGTCCTGCCGAGGCTTCCTCGACGGGGATCTCCTTGTTGGCGTGCATCTGGAACAGCTTCCCGATGCGCTCCTTCTTGCTCTTCGTGGAATTCACCAGCTGGGTACCGGCCGTCACATGCCCGGAGTACACGCGGATGAACGTCAGCTGGCCGAAGAACGGGTGCGTCGCGACCTTGAACGCGAGGGCCGAGAAGGGCTCCTCGGTGCTCGGCTTGCGCGTCAGCTCGACCTCTTCGTTCCGGGGATCGTGACCGATCATCGGGGGGACGTCGAGGGGCGAGGGCAGGTAGTCGATGACGGCGTCGAGCATCGGCTGCACGCCGCGGTTCTTGAACGCGGAGCCGCAGAGGATCGGGTAGAGCTCGGAGTTGATCGTCATCTTGCGGATGCCGGCCTTGAGCTCGTCGACGGAGATCTCTTCGCCTTCGAGGTACTTGTTCATGAGTTCGTCGGAGGACTCGGCGACGGTCTCGACGAGGGCCGCGCGGTACTCCTCGGCCTTCTCCTTGAGGTCGGCCGGGATCTCCTGGATCTCGTACTTCGCACCCATGGTGACATCACCCTTGGAGTCGCCGGGCCAGACGAGGGCACGCATGTAGAGCAGGTCGACGACGCCGATGAAGTCGTTCTCGGCACCGATGGGGAGCTGCAGCACGAGGGGCTTGGCGCCCAGGCGGCTGATGATTGTGTCGACCGTGAAGTAGAAGTCGGCGCCCAGCTTGTCCATCTTGTTGACGAAGCAGATGCGGGGCACTTCGTACTTGTCGGCCTGGCGCCAGACGGTCTCCGACTGGGGCTCGACGCCCTCCTTGCCGTCGAACACTGCGACGGCGCCGTCGAGGACGCGCAGGGAGCGCTCCACCTCGACGGTGAAGTCGACGTGCCCGGGGGTGTCGATGATGTTGATCTGGTTGTTCTCCCAGAAGCAGGTGACAGCGGCGGACGTGATGGTGATGCCGCGCTCCTTCTCCTGTTCCATCCAGTCAGTGGTGGAGGCGCCGTCGTGCGTCTCACCGATCTTGTGGTTGACACCCGTGTAGAACAGGATGCGCTCGGTAGTAGTGGTCTTGCCGGCATCGATGTGGGCCATGATGCCGATGTTGCGGACCTTGTTGAGGTCGGTAAGCACGTCCTGTGCCACGGTGTCTCCCTTAATACGAAAATGGAGTTCTGCTAGGCCGCCGGCCGGTCCGCCCCTGACGGGGTGTGGATCCGGCCGGCAGAGCTTCTACCAGCGGTAGTGTGCGAAGGCCTTGTTCGACTCGGCCATCTTGTGCGTGTCCTCGCGGCGCTTGACTGCTGCTCCGAGACCGTTGGACGCATCCAGGATCTCGTTCTGCAGGCGCTCGGTCATCGTCTTCTCGCGGCGGGCCTTGGAGTAGCCCACGAGCCAGCGGAGGGCCAGGGCGGTCGAACGACCGGGCTTGACCTCGACGGGGACCTGGTAGGTGGCGCCACCGACACGGCGTGAGCGGACCTCGAGGGTCGGCTTGACGTTGTCCATGGCCTTCTTCAGCGCTGCGACGGGGTCGCCGCCGGACTTCGCACGAGCACCCTCGAGTGCGCCGTACACGATGCGCTCTGCGGTGGACTTCTTGCCGTCGACGAGCACCTTGTTGATCAGCTGGGTGACCAGGGGTGAACCGTAGACGGGATCTACAACGAGCGGCCGCTTCGGGGCCGGGCCCTTACGAGGCATATTACTTCTTCTCCATCTTCGCGCCGTAGCGGCTGCGAGCCTGCTTGCGGTTCTTCACGCCCTGGGTGTCCAGTGCGCCACGGACGATCTTGTAGCGGACACCCGGGAGGTCCTTCACACGACCGCCGCGCACGAGCACGATGGAGTGTTCCTGAAGGTTGTGACCGACACCGGGGATGTAGGCGGTGACTTCGATGCCACCGTTGAGGCGCACGCGGGCGACCTTGCGGAGAGCCGAGTTCGGCTTCTTCGGAGTGGTGGTGTAGACGCGGGTGCAGACGCCGCGCTTCATGGGGCTGCCCTTCAGTGCGGGCGCCTTGGTCTTGGAGACCTTAGGTGTCCGGCCCTTACGGACCAGCTGGTTAATCGTAGGCACTTTCGTGTTCTCCGTAATGTCTGAAGATGAGATCTGTGACGCCCTACCCAGCGGTTGCGGCGGCCTTTCGGGCCGCACCGTCCAGAGGTCGGGATGATCGGTCGTTTGGCGCACCACCGACGGATATGCTGCCGCAGAACGACTGTAGGCGTGCGAAAATGTGGCATTCGCTGTACAACTTACGTACAACACGGAGATACGTTTCTCAACGCCGATCCACTGCCACACAAACAATTGGTCCTAAGTCTACCAGAGATCACGCGCGCCCCTGGACGGGAGGGCCTCCGCCGCGTGGTAGGGGTGGTGCTCCGCAGACGCGGGAAGGCCCCGGACCGCAGGGTCCGGGGCCTTCCTCAGGGCGGTTCGACTCAGCGGAAGTCGCTGTTGCCCATGTCGTAGTCGTCCAGCGGGATCGCGTGGAACTCGGGGCTCAGGCCGCCCTCGACACCGGCGTAGTCGAAGTCGCTGAACGCGCTCGGACCGGTGAAGAGGTTCGCCTTCGCCTCCTCGGTGGGCTCGACCGTGACCTTCGTGTAACGGTCCAGGCCGGTACCGGCCGGGATGAGCTTACCGATGATGACGTTCTCCTTGAGGCCGAGCAGCGGATCGCTCTTGCCTTCCATGGCGGCCTGCGTGAGGACACGCGTGGTCTCCTGGAAGGAAGCGGCCGACAGCCACGACTCGGTGGCGAGCGACGCCTTGGTGATACCCATGAGCTCGGGACGGCCTGAGGCCGGCTTCTTGCCCTCGGACACCACGCGACGGTTCTCGTCCTCGAAGCGGCGACGCTCGGCCAGCTCACCGGGGAGCAGGTCCGACTCGCCGGACTCGATCACGGTGACGCGGCGCAGCATCTGGCGGACGATGACCTCGACGTGCTTGTCGTGGATGCCCACACCCTGGCTGCGGTACACGCGCTGGACCTCGTCCACCAGGAACTCCTGGGCCTTGCGGGGGCCGAGGATCCGGAGGATCTGCTTCGGGTCGACCGCACCGAAGACGAGCTGCTGCCCGACCTCGACGTGCTCGCCGTCGGTCACCAGGAGGCGTGCACGGCGCAGGACCGGGTACGCGATCTCCTCGGAACCGTCGTCGGGGGTGACCACCAGGCGAAGCTGCTTCTCGGCATCCTCGATGGTGACCCGCCCGGCGACCTCGGAGATCGGGGCGACACCCTTGGGGGTACGCGCCTCGAAGAGCTCCTGGATACGGGGCAGACCCTGGGTGATGTCCTCCGCCGACGCCACACCGCCGGTGTGGAAGGTGCGCATCGTCAGCTGCGTGCCGGGCTCACCGATCGACTGCGCGGCGATGATGCCGACGGCCTCTCCGATGTCCACGGTCTTGCCGGTCGCGAGCGAACGGCCGTAGCAGAGGGCACAGGTGCCGACACTGGACTCACAGGTGAGTACGGAGCGGACCTTGATGTCGGAGATACCGGCCTCGAACAGTTCACCGATGACGACGTCTCCGACGTCGGAGCCCGCGGCAGCGAGCACCTTGCCCTTGGAGTCGACGACGTCGGTGGCCAGCGTACGTGCGTACGCCGAGTTCTCGACCTCCTCGTGCAGCACCAGTTCGCCGTCGGCGTTCGGTACGGCGATGGTGACCTTGAGCCCGCGCTCGGTGCCGCAGTCGTCCTCGCGGACGATGACGTCCTGCGACACGTCGACGAGGCGACGCGTCAGGTACCCCGAGTTGGCGGTACGCAGGGCGGTGTCGGCGAGGCCCTTACGGGCACCGTGCGTGGCGATGAAGTACTCCAGGACCGACAGGCCCTCGCGGTACGAGGACTTGATCGGACGCGGGATGATCTCGCCCTTGGGGTTGGCCACGAGGCCACGGATACCCGCGATCTGGCGGACCTGCAGCCAGTTGCCTCGTGCACCGGAGGACACCATGCGGTTGATGGTGTTGTCCTTCGGCATGGCGGCACGCATGGACGCGGCAACCTCGTTGGTGGCCTTGTTCCAGATGTCGATGAGCTCCTGGCGGCGCTCCTCGTCGGCGATGAGGCCCTTGTCGAACTGCGACTGGACCTTGGCGGCCTGCGTCTCGTAGCCCTCCATGATGCCGGCCTTGTTGATCGGCGCGGAGATGTCCGAGATGGCGACGGTGACGCCCGAGCGGGTGGCCCAGTAGAAACCGGCGTCCTTCAGGTTGTCCAGCGTCGCCGCCGTGACCACCTTCGGGTACCGCTCGGCGAGATCGTTGACGATCGTCGAGAGCTGGCCCTTGTCGGCGACCTTCTCCACCCAGGGGTAGTCCAGGGGGAGCGTCTCGTTGAACAGGACCTGGCCGAGGGACGTCTCGATCAGGGCCGGCGTGCCGGGCTCCCAGCCCTCGGGAGCGGCGATGTCGGCGCTGGGCACGAAGTTGTCGACGCGGATGCGGACCACCGAGTTGAGGTGGAGCGAACCCATGTCGAACGCCATGACGGCCTCGGCCATGCTCGTGAAGACGCGGCCTTCGCCGGCGCTTCCCTCACGCTTGGTGGTGAGGTGGTGCAGACCGATGATCATGTCCTGCGAGGGCAGGGTGACCGGACGGCCGTCGGACGGCTTCAGGATGTTGTTCGAGGAGAGCATCAGGATGCGCGCCTCGGCCTGGGCCTCGGGGCTCAGCGGCAGGTGGACTGCCATCTGGTCGCCGTCGAAGTCCGCGTTGAACGCACCGCAGACCAGCGGGTGCAGCTGGAGCGCCTTGCCTTCGACGAGTTGCGGCTCGAACGCCTGGATGCCGAGCCGGTGCAGGGTGGGTGCACGGTTCAGCAGCACGGGGTGCTCGGTGATGATCTCTTCGAGGACGTCCCAGACCTGGGGGCGGTACCGCTCGACCATGCGCTTGGCACTCTTGATGTTCTGCGCGTGGTTGAGGTCCACCAGGCGCTTCATCACGAACGGCTTGAAGAGCTCCAGGGCCATCTGCTTGGGCAGACCACACTGGTGCAGCTTCAGCTGCGGGCCGACGACGATGACCGAACGGCCCGAGTAGTCGACGCGCTTGCCGAGGAGGTTCTGGCGGAAACGACCCTGCTTGCCCTTGAGCATGTCCGAGAGGGACTTCAGGGGGCGGTTGCCCGGTCCGGTGACCGGACGGCCGCGACGACCGTTGTCGAACAGGGAGTCGACGGCTTCCTGGAGCATGCGCTTCTCGTTGTTCACGATGATCTCGGGAGCCCCGAGGTCCAGCAGGCGCTTCAGGCGGTTGTTGCGGTTGATGACGCGGCGGTACAGGTCGTTGAGGTCGGACGTCGCGAAACGGCCGCCGTCGAGCTGGACCATCGGGCGCAGTTCCGGCGGGATCACCGGGACGGCGTCGAGGACCATGCCCAGCGGGCTGTTCGTCGTCGTCAGGAACGCGTTGACCACTTTCAGGCGCTTCAGGGCGCGCGTCTTGCGCTGTCCCTTGCCGTTCTGGATGATGTCGCGCAGCATCTCGGCCTCGGCCGGCATGTCGAAGTTCTCGAGGCGCTTCTTGATGGCCTCGGCGCCCATGGAGCCCTCGAAGTACAGGCCGTAGCGGTCGCGCAGCTCGCGGTACAGGCCTTCGTCACCCTCGAGGTCGGCGACCTTCAGGGTCTTGAAACGCTCCCAGACCTGGACAAGGCGCTCGATGTCGGCGTCGGCGCGCTTGCGGACGTTCGCCATCTGGCGGTCGGCCGAGTCGCGGGCCTTCTTCTTGTCGGCAGCCTTGGCGCCCTCGCCTTCGAGGCGGGCGAGCTCGTCCTCGAGGTCCTTGGCGATCGCGGCGATGTCGGAGTCGCGCTGGTCCGTCATCTGCTTCTTCTCGAGGTCGTGCTCGGCCTGGAGGTTCGGCAGTTCGGCGTGACGGTTCTCCTCGTCGACCGAGGTGATCATGTAGGCGGCGAAGTAGATGACCTTCTCGAGGTCCTTCGGGGCCAGGTCGAGGAGGTAGCCCAGACGCGAGGGCACGCCCTTGAAGTACCAGATGTGCGTGACGGGAGCGGCGAGCTCGATGTGTCCCATGCGCTCACGGCGCACCTTGGCACGCGTCACCTCGACGCCGCAGCGCTCACAGATGATGCCCTTGAAGCGCACGCGCTTGTACTTGCCGCAGTAGCACTCCCAGTCGCGGGAAGGGCCGAAGATCTTCTCGCAGAAGAGGCCGTCCTTCTCGGGCTTGAGCGTGCGGTAGTTGATGGTTTCCGGCTTCTTGACCTCGCCGTAGGACCAGCCGCGGATTTCGTCCGCGGTGGCAAGTCCGATTCGCATGAGGCCGAAGGAGGATTCGCTGGACATAGGGTCCCTGTTCTCTCTTTGTTCTCTAAATTCTTGAAGTCTTATGGGGTGCGGCGATGAGGTGCCGGCTGGTGCCCGGGTGCCCGGCCCGGCGCCTGGAACGGCGGCAACGAAATTTCCTCGGCCGCGGGCGGCCTCCGAAATATTAAGGCCGCCTTCCTCCAGGCGCCGGACCGGGCAAGATCCGGATGTCGCCTAAACCTCTTCGACAGAACTCGGCTCGGCCCGTGAGAGGTCGATGCCCAGTTCCTCCGCGGCCCGGAAGACTTCTTCATCCGAGTCACGCATCTCGATCGTCGTGCCGTCGGTGGAGAGGACTTCCACGTTCAGGCAGAGCGACTGCATTTCCTTGATCAGGACCTTGAAGGACTCGGGAACTCCCGGCTCGGGGATGTTCTCGCCCTTGACGATGGCCTCGTACACCTTGACGCGTCCGTGGATGTCGTCCGACTTGATGGTCAGGAGTTCCTGCAGCGTGTACGCCGCGCCGTAGGCCTCGAGGGCCCAGACTTCCATCTCACCGAAGCGCTGGCCGCCGAACTGTGCCTTACCACCCAGCGGCTGCTGCGTGATCATCGAGTACGGGCCGGTGGAGCGCGCGTGGATCTTGTCGTCCACCAGGTGGTGGAGCTTCAGGATGTACATGTAGCCGACCGAGATCGGGTCCGGGAACGGCTCGCCGGAGCGGCCGTCGAACAGTCGCGCCTTGCCGGACTCGCCGATGAGGCGCTGTCCGTCACGGGTGACGTTCGTGGAGCCGAGCAGGCCCACGATCTCGTCCTCGGTGGCGCCGTCGAACACGGGGGTCGCGACGGTGGTCGTGGAGATCTCCCGGGGAAGGTTCGGGAGGTTCTTCAGCCACTCGGGCTCGCCCTCGATCTTCCAGCCCTGCTTGGCTGCCCAGCCGAGGTGGATCTCGAGGACCTGTCCCACGTTCATGCGGCCCGGGACACCCAGCGGGTTCAGGACGATATCGACGGGCGTGCCGTCCTCCAGGAACGGCATGTCCTCGATCGGGAGGATCTTGGAGATGACGCCCTTGTTGCCGTGGCGGCCTGCGAGCTTGTCGCCGTCGGTGATCTTGCGCTTCTGGGCCACGTACACGCGGACCAGCTGGTTGACGCCCGGGGGCAGCTCGTCGTCGTTGTCGCGGTCGAAGATGCGCACGCCGATGACCGTTCCGGACTCGCCGTGGGGGACCTTCAGCGAGGTGTCGCGGACTTCGCGGCTCTTCTCACCGAAGATCGCGCGGAGCAGGCGCTCCTCGGGGGTCAGTTCCGTCTCGCCCTTGGGGGTGACACGGCCCACGAGGATGTCTCCGGCCTCGACCTCGGCACCGATGTGGATGATGCCGCGCTCGTCGAGGGCTCCGAGGACCTCTTCGGAGACGTTGGGGATGTCACGCGTGATCTCCTCGGCACCGAGCTTGGTGTCGCGGGCATCGACTTCGTGCTCCTCGATGTGGATGGACGTCAGGACGTCGTCGGAGACGATGCGCTGCGACAGGATGATCGCGTCCTCGAAGTTGTGACCCTCCCAGGACATGAACGCGACGAGCATGTTCTTGCCGAGCGCGAGCTCGCCCTGGTCCGTGGAGGGACCGTCGGCGATGATCGTGTTGTACTCGACGCGGTCACCCTCGGCGACCAGGACGCGCTGGTTGTACGCGTTGCCCTGGTTGGAGCGGGCGAACTTCATGATCGGGTAGTTCGTCTCGGTGCCGTCGTCGTTGAGGATGCTGACGAGGTCCGCCGACACCTCCTTGACGACGCCGGCCTTCGTCGCGGTGACCGCGTCACCGGCGTCGACGGCGGCGTTCTTCTCCATGCCGGTGCCCACGAGGGGACGCTCGGAACGGAGCAGGGGCACGGCCTGGCGCTGCATGTTCGCACCCATGAGGGCGCGGTTGGCGTCGTCGTGCTCCAGGAACGGGATCATCGCGGTCGCGACGGACACCATCTGGCGCGGGGAGACGTCCATGTACTCGACCTCGCCCGGCACGACGAGCACGGGCTCGCCGGAACCACCGCGGGTCCGCACGAGGACCATGTCCTCGACGAACGTGTTGTCCGCGGCGAGGGGGGCGTTCGCCTGGGCGATGAGGCGCTCCACCTCGTCGTCCGCGGTCAGGTAGTCGATCTGGTCGGTGACGATGCCGTCGACGACCTTGCGGTACGGGGTCTCGATGAAGCCGAACGCGTTGATCCGGCCGTACGAGGCGAGCGAACCGATGAGGCCGATGTTCGGGCCTTCAGGGGTCTCGATGGGGCACATGCGTCCGTAGTGCGAGGGGTGGACGTCTCGGACTTCCATGCCTGCGCGGTCACGGGACAGACCACCGGGGCCCAGTGCGGACAGGCGGCGCTTGTGCGTCAGTCCGGCGAGGGGGTTGTTCTGGTCCATGAACTGCGAGAGCTGGGAGGTTCCGAAGAACTCCTTGATCGCGGCGACGACGGGGCGGATGTTGATCAGGGTCTGCGGCGTGATCGCCTCGACGTCCTGCGTGGTCATCCGCTCACGGACGACGCGCTCCATGCGGGACAGGCCCGTACGGACCTGGTTCTCGATGAGCTCGCCCACCGCACGGATGCGACGGTTGCCGAAGTGGTCGATGTCGTCGACCTCGACGCGCAGCTCGACGTCGCCGCCGTCACGCTTGCCGCCGAGGGTCTTCTCGCCGGCGTGCAGCGCGACCAGGAACTTGATCATCGCGACGATGTCGTCGATGTTCAGCACCGATGCGTCGGAATCCGTGAGGTCCTTGTCGATGCCGAGCTTGCGGTTGATCTTGTACCGGCCGACCTTGGCGAGGTCGTAGCGCTTGGGGTTGAAGTACAGGTTGTCCAGGAGGGTCTGGGCAGCCTCGACCGTGGGGGGCTCCCCCGGGCGCAGCTTGCGGTAGATGTCCAGGAGGGCGTCCTCGCGGGTCTCCGTGGCGTCCTTCTCCATGGTGGCGCGGATGGAGTCGTACTGGCCGAACTCCTCGAGGATCTGGCCCTCGGTCCAGCCGAGCGCCTTGAGGAGCACGGTGACGGACTGCTTGCGCTTGCGGTCGAGGCGGACGCCGACCTGGTCGCGCTTGTCGATCTCGAGCTCGAACCAGGCGCCACGCGACGGGATGATCTTCGCGCTGAAGATGTCCTTGTCGCTGGTCTTGTCCGCGGTGCGCTCGAAGTAGGCGCCCGGTGAACGGACGAGCTGCGACACGACGACACGCTCGGTGCCGTTGATGACGAAGGTGCCCTTGTCGGTCATGAGGGGGAAATCACCCATGAACACGGTCTGCTGCTTGATCTCGCCCGTGTTGTTGTTCATGAACTCGGCCTTGACGTACAGCGGGGCGGAGTAGGTCGCGTCGCGATCCTTGCACTCGGCCATCGTGTACTTGGGGTCGGCGAACTCGGGCTCGGAGAAGCTCAGGGACATGGTGCCCTGGAAGTCCTCGATCGGAGAGATCTCCTCGAAGATGTCCGCGAGGCCGGACGTGGTGGCGAAGCCCTGCAGCCCCTTCTCCAGCGCTTCCTCTACGCGGGCCTTCCAGCGCTCGTTGCCGACGAGCCAGTCGAAACTGTCCGTCTGGAGTGCGAGGAGATTGGGAACGTCAAGCGGTTCGTGAATCTTTGCGAATGAGAGCCGGGGTGCGGCGCCGTCGGCGTCGACCTGGCTGGTAGCGGTTGCATTATTAGAGGTGCTCGGGGCGACCAAGAGGGATCCTTCCACAGACCGTAAGGCTTGTCAGCGCTTTCGCCTCTGCACCGCCACCGCAGGATGCTGCGGGGATCTCAGTGCTCACCCGAGTCTGCCCACATCCGTCCCAACCATGTGGCCAGGTTAAACGACGAGAGCAGAGCAAAGCCCACCGCTATATGAAGGCTGAGGTTAGAGGGAAGACGCAAAGACCTACGTTACGGGAAGGGCAGGGGAAAGTCCAATAGCTCCTGTCCCCCTTCTCCGTCAAGCCCGCCGCGCCCACTGTGGGGATGGAGTGGGGATGGAGTCGCGATGGGGTGGGGATGGAGTGGGGATGCTGTCGTGGAGGCGTGCGCGGGGAGGCGTGCGCGGGGAGGCCTCCGTCCCCCGGCTGGACCGCTACCCGGCGGCGGGCTCCGGCAGGGGCCCCGTGCTGACGTCGCCGCGCAGCCGCTTCACGATCAGTTCAGCGCTGATCATGCACATCGGGATCCCGATGCCCGGCACGGTGGAGCTGCCCGCGTAGAAGAGGTTCTCCACCCTGGCGCTGCGGTTCGAGCCGCGGAAGAACGCACTCTGCTTCAGGATGTGCGCCGGCCCGAGGGACGTCCCGCGCCAGGCGTTGAGGTCGTCCGCGAAGTCCTGCGGACCGTAGCTGCGCCGGACGACGACGCGCTCGGCCAGATCGGGGATGCCGGCCCATTCGGAGATCTGGCCGATGACGGCGTCGGCGAGGTCCTCGACCCGCTGGTCTCCCCCGCGCTCCAGCCCGCCCTTGCCGATCCCCACGTCCGCCGGGATGGGCACGAGCACGAACACGTTCTCGTGGCCCTCGGGGGCGACGGAGTCGTCCGTGGCGCTGGGACGGCAGACATAGAGCGACGCCGGGGAGGGCACCGAGGTCTCCTTGCCGAAGATCCGCCCGAAGTTGTCCCGCCAGTCCGTGCTGAACAGCAGCGTGTGGTGTTCCAGCTGCGGGAGGGTGCCGCGCACACCCAGGTACAGCAGCAGCGCACTCGGTCCGGGGACGCGCTTCTGCCAGTACTTCTCGGGGTAGGTCTGGAGATCCGCCGGCAGGAGGGTGGTCTCGGTGTGGTGGAGGTCCGCTGCCGAGACGACGATGTCGGCGGCGACCGACGTCGTCGTGCCTGCCGTGCGGTAGGTGACCGCCCGTACCGTCGCGGCCTGACGGTCCAGCGGCGACCGGCCGGGCGTGCGCGCGTCCGTGTCGATCGAGACGACGTCGGCGCCGGTGCGGATCTCGACGCCCGCGGCCTCCGCGACGCGGCGCATCGCGTCGATGAGCGTCGTGAAGCCGCCCGTCGGGTACAGCACGCCGTCGTCGAGGTCGAGGTGGCTCATCAGGTGGTACATGCTCGGGGCGTCGAAGGGCGAGCTGCCGAGGAACACGGCCGGGTACCCCAGGATCTGCTGGATGCGGGGATCCTTGAACCGCTTCTCGACGAACGACTGCAGCGGCTGCAGGAGGAGCAGGCCGATGCGGGGCAGCCTCGTCAGGACGTCCGGCCGGAGGAACGGGAGGAAGGACTGGAACGTCGAGTAGAGGAAGCGCTTCTTGGCGATCTCGTAGGCGTCCTCGGCGGAGTCCAGGTACCGGGAGAGCTGCTCGCCGGCCCCCTCCTCCAGGGACTCGAAGAGCTTGGTGACGGCCTCGCGGTCGGCGGGGACGTCGACGGTGTCGAAACCCTCCTCGAAGATGACGCGATAGCCGGGATCGAGCTTCACCAGCTCGAGCTGCTCGGCGGCGCTCGTGCCCATCAGCTTGAAGAAGTGGTCGATCACCTCGGGCATCAGGTACCAGGACGGGCCGGTGTCGAAGCGGAAGCCGTCCTGCTCCCAGGAGCCCGCCCGGCCGCCGACCTCGTCCCGCTTCTCCAGGAGGGTGACGCGGTGGCCTTCCCGCGCCAGGAGGGCCGACGTCGCCAGTCCCCCGATCCCGGCTCCGATCACCACGACGTCCTTGGCCCCCACGCGTGCGCGCCTGCTCTGCTGTGCGGTCATGCCGTCCTCTCCTGCGCGGCAGGTTCCGGTACCGCGCGACCGGTGAAGGCTTGCGCCATGATGCGGAACTTCACCGGGTTGGGAACCCGGATCCGTGCCCGCAGGAGTTCCTCGGCGGGGGTGCGCCGGAGGCGCACCGCGAGATCGGTGAACAGGCCCTGGGCGAGGGCGACGGCGCGGCGCGGCGTCGGGGGCAGCCCCGGGAGCGCGGCGGCCGAGATCCGCAGGTCCTCGTCGATGTCGTCCAGGAGGCGGTTCTTGTCCGCCTCCGTGAAGTTGCCGGGCCGGACGCCGGGGAAGTAGCTGCGCCCGAGGGTCGTGAAGTCCTCGGCGAGGTCGCGCAGGAAGTTGATCTTCTGGAAGGCCGCGCCCAGGTGCCGCGCGCCGTCCACCAGCACGGCGTCCTCCTCGGGCGTGACGGGCCGGCCCACCAGGAACGCCTTCAGGCACATGAGCCCCACGACCTCCGCCGAGCCGTACACGTACAGGTCGAAGGACTCCTGGGTGTGTTCGTGCTGGGTGATGTCGGCGCGCATCGAGGCGAAGAAGGGCCGGGTGAGCTCGACGCCGATCCCGGTGCTCCTCGCGGTGACCGCGAAGGCGTGCACCACGAGGTTGGCGCTGTAACCCGTGGCCATCGCCGTCTCGGTGTCCCGCTCGAGGTCGTCGAGCAGGCGCTCCACGTCCGCATCGGAGAGACCGGCCCCGGCAGCGGCGCCGTCGACGATCTCGTCCGCCACGCGCACGAGGGCGTACACGGCTTCGATGGAGCTGCGCGTGGAGCGGTCGAGGATCCGCGAGGCCAGGCCGAAGGACGTCGAGTAGCAGCGGATGACCTCGGCGGAGGTCTTCAGCGCGGCATCGGTGTAGCGCGCGAGCGAATCGTCGACACCCACTCAGTGCACCCTGTCCACGACGGCCGTCACGACCGGTTCGAGCGCGGACCGCAGGGCGGTCGGCACAGCGGCGGAGTCGAGGTGCGTGCGGGCCCGCGAGGCGTACTGGGCGGCGAGATCGGCGGAGTAGTCCTTCGCCCCGCTGTCGACGAGGATCCGCCGGACGAAGTCGGCGTCCGACGCCGACATGCCGGGGCTCCCGACGAGCGAGGAGATGCTCTCCCATTCGGGGCGTGCGGACACGTAGGACAGCAGCGCCGTGCGCTTGCCCTCGCGCAGGTCCCCCCAGTTCGTCTTCCCGGTGCGGGTCTCGCTGCCGAAGACACCGAGGAGGTCGTCGGCGATCTGGTAGGCGATCCCGGCGTCGCGCCCGAAGTCACCGAGCCGTTCAACCACTTCCTCCTCGGCGCCCGCGAGGACGGCGCCGGCCTGGAGCGGTCCCTCGAAGGAGTACACCGAGGTCTTGAGG
Organism: Arthrobacter antioxidans; assembly: GCF_023100725.1. Lineage (NCBI taxonomy): Bacteria > Bacillati > Actinomycetota > Actinomycetes > Micrococcales > Micrococcaceae > Arthrobacter > Arthrobacter antioxidans. The sequence goes on from NZ_CP095501.1 coordinate 2,977,988, forward strand.
CGTGCCATCTGGACGATGTCCTCGAGCGGGGGCACATCGGCGCTGAGGGAGGTCTCGACGTCGAGGAACTCCCCGGCCGCGGAGGCGAACACCGCTTCGTCGAGGATGCCGCCCAGCCGGCGTCGCGTGGCGGGCGCGGCGGAGACGCGGTCGAGCAGGCGGTAGGCGTTGGACAGGGCGAGGTCGCCGGCGATGACCCCCGCGGAGAGGCCGACGTGGCGCGCTCCGTCCGGGGACAGTCCCGCAGCCTCGGCCATACTGCGGTAGCGGCCTGACACGTTCGGGATGCCCCGACGGACGAAATCGCGGTCGATCACGTCGTCGTGCACGATCAGGGCCGTGTGGAGGAGTTCGAACGCCGCCCCGAGCTCGGCCGCGCTGTCGAGGTCCCGACCGCCGAGCATCTGGTAGGCGGACATCACCAGGCGGGGCCGGAAGCGCTTGCCGCCCGCGGTGCACCGCTCCAGGGTCTCCCACAGGGCGTGGTAGCCGGGACCGATCTTCGCGGCGCGGATCTTGGACTCCTCGAAGAACCGCCCGAGGGCATCCTCGACCTGTTCCAGCCCGACGGGCTCGACCAGCAGAGTGTCCATGTCCATAGGTAAAGTAAACAACGGAAAGTGCGCCCTTGACGACACACGGGGGCGGACGACGGCGGGCCGGGCACGCGGCGACGCCGGGCCCGACGGGACGCGCGGACAACCAGCGAAAAGAGAGCCACCATGGCGAGCGAGACAGGAACCATCCAGCAGGGGGCGGCCGGAGGCGGCGGCACGCATCGGGACGCCGAGCTCGTCGTGCTGCTCGCCGAGGACGGCACGCCGCTCGGTACGCAGGAGAAGGCGACCGTCCACACCCTCGACACGCCGCTCCACCTGGCCTTCTCCACGCACGTGTTCGACGCCGAGGGGCGCATCCTCGTGACGCGGCGTGCACTCGGCAAGAAGGCCTGGCCCGGTGTGTGGACCAACTCCTTCTGCGGGCACCCCGCCCCGGGCGAGGACTTCGAGGACGCGGTGCACCGGCGCGCCGCCCAGGAACTCGGCTTCACCGTCCGGGACGTCCGGGCCGCGCTGCCCGACTTCCGCTACCGGGCCGTGGATGCCGGCGGGATCGTGGAGAACGAGATCTGCCCCGTCTACACCGCCGTCGCCGACAGCGAGGTGGCCCCCCTGCCCGAGGAGGTCATGGACTACCAGTGGGTGGACGCTCGGGGCCTGGTGCGTGCGGTCACGGCCACCCCGTGGGCGTTCAGCCCCTGGCTGACCCTGCAGCTGCCCCTGCTCTACCCGCAGGGCGCGGACGGACCGGGGCCGCACCGACGCGACTGACCCGGGTCGGTCGGGGGCGGCGGGGCCAGGCCCTAATCTGGTAGCGGCACCATTTCAACGACGAAAGAGAGTTTCGCCATGGCGACACCCACGCCAACCCCCGACGACGTCGTGCTCGTCGGCGGAGCCCGCACACCCCTCGGGCGCCTCAACGGACAGCTCGCCTCCTTCACCGCCGTCGAGCTCGGCGCCCTGGCCATCGCGGGAGCGCTGGAGCGGGCGGGGGTGGATCCCTCCGCCGTGGACGCCGTCATCATGGGCCACGTGGTGCAGTCCGGATGTGGCCAGAACCCCGCCCGGCAGTCGGCCGTCAAGGCGGGTATCCCCTGGAACGTCCCGGCGGTCACCCTCAACAAGGTGTGCCTCTCCGGCCTCACAGCCGTGATCGACGCCGCCCGACTGATCCGCAGCGGCGAGGCGCGCGTCGTCGTCGCCGGCGGGCAGGAGTCCATGACGCGCGGCCCGCATCTGCTCCCGGGCTCCCGCCAGGGCTGGACCTACGGATCCCTCCAGGCCCTCGACTCCGTGGCCCATGACGGGCTGACCGATGCGTTCGACGACGAGTCGATGGGCGCCTCGACCGAACGCGGCAACGTGCGGCTCGAGATCGACCGCACGGCCCAGGACGCGGTCGCCGCGGCCTCGCACCGGCGCGCCGCTGCCGCGACGGACAGCGGGGTCCTCGCGGAGGAGATCGTCCCGGTGACGGTCAGGCAGCGCAAGGGCGACGACGTCGTCCTCACGGCCGACGAGGGCATCCGCCCGACGACGAGCGTGGAGTCGCTCGCGAAGCTGCGGCCGGCGTTCAACCCGGACGGCGCGATCACGGCCGGCAACTCCTCCCCGCTGTCCGACGGCGCGGCCGCGCTCGTCGTCACCACCCGCGCCTACGCCGAAGAACTCGGGCTCACGGTGCTCGCCGTCGTCGGCCGTCCCGGCCAGGTGGCGGGGCCCGACAACTCGCTCCATTCCCAGCCCTCGGCCGCCATCAGCCAGGCCCTCGACCGCGCGGGCTGGTCCGCGGCCGATCTCGACTTCATCGAGATCAACGAGGCGTTCGGCTCGGTGGCCGTGCAGTCGCTCAAGGACCTCGAGTACCCGCTCGAGCAGTGCAACATCCATGGCGGGGCGATCGCCCTCGGCCACCCCATCGGGGCCTCGGGCGCCCGGCTGGCCCTGCACGCGGCCATGGAGCTCGCCCGCCGCGGCACCGGGAAGTCGGCCGTGAGCCTCTGCGGCGGCGGTGGCCAGGGCGAGGCCCTCCTCCTCTGGCGCTGACGCGTCCCGGATCCGGTCAGACGAGAAAAGCCCCGCTTCGCGAGAAGCGGGGCTTTTCCGTGGTGCAGTCGGCCGGCACGTGCCGGCCGGAGGTGTTACTTGAGGGTAACGGTGGCGCCGGCGGCCTCGAGGGCCTCCTTGGCCTTCTCTGCTGCTTCCTTGGTGGCGCCTTCGAGGACGGCCTTGGGCGCGCTGTCGACGACGTCCTTGGCTTCCTTCAGGCCCAGCGAGGTGAGCGCGCGGACTTCCTTGATCACTGCGATCTTCTTGTCGCCTGCAGCCTCGAGGACGACGTCGAACGCGGTCTGCTCCTCTTCGACTGCTTCGGCGCCGCCACCGGCGGGGCCGGCGACTGCAACAGCAGCAGCGGTGACATCGAAGGTCTCCTCGAACAGCTTCACGAAGTCCGAGAGTTCAATGATGGACAGTTCCTTGAAGGCCTCGATGAGCTCTTCGTTGGTCAGTTTCGCCATGGGAGGCGTCCTTCCTTTAGTGGTGCGGTGCACCGGAATGTGTGGGGCGAAGGGAAACTAGTTCGCTTCGGGTGCTGCGACTTCCTCGACGGGAGCCTCCGCGGGAGCTTCTGCGGGAGCAGCGGCTTCCTCGGATGCAGCGGGAGCGTCGGCGTCGGCTGCAGGTGCAGCGTCGCTTCCCTCCTCGAGCTTGATGCGCAGGGCATCGACGGTGCGTGCCAGGGAGGACATCGGTGCCTTGAGGACACCTGCCACCCGGGCGAGCTGGAGTTCACGGGACTCGAGGGCCGCCAGGGCGATGACCTCGGAGGCATTGAGTGCCTTGCCCTCGAAGATTCCCGTCTTGATGACGAGCTTCGGGTTGGCTTTCGCGAAATCCGTGAGGCTCTTGGCCGCAGCAACGGCGTCGCCCTTGATGAAGGCGATCGCGGTGGGTCCGGAGAGCTGGCCATCGAATGCGTCGATGCCTGCTTCCTTCGCCGCGATGCCGGTCAGGGTGTTCTTGACGACGGAGAACTTGTTGTCGGTGCCGAGGGCACGACGCAGGTTCTTCAGCTGAGCAACAGTGAGCCCGCGGTATTCGGTCAGGACAGCGGCGGTGGATTCCTTGAAATCGGTGGCGATCTCATCCACTGCGGAAACCTTTGTTGGCGTTGCCATAACCCTCCTTCCGGGGGAATATGCGCCGGCTTTCCAACTCCCATAAAAAACGCCCCGCGCAGATGCACGGGGCTTTGCTCGACACGGGCCAGGGGCTGTGGAGAGGAGCTTCGTTCACCTGCGTAGGCCGTCCCTGACGGGAACTTTCGGATCTTTGTCCTTCTTCCCCGCAGCTCACGAGTGGGCAGTTGGGAAGCGGACGTGGACCGACCGACGGTCTTTGGTACACCAAGCCTACGTGACGCCGGGGGGCTCTCCAAATCGGACCTGGGGCAGCACCTTCTGCCAGCCCGCCGTCCGGCCCGCAGGACGGAACCCGAGTGCCACGTTCACGTCGAGCATGAACGTGTTCTCCTCGGCGTTCCAGGTGTAGACGCGCTCCGCGCCGCGCCACTCCGTGAGCACACGCCGGAGGTTGGCCGCCTTGAGCCACAGGCCGAGTCGGTGGCCCCTGTGCTCCTCGAGGACCAGTGTGTCCTCCTGGTAGACGACGGAGGGCCTGGATTCGAAGCGCTCGAGGATGGTGTGCCCCACGAGCTGCCCGGTGGCCCGGTGCCTCGCCGCGCAGACGAGCATCGACGTCCCGCCCTCCGAGGACTTCTCCTCCTCCCGACGGATGCGGCCCGCATCCCACCGCTCCTCCTCCTGGGCGAAGCCGCCGAGCGGCGGATCCGTGCTCATCCTCTGCCGCAGCAGGGAGTAGTCCGCCAGCAACCCGTCCGGGCAGCGCCCACCCCAGGCCACCACCTCGTAGTCGGACGCGCCCACCCTGCCTGCGTCCCGCTCGAGCTGCGTCACTCCTTCCAACCGGTCGAGGTGCAGGACGCTCATGCGATCCACCTGGACGAGCTCGAAACCCGAACGGAGGGCGAGGATCGCGGACGCATCACCGGCGGGGAAGGACCCCGCGCCGGTCGGGGGGACGAGCACCGCCCCGGCCTCCCGATCGTCACGGACGGCCGTGTCGCTCCAGGACATGATCGTCGTGCGCCCCCTGAGCCGCACCTCCCGCTCCGCAAAGGCGAGCAACGCGGCACCCAGCCCTCGCCGCCGGTACGCCGGCAGCACCTCGATCTGCAGGAACGCCGACTGCAGGTTGTCCCTGGCCGGGAACCCGAGGCGCGCGTTGGCCACGATGGCCCCGTCGTCCCGCGCGACGCCGAGGACGTACTCGCGATCGGGACCCGGCTGCAGCATGACGAGTCGCTCGTCCGCCGCCGTGCAGAAATCGTCGTGGCCCCACACGCCGCGCTCCACCGCGTTGCTCACGGCCGCGCTCCGCCGGAACCCGTCGCCGCCCTCGGCGTCGAGCGTGGCGGGAATCGGCAACTGCTCGATGGTCGCTGTCCTCACCGGCCCAGCATAGCTCTGCGATTGGTACTTCTCAATCACTATTGCCCCCGGACACGAAGAAGCCCCGCGGCTGATGCCGCGGGGCTTCCTGGGGGAACAACACCTCAGACGGCGAAGACCTTGGTGACGTTCGGGTCGACGGAGATGCCGGGACCGAAGGTGGTCGAGACAGTCGCCTTCTGGATGTAGCGGCCCTTCGAAGCGGAGGGCTTCAGGCGGAGGATCTCCTCGAGCGCCGCGGCGTAGTTCTCGCCCAGCTTCTGCTCGTCGAAGGACACCTTGCCGATGATGAAGTGGAGGTTCGAGTGCTTGTCCACGCGGAAGTCGATCTTGCCACCCTTGATGTCGGTGACGGCCTTCGCGACGTCGGCCGTGACCGTTCCGGTCTTCGGGTTCGGCATCAGGTTACGGGGGCCGAGGATCTTTCCGAGGCGTCCCACCTTGCCCATGAGGTCGGGGGTCGCCACGGCTGCATCGAAGTCGGTCCAGCCGCCGGAGACCTTCTCGATCATGTCGTCGGAGCCGACGAAGTCAGCGCCGGCCGCGATGGCCGCCTCTGCCTTCTCGCCGGTCGCGAAGACCAGGACACGGGCGGTCTTGCCGGTGCCGTGGGGGAGGTTCACGGTGCCGCGGACCATTTGGTCCGCCTTGCGGGGGTCCACGCCGAGACGGAAGGCCACCTCGACCGTGGCGTCGAACGTGGAGGGGTTGGTCTCCTTCGCCAGGACTACCGCTTCGAGGGGGGCGTACTGCTTGTCCGCCTCGATCTTCGCGGCAGCTCCCTTGTATGCTTTGCTGCGCTGTGCCATCTGCTTGTTCTCCTTATGCAGTCGTGGTCTGCGGACCGCGCTGGGCCCTGCCACTCACGACGTCGTCCGCGGGAGCGTCGCCGTCGTGCCGTGAAATGGTGGTGTGCCTTGTCCGTCGAAGCCGGACCGGGCGGGGGTGGGGGTGGTCAGCCCTCGACCGTGATGCCCATGGAGCGGGCGGTGCCGGCGATGATCTTCGCGGCTGCCTGGACGTCGTTGGCGTTGAGGTCTTCCATCTTCATGGTGGCGATCTCTTCGACCTGGGCGTTGGTCAGCTTCGCGACCTTGACCGTGTGGGGCGTTCCGGAGCCCTTGGCGACCCCGGCTGCCTTCTTGATCAGTTCGGCTGCCGGCGGGGTCTTCGTGACGAAGGTGAACGAGCGGTCCTCGTACACCGTGATCTCCACGGGGATGACGTTGCCGCGCTGGGATTCCGTGGCGGCGTTGTACGCCTTGCAGAATTCCATAATGTTGACACCGTGCTGGCCAAGCGCAGGACCGATGGGAGGAGCCGGGTTGGCGGCGCCTGCATTGATCTGCAGCTTGATGAGGCCGGTGACCTTTTTCTTGGGGGCCATGAAAGGGTCCTTCTCTTGCATTGCGATCCCGCGGGACAGGAGCGTCCTGCGGGGTGGTGGCCATCATGGCGTGACGGCCTTCACGGTGCTCCCGGCCAAGCACGCCGGGGGCACCGAAGCTTTACTGGATCTTGGTGACCTGGTTGTAGGAGAGCGTGACCGGGGTCTCGCGCTCGAAGATCGAGACGAGCACCACGAGTTGCTGCGACTCGTGCTTGATCTCGGAGATCGTCGCCGGGAGGGTCTCGAAGGGGCCTTCGTTGACGGTGACGGACTCGCCGACCTCGAAGTTGACCGTGGCCGGGGTGAACTGCAGCTGGACAGGCTTGCCGGACACGGCATCCGTGTGGACGATCGTGTGCTCGAGCATCGAGAAGACCTCGGAGAGGCTCAGCGGGACCGGGTTGTGGGCGTTGCCCACGAAGCCGGTGACGCCCGGGGTGTGCCGCACGGCGCCCCAGGACTCGTCGGTCAGTTCCATGCGGACCAGCACATAGCCGGGGATGCGCACGCGGTTGACGATCTTCCGCGTGGTGTTCTTGATCTCGACGACCTCTTCCATCGGGACCTGGATCTCGAAGATGTAATCTTCCATGTCCAGCGTCTGGATGCGGGTCTCGAGGTTCGCCTTCACACGGTTCTCGTAGCCGGCGTAGGAGTGGATGACGAACCAGTCGCCCTCCTGGCGGCGCAGTTTCGCCTTGAAGGCGACCACGGGGTCCTCGGCGGGAGCTTCCTCGGCGGCCTCGTCGGTCGGCTCGGCAGCGTCGTCCTCGGCGTCACCGGAAACGGCGTCGTCGACAGTGTCGGCGGCAGCAGTGTCGATGTCGGCGTCGGAGGCGGCCACGTCGGCAGCGTTGTCATCATCGGCAACGTCGTCATCATCGGCAGCCGTGTCGGCGTCGGAGGCGGCAGCCTCGTCGACGGCGTCGACGGCCTTGGCCTCGATGTCGGAGTCGGTCCCGGCGGAGCCGTCGACCGCGTCGGAGCCGTCAGCAGGCACGTCGATGTCGGTGGACTCCACCTCCGCCTCCGTCCCGTACTCCTCGTTCTCCAGACCATCTTCGGGAGTGATCTGCCGTTCGAGTTCTTGCTCGGACACCTAGCCGCCTGCTTTCTGACATTCTTCGAAGGTTGTTCTGCTTGCCTGCACTCGATCCGACGCTCCGACTGCGGTGCGTCGACGGGTGCCGGGACAGCGTCAGCTGCCGCCGAACACCCACAGTGCGCCGGCCCCGAACACGAGGTCCAGTCCGGTCACGATGAGCATCATGATGACCACGAAGACGAGGACGGTGATGGTGAATCGGACCAGTTCCCGGCGGGTCGGCGTGACGACCTTCCCGAGCTCCGCGAAGACCTGGCGGATGAACAGCATGATGCGTCCGAAGAACCCGCGCTCGGGAGCCTTCTTCTCGGAGGGGCTTCCCTTGGAGCTGCTCGCAGCCGTATCGGTCACCGTCAACCTCATCAATCTGTGTGGTGTTCCAGCCGGACCACCAGTGGCGCGTCCAGCTGATCATGTTTACCGCCGCGCGGAACCGATGCCTGCGTCGGGACTTCGTGATCTGTTTCTGCCGTGCCTTCGCCGTCGTTCCGCGAAGGCCACGCGCAGGGCAGACAGGACTCGAACCTGCAACCTGCGGTTTTGGAGACCGCTGCGCTACCAATTGCGCCACTACCCTTTGGTCTTGAACGGTACAGCTCCACTCCGGACGGCCCGGGGAGGGCACGAACCATCATGGTGTTTCAACACCGAGGGACAAGTCTACGCATTCCCCGCCGGATCGTCGAACCGGCCCCTCGAAGCCGTCCCGTCCCGCGTCGTCCGGGCACCGCCGGGCTGGGCGTGCGCGTCCCCGTTACGGCGCCGCAGCGCCCCTGTTCGGGCCCGGGGAGGGGCCAGCGCCTAAGCTGGAAAAGACACTTGCCCCCCAGGGAACGGGACCCGATGAACGCGACGACCGACGACTCCGCCCGCGCAGCACTCCCCCGGGTCTCCCGGCGGATCGGTTCGATCGCGGAATCCGCGACACTCGCCGTGGACGCCAAGGCCAAGGCCCTGAAGGCGGCCGGGCGCCCCGTGATCGGTTTCGGCGCGGGCGAGCCGGACTTCCCCACGCCGGGCTACATCGTCGAAGCGGCGATCGAGGCGGCCCGCCAGCCGCGGTTCCACCGCTACTCCCCCGCCGGTGGCCTGCCGGAACTGAAGCAGGCGATCGCCGCCAAGACCCTGCGGGACTCCGGCTACAGCGTCGATCCCTCCCAGGTGCTGGTGACGAACGGCGGCAAGCAGGCCGTGTACGAATCCTTCGCCGCGCTCCTCGATCCCGGGGACGAGGTCCTCGTCCCCACCCCGTACTGGACAACCTACCCCGAGGCCATCCGCCTGGCGGGCGGCGTGCCCGTCGAGGTCTTCGCCGGCCCCGAGCAGGGCTACCTGGTGACGGTGGACCAGCTGGCGGCGGCCCTGACGCCGCGCACCAAGGTGCTCCTCTTCGTCTCGCCGTCCAACCCCACCGGCGCGGTGTACGGTCCGGACGCCGTGCGGGAGATCGGCGAGTGGGCCGCGGCCCGCGGACTGTGGGTCGTCACCGACGAGATCTACGAGCACCTGACGTACGACGACGTGCCGTTCACCTCGATCGCGACGGCGGCCCCCGCCCTCGGCGACAGGGTGGTGGTGCTCAACGGCGTCGCGAAGACGTATGCGATGACCGGCTGGCGCGTGGGCTGGATGATCGGGCCGAAGGACCTCGTGAAGGCGGCGACCAACCTGCAGTCCCATGCCACCTCGAACGTCTCCAACGTGCCCCAGATGGCCGCCCTCGCCGCCGTCTCGGGACCGCTGACGGCGGTCGAGGAGATGAAGGTCGCGTTCGACCGGCGGCGCCGTGCCATGGTCTCGGGGCTCAACGCCATCGCGGGCGTCGACTGTCCCACGCCGCACGGCGCCTTCTACGCCTACGCGGATGTCCGCGCCCTCCTCGGCAGGAGCTTCGACGGCGCCACGCCCGCGACGTCGGCCGAGCTCGCCGCGCTGATCCTCGAGAAGGTGGAGGTCGCCGTCGTCCCCGGCGAGGCCTTCGGACCCAGCGGCTTCCTGCGGTTGTCCTACGCCCTCGGCGACGAGGACCTCGCGACGGGCGTACGCCGGCTGCAGGAGTTCCTCGGCTCGGTCCGCTAGCTGTCCTGCCCGGGCGCACGGAGCGTGGGCCGGTCAGAGCAGCCGGCGCTCCGTGGCCCAGCGCGTGAGCTCGTGGCGGGAGGACAGCTGCAGCTTCCGGAGGACCGCGGACACATGGGTCTCGACGGTCTTGACGGAGATGAACAGCTCCTTCGCCGTCTCCTTGTAGCTGTAGCCGCGGGCGATCAGCCTCATGACCTCCAGTTCGCGTGCGGACAGGCGATCGAGCTCGTCGTCGACGGCGACCGACGCCGTCCCGAACGCATCGAGGACGAAGCCGGCGAGCCGAGGCGAGAAGACGGCGTCGCCCGAGGCGATGCGCTGCACGGCATCGGTGATCTCCGGACCGGAGATGGTCTTCGTGACGTACCCGCGGGCCCCGGCGCGGATGACGGCCACGACGTCCTCCGCCGAGTCGGACACGCTGAGGGCCAGGAAGCGGGACGGGACGCCGAGCCGTGAACACCGGTGGATGACCTCCGCGCCGCCCCCGCCGCGGCCGCCCGGCAGGTGCACGTCGAGGAGGACCACGTCGGGCCGTGCGGAAGCGATCACGGCTTCCGCCTCCTCGACCGTCGCCGCCTCGCCGAGCACCCGGATCACCGGTCCGAGGGCCGCACGGAGCCCTGCTCGGAAGATCCCGTGGTCGTCGACGATCACCACGGAGACGGTTCCCGGCGCCGGCCCCGGCTCATCCACGCTGTCCATGTGTCTCCCCTCCGGCCCTCGGCCGTCCGTCCTGTCGTCGTCGTGCGCGGCTGCCGCCCGTCATCGCGTCGGCCGGCGGGGAGGCGCCCGCGCAGGGCAGCGGCCTCACGCGGGAATCCCGGTGGAACGCGGCAGGCGGAGCCGGACCTCGGTGCCGTCGGCGTCGCTGCGGAGTTCCGCCGTCCCGCCGTGGCGCTGCATCCTGCTGTGGATCGATTCCCGGATGCCCAGGCGGTCCGCCGGTACCGCCGCCGGATCGAAGCCCGGGCCGCGGTCCCGCACGAAGACCTCCATGGCTTCCGGTCCGGCTTCCAGGTACACCGACACGGCGACGCCGGCGTGCTTCGCCGCGTTCAGCATGGCTTCCCGTGCCGCCTGGGCGAGGGCGTCCTCGGCGGGCCCCAGGGGGGCGTCACCCACGGCGACGACGGTGACCGGGTGCCCGTAGAGGTCCTCGATCTCCCCGGCCATGCCCCGGAGCCGCTCGGCGAGGCTCACGGGGTCCCGCCCGGGGTCGGCGAACAGCCACTGGCGCAGCTCACGCTCCTGGGCCCGGGCGAGGCGCAGCACGTCCGTCTCCGAGTCCGCCCGGTTCTGGATGAGCGCCAGGGTCTGCAGCACCGAATCGTGGAGGTGGGCGGCGATCTCGGCGCGTTCCGTCTCCCGCACCCGGGCTGCCTGCTCGCTCTCCAGATCCCGCCAGAACTTGAGGCCCCACGGGGCGAGGACCAGCCCCACGCCCGCGAGGACGGCGAGGACGGCGACGAGGGTGGCCATGGTCAGGGTCCAGGAACCGCTGCTGGAGAGCGCGACGAGGACCCCAGCGATGACGAGGACCATGCCGGCGAACAGACGCAGGGCGCCGCCCGCCCGTTCGGCGCCGGCCCGGTTCATCACCCGCGCCCTACGCACGTCGTCGAGCTGGGACCAGGCGAGTGCGGCGCCCGTCGCGACGACCGCGATCGGGACGAGGAAACCCCAGTTCACCGGGACGCCGAGCAACTGCACCACGAGGACGGCCGCGGCGACCAGCAGGGCGGTGCCGAACAGGATCTCCCGGTGCCCGGCGCGCTCCGTCCGGTCGCGCCAGGAGTCCGTGGCGAACGGGACAGCGCCGTCGGACCGTGCTGCTGCATGAGCCGGGTCTGACAGAGGTGCTCCGGAGGGCCCCGGCCCCCCGCCGGGCACCGCGACGAGCGAGCCGGCGCTCCGGCCCGTCCCTCCCCCGATGCCGTCCCGGGGACCCGTCGCGCCGACGTCGTGCATGAAGGCCGCGGGACCGCTCCGGCGTCCCGTCACCGCAGCCCGGTCCGACGCCGTCGGGACGAAGATCCAGAGCCAGGCGTAGAGGAACACGCCCGCGCCGGAGGCGAGGGTCAGGACCGCCATGCCGACCCGGACCCAGGACCGGGGGATGCCCAGGTGCGCCGCGAGGCCCGCGCACACGCCGGCGATCACGCCGTCGGAGGTGCGGAGCAGCGGGGGTCTCATGCCCTCATCAAAGCACGCTGCGGGCCGCTCGGGGACGGTCCCGGAGCAGATTCAGGGCACACTCAGGGTTCAATCAGGGTAGGCCCCGATGCGCCCGCCACAGGTGCGGCGGCAGGATGGGGACATGACCTCAGCACCACCGCCAGGCGGGCCGTCCTGGCAGCAAGAACCGGCCGCATCGCACCCCGCGGGACCTCCCGCCTCGTCGTCGTTCTTCCGCTGGTTGCGGGGCCTCGACATCACCCGGTCCCCCGACCGCTGGGTCGGCGGAGTCGCCGGTGGCGTGGCCCGCCGCACGGGCCTGGACATCGCCCTCGTCCGCGGACTGATCGTGATCCTCGCGGTCTTCGGCGGCATCGGCGTCCTGCTGTACGGGCTCGCCTGGGCCCTGCTCCCGGAACCGGACGGGCGCATCCACGTGGAGCAGGCCGGCCGGGGCTCCTGGACCTCGGGTCTGACCGGAGCCGCGGCGCTCGTGGCGATCGGCCTCTGGCGCCCGAACCTGCCCTTCCTCGGCGGTGGCGGCACGGGCGGCCTGCTGTGGACCCTGTTCTGGATCGGCGCCGTGGCGCTCTTCGTGTACTGGATCATCAACCGTTCCACCGGCGGGCAGGCCCGACGGGACACCCCAGGCGGGCCATCCACCCCGGGTGGGCCCTCCACCCCAGGTGGGCCCTCCACTCCCGGCGGGCCGGGCAGCGGACCCGTGCCGCCGTTCGGTCCGGTGCCAGATCCGGGTGATCCCGGGCAGTCCGGCCCCACCGGACAGTCCCCGACGGACAGTGCAGGACCTACGGCAGGACCCACGGCAGGTCCCGGCGAGCGCTCACCCGATGACAGCCTCCCCGGCTCCCCTGTCAGCTCCAGCTCCCCCGTCGGCTCCGACACGGACCGCTACGGAGGAACGGACGGCGCTTCGGCTGAAGGGGCAGACAACGGAGCGGACGACAGCGCGGACGATCCCACTGAGCGCATCGCGCCCGACGACGTCCACCGCACCGTCCCCCTGCCGTACCAGCCCCGCGCGTACTCGACGACGGACCCATGGACGCAGCAGACGCAGCCGCTGCCCTACGAGCCCGGCTCCGTGTCCTGGTCCGGGTCCGGCTATCCGGGCGTCTATACGGGCCCCACGGCCGGCCCGCCAACGGTCACCAAGTACCGGCCGCCACGGCCTCCCGGGCCCGTCACGGCACTGCTGGTGGGCGGGGCCGTCGTCGTCGGGGCAACCCTCCTCGCCCTCGACTACGTCGGCACCCTGGATCTCGCCGATCCGGTCGTCGTCGCCCTCGCGGCGGCGTCGATCGTCCTCGCCCTCGGCGTGATCGGGCTGGGAGCACGGGGGCGCACGTCCGGATTCGTCGGATTCTCCGCGGCGCTGGCGGTCCTCGGCGCACTCATCGCGTCCTTCACGATCGGCGGCGGAGCCTGGATCGTCGCCCAGGAGCAGAGGACCACCCCGGTGTCGCTGCCGGCCGCAGCCGGCGGCTACAGCGTCCTGGCCTCGCAGTCCACCATCGATCTCACCAGCCTGCCCCCGCTGTCCAGGGACGTCGTAATCCCGGTGAACTCGCTCGCCAGCGCCGTCACCGTGGTGGTGCCCGACGACGTCCCGGTCGAGGTCCGCACACGGATGGCGCTCGGCAGCTCCGGGACCCGCGGGACCCTGGAGGGGCCCGACGGATCGTCCGCGGAACCCCGGAGCGAGGGCGGTGTGCTGCAGCTGCAGAACGGGACGCTGAACCCCGACGCCACCGGATCCGCCATCATCCTCGACGTGCGCGGCGCGATGAGCGACGTCAGCATCGTCACCGTGCCCGGGACCACCGACGCCCCCTCGAACAGCAGTCCCACCCCGACCGGAGACACGCCATGAACACCGCACTGAACGGAACGAAACGCCACCCCCGTCTCCTGACCATCGTCTGGGGGTCGGTGATCCTCGCCATCGCCTCCCTCCTCCTCGTCAGCCAGGTCGTCGAGCTGTCCGTCGACCCGGTGATCGTGGCACTGGGCCTGCTCGTCGGCGTCGGGCTGGCGCTCGTCGTCGGCGGCATCCTGTCCCTGCGATCCAGGCCGACCGAGAATGGCCGGGAGGACCCCGACGACCCCCTGTCGGGATACTGAATGCAGCTGGAAATTCATCCCGACGAACCCACACGCCCGAGAACCGAAAGGCACGCCATGCAGTCCTTCTACCGCATCCTCCGCTCCTCGCCCATCAGACGCGCTCCCGGGGGCCTCCTCGGCGGGATCGCCGCAGGCATCGCACTGCAGTACGGGTGGCGCGTGACCTACGTCCGCATCGCTATCCTGCTGAGCTTCCTGCTCCCCTTCATCGGCCTCCCGCTCTACCTCGTCCTGTGGCTCCTGCTCCCTACGACGGAGGGCACCATCGCCCTCGAGCGGCTCCTCGCCGGGGCCTAGGACAGGACCGGCATCAAGGGGCACCCGCTTCGCGGCGGGTGCCCCTTCCTGCTGCCTGACCTGCAAGGATGGATGACGTGCCGAAGACTCCCGCTGCCCGCAGCTTCCCCCGCCTGCTCATCGCATCCTGCGCCTTCCTGTTCGTCTCCGGCTATTTCGTGGTGCGGTTCCCGGACGTCGAAGGTGCGAGCTACGCGTCCTACGGCTTCAATCTCCTGATCGCCCTGCCGGCGTTCATCGCGCTCGTTCACCAGCTCGGTGCTGCCCGGGGCGTCGCCGCCCTCGCGGCCGTGTCCGTCTTCGGCTACCTGATCGAGGGCTTCGGCGTCGCCACACACCTGCCCTACGGCGAGTTCTACTACGGCGAACCGCTCGGCCCCACGATCCTCGGCCTCGTCCCGTACCTGCTCCCCCTCTCCTACGTGCCGCTGGTGATCGGCGCCGTGGCCGTTGTCTCGGGGGGTGGGTCCGCGCTGCGGAGGATCCTGCTCGGTGGGCTGCTGCTCGTGGTCATCGACGGTGTCCTCGATCCCGGAGCGGTGTCCCTCGGCTTCTGGATCTGGCCCGGCGGTGGCCCCTACTACGGGGTCCCGCTCTCGAACTACGGAGGCTGGCTGATCTCCGGGCTCGTCGCCTCCGCGCTGGTGACCTGGATCGGCGGGCGGCGCCTGACCGACTTCCCGCTCCGCCCGGGCCTGCTCGACAGCCTGCTCGTCTCCATGTTCCTGTGGCTCGGCGTCTGCGTCTTCTCGGGGCTCGTGTTCCCGGCGGTGCTCGCCGTCGCCCTGATCGTCCTCGTGGCGCGTCGACGGCTGCAGCTCACGCGCGCCGCAGTGGAGTCCGCGCCGGTTGCGGGCGGCACGACCGTGGACGCCACACAGCAGGCCTGACCTACCCCGCCCTCCGCAACCGGGCGACCAGGGCGACCACCGGCGGGCCTGCGGGCGACCCGGAGCGTCGGGCACCGCGAAACCCAAGCTGCCGCACGCAGGCCGCCCGGCAATCAGGCGGGGCGCATGCAGGCCGTCCAGTCGTCAGCGGTCCGGGCAAGCAACCGGCACTCAGGCCGTCCGGCACGCAGACCGTCCGGCAATCAGGCGGGGCGCCATGCAGGCCGTTCAGCGGTCCGGGCTTCAGGCAACCGGCACTCAGGCGGGGCGCCATTCAGGCGGGGCGCCATTCAGGCCGTTCAGCGGTCCGGGCTTCAGGCAACCGGCACTCAGGCGGGGCGCCATTCAGGCGGGGCGCCATTCAAGCCGTCGATCGGGCGCGAATACACTCAGGCCGTCAGACCGTGGACCCCAGGCGGGCCAGCAGTTTCTGCGTGGACATCATCGCGCCGCCGAGGACCGCTGGCAGCCCTCCACCGGGGTGGACGGAGGCCCCGACGCGCCACAGCCACGGGCGGAGCGGATCCGAATAGGGCGGGAGGTGGAACGGTCCGCTCATCCACGCCGGACGCACGGCCCCGTAGAGCGCCCCGCCGGCCGATCCGCGCTCGCCGAAGTAGCCAGGGTCGAGGATCTCGTGACTGCCGAAATAAGCCTCGATGGGTTCGGGCAGCCCGAGCACGCGCGTCGTCCGGTCGAGCTCGCGCCGCACGAACGGGTCCTCGAGCGAGTAGGTCCTGCCGTTGGCGGGTGCCGTGAGGAGCAGCGCCAGCGTCGCGGACCCGTTGGGGTAGACCCCGTGCGCCGGATAGTAGTTCGCGAAGGCCATGGTCTGGTCGGGTTCCTCCCCGGCTTCCAGGCTCGCGTAGAGCGCGGCCGGATCGTCCGGCATGACCACGCCGTGGCGGGCGGTCCCCTCGGGGAGTGGCCTGGCCAGGACGGCATAGATCCCGATGGCGGAGCAGGTGAGCTTCCGCGGCGTCCTGGCGGTGCGCCCGCCCAGCAGCCCCGCCAGGCGGTGCGCGTCGAGACCGCTGACGACGGCGTCGGCCGGGTAACTGCCTGCTGCCGTGATGACCCGCCGTCGTCCGATGTCCTGGGCGGGCTCGCCCGTGCGGATCTCCACACCGGCGTCCTCGGCGACGCGCTGGAGCGCCAGCACGAGTTCGTAGACGCCGCCCTCGGGGATCCAGACACCGTCCTGGGCCATGATGGCGGGCATGCTGGCGTAGAGGGCGGGTGTCCGGGTGGGGCTGACGCCTGCGTTGAGCGTGTGGATGGCGATGACCTCGCGGAGCCCGTCGGGCAGCCACGGCAGGCTGTCGAGATAGCTCCGCGTCGTAAGCCTCCGGCCGTACAGCGCTCCGAGCCTGGCCAGCGCCGGGTAGGAGGCCTTCTCGAGCGGACCCGTGGTCAGCAGGCGCGACACGTCCTCCCCGAGGATGCCGTGCTCTGCCGCGAAACGCGTCCAGGCGGGGTGCCACGGATGGCCCTCCGGCACGGGCAGCGCGCACGCCTCGCCGCGGTAGTAGTAGGTGCCGACCTCCGGCAGCCGTTCGAGGCGGAGACCGGCGATGTCCGCGGCCGGCGTCGCGCCGACGGGGGCGACGGCGTCGAGAAGGCGCAGGAGTTCCTGCCACACGCTCGGGAACGTGACCAGCGACGGCCCCGTGTCCATGCGCTGCCCCGAGACCTCGACGCGGCGGCTCTTGCCGCCCACGTGGTCCGAGGCCTCGACCAGCGTCACGCTGTGGCCCGCGCGACCGAGGAGGGCGGCGGCCGTCAGCCCACCGATACCGCCACCGACGACGACGACCCGGCTCATCGGTAGAGTCCCAGCGTCAGGGCGACGACGAGCTGGACGCCCGCGACGGTCCCGGCGACATACGGGAAGGCGATCGAGTACCGGTACAGCCGGTGGCCGGTCTCCGGGCGGGGATCCCGGTACAGGCCCAGCAGCAGCCAGCCCGCGATCAGGGTGTTCACGACGGCAACCGGGATGTTGACCACCGCGAAGCACGCCGTCGACACCGCCCACCAGGCACCGCTCCAGGCGACGACGCCGCGGGGCCCGAGCCGCACCGCCGTCGTCATGATGCCCACCCCTCGGTCCTCGTCGATGTCCTGGACGGCGTCGTAGGTGTGCTTCGCCGCACTCCAGGCCATCAGGCCGAGCGCGGCGGCCCAGGCCGGCGTGTCACCGAGGGCGTAGGGGACGAAGACGAGCGGGAACGCGTAGGCCGCGTTGCTGAGGGAGTCGAGGTACGGCCGGGCCTTGAAGCGCAGCGGCGGCGCGGAGTAGAAGACGAAGACCAGGGCGTACAGCGCGATCCATAGAAGGGCCGCCGTCGGGAGGGTGGCCGCGAACCATGCCAGGAACGGCAGGTTCGTGGCGAGCACGGCGATCCAGATGGCACGGACCTCCGAGGCCCTGATCCTGGCACCTTCGAGCGATCCCTTCCGCGGGTTCAGGGCATCGGTGTCCTGGTCGAAGATGTCGTTCACGCCGTAGATGAGCAGGTTGAACGGCAGGGTCAGCCAGAGAAGGAGCGCGAGGGCCTCCGACTCCCAGAACGTCCCGGTGAGCCACATTCCGACGACGCCGGTGCCGAGGGTGTTGATCCAGAGGACCGGCCGGGAGATGTGGACCATGCGCAGCGCTGCTGGCGCAAAACCTGCCTGGGGCACTGCTGGTGTCCTCCTCGGACGGACGGCGCGCACCCAGGGGCTCGGGCCCCCGTGCGCTGGATAGTCCCAGCCTACGTGGTCACCGACCCGCCGAGTGCCGGGAGTCCAGCACCCGCAGCCGGTGAAGGGCGTGGCCCGTGTGTGTCTAGAATCATAGGCGGGCCCGACGGTGTGCTCCTGATGCACAACCACACCCTCCTCGAAGGAACCCCACGCCATATGAAGATCGGAATCCTCACCAGCGGCGGCGACTGCCCCGGACTCAACGCGGTCATCCGCGGTGCCGTCCTCAAGGGCATCAAGGTCCACGACCAGGAGTTCGTCGGATTCCGGGACGGCTGGCGGGGCGTCGTCGAGGGCAACATCGTCGACCTCCCCCGGCATGCGGTGCGCGGCATCTCCAAGCAGGGCGGCACGATCCTCGGGACCTCCCGCACCAACCCCTTCGAGGGCAACGGCGGCGCGGAGGTCGTCAAGGCGAACATGGAACGCCTCGGCATCGACGCGATGATCGCGATCGGCGGCGAGGGCACGCTCGCTGCGGCGAAGCGGCTCACGGACCTCGGCCTGAAGATCGTCGGCGTCCCCAAGACGGTCGACAACGACCTCGACGCCACCGACTACACCTTCGGCTTCGACACCGCGGTGCAGATCGCCACCGAGGCCATCGACCGGCTGCGCACCACGGGTGAGTCCCACAGCCGCTGCATGATCGCCGAGGTCATGGGCCGCCACGTCGGGTGGATCGCCCTGCACGCCGGCATGGCCTCCGGCGCCCATGCCATCCTGATCCCCGAGCAGCAGACCAGCGTGGAGCAGATCGCCGAGTGGGTGTCCACGGCCAACGCCCGCGGGCGTGCGCCCCTCGTCGTCGTCGCCGAGGGCTTCGTCCCCTCGCACATGGAGCAGGCGCACTCCGAGCGCGGCCTCGACACCTTCGGCCGTCCGCGGCTCGGCGGGATCGCGGACCAGCTCGCCCCGGAGCTCGAGGCCCGAACGGGCATCGAGACCCGCGCCACCATCCTCGGTCACATCCAGCGTGGTGGAGTCCCGACGTCGTTCGACCGCGTGCTCGCCACGCGCCTCGGTATGGCTGCCGTGGACTCGGTGCGGGACGAGCTGTGGGGCACCATGGTGGCCCTCAATGGCACGGAGATCGCCCACGTGGGCTTCGATGCGGCGCTCGGCAACCTCAAGCGGGTACCGCAGCACCGGTACGACGAAGCCTCCATCCTCTTCGGCTGACCCGTGGAACTCGATCCCGGCACGGTCTCGATCATCCAGCTCGCCTGGTCGCGGCTGCTCGGGCTCGACGACGACGCCCTGGCCAGCGGCTCCGACCGCCTGTATGCGGTCGACGACGACGCCTCGGTGCTGACCTTCGTGACCCTGTTCGGCCGCGAGGTGCTCGGGGGACCCGGCTGGGCCGTGGAGGCGGGACGCACGATGTCCGGGATGGAGCTGCGCAGCCATTCGACGCTGCTCACGCTCAGCCGGGACCACGGCGGACGCGGGCTCGGCGAGGCCCAGCTGTACTTCTGCGACGAGCTGCCGCGGTTCGAGGGGCCGCCGGCCGTGGTATCCGGTGAGGCCTCGCTCGTCCGCGAGCTCGAACGCCGGTGCCCGCCCGACGACGTCGCCGAAGCGGGCCTCGCCGCGGTGGAGCACCCGTTCGTGCTGCTCGACGGCGACTCCGAGGCCCCACCCACTCCCCTGGCCGGTGCCGGTTACGACATCTGGCAGGGCATCCTGGCGCACATCGCGGTCATCACCCCGCCCGAGGACCGACGCAAGGGCTATGCCGGGCGGGTGGCCGCCGTCGCGGTCGAGGACGCCATGGCCGCCGGACTCGTGCCGCAGTGGCGCGCACGGACGGACAACACGGCGTCCCAGCGGACCGCCCGCAGGGCCGGTTTCGCCTTCGCGGGGACTCAGACCTCGGTGCTCCTGGACGCCTGAGCGCCGCCTGGCGTACGAATCCCGGGGGCTTCGGCGCCGCCCACAGCGTGTCGGCCCGGGACACGCCGCTATAAGGAGCCGATCTGCCGCAAAGTCACCGGATCCGGTACGGGCCGGGCTGGGCTGGAGTAGATGCAGCCGGGCAGACTCAAATCCGGGGCGGGGCCGGCCAGGGCTGGGGACAGGACCGGGTTCGGTCCGCGCCTGGAGCTGGGGCCAGGGCCCGGGTCGGCGCCAGGGCCGGTCGTGCCCGGACGACGGTTCGGGTGCGCGTCGCCCCAGATGTTCGTGTCCCAGGGGCTTCGGCGCCGTCCACAGCGTGTCGTTCCGGGACACGCCGCCAGAGGGCGCCAAACCTGCCGCAAAGTCCCCGGATCCGGTACGGGCCGGGGCTGGGCTGCCGCAAAGTCCCCGGATCCGGTACGGGCCGGGGTTGGGCTGGAGCAGATCCAGACCGGGCAGACCCGGATCCGGGACGGGTCTGGACTAGCCGAGCAGCCCCAGGAGTTCGGTCCGCCCGAACATCTCGGCTGCTGCCCGGGCCGAGGGCGTACCGGCGTCGGCATCCGCCCCCGCCTCGACGAGCAGTCGTACGACCTCGGTGTGCCCCTTGAAGACGGCACCGGCGAGGGGCGTCTGCCCGCGGTCGTTGACCTGGTCGGCTTCCGCTCCGCGCCCCAGCAGGTCGCGCACGATCGCCGGATGCCCGTTGTACGCGGCCAGCATCAGCAGGCTGTCGCCCGCCGTGTTCGTCAGGGTGAAGGGCACCCCGGCGTCGAGGTACCGCACCAGTGTGGCGCTGTCGCCCGCCCGCGCGGCGTCGAACAGCGCGTGTGCGAGGGCGATGGCGGCCGCGGCATCGTCCGTGGGGCCCTGCCCGCCGTCGGCGCTCATCGCGGACCCTTCAGGAACCCCGAGGCGCGGCCGACGACTTGCCCGGCATCCGGCGCCACGATGACCTCCTGGCCGGCGGCGTAGGCCTCGTCCCCGTCCTGAACGAGCAGGTCAGCGGACGCGTCGACGGACCGCTTGAGCACGGCGAGGGCGATCGGACCCATCTCGTAGTGATGGCCGACGGACGTCACCCTGCCCACCGTGCGGCCCTCGCTGAGGACCGGGCTTCCGGGCGCGGGGAGCGTGTGCTGGCTGCCGTCGAGGTGCAGGAAGGTGAGCCGACGCGGCGGGTGCCCGAGGTTGTGCACGCGGGCGATCGTCTCCTGACCCTTGTAGCAGCCCTTCGCGAGGTGGACGGCGGTGCGCATGAGGTCGAGCTCGTGCGGGATGGTCTTCTCGTCGGTCTCGAAACCGGGCCGTGGGCGCCAGGCCGCGATGCGCAGCGCCTCGGCTGCCAGCGAGCCGGCCGGCGGGAGTCCCGTGGCGGCCACGGCCGCCTCGAGGTCTGCGCGCGGCACGAGGTACTCGAACCAGGGACGTTCACGGCCCGGGTGCTCGCGCTCGTCGACGATCGCGTAGGAGTATCCGCCGGGGACGACGGCGGGCCAGGGGTCCTCCCATACGACGGCGCCCTCGCCCTGCGCGGGCAGCGCCTTCGTGGCCCCGAGCACGGCCCAGGCCTCCGTGGCATCGGTGACCTCGACACGGAGCATGAACTTCATGCGATCCAGCCAGGCGGCCAGCGGCGCGGCCTCGCCTCCCTCGGTGATGAGCCAGGTGGTCGCGCCGTCGTCGACGACGTGGGCCGCGTACTCGATCCGGCCCTGCACGGTGAGGAGCAGCGTCTCGGAGCTCCGGCCGGGCCGGAGGTCGAGGAGCAGTTGGGAGGAGAGCGTGTTCAGCCAGCTCAGGCGGTCGGGTCCGGAGACGGTGACGACGCCGCGCTGCGACAGGTCGACGACGGCCTCGCCTGCCGCCAGGAGGCGCTGCTCACGGAACGGGTCGCCGTAGTGGGAGGCCACACCGGCGTCGGCTCCGCCGCCCTCGACGGCACCGTGTCGGCTCAGCAGGGGGCTTCGTGGGGTCATGTGATACAACAACGCCTTCCAGGCGGGACTATTCCGGGGTGGCGCCGGCGGGCCGGCTACAGCCGCTTCAGGAGATCTTCCTGAGGATCGCGGACGCATGGGCTTCGAGGGAGTTGCCCTGGGCCGCGACATCCCAGCGCCAGTACAGGTTGCCGTCCACCAGGCCGAACAGCCGGGTGGCCGCCGCGTACTCCTTGGAGTGCTGGCCGCGCATCACGAGGTCGGTGCTGAGCTGGATCTGCGGCCCCTTGATGCTCCCGTAGTAGAGCTCGGCGATGCCGCCGGGGTGCACCACGGTGGCCGTGATGTCGAAGCCCCCGGAATCATTGCGGAACTGCTCCACCTCGTCGGCCGTCTTGAGCGCCGGGACGATGTCCGCGGGGCTGAGGCCGGGGCCGACATCGGCGTCGTTCAGCTTGCGGTCGAGCGCCCAGAAGCCGGTCTCGACCGACAGCGGACGCAGCTGCGCACCCTGCTCGTCGATGAGCCAGGACTCGGCGCTGTACTGCAGGTAGGGCAGACCGTTCTGCGAGAACACGACACGCTGCGAGAAGCGCTCCGAGTCGGCGGTCCCTTCGCCGAGCATCCCCGTCCCCTCCCAGGTTCCGAGGAGCCACGACAGCGGGACGAGCTCGGGGGTCAGGTCGGTGGGCAGGTCGATCGACATAGGGCCTCCGGGGTCAGTCGGCTACTTCTGGCCTTTGTACAGGCGCGTGATGACGAGGGCCGCGAAACCGGCCATGCCGAGACCGGCGATGACCAGCAGCGAGATGAAGAAGATTTCAAGGGCAAGGATGGACATGCCTCTCATCCTAACGCGCGGTCAGGACACCGGAGGAACACATGCGGCGGGCGGCCGGCCCCGGCGATCCGGACCACGCCCGGGCGCGGAGGCCCGGTTCAGGCGAGGAACAGCGTGTCGAGGAAGTACACGACGGCTCCGGTCGCGAGCACGGGGGCGATGCCGGCCGCGATGGCTGCAACCCGGTCGATCGGCGCCTCCCGGGCGACGAGCAGCCGCCGCGTCCCTGCGATCACGGCACCGCACGCGAGTCCCACGACCGCGGCGGCGAGCGCCGACACATCGGTGAACAGCAGGGCCCCGAGCGGGCCGGCGAGCGCGCCGAGCACGACGGCGGCAGGGGCGACCAGCCGGTCCGGCAGTGGCAGCAGGCACACCGCGATCGCGATGAGGATGCTGACGCCGGTCACGAGTGTCATGCCGGAATCGGCGGCGTTGACGGCCAGGCGGTCCGTGGCCACCCAGCCCGAGCCCATGGCCACGGTCACGACGCCGGCGCTCGCCCCGAGGGTCGATTCGAGCCGGAGGCTCTGGCCGGTCCCCCGGAGGAGCTGGATCATGAACACCGCGCCGACGCCGAGTGCCACGGAGACGGGGAACCAGGTCATGAAGAACGGCCCGGTCACGGTCGCTGCGAGGACGACGGCGAGCAGTGCGGCGAGTCCGATCGCGGTCGACAGGCTCTTCCCGGCCGGTACGCGCAGGATGTAGGGCCACCCGAGGGCGGTCACGAGGCAGAGGACCCCGACGGCCACGGCGACCGCCGTCCCGGAGATGTAGGAGGACGCGACGATCGCTCCGGTCGCGATGGCCGCGGCTCCGGCCGCTGCGGCCACACTCGTCCTCTTCACCCCAGCAATACTGCCCTACCCGCGCTGGTGCGGGGAAAAGCCGCGCTGCCGGCGGTCGCCGTGCGTGTGGTGCATCACAGGGCGGAGGCTATACTTGACCAAATTTCGACCGCCCATCCTCCCCGCCCGGGAGGGGGCGCCGTTGCCCGATGATGCGCATTCCCGACCCGTGGAGGACACATGCCGCACATCCTGATGCTCACCAATACCACCGGCTCGTCCGTCGACATCCTGCCGGCGCTCGAACTGCTCAATCACAAGGTGCACATCCTTGCGGCCGAACCCACCGCGCTCCTCGAGACGGAGCCGTGCGACGTCGTCCTCGTCGATGCGCGCAAGGACCTCGTCGGTGCGCGGTCCCTCACCCAGCTCCTCAAGGCCACCGGCCTCAGCGCGCCCCTCCTGCTCGTGCTCACGGAGGGTGGCATGGCGGCGGTCGCCGCGAACTGGCTGGCCGACGACGTCGTCCTCGACTCGGCGGGCCCGGCGGAGGTTGAGGCGCGGCTGCGGCTGGTGATCGCGCGTTCGGCGGCTGCCAGCGAAGGGACGAGTACCGAGATCCACGCGTCCGGCGTGGTGATCGACGAGGCCAGCTACACGGCGCGGGTGGGGGGCGAGCCCCTGAACCTGACGTACAAGGAGTTCGAGCTCCTCAAGTACCTCGCGCAGCACCCAGGGCGGGTGTTCACCCGCGACCAGCTCCTGCACGAGGTGTGGGGCTACGACTACTACGGGGGCACACGGACCGTCGACGTCCATGTGCGCCGGCTGCGGGCGAAGCTCGGCTCCGACCACGAGCAGCTCATCGGCACCGTACGGAACGTCGGGTACCGCTTCACGCTGACCCGCCTGCCCGAGGACCGCAGTTCGGTCAACCAGGACGCCTGACCCCACGAGAAAGCCCCTTCCACCCGAGGGTGGAAGGGGCTTTCTCGTGTTCCCGGCCGGGCCGGTGGAAGTGGAGGACATACGGGTCGAACGTATCGCGGGCGCCCCACTGGCGCATCCCCCTCGAGCAGTTCCCGACACTACAGCACGCCACGGGCGGGTACCAAACCGTGTGGGCGGCGCACGACTAGGCTGGGCGCATGACCGCCGCTCAGCACGCCCCCACCTGGTCCGTCGGCAGGATCGCCGGCGCCCCGCCCACGGACGTCGTCGACGAGGTACGCCGTCTCGCCGCGTCCGCCGCCGAAGCCGACGGCAACCCGCCGCTCTCCGAGCAGACCCTCCTCACCCTCCGCGCCCACGACGCCGGGGGGCGCCAACTCGTCTTCACGGCCCGCACCTCCGACGCGCCGGACAGCGAGCTCGCCGGGGTCGCCGTCGTCACGCTCGGCTCCGAGGAGGGCGCCGTGCTCGAGCTCGTCGTCCGACCCGACTGTCGCGGGGAGGGGGCAGGGACGGCACTGATCCAGGCGGTCCTCGCCGAGGGGATCTCCGACCTCCGCGGCTGGTCCCACGGCAACCATTCCGCGGCCGCGGACCTGGCGGCGCGCTTCGACTACGCACCGGTGCGGGAACTGTGGAGGATGCGCCTGACCCGCGCGGCCGTCACGGAATCCGTCCCCGCCCTCCGACTGCCCGACGGCGTCGTGCTGCGTACGTTCGTCCGCGGGCAGGACGAGGAGGCCTGGCTCGCGGCCAACGCGGCCGCCTTCGCGCACCACCCCGAACAGGGCGCCACGACGCGCGCGGACCTCGACGCGCGGATGGACGAGGACTGGTTCGACGCCGACGGCTTCCTGCTCGCCGTGCGCGAGAGCGACGGCGCCCTCCTCGGTTTCCACTGGACCAAGGTCCACCCCGCGGTGGGGGCCCACCCGGCGATGGGCGAGGTGTATGTGGTCGGTGTGACGCCCGAGTCGCAGGGCATGGGCCTCGGCAAGGCCCTGACGATCGCGGGCATCGAGTACCTCCACGCCCGGGGCCTGCAGGCCATCATGCTCTACGTCGACGCGGACAACACGGCCGCTGTGGCGCTCTACCGTGCCCTCGGGTTCACGCGCTGGGATGTCGACGTGATGTATGCGGCCAAGGTGGCGCAACCCACCTTGTAAGGTTGTTTCGAGGTGTCCCCGGCTCTGTCGGAGCGGGGTCCACGCCACCATGACCGCCCACGCTGCAGGAGACGTAATGGATTCAGGAACCAAACGCCGGGGTGCGTCACTGTACGGGTCCTCCGAGACGGCACCGGCCCGGGCCACCCAGGACCGCATCGACATCCCGGAGTTCGCTCCCAGCCTGCTGCCGTCCGGCGACATCCGGGCGGACCGGTTCCTCGACCGCGAAATCAGCTGGCTCGACTTCAATGCGCGGGTCCTCGAACTCGCAGAGGACCCGGAGCTGTTCCTGCTGGAGCGGGTCAGCTTCCTGTCGATCTTCGCGTCCAACCTCGACGAGTTCTTCATGGTGCGGGTCGCCGGCCTCAAGCGCCGGATCGCCACGGGCCTGGCAGTACCGTCCGCCGCGGGGCTCAGCCCGATCGAGCAGCTCGAGAAGATCATGCAGGACGGCTACCAGCTCCAGCAGCGCCACGCAGCCGTCTTCGCCGAGCACATCCGGCCGGCCCTCGCCCAGGAGCAGATCCACCTCACGACGTGGGAGGAACTCGACGACGCCGCACGCGCAGAGCTGCACAAGATCTTCGCCGAGAAGGTCTTCCCGATCCTCACGCCGCTCGCCGTCGACCCGGCCCACCCGTTCCCCTACATCTCCGGGCTGTCCCTCAACCTCGCCGTCGTGGTGCGCAACCCCGTCAGCGAGAAGGAACTCTTCGCCCGTGTGAAGGTGCCCGACCAACTGCCGCGCCTCATGTCCGTGGACGGGCCGCGTGCGGGCAACGTCGCCGGGCGCATTGCCCGCTTCATCCCGCTCGAGGAAGTCATCGCCGTCCACCTGGACCAGCTCTTCCCCGGCATGGAGGTGCTCGAGCACCACCTCTTCCGGGTCACGCGCAACGAGGACCTGGAGGTGGAGGAGGACGATGCCGAGAACCTGCTGCAGGCCCTCGAGAAGGAACTGCTCCGCCGCCGGTTCGGGCCGCCCGTCCGCCTCGAGGTCACCACGGACATCAACCCCAGCATCAGGGCACTGCTCTCGCGGGAACTCGGTGTCGAGGAGGACGAGGTCTACAACCTCCCGGCACCCCTGGACCTGCGGGGCCTGAGCGTGATCGCCGGTATCGATCGCGGGGACCTGCACTTCCCCAAGCACGTCCCGCACACGAGCCGCTACCTCAACGAGAGCGAGACCTCGAAGGCTGCGAACGTCTTCGCGGCGATGCGCCGGCGGGACATCCTGCTGCACCACCCGTACGACTCCTTCTCCACCTCCGTGCAGGCGTTCCTGGAGCAGGCGGCTGCGGACCCCAAGGTCCAGGCCATCAAGCAGACGCTGTACCGGACGTCGGGCGACTCCCCCATCGTGGACGCCCTGATCGACGCCGCCGAGGCCGGCAAGCAGGTGCTGGCGCTCGTGGAGATCAAGGCACGCTTCGACGAGCAGGCCAACATCTCCTGGGCCCGCAAGCTCGAGCAGGCCGGCGTGCACGTGGTGTACGGCATCGTGGGGCTCAAGACCCACTGCAAGCTCTCGCTCGTGGTGCGGCAGGAGATCGACGGGCTCCGGCGCTACTGCCACATCGGCACCGGCAACTACCACCCGCGGACGGCCCGGTACTACGAGGACCTCGGCCTGCTCACCTCGAACGAGCAGGTGGGCGAGGACCTGTCCCGCCTGTTCAACCAGCTCTCCGGGTACGCCCCGAAGTCCACCTTCAAGCGCCTCCTGGTGGCGCCGCGGTCCGTCCGCTCGGGTCTGATCGACCGCATCGAGCGGGAGATCGCGAACAAGCAGGCCGGGCTCGCCGCACGCGTGATCATCAAGGTGAACTCCATGGTCGACGAAGCGATCATCGACTCGCTCTACCGCGCATCGCAGGCGGGCGTCCAGGTGGACGTGATCGTGCGTGGCATCTGCTCCGTACGGCCAGGGGTCCCCGGGTTGAGCGAGAACGTCACGGTGCGCTCCGTGCTGGGCCGGTTCCTCGAGCACTCGCGTGTCTTCGCCTTCGCCAACGGCGGAGAGCCTGCCGTGTTCATCGGATCGGCGGACATGATGCACCGCAACCTGGACCGCCGCGTCGAGGCACTCGTACAGCTCAGCTCGGCCGAGGACATCTCCTACCTGATGAACCTCATGGACCGGTACATGGACCCGGCGGTCTCCAGCTGGCACCTCGACGAGACCGGCTGCTGGACCCGGCACCACAAGAACGCCGACGGCGCGCTGCTCGAGGACATCCAGTCCTCGCTGCTCGCGTCCCGCGCCCGCCAGCGGGCAGTGTCGCGCCGCTGATGGCGCCACCCACGGAGGAGGCCACCACCGCCACGGCGACCGGCGGCGCGGCGGTCGTCGCTGCCGGCACGCTGTGCTGGCGGATCGAGAAGGGCGCGCTCGAGGTCCTGATCATCCACCGCCCCCGCTATCACGACTGGTCCTGGCCGAAGGGCAAGCTCGATCCGGGAGAGACGACGCCCGAATGCGCCGTCCGCGAGACCTTCGAGGAAGTGGGGCTGAGCGTGAGGCTCGGCATCCCGCTGGCGACGATCAACTACCCGGTGAACTCCGGCGACAAGGTGGTGTACTACTGGGCGGCGAGAATCGAACGGGCCACCCCGGTGCCGGACGGCACCGAGGTGGACGGCGCACGGTGGGCGTCCCCCGAGGAGGCACGCACCGTGCTGAGCAACCCGACCGACGTGGTGCCTCTCGATTCGCTCATCGAAGCGCACCGTGCACGGAATCTCCAGACGTGGCCCCTGATCGTGGTCCGTCATGCGAAGGCCAAGCCGCGTTCGTCCTGGAGCAGGGCCGAGGGTGAAAGACCTCTCGCCGCGACCGGCCGGCGGCAGGCCACCGCGGTGAGCCGCCTGCTCCAGGCATGGACTCCCGAGCGGGTGGTGAGCAGCCCCTGGGTGCGGTGCGTCCAGACGATCTCGCCCTACGTGAAGCAGCGCAGCGCGAAGCTCAAGCTCCTCGACGCGCTGACCGAGCACGATGCCAAGAGGAAGCCGGCGCGCACCAGGGCCGTCATCGAGCGTCTGCTGGACAAGCGCAGGCCCGTGGCGATCTGCACCCACCGCCCGGTACTCCCGCTCGTCCTCTCGGTGCTGCGCGGCCACATGCCGGGCCACCTCCACGAGCTCCTGCCCGTCGAGGACCCGCACCTCGCGCCCGGCGAAGCAGTGATCTGCCAGGTCAGCAGCGCCAACCAGGGGCGCATCGTGTCCATGGAGCAGTTCCGCGCCTACGACGACTGAGATCAGGGCCCGCCTGCAGGGCCGCCGCGCCGGATCCTGACGCGCCACTTCCTGGCGGTGCGTCTGTCTCCTCGGTGTCCAGCCGTCCAGCCGTCCAGCCGTCCAGCCGTCCAGCCGTCCAGCCGTCCAGCGAGGATAGATCAGTTCATTGGACGTCAGCGGTCCGATCGCCGCTGTTCATGCCTCGTTCATCCGGAGTGCCTAGTGTCGGACCCTCACGCAGCGACCGGCACCGACGACAGGACCGCTCCCATGGCCGATGTGAAAAGCCTCGTACGGGCACTCGCACCGCACGAGATCGAGCAGATCCACCGGATCGGACCAGCGGGGCCGCTCACACCGAAGCTCATGCACGCCATCGACCGCGCCGCCGGCGGCCCCGGCGAGGGCCGCGGCTACTACGTGTACGGCCGGCCGGCCGACCCCGACCGTCCGCGACCGTTCGTCCTGCGCGACGACGTGTGTGCCGAACTGTTCGCCGGCCACTAGGCCGACCGCTCCCTCACCGAGTCCCACGCCGGCTCCCACACCGGTTCGTCGGCCGATCCCCCGGCCGGATGGCCTCACCGCCCTACCCTCGGGGACGATGGTGGAGTGAAGCGATTCCCCGGCACTCGGGCTCCCCGTACTCCGATCACCGGAACTCCGGCCACGGCCGCCGATCCCGGCACTCCGGATGCCGGCGCACCGTCCCCGAGCAGGCCGGCCACGGTCACCGACCCCGGTGCTCCAGCTGCCGGCACCCCACTTCTCGGGACTCCGGCCACGGCCGCCGACCCCATGGGCCCGCCGTCGGGCGCCGTCCTGAGCCTGCGGAGGATCGGCCCCGGGTCCGGCCTCCCGCCCACCACCGCCATGCTCCGGCTCCTCGACGACGTGGAACGCGCGCGGGCGGCCAGGACCGTCGATGCCGAGCAGTCGGCGTCCTTCGTCGCGGGCCGATACCTCCTGCGTGCCCTCACTGCTGACCTGCTCGGGATCCGGGCAGACCTTCTCGTGTCCGGCTTCGAGTGCCCTGTCTGTGGACCGGACGGCGTGCCCGATCACGGCCGACCGGCATACCTGCTGCGCGGAGAACGCGTACCGCTGGCACTCAGCCTGTCCAGGACGGGGGGCTTCGTCCTGCTCGGAGCGCTCGCGACGCACGCTACGGCCGGGACACTGCGGACGCTCAGGGCGCAGGAGCCGCCTGGGACAGCCCGGACACCGCGGACGATCGGGACGCAGGGGACAATCGTGGCGCAGGAGCCGCAGGAGCCGCGTGGGACAGCTCGGACGGCGGGGACCGACGGGCTGCTGGGGACGGTCGGGATGCTCGAACCGCACGGAGTGCATGAAGCGGTCGGGACGCCGACATCGCATACTGCTGTCCCGTCGGCCCGGCCGGGGCTCGGAGTGGACCTCACCACCGTCGCCGCAGTGGGTTTCGAGGGGTTCGACGACGTTGCCCTGACTCCCGGTGAGCGGACCATGGTCGGCGGACTCCCGGTCGGCGACCGGGCGACGGCCCGCGCAGTCCTGTGGGCCCGCAAGGAGGCCCTGATCAAGGCTCTCGGCACCGGCTTCGCCGATCGCGGCCCGGACTCGGTCGAAGTCCTGCGGGAGTGGAGGGTCACCGACCTCCCCTCGATCGGAGGCGACGCATTGGAGCCTCTGGGCCTCGTGGCCGCCGTCGCCATCGACCCCTGAGGATCGGATCCGCCCCTGGGGGGACCGGGCCGGCAGGACGGCGTACCGGGCACGCAACGCGCCCCCACAGGACGGTGCACGGGGGCACGCAACGCGCCCCCACAGGACGGCGTACCGGGCACGCAACGCGCCCCCACAGGACGCGCGTACCGACGGTAACCGGCTCGGCCCCGCAGAACGCCGAGCCGGGGAAAACAGCGCGTCCCCACAGGACGGCGCACCGGGCACGACGAACAGGTCGACACGACGTGGCACACGACCCCGAAAGGGGCAGGACCGGTGGGAGCAGCAGGACTGCGTGCCGCTGTCCGGGTGTGGGACGGCGCGCGTTACAGCGCGGGCAGCGCCTTCGAGAGCAGCCACGGCACCAGGAGGTCCCCGACGCCGGCGCCGGGGAGCGTGTGCACCGCGAACGCGATGAAGTCCGCAGTGGTGGCCGTCCCGAAGCGGTGCTCGCTGGACCAGGCGCGCAGCAGGGCGAAGAAGGCGTCGTCTCCGGCGGCTTTCCGGAGCGCGTGCAGCGTGAGGGCGCCACGCTTGTAGACGCGGTCGTCGAACATGTCGACGGCGCCGGGGTCGGCGAGGACGAGGTCCTGGGGCGCCCTGCTGAGGCGCTGGTGGGTGGACCGCGCGTGGGAGTCCGCCGTCGTCGACCCGCTGGCCTCGGACCAGATCCACTCGGCGTAGCAGGCGAAGCCCTCGTGCAGCCAGATGTCCTGCCAGCGCGCCGCGGTGACGGAGTTGCCGAACCACTGGTGTGCGAGCTCGTGGGCGATCAGCCGCTGCGCCTCCCAGCCCTGATCGAGGTGGTTGCGCCCGATGATGGAGAGTGTCTGCGCCTCCAGGGGAATCTCGAGGTCGTCGTCGGCGACGACCACGAGGTACTGCGGGTAGGGGTATGGCCCGAAGCACTGCTCGAACACGGACATCATCTGGTGCTGGCGCGCCAGCGATGCCTTGGCCGCCGGGGCGAGGGACGGCGGCACGGCCGCGTACAGCGGGACGGGGGCGCCCGGCACTCGCGGCGCACCCGGGACGGGCAGTCCGACGGCGGGCCCCGCGGGATCGTTCAGTGCCACGAGGGCGTAACGACCGATCTGCACCGTCGCGAGGTAGGTGGCCATCGGCTCGGCCTGCTCGTAGGTCCAGGTGGTCCTGCTGGCGCGGTCGACGCGGGAGGCGAGGACGCCGTTGCAGACGGCCCGGTACCCGGCATCGGTGGTCACCGCGATCCGGTAGGCCGCCTTCTGCGAGGGGTGGTCGTTGCAGGGGAACCACGACGGCGCCCCGGTGGGCTGCCCGGCCACGAGGGCGCCGTCGGTCAGTTCCTCCCACCCGATCTCGCCCCAAATGCCGGTGATGGGGCGGGGGTTGCCCTCGTACCGGATGTCGAGCGTGAACCCGGTACCGGCCGGCACCGGGTCGCGGAACCCGATGACGAGCTTGCCGGCGCGGTCCTTGAAGGACCGGATGCGGGCGGTGTCGGAGGTGACCCTCGTGGTGCGGAGCCCCTCGAGGTCGAGTTCGACGTGGTGCAGCCCCCGGTGCGCGGTCACGGTGAGGACGGCACGACCGGACAGGCGGTTACTCGAGAGCCGATAGTCCAGGGCGAGGTCGTAGTGGTCGACGCGATAGGAGGTGCTGCCGTTGCTCGGGGTGTACGGGTCGGGCGCAAAGCTCTCGGAACTGGTGCTCACGCACCGTCCCCCGGGCCAGACCAGGAGCTGACCGGGTTCCCCATCCAGTAGGTCCCTGCAGGGACGGTCTCGCCGCGCATCACCAGCGACGCCGGCCCCACGGTGCCACCCTGGTCGATCCGGGCGGCGGGCAGGATCACGCTGTGCGGACCGAGGGTTGCGCCTGCGGCGAGCTCGACGGTGTCCATGCTCATGATCCTGTCATGGAAGAGATGGGTCTGCACGACGCATCCGCGATTGACAGTGGACCCGGTACCAAGGGTCACCAGGTCCGCTTCGGGCAGCCAGTAGCTCTCGCACCAGACACCGTGCCCGATCTTCGACCCCAGGGCCCGCAGCCACCAGACCAGCGACGGCGTCCCACTGGCGGCACGGGCGAACCACGGAGCGCTGACGCTCTCGATGAACGTGTCCACCACCTCGTTGCGCCAGATGAAGGAGCTCCACAGCGGATGCTCGCCCGCCGTGATCCGCCCGACCAGCAGCCACTTCGCGACGACGGCGCTCGCGGCCGCCACGGCGCCCAGCACCGTGAACACGACGCCGCTCAGCAGGGCCGCCACGAGGTAGCCGCCCCACAGGGCGAGCGCATCGAAGGCCACGAGGGCCGCGGCGGCGATCGTGACGGTGAGGATGACCGGCACCACGCGGCACAGTTCCCAGAACGCGCGCGCCGCCTTCAGGCGCCCGGGGGGCTGGAACGTGCGGCTCTGGTCCCCCGTCACGGCGAGCCGGCGCAGGCGGGAGGGCGGACTGCCCAGCCAGGAGCTGCCGGCCTTGGCCTTCGCCGGCGTGGCCGACAGCACCGCGACGAGCGAGTTCTTCGGTACGCGCCGACCCGCCGACGTCATGCCCGAGTTGCCGAGGAAGGCGCGCCGGCCGATCTTCGCGGGCGCGATGCGCAGGTACCCGCCGCCGAGCTCGTAGGAGGCCACCATGGTGTCGTCCGCGAGGAAGGCACCTTCGCCGATCGTGGTCATCTTCGGGATGAGGAGCACGGTGGACGCCTCGACGTTCCGGCCCACCCGCGCCCCGAGGAGCCGCAGCCAGACGGGCGTGAACAGGCTCGCGTAGAGCGGGAAGAGCAGGTCCCGCGCCATGTCGAGCGTGCGTTCCGTGGCCCAGATCTGCCAGCCGATGCGGCTGCGCGCTGGGTAATGGCCCTCCCGCAGGCCGATGCCCAGGATCCGGACCGTGGCGAGCACCAGGGCTGCGGTGGTGATGAGCCAGATGACGGCGGCGAGTGCCACCGGCCCCACGAGGGACGGCCACGCCGAGGACAGGGACGCGGCTCCGCGCAGCGCGGCCACGACGGGCAGCGCGGCGACGACGGCGGCGGCGTACGGGATGAGTGCGAGCGCGCCCGAGGCCGCGGCGAACGCCGCGAAGGTCAGTCGGGTGCGCAGGCGCGAGTGGGCCGGCGGGGCGTCGGGCCAGTCCTGCTTCGCCCTGCCCGCCCGGGTGGCGGGCGAACCCGCGAAGAGCTGTCCGGACCGGACAGCTCCCTGGACCGCCGAGCCCGGGGCCACCTCGGCGCCGGCGCCGATCCTCGCCCCCGGCATCAGCGTGCTGCGTGCCCCGACCACGGCTCCAGCGCCCACGGTGATCCCACCGATATGGATGCGGTCGCCGTCGATCCACCAGCCCGAGAGGTCCACCTCCGGTTCCACGGACGCGCCGGCTCCGAGGGTGAGCAGGCCCGTGACGGGCGGGACGGAGTGGAGGTCGACGTCGGGCCCGATCCGCGCGCCCAGTGCCCGCGCGTAGAACTGCACCCAGGGTGCACCCGCGAGGCTGACCGCCCCGACGCTGTCCGAGATCTGTTCGGCGAGCCAGAGCCTCAGGTGCACCCTGCCGGACCGCGGATAGACGCCGGGCTCCACGCCGCCCAGCAGGAGGCGGGCCGCGAGGACGGACAGGGCCATCCGCCCGAACGGGCTGACGAACACGAGCCAGGACAGCGCCACCCACCACCAGGACAGGGTCGCCGCGGACGTCAGGACTCCGAGCCCGGCGAGGACGTTGCTCGCGATCATCGCGTAGGTAAGCCAGCGCATGCCGGCGAGGAACTGCAGCGGGATGCCCATGATGGTCTGGAAGACCTGTGACCTGCGTGCGGTGCGCCGGACGGCACGTTCGGCGGCGGGTGGTTGCTCTACCCCGTCGCCCGTCTCCGCGGCGAAGGACGCGAGTGCGCCGAGCCGCGGATGGGCGTAGATGTCGGCGACCGTGATGACCGGGTAGCGGGTGCGGATCAGCGACACGAGCCGGGCGGCCGCGAGGGACCCGCCGCCGTGCAGGAAGAAATCGGCGTCCTCGTCGGCCGGGACGGTGCCGAGGACGGCGGCCCACTGGTCCGCGATCCACCGGACGCGCGGGTCGAGGTCCTCCAGGCTGCCGGGCTCGCCCGGATCGCCGACGCCGGCGAGCGGCCAGGGCAGGGCGTTCCGGTCCACCTTGCCGCTGGTCTTCGTGGGCAGGGCGTCGGTGACGGTGAGCAGGGGGACGAGCGCCGCGGGTAACTCCTCGGCGAGCAGTGCGCGCAGGGCCGTGAGGTCGGGGTCGCCGTCGGCCGGGACGAGGTAGCCGACGAGGAGCTGGTTGCCCGACGGCGTCGTCCTGACGGCGGCGGCGGCGCCGGCGATCCCGGGCAGCGCCTGGAGTGCCGCATCCACCTCACCGAGTTCGATGCGGCGG
The DNA here is from genome assembly GCF_023100725.1 of Arthrobacter antioxidans. NCBI lineage: Bacteria > Bacillati > Actinomycetota > Actinomycetes > Micrococcales > Micrococcaceae > Arthrobacter > Arthrobacter antioxidans. The sequence goes on from NZ_CP095501.1 coordinate 3,012,862, forward strand.
CCGCCGAGCTTCACCTGGTCGTCAGCCCTGCCGACGAAGACCAGTCCGGCCGCGTGCAGCTGCACGAGGTCGCCCGAACGGTAGGCGCGCCGCCATCCGAGCGAGGGCATCGGTGCGTACTTCTCGGCGTCCTTGGCCGGGTCCAGGTAGCGGGCCAGCCCGACTCCCCCGATGATGAGCTCGCCGGTGCCGCCCTCCGGCACGGGCAGGCCGGACTCGTCGACGACGGCGAGGTCCCAGCCGTCCAGGGGCAGGCCGATACGCACCGGGCCCTCGCCGCCGAGGCGTGCGGCGCAGGCGACGACGGTCGCCTCGGTGGGGCCGTAGGTGTTCCAGACCTCGCGGTCGTGGACGACCAGGCGCTGCGCGAGGTCCGGAGGGCATGCTTCCCCACCGAAGATGAGGAGGCGGACGTTCTCGAGGGAGTCGGCGGGCCACAGCGCCGCCAGCGTGGGCACGGTGGACACGGCGGTGATCCCGCGGGCGATCAACCAGGGACCGAGGTCCACGCCCGTGCGCACGAGGGCGCGCGGTGCCGGCACGAGGCATGCGCCGTGCCTCCAGGCCAGCCACATCTCCTCGCAGGAGGCGTCGAACGCGACGGAGAGGCCGGCCAGGACGCGGTCGGCGGGCCCGAGGGGCTCGTGCTGCAGGAACAGGCGTGCCTCCGCATCGACGAACGCGGCTGCCGACCGGTGCGAGACGGCGACGCCCTTCGGCGTGCCCGTGGAACCGGAGGTGAAGATGATCCAGGCGTCGTCGTCCGGTGTGGGGTCTCCGGAGATCGCCCGGCGTCCGCCCGGGCCGGGGATCACCGACAGGCCGTGCCCGACGACGACGGCGACACGCGCTTCCGCGAACACGACGCGGGCGCGCTCGTCGGGGTCGTCGGCATCGACCGGCACATAGGCGGCACCTGCCGAGAGCACTCCGAGGATCGCGATGTACAGCTCGTTGGTGCCCGAGGGGAGGCGTACTCCGACGGTGTCGCCGCGACCCACACCGGCGGCGCGCAGGGTGGCGGCGAACCGGGCGGTGGCCGTCACCAGCTCCGTGTAGCTGAGGTCCTCGGTGCCGTCGTCGAGCGCCGAGGCGCTGGGGTGTTCCGCGGCCGTGGCCAGCAGGATGTCGAGAAGGGTGCGGGGTGATGGCGCCCGCCCGGACGCCATGAACCGCGCGGCGGCAGGGGCGGTGTGGGTCTCGGGCGAAGGTATGGTCACGGCTGGATTCTTCCGGTACGAAGTGAACAGCAGGTGAGCGGCGACGCCGTCACCTGTACGGCCCGGGGGTAGTCTACCCGCGCACGACGCGGCCGAACGGGACGTCCCGTTCGTCCTAGACTGGCCGGGTGAGCACTCCCATCCCCACCCCCTACGAGGACCTGCTGCGCGACGTCATGGCGAACGGCGCGGCCAAGAGCGACAGGACGGGTACCGGTACCCGGAGCGTGTTCGGCCGGCAGCTGCGCTTCGATCTCAGCGAGTCCTTCCCGCTCGTCACCACCAAACGTGTGCACTTCAAGTCCGTGGCGCTGGAGCTGCTCTGGTTCCTCCGCGGCGATTCCAACGTGCGCTGGCTACAGGAGCGCGGCGTGTCCATCTGGAACGAGTGGGCGGACGAGGCCGGCGAGCTCGGCCCCGTCTACGGCGTCCAGTGGCGGTCATGGCCCACGCCCGACGGCGGCCATATCGACCAGATCGCCGAGGTGGTCGAGGCGCTGAAGACGAACCCGGACTCCCGCCGCCACCTGGTCTCGGCCTGGAACGTCTCCGAGCTGCACACCATGGCGCTGCCGCCCTGCCACGTGTTCTTCCAGTTCTACGTGAGCCCCGGCGTGGACGGCGGTCCCGGCCGGCTCTCCTGCCAGCTGTACCAGCGGTCCGCGGACACCTTCCTCGGGGTCCCGTTCAACATCGCCTCCTACGCCCTGCTGACCCTGATGGTCGCCCAGCAGACCGGCCTCGAGCCCGGCGAGTTCATCTGGACCGGCGGTGACGTCCACGTGTACGACAACCACGTGGAGCAGGTCGCCGAGCAGCTGTCCCGGGAGCCCTACCCGTACCCGCGGATCGAGCTGAACCGGAAGCCGGACACCATCTTCGACTACGCCCTGGAGGACTTCGACGTGATCGACTACCAGCACCACCCCACCATCAAGGCCCCGGTGGCCGTATGAGCACGGCCCCCTCCCCCCACACCCTGAGCGTGCCGGACGCCGTCGGGTCCCGTCCCGTGATCGGCATGATCTGGGCGCAGACCGAGGACGGCGTGATCGGCAAGGACGGCGGCATCCCCTGGCATGTGCCGGAGGACCTGGCGCACTTCAAGGCCACGACGACGGGCCACCCCGTGATCATGGGCCGGCGGACGTGGGAATCCTTCCCCTCGACGTTCCGTCCCCTGCCGGACCGCACGAACATCGTCGTCTCAGGATCCGGCGTGGACCTGCCCGGCGCCGTCGTCGTCGATTCGCTCGACGCCGCCTTCGAGGCCGCCCAAGCAAGTCCCGGTGCCGAGCAGATCTGGGTCATCGGCGGTGGGCGCGTGTACGCCGAAGCCATGGAGCGCGCCAACGCCGCCCTCGTCACCGTCGTCGAATCAGGGGCGGAGGGCGACACCCTCGCTCCCCTGCTGGGGACGGACTGGGCCTTGACGGCCCTGTCCCCCGAGGCAGGCTGGCTGGAGTCCGTGAAAGGTACCCGCTACCGCATCAGCCTCTGGACGAAGGCTGCGCACGAGGCCGCAGCGCCGTCGGACGCAGCCTGAGCACAGGGCCGTCGGGCGGCCTGAGCACAGGGCCATCGGGCGGCCTCCCCTGCCTATCCCGGGCAGGGGCGAGACGCTAGGCTCGGACGGTGCCGCACGCTGACGATGCCGATCCAGCACATCAGAAGGACCTGAGGTCCCGCTACCGGTCGGTGCTCACTAGGGGTGAGTCGACCGACAGGACCGTCTTCTTCAGCGATGCCGTGTTCGCCATCGCCATGACGCTCCTCGTCCTCGATCTCGACATTCCCGACGACCTGCCCTCGGACCGCGTCGGTGCGGCCCTGGTGCAGCAGCTGCCGCACTTCTTCGCCTTCGCCCTCAGTTTCGCCGTCATCGGCAGCGCCTGGCTGAACCACCACCGGAAGTTCAGCGTCATCGTCCGCTACGACCTTCGGCTGCAGGTCCTGAACCTGGTGCTGCTCTTCTTCGTCGCGCTGCTCCCCCTGCCCACCAGCGTACTCAGCGAGTACGGCGGGACGTCCTCGCCCTGGCCTGTGGTGGCCTATGCCATCGTGGTCGCGGGCCTCTACTCCATGCTGAACCTCGTCTGGGCTCACGCGTGGCGCGAAGGCCTCCTCGCCCGTGCCGTGGACCGCGATCTCTACCGCTACGTGGTGCGGGCGCTGCTCCCCGTACCACTCGTGTTCGCCGTGAGCATCCCGGTGGCGTTCCTGATGCCCGCGGTGGCGATGTACCTCTGGCTGCTGATCATCCCGGTGGGTGTCGTCGTCCGACGGATGCTCCTCCCACGAGCCTCCCGGCCGGGGGAGTCTCGCGGCAGCTCGAGGTGAGCTCGTCGCCGAGGGACGTCCTGTCGGCAGGAGCGGCGTCGGTCACAAAGCGGCGGCGGTGAGGCCGCAACGCCTAAACTGGAGGGCATGACTTCAGCACCCGAGAGCTCTGCCCTGCCCTCCGTCGGTTTCGTGGGCTGGCGTGGCATGGTGGGCTCCGTCCTCATGCAGCGTCTCCAGGACGAGGGCGACTTCGCCAGGATCAACCCCGTGTTCTTCTCGACCTCGGCCGCCGGGGGTGCCGCGCCGCAGTTCGCGGAGGGCACCGGTGTGCTGCAGGACGCGTACGACGTCGAGACGCTCGCCAAGCTGCCGATCATCGTCACCGCCCAGGGCGGTGACTACACGGCCGAGGTCTACCCCAAGCTGCGCGACGCCGGGTGGCAGGGGCTGTGGCTGGATGCCGCCTCCACGCTGCGCATGGAGCAGGACAGCATCATCGTGCTCGACCCGGTCAACCGCGACGCCATCGACGTCGGACTCGCGCGCGGCGTCCGCGATTTCATCGGCGGCAACTGCACGGTCTCCTGCATGCTCATGGGGCTGGGCGGGCTCTTCCGCAACGGTCTCGTGGAGTGGGGCACGTCGATGACCTATCAGGCGGCTTCGGGCGGCGGTGCCCGCCACATGCGGGAGCTGCTCAACCAGTTCGGGGCGCTCCACGGCAGCGTGGCCGTCAATCTCGACGACCCCGCCTCCGCGATCCTGGACATCGACCGTGCGATCCTCGCCAAGCAGCGGCACCCGAGCCTCGAAGCGAGCCATTTCGGTGTGCCGTTGGCCGGGTCCGTCATCCCCTGGATCGACAGCGACCTCGGCAACGGTGTGTCCCGGGAGGAATGGAAGGCCGGGGCGGAGACCAACAAGATCCTCGGCACCGCGACGCGCATCCCGTTCGACGGCCTCTGCGTCCGGGTGGGTGCCATGCGCTCGCACTCGCAGGCGCTGACCCTGAAGCTGACACAGGACCTGCCGGTCAGCGAGATCGAGTCGATCATCGCAGCGGACAACGAGTGGGTACGCGTCATCCCGAACACAAAGGCCGACACGATCGCCGGTCTGACGCCCGTCGCGGCGACCGGCTCGCTGGAGGTCCCCGTCGGCCGGATCCGAAAGCTCGAGATGGGCCCGGAGTACATCAGCGCGTTCACGGTGGGCGACCAGCTGCTGTGGGGAGCGGCCGAGCCACTCCGCCGGATGCTGATGATCGCCACCGGCAACCTCTGAGGCGACTTCCCGTGCATCGGTAATCAACAGGTTCTCTCGCGGAGATCCGACGTCGAGCTGGACGTCGGTCCGACGGCGAGCTGCCGGAGCCGGCCGGGAGCTGACGGGGATTCGACGACGGCTTGACGGCGCCCCAGCCGGGAACCGACGACAAGTTGCCGATATCGGACAGCGAGAGCTGGCGGTGATTGTTCGGCCGGCCAGGTGGCAATGACACTCCACCGATCGCTCGGGCCTTTGCTCTACTACTCTCCCGACGGGACCGTGTCGATGGCGCCGTACTCCACCCCGGGCTGGGCATGCCAGTACCTGTTGCGTCGAGCGGTGGTTCCGTGTCGACCGAATTGTGGCGGTGGCGTGAACCAGGGGATGCCGTTGTGCGACGCGACCGTCCAGAGGCCGTCATGGATGGTGTGGTGGTGGTGCGCACACAGCAGGACCCCGTTGTCGATGCTGGTGGTACCCCCGCGGGACCAGGGCGTCATGTGGTGGGCCTCGCACCAAGTGGCTGGAACAGTGCAGTCGGGGAACGCGCAGCCCCGGTCCCGGGCGACCAAAGCGCGACGCATGTGCGGCGGGAAGAGCCTACCCGCACGGCCCATGTCGAGAATCTGCCCGTCGCCCCCGAGCACGAGGGGGATCAGGTCGGCGTCGCAGGCGATCCGCCGGATGGTGCCTGCACTGAGTTGCTCGACGAACACGGCACGCCCTGTCCCGCTTCCACCCCTCGGGCCGGCGAGGAAGGCATGACCCGAGGTATCCCCCCTTCTGCTGTCATGACTGCTGGTTTCGCGGCTGCAGGTGGTCTCACGGACGTCGCCGAGGAGGTCGCGGTAGTCGATGGTGACCATGACCTGGGGCCTGTGGCCACCGGTTGCCGGCAGGAGGGAGGTGGACAGGGCGATACGGCACGCACCCACCAGTCCGTCGAGAAGGCTTTGCGCCCGCGTAGGGCCTTCCATCCGGTTCGCCGCCACGGATCCATCACCATCACCATCACCATCACCATCACCACCACCGTCCGCCATGGCTTCAGTGCCGCCGAGGCACTGAGGATCGTCCGGGGTGCGGTCAGAGCTGGGAGTCCGGGGGTTCGTGGCGGTGTTCATGGCCGTGACCAGATGCTCGAACTGTTCGTCGGTGGCCCCGATCTCGAGCATGCGTAGCCCGTTGCGCCGGCCCCGGAGAAACACGCCCTGACGACTCCGCAGTACCTTCTCGGTAGGTTCCTGACCGTCCTGGTCCAGGACGGTCTCCCAGCGACGCGCGACGACGCGGAGAACATCCTCGTCGGACTCCAGAGCCTGCCTGGTGAGATGATGCTCCATCGATGCCAGCTGCTCGGGGGCAGCAAGGCAGCGGGCGCGATCAACTGCGGAACAGATGACCGTCGCTGCCCGCCCGCTCAACGTCCCGGAGGCGAACGCGGCGCTCACAGCTGCCGACTGCGGCTCGACGAGTGCGCCCGAGGGCGCGACACCGGGCAATACGCTGTGGGCCAGATCCAGCCTGCGCTTCGCCTCGGCACGGCTGATGCCCAATCTGGACCGCAAGTAGTCCGCACAGGTCCGGAATCGGTTCCCGCCCGCATCATCGGCCACCCTCTCACCGGGAGCCCTCACCCCAGCTGCACCGGCTGTTCCCAGCCTGTCGAGTGACTGTTCGGCTCGTGTCTGGAGCGAGCCGACCGCGTGAGGTCTCTCGCCCGAACCCAGCCCCCTCTCCTCCGCCATGCCTGCGGCGAAAACCTGGAGGAAATCGACCACCCGCGAGATGTCCTCGACATCGACCAGCGTCCGCACCGCCTCGCTCCGTGACAGCATCCGGCCCTGGCCCGTCAACGAATCAGCAACCTGCACCAGCGCGGCGTACACGATCCCAAGAGAGACGTCCGTTTCCCCGGGATTCTCGAGCGGTGCGATAGCCATACCTGATTTTATCGAACGTACGTACTATTTTCGAGGGCGGGTCGTGATTGTGGAGGACAAGTGACGACGAGTCATCCACATTCCTCGCACCACGGCGCCGACTGTGCATCGGCACCCTTGCAGAAACGAGCACCGCCGAAACGAGCACCGCCGAAACGGACGGGCCAAAAGGTCAGGCCAAAGGCCGGGCCAAAAGGTCGGAGGTCACAGGAAGGATGGGCGCATGGATCCCGTGAACGCAGATATCGTCCTCCGGCGTTTCTTCGCGGCCAGCGGCCATACGCGGCACCCCGAGAGCCTGCTGCGGTACGAGCGGATCCAGGACCACCTCCGCGCCTACCTGGAACACGTTGCTGTGACGAGGCTGACGGACGCCGAGCAGGAACTACTGGCACTCGAACGCCAGTTCGGCACCGAGGACGCCTACGTCCGGGTCATGGGTGCGCGGCAATTGCTGCACGCCCTCCCGGAGTTCCTTGCAGCACCGCAGCTCCTTCCCGACTTCCACGATCGCCTCGCACAGATCAGCGTCGCCTCACGCCTGGCCCAGTGGCTCTGCTCACGGCAGCTCGTTCAGCGCGAGGACAGCTGGAACGACGTCGTTCTCACGCGCGCTGCCGCCGAACGGGCACGCCGCTCCCCCGCGCGCTGGGTGAACCCGGTGAACAGGCGACCGACCCTACCGAACCAGTAGATCGGCTGGCCTGGCAAGGCCGGAGGGCCGACGGGCCTGACGAGGCCGGAGGGCCCACCCTGACTACCGGACCATCGACCGGGCATCCGGACCCACCGGCCGCCGGCAGGGCTGCCGGACCGGTCACCGACCGGGCATCCGGACCCACAGGCCGCCTGCAGGGCCGCCGGCAGGGCTGCCGGACCGGTCACCGACCGGGCATCCGGCCCCGTGGGCCGTTGAGCCTGACCACGCCGGTGCCGACGGCCATCGGGCAGCCGCCACCGACTACCGGGCGGCGGGACGCGGACGGCGCGGCCGACGAGGAGCAGTTCGACCTCTACGCCGCCCGCGACCAGTTACAGGGCGCAGTTGATGAGCAACGGCTCGGGCTCCAGCCGGATCCCGAAGGCGCGCTCCACGCCGTCCCGCACGAGACGGGCGACGGACAGCAGGTCCGACGCCGAGGCTCCGCCCCGGTTGGTCAGCGCGAGCGTGTGCTTCGTCGACAGCGAGGCCCGACCGCCGGCCGCAACGAACCCGTCGTCGTCCGCAAGGCCGAACCCCTTGGAGAACCCCGCGTGCTCGATGAGCCAGGCCGCACTGAGCTTCACGCAGCCGTCCTCACCGGACGGATACCGGGGGGCGTCGGCCGGCAGCCGATCCGCGACGTCCTGCGGGACGATCGGGTTGGTGAAGAACGATCCCGTGCTCCAGGTGTCCGGGTCCGGCGCGTCCAGCACCATGCCTTTGCCCGCTCGCAGCCTGAGCACCTCACGGCGTACGTCGTTGGCATAGGCACGCGCGCCGACCTCGACGCCGAGTGCACGGGCCAGCTCCGCGTACCGGATGGGGGTGCTCATGCGTCCGAGGCCGAGCTGGAACTCGACCGTCAGCACCACATAGCGCGGCGATCCGTCGACGGTGCTGCGCTTGAGCAGGGAGTCCCGGTAGCCGAACTGCAGCTCGAAATTGGTGAAGCTCTTGATGCTGTCCGTCTCGCGGTCGAACGTCCGCACCGTGGCGATGGTGTGGGACACGTCCGAGCCGTAGGCTCCGACATTCTGGACGGGCGTCGCACCCGTGGAGCCGGGAATGCCGGAGAGTGCCTCGAGACCTGTGAACGCGTGCAGGACGGTGTACTTCACGAGGTCGTCCCAGTCGTGCCCGGCCTGCACCTTCACCATGACGCCGCCGCACGTGGCGTCGTCGTCGTTGACGGTGAAACCGCTCGAGGTGACACGGACGACGGTGCCGGCGAAGCCGGCGTCGCCGATCAGCAGGTTCGACCCGCCGCTGATGATGAGCAGCGGGTCCCCTCCGGCGTCGGCGGCCCGGACGGCCTCCACGATCTCCTGTTCGGTCGTGGCCTCCACGAGGGTGCGCGCGGGCCCTCCGACACGTGTCGTCGTGAGGTCGGCCAGCAGCGTGTCGGTCAGGGGCACGGTCATGGCAGTCTCACCACGGCCTGCGCCTTCACGAGCACCTTCTGCCCGGCGAACGTCACGGTGAGGTCGATCCTCGCCGTCGACCGCTCGGTGTCGATCGCGCCGACGACGCCCGTCACTTCCACCACGGCTCCGGGCTCCCCGGGCCGCGCCGTCGTGTCCTCGACGACGACGGGCTTGGTGAAGCGCGTCTGGTAGTCGATGACGGCGGCGGGGTCGCCGGCCCAGTCGGTGACCAGCTGGACGACGGCACCCATGGTGAACATGCCGTGGGCGATCACGCCGGGGAGTCCGACGCCCTCGGCGAAGGCCTGGTTCCAGTGGATCGGGTTGAGGTCGCCCGAGGCTCCTGCGTACCGGACGAGGTCCTGGCGGGTGATGTCGATGGTGGTGGAGCCGATCTGCCGGCCCACCTCGAGCGTGCTGATGGAGACTGCCATGGCTACTGGTCCTCCCCTCGGACGAGGAGCGAGGACGTCGTGGTGGCCGTCGGCTCGCCGTCGACGGTCGAGATCTCCGCTCGCGTGGTGATCATCGCGCCACCGCCCATGGCTCGCACCTGGTCGACGTGGAGTTCGGCGACCAGCTGGTCGCCGGCGAGGATGGGGCGGTGGTGGATGAAGCGCTGGTCGGCGTGGACCACACGGGTGAAGTCGATCCCCGCGCTCGGGTCTGCGATGAGCTGCGCGTCGGCACGCTGGGCGACGATGATCGCGAATGTGGGCGGGGCCACGAGGTCCCGGTGCCCGAGCGCTGCCGCGGCCTCGACGTCGTAGTGCGCCGGGTGCGTCGCCTTGACGGCCCGGGCGAAGTCGCGGATCGCCTCACGGCCCACGGAGTAGGTCTCTCCTGCGGGGTAGCTGCGCCCCTGCAGGTCTGGGTCGATGGTCATGGTTCCTCCGATGGAAACGGCGTCGGGCGGGCGGGAGATCCTGGTTGAAGGCGCGGGAAGGGGACGGCGTCGGCCGTCGGGCTGAGCGGGCTCAGCGCCGGTCCCTGAGGCGGCGCCGGGTGTCGCGCGAACGCACCACCATGCCCGCGAGGTGGCACACCATGCCGACCACGATGATCGGGATGCCCGTGAAGACGAGCGTGCGCTGGTCCGTGACGGCTCCGACCACGGCGATGAGGATGCCGAGCGCCGTGGTCGCCAGGGCGGAGACCACCAGCTTGCGGTACAGGTCCGAGCCGGTCTCCCAGGGCGTATTCAGCATTCCCCGATTCTACTGCCGCCCGCCCCTCGGTCATCAGAAGAGCGCTTCCTGGACAGCCGGCACCGGCGTGCTGAAGTCCCCGGCCCTGAGCCGCCGACCCTTGAGCTGGGCCAGGTCCGCGACGAACACGAGGTCCGAGCCATCGATCGAGACCAGCGCGGACGGGCCGAGTACCTCGCGGACGGTGACGCCGTGCCGGCCCTGGCCGAGCGGCGACGGGTACGGCTGCAGTCCTCGCCGGCTGAGGACTGCGGACCACGACGACGGCGGCTCGAACTCCTCGTGCACCACCACGAAACCCTCGATCCCCATACCCCCGGCCAGCAGTCCCCGGGCTGCCAGGGCGAAGCCGTCGTTGACGTGCTCCAGCTGCACGGAGGGCAGCGGCGCGCACAGGGACGCGGCCTTGGTGGCGGATCGCACGGCCTGCGGCAGGCCGACCGTGCGCGTGACCTCGTCCTCGAGGATCCGGACGATCCGCCCGTCCCGGGCGTGTGCAACGTACTGCGCGACGACGGCGCCCTGCTCCACGAGGCGAGCCCGCTTCCGCAGGTGCGACGCCGTCCCGACCTTGGTCGAGCCGTCCGCGAAGGTCGCCACGTAGAGCCAGTGCGGCTGGTCGAGGTAGCGCTTCAGCCCGGCGGGGGCGATGCCGGAGCGGTGGATGTCGTGCATGAAACGGAGGTCGTCCTGTGCGAAGCACCGCCCGCACTGGGAGCCGCGCTCGGACGGCGCCTGGTCGGCACACCGCACCCATGTGCGATCGTCCCGACCATGGACCCGGTGGAAGCCGAGGCAGTACTTCCCTTCGGCGGTGATCTCGAAGGCCAGTCTCGTGCCGGGAGTGAGCAGCAGTTCGTGCCGCCCCTCGTCCTCCTCACCGGAGTCCCCGGGCAGCGCCGACACCTCGTGCATCGACAGGGCCGGACCGGCCTCGTGCCAGGTGACGCCGCTGCAGAGATAGGTGGGTTCCACAAATCCAGCGTAGAGGCCGGCGCCGACAACGACGGCGGGACGTGCGGACTCCGGCACCGAGCGTTCCCCGGGCATCAGGGCCGACCGGCTCTGGTGCCCGCAGCGGACGTCGGCGACACTGGTGCCGCACCACCCCCGCGTCCACCAGCCCGGACGCCCGACGCCCAGGAGGATCACGCCATGGAAAGTGACGAACGACCCGGAACCGTCCTGTCCGAAGACGAAGCATGGGACATGCTGAAACGCTCCGAGTACGGTCGCCTCGCCGTGAGCGTGCTGGGCGAGCCGGACATCTATCCGCTCAACTTCGTGGCGCACAACGGAACACTGTTCATGCGGACGAATCCGGGGACGAAGCTGGCTGAACTCACGGTGAACGAACGCGTCGCCTTCGAGGTGGACGAGGTGAACGACGACGAGGCGTGGAGCGTGGTGCTCAAGGGCACGGCCCGGGTGATCGTGGCGCAGTCCGAGGTGGACGAGGCGGACACGCTACCGCTCAAGCCCTGGATCCCGACACGGAAGTACACCTACGTGGAGATCACGCCCACCTACATCCATGGCCGCCACTTCGAACTGGGCGAGGAACCGGAGCGGTACTGAGCTGCCGGGGGTCACCCCGGAGACGCGGTCCCGCCCGCCAGGACCCGGCTGAGGTCGTAGGCCGCCGGGAGGTCGAGCTGGTCGAAGGTGCAGGAGCGGGCCTCCCGGTCCGGCCGCCACCGTTCGAACTGGACGGTGTGGCGGAAGCGGTCGCCCTCCATCTGGTCGTACCGCACCTCGACCACGCGTCGCGGATGGAGCCGGATGTAGGAGACGTCCTTCGCCGAGGCGAACCGGCTACGCTCGGTCGCACCCAGTTCCGCCGCGCCGTCGTCGTCGCGCATCACGTCCTGCTCCAGCTCGTCGACCAGCTCCAGCCGACGCGCGGCCGAGAACGCGGAGATGCCGCCCACGTTCCGCAGCGTGCCGTCGTCGTCGTGGAGACCGAGCAGCAGCGACCCCACCCCCTGCCCCGACGTGTGGATCCGGTAGCCCAGCACCACGGTGTCCGCGCTGCGGTGGTGCTTCACCTTGAGCATGCGCCGTCTGTTCGGTTCGTAGGCGGCGGCCAGCGGCTTCGCGACGACGCCGTCGAGACCCGCGCCTTCGAACTCCACGAGCCAACGGCGCGCGAGCCCGACGTCGCGCGTGACCTGCGAGAGATGGACCGGCTCCGCGAAGGACGCCCCGAGCTCCTCCAGGGCCTTCCGGCGCTCGTCGAACGGGACGCCCGTCAGGTCGGCCCCGTCCAGGGCGAGGAGGTCGAAGGCGATGAACGACGACGGCGTCTGTTCCGCCAGGAGCCGCACCCGGCTCTCCGCCGGGTGGATCCGCTGCGACAGGGCGTCCCAGTCGAGCCGCTCCGCCCCGGGGTCCCCCTTCCGCACGACGATCTCGCCGTCCACCACGCAGCGCTCGGGGAGGTTCTCGAGCAGTGCGTCGACGAGTTCCGGGAAGTACCGGGTGAGCATCTTCGAACCCCGGCTGCCGATCTCGCAGGTGCCGTCCGCGATCCTCACGATCGCCCGGAAGCCGTCCCACTTGGGCTCGTACACGAGGCCGCCGGGCACGCTGTCCGGCTCGGGGACGGCAGCGACGGCCCTGGCGAGCATGGGCCGGACGGGGAAGGGGAGGTCGGTCATGCTCCGATCCTGTCGTATCGGCCAGGACTTGACCATGACCGTCACGATTCCGGAACCCCCCCGGCCCCCTGACGACACGGCAGGGCCCGCCGGACGGCGGACCCTGCAGGGGTGTTCGGGTGCGTGTCCGGGTTACGGGGTCTGGCCCTCGTGGGGGCCTTCCTCGATCTCCTCGAGGAGCTTGTCGTTGAACGCCTCGAGGTCGTCCGGGGTGCGGCTCGTGACCAGTCCCTGGTCCACCACGACCTCCTCGTCGCTCCAGTTGGCCCCCGCGTTCTTCAGGTCGGTCGCGAGCGTGTGGTAGGACGTCAGGTCCCGGCCGCTCACCACGCCGGCGTCGATCAGCAGCCAGGGGCCGTGGCAGATGGACGCGACGGGCTTGTGCTGCTCGAAGAACGCACGGGTGAACGCCTGGGCACCCTTGTCGACGCGCAGGAAGTCCGCGTTCACCACGCCGCCGGGCAGGACGAGTGCGTCGTAGTCGTCGGCCTTCGCATCGGCCACGGCGAGGTCCACCTCGAAGGTGTCACCCTTGTCCATGCCGTCGAAGCCCTGGAGGGTGCCGGTTCTCGGCGAGACCAGGGTGGGGACTCCGCCCGCCTCCTTGACCGCGTTCCAGGGGCTCGTGAGCTCGATCTGCTCCACCCCGTCCGTCAGCAGGAATGCGACCTTCTTGCCGGAAATGTCGTGTTCGGACATGCTGTTCTCCCTTGCGTAGAGCGTGGCTGTCGTACCACGTCCAGCCTAGGAACACGCCGGATCATAAGCAAGCTGAGTAATGACCCGCCTGGACGACACCGCGCCGGGGCTAGGTCCGCTTCGGTCGGGCCCTGACGTGCATCCGCTCGCCCTGCTGGCCGAAGAGACTGATGAGCTCCACGGGCTTCCCGTCGGCACTGGCGAACCAGTGGGGGGTGCGGGTGTCGAACTCGGCGGCCTCGCCCGCTCCGAGCACGAAGTCGTTGTCGCCGAGGACGAGGCGGAGGGAGCCGTTGAGGATGTACAGCCATTCGTAGCCCTCGTGGACCTGCGGATCCGGTTCGGTGCCGCGCGCATCACCGTCGAGCACCATCTTGAACGCCTGCATGCCGCCGGGGCGGCGTGTGAGGGGGATGGCGGTGACGCCGTGGTACTCGACGGGACGCAGGTGGATGCGGGGGTCGCCGGTCGGCGGGGCTCCCACGAGATCGTCGAGCGGCACCCCGTACACCTGGGCGATGGGCAGGAGGATCTCGAGGTTCGGGCGCCGCCGGCCGGATTCGAGCCGCGACAGCGTGCTCACGGAGATGCCGGACGCCGAGGACACGTCCCCGAGTGTGAGATTGCGGTGCGCCCGAAGGGCACGGAGGCGGGGGCCGACGGCGTCGAGCACCGCGTCGAGATCTGCGGTCATGACCCGATTTTGCCATACCAGCAAAGAAGTTTGCACTCCGGGCGGTAGTCGTCCGATGCTGGAGGACATCGGCACACCAGAAGGAGAACCACGATGCCACTCACCGATCACACCCTGCAGGAGCGGTACGACGTCGTCGTCATCGGCGGCGGACCCGCGGGCCTGAGCGCGGCCGTCACGCTGGGACGCGCCCTCCGCTCCGTCGTCGTCCTCGATGCCGGGCAGCCGCGCAACGCACCCGCCCGGGGCGTCCACGGCTTCCTCGCCCGCGAGGGCATGAGCCCCGCCGCGCTGCTCGACGCCGGCCGCGCCGATGCCGAGAGGTACGGCGCGACACTCGTCCGGGCCGAGGCCGTGCACGTCCGGCGCGTCACCGACGGCTTCGCCGTGGCACTGGCGGACGGGCGCGGCGTCGTCGGGCGGCGCCTGCTCCTCGCCACGGGCCTCGCGGACGGGCTGCCGGCGATTCCCGGTCTGCGCGAGCAGTGGGGTGCGGGCGTCGTGCATTGCCCGTACTGCCACGGGTACGAGATCCGAGGACAGCGCATCGGCGTCCTCGGGACCGGACCGATGTCCATCCACCAGACGCTCCTGTTCCGGCAGTGGTCGGAGCACATCACGCTGTTCCTCGACGACACGGTGATTCCGACGGACGAGGAGTGGGACACGCTGGCCGCCCGGTCGGTCCGCGTGGTGGACGGTGCCGTCGCCTCCGTCGACCAGGTGGACGGCGCCCTGACCGGGGTGACGCTGCGGGGCGGTACGGTCTTCGGCCTGGATGCCCTCGCCGTCGGGACGCGGATGGAAGCCCGCGGTGACCTGGTCGAACCGCTGGGCCTCGCTCCGCAGGATCATCCGTCCGGCATGGGCCACTCGATCGCCCCCGGTCCGATGGGCTCCACCGCGGTACCCGGGGTGTACGTCGCGGGCAACGTCTCGAATCTCTCCGCGCAGGTCGTCGTCGCTGCGGCCGAGGGCACCATGGCGGGTGCGGCGATCAACGCCGACCTGGTCGCGGAGGAGACCGCCTGGGCCCTCGACGGCTACCGCGGACCCTTCTCGGCGTCGTCGGAGGCCGGCGTCTCCGAGCGCGTGCTTGGTGTCCGGCGCCACGGGCTGGATGATGGTCCGGCCATGGGCGCCTCCGCGCCCGCCGGGTCGAAGCGTCGGGAAGAGGTACGCCGTGTCGGTTGAGTACACTCAGGAGTTCTGGGACGACCGCTACCGGCAGCATGCATCGAGGATCTGGAGCGGCGACCCGAACCGGCAGCTCGTCGCCGCGGCGCAGGACCTGTCGCCGGGCCGGGCGCTCGACGTCGGCTGCGGGGAGGGAGCCGACGCCGTCTGGCTCGCCTCCCGGGGATGGACCGTCCTCGGCGTCGACGTCTCCGAGGTGGCCCTCTCCCGTGCCAGGACCCACGCCGAGGCGCTCGAGGAGCCGATCACCGATCGCCTCGAGTGGCGGCACGTGGACCTGCTGGCCTCGCCGGAGCTCCCGGGCGGACAGGACCTCGTGTCCATCCAGTTCATGCACCTGCCCGATCCGGACCGTTCGCGGATCTTCAAGCAGCTGGCGACGCTCGTGGGCATCGGCGGCACCCTCCTGATCGTCGCCCACGACCCCTCGGACCGGCACGCCGGAGTCGGACGGCCGCCGCACGCCGAGCTCTTCTACACCCCGCAGCAGATCGCCGCCCTGCTCGACGACTCCTGGGACATCCGGGCCTGCGAATCCCGCCCGAGGACCCAGCGCACCCCGGACGGCCGTGACGTGACCATCAGGGACGCCGTCCTCCAGGCGGTACGGCTCCGCTGAGGCGGGTGCAAGGCCGTGGCCGGGCGGCACACGCCGTGACGGTCCGCCCGACTCCTCGATAGCCTCGGGGGATGGACTGGATCAGCGAAAGCTACGTCAATTTCGCGAGCATCATCGACGACGCGACCCTGGCACAGAACAGGATGACCAGTTCCATGCCGTTCGTGTACCCGCACTTCGCCTCCATGCCCGACGCCCATCTGGGCAAGGGCTGCGCCGTCGGCTCGGTCCTGCCGACACTCGGGGCGATCATCCCGGCGGCCGTCGGCGTGGACATCGGCTGCGGGATGGTCGCGGTGCGGACCGACCTCACCGCCGGTGACATCGCCCACCTGGACCGCCGTCGCCTGCGCGAGGCGATCGAACGGGCCGTACCCCTCTCCGCGGGCAACAACAACAAGCGGGTGGGCGCCTCGGCCCAGCCGCGCGTCGACGACCTCGAGCGCGGCGCGCGGTCCGCGGGCTTCGACCCGGCGAGCTACGTGAAGGACTGGCGCCTGCAGCTCGGCACGCTCGGTTCGGGCAACCACTTCATCGAGGTGTCGCTCGACGAGCAGGACGACGTCTGGCTCTTCCTCCACTCCGGGTCCCGGGGCATCGGCAACCGCATCGCGCTGCGCCACATCCGCGCCGCGCAGGACTACTGTGCACGGCGGTCCGTCAGCCTGCCGCACCAGGATCTCGCGTACCTGGAGGAGGGCACGCCGGAGTTCGACCGCTACCTCGCCGAGCTGCTGTGGGCGCAGAGGTTCGCCCTGCTCAACCGCGAGGAGATGATGGATCGCGTGGTCCGCCGGTTCACGGACTGGGTCGGCACACCGGTGCAGGAGCGGGAGCGCATCAACTGCCACCACAACTACACGCAGCGGGAGACCCACTACGGCAAGGACGTCTGGCTCTCCCGCAAGGGTGCGATCGCCGCGGACCCGGGGCGTCCCGGCCTGATCCCCGGCTCGATGGGCACACGCTCCTACGTGGTGACGGGTCGGGGCAGCAGGGAGGCCATGGACTCGGCGCCCCACGGCGCCGGACGCGGATACTCCCGCACCGCGGCGCGCAGGACGTTCAGCCAGGACCAGCTCCGGGCGGCCATGCGCGGCATCGAGTACCGGGACACCCCGGCGTTCCTCGACGAGATCCCGGCCGCCTACAAGGACATCGACGTGGTCATGCAGGACGCCAGGGAGCTCGTGGACGTGCGCCACACGCTCCGTCAGATCATCAACGTCAAGGGCGACTGACACCGCGCCGTGGGTCGGCTGCCCCTCCCGGTCGCGGGCCGGTGCACACGGCACCCGCGTCAAGAACGCGGCAGGTCGGACCCGGACAGTCAGCAGTCCCGGTAGAGGTAGCCGGGATCTCCCGGCGTCACCAGGTTCCTGTCGCGGAGCACCGTCGACTCCGGCCGGTCCGGCGCGGCACAGGGGTCTGCGTCGCCGGACTCCGCCGGGTACTCGATCGCCAGGACGGCCTGCCCGTAGACGTCCGTGTACGCACCGCATTCCTCGAACTCGACGCACTGCTCGGCGACGGCGAAGTCGAACCCGGCCGCCTCGAGTGCTGCTGATTCCTCGGCCGCGTTCTTCTGCCCGACCAGGAGGCCGAGATCGTCCGCCCGCCCGGCCAGCGTCGTCGCCAGCTCCAGGTTGTCCGCCAGGGTCAGGCGCCCTTCCGACCGGACGTACGAGTCCAGATTGTCCAGCTCGACGGCGTCGAACCCGCGATCGGCGCAGGACTCCAGGCCCTTCCCGATCCGCTCGGCGATCGCCCCGCGCCCGGCGTCCGTCGAGGTGTCGAGGAGGTACTCGTCGGGCCAGTCCTGGTCTGCGAGCGGCACACCGTCGACCTCGAGGACCAGGCCCTCGGCACGCCAGGCGGACAACTCCCCCGGCTGCGTCTGGAACGCGTTGAGGTAGCAGATCGAATACAGGCCGTCCGCCGGATCGTCGGAGGCATCCCGCACCACGACCCCCACTCCCGCCGGCGGTTCGTAGGCGCCGCCGAGCTGGTAGTCCAGCGGGGCGCCCGCAGGGAAGCCGGCGACGTCGGTCTGCGGCGCGCAGGCCACGAGCACCGGAACGGAGAGTGCAGCAGCGGCGATGCGTCCGAGAAGTCTCACCAGGTCACCGTAGTACCAGCCCCGGCAGACCCCAGCCGGGGCTACACGGCGAGCGCACGTCCGGGAACAGGGAGGACGACGAATCCGGGCACAGAGAAGGCCCCGGAGCCGAAGCTCCGGGGCCTTCCGTGGTTTCTCCTGTAGCGGTGGTGGGACTCGATCCCACGACCTCACGATTATGAGTCGTGCGCTCTAACCAGCTGAGCTACACCGCCCCAAATGAGTCTGCCCGCACCGATCAAATGATCGTCACGGGCCCCCTCATTTGCGAGCCCCCCACCGGAATCGATCCGGTGACCTCGTTCTTACCAAGAACGCGCTCTACCACTGAGCTAGGGGGGCAACAGCAAGAAACTTTACCAGTTCCCCGCCGCTGGTGCGAAATCGGCGGCCACCCCGATCGGCGGCCACCGGATTCCGCATCGGACCCGTGCAGGCACGGGTCCGATGGGTCCGTCAGCTAGGCCCTACCACTGCTCGGACTGCGTGCTGGGGCGTCCTGCCCCGGCGCCGGCGCCCTTGGCCTGGCGTGGCTTGCGGTTGGCGTCGCCCGAGAAACGGGTGTCGCCGTCGCGCTTCGGGTAGTCCTTCTTGAAGGGCTTCTTGAACTCGCCCGCACCACGGTTGCCCGCGGGCTTGCGGCCCTTGTCGAGCTCCAGGTGGATCAGCTCGCCGCCGATGCGCGTCTTGGAGAGCGCCCGCAGCTGGTCCTTGGAGAGATCGGCGGGCAGTTCCACGAGGCTGTGGTCCGCACGGATGTCGATGCCGCCGATCTGCGAGGAGGACAGGCCGCCCTCGTTCGCGATGGCCCCGACGATCGAGCCCGGCATCACGCGCTGGCGACGGCCCACCGCGATGCGGTAGGTGGCGTTGCCCTCGGTGAGCGTGCGCGTGGGGCCACGGGACCCGAAGGCGTCCTTGCGGCCGTCGGCGCGCTCGCGCTGGCCGGCAGGAGCCACCGGGATGTCCTGGACCAGGACGGGCTGGCCGCCCTGCGCCATGATGGCGAGGGCTGCGGCGATCTCGGCGGCCGGCACGTCGTGCTCGACCTCGTAGTTCGCGATCAGGTCGCGGAACAGCGAGACGTCCTCGGTGGCCAGCGTCGTGGTGATCTTCTCCGCGAACTTGTTCAGGCGCAGCTCGTTGATCTTCTCCGTGGAGGGCAGCTGCATCTGCTCGACCGGCTGGCGCGTGGCCTTCTCGATCGAACGGAGCAGGTACTTCTCACGGGGGGTGATGAAGAGGATCGCGTCGCCCGAACGGCCTGCACGGCCGGTGCGGCCGATGCGGTGCACGTAGGACTCGGTGTCGTGCGGGATGTCGTAGTTCACGACGAGCGAGATGCGCTCCACGTCCAGGCCACGGGCGGCGACGTCCGTGGCGACGAGGATGTCGATCTTGCCGTCGCGCAGCGCCTCGACGGTGCGCTCGCGCTGCTGCTGGGGGATGTCTCCGTTGATGGCTGCGGCCGAGAAGCCCCGTGAACGCAACTTGTCCGCCAGGTCTTCGGTCGCCATCTTGGTGCGGACGAAGGCGATGATGCCGTCGTAGTCCTCCACCTCGAGGATGCGGGTCATCGCGTCCAGCTTGTGCGGGCCCATGACCTGCAGGAAGCGCTGACGCGTGTTGGTGCCCGTCGTCGTCTTGCCCTTGACCGAGATCTCGGCGGGGTCGTTCAGGTACTTCTTGGCGATGCGGCGGATGGCCGGGGGCATCGTCGCGGAGAACAGGGCAACCTGCTTCTCGGCCGGGGTGGAGGAGAGGATCTGCTCCACGTCCTCGGCGAAGCCCATGCGCAGCATCTCGTCGGCCTCGTCGAGCACCACGTACTCGAGGTTGGACAGATCGAGCGAGCCCTTGGAGATGTGGTCGATGACGCGCCCGGGGGTGCCGACGACGACCTGCGCGCCGCGGCGGAGCCCGGCCAGCTGGGGGCCGTAGGGCGATCCGCCGTAGACGGGGAGGACGGTGAAGCCCTCCATGTGCTTGGCGTAGGAGGTGAAGGCCTCCGCGACCTGCAGCGCGAGTTCGCGGGTCGGTGCGAGGACCAGGACCTGCGTGTTCTTGCTAGGGCCGCCGTTGACGTCGGCGAGCTCGGCCATCTTCGACAGCGCGGGGATGGCGAACGCGGCGGTCTTGCCGGTGCCGGTCTGGGCGAGGCCGACGACGTCGCGGCCCTCGAGCAGGGCGGGGATGGTCGCTGCCTGGATGGGTGAGGGCTTCTCGTAGCCGACGTCGGTCAGGGCGGCGAGGACGCGGTGGTCCAGGTTCAGGTCGGTGAAGCGGACCTCGGCGGCGTCGTCCTCGGCCGGCGCGGCGGGGGCCGTCGCGGTCTCGTCGGTGACGGGCGTGGAGTCGGTGATCTGTTCGGACAGGTTTTCAGGCACGGGAAATAATCCTCCAGGTAGGTGCCGGACGGCCCTGGCAGGATGGAGCCCGCAGTGCCGAATGAACGTAGGAATCCGGCACTGTTTCAATCCCGGCGCCGAACTCCGGTCACACGGTTCTCCCTGCTCTCTCAGCAGTGACGTGTGACGTTTCTTCTAGCCGGCGCTCCCTGATGAATCTGCTCGCGAGCCTGTGCTCCGAGCCCCAACACAACCAATCCGGCCCGAGAGGGCGGACATAAAGGGAATACCGGTGTGGGGGATGTTCCCAGTCTACGGCACACCCGCGTCGCCCCGAGCCAGAAGGGCGACGGCGGCCGGGTGACGTTCGGCACGTCAGGCCGGCGCCGCGACCTTCCGGGCGTGCAGGGCGGCCTTGCGCACCTGCGGGGTGAGCGTCAGGGCTCCCCGGGCTGCGGCATCGAGGAGCGCCAGGGCGCGTGTCTCGTCGAGGCCGGCGTACACCTGGGCTGCCGTGACGCCGTGGTCCGGGACGCTGCTGATCCGGATCGCATCTCCGGCCGTGATGCTGCCCTTCACGACCACGCGCAGGTAGGTCCCCACGCGGTTGGCCTCACTGAAGCGCTTCACCCAGGACTTCTCCCCGAGGTACCGCGCGAAGTTCACGCACGGCGTCCGCGGCATGGTGACCTCGAGGACCACCTGCTCCCCCACGCTCCAGCGTTCCCCGATGACCGCGTTGGAGGCGTCGATCCCGGCGACGCGGAGATTCTCGCCGAAGAGGCCCGGGGTGACGTCCCGCCCCAGCTGCGCAGCCCAGAAGTCGGCGTCCTCCTGCGAGTAGGCGTAGAGGGCCTTCGTGGGCCCGCCGTGATGCTTGCGGCTGGCCTGGATGTCCCCCGTGAGTCCCAGCGGGTGGACGTCCACGGGCCCGACGACGGCCCGTTTGTCGATCGCGGTGACGCCCGTGGAGTCCCTCGTGGGCAGGAGTCCGTGGACGCGGCACACCGCGAGGAGGGTACCGGAGGTCATGGCCACCATCCTAGGTCGCGTCCGGGTGACTCCGGGACTGTCGGCGGACACGGCGCTCACGGCTCGAACCGGTACCCCATCCCGCTCTCCGTGAGGAAGTAGCGGGGCGTACCGGGGTCCGGCTCGAGCTTCTTGCGCAGCTGCGCCAGGTACACGCGGAGGTACTGCACGTCCTTCGCGTAGGCCGGACCCCAGACGTCCAGGAGCAGTTGCTGCTGCGACACGAGCCGGCCGGGATGACTGATCAGCCGGTCGACGATCTTCCACTCGGTGGGTGTCAGCCGGACGTCCTTGCCGTCCCTGACCACGCGGCGTGCACCGGCGTCGAGGGTGAAGTCGGGGGTCACGATGACCGGGGCCTCCGCCGCGATCGCCGACCGCCGGGCCGCGACGCGGAGCCGGGCCAGCAGTTCGTCGAGGCCGAAGGGCTTCGTCACGTAGTCGTCGGCACCCGCGTCGAGCGCGTCCACCTTGTCCTGCGATCCGTGCCGCGCCGACAGCACGATGATGTGGACCTGCGACCACCCGCGGATCCGCCGGATGACGTCCACGCCGTCGAGGTCCGGCAGGCCCAGGTCCAGCACGATGATGTCCGGGTGGTGCTCGGCGGCGGCGGCGAGCGCGGTCTCGCCGTCGACGGCCGTCACGCACTGGTAGCCGTAGGCGCGGAGGTTGATCTCGAGCGCCCGGAGGAGCTGCGGTTCGTCGTCGACCACCAGCACGCGCGTCACAGCTCCGCCGCCCCCGTCGAGATGGGCAGGCGGATCACGAGGGTCAGGCCGCCGCCCGGCGTCTGTTCGGCGTCGAGCACGCCGCCCATCACCTCGGTGAAACCCTTCGCGACCGCGAGCCCGAGCCCCACGCCGGCACCCGACGGAGCGTCGTCGAGGCGCTGGAACGGACGGAACATGGCGGCGACGTCGTCCCGCGACACGCCGCGCCCGTGGTCGATCACGCGCAGCTCGCTGGCGGGGAAACCGTTGATGAGCGCCCTGCCGGTCCCGCCGACCGACGCCGTCACCTCGATGGGCGACCCCGGAGCGTACTTCACCGCGTTCTCCACGATGTTCGCGAGCACGCGCTCCAGCAGTCCCGGATCCGCCTCGATCGCGGGGAGGTTCGGCGGGATGGCGACGTGCACGCGGTCCGCGGGGACGCCCGCGAGGGCGGGCCCGACGACGTCGATCCACCGGAGCGGGCGCAGCAGCGCGTTCACGGCGTCGCCGGTGATGCGCGACATGTCGAGGAGGTTGTTCACGAGTGCATCCAGCCGGTCGGAGTAGTCCTCGATCGTCTCCAGCAGCTCGTCCTCCTCCTCCCGGGTGAAGCTGAGCTCGGAGTGCCGGAGGCTGCTGACCGCCAGTTTGATGCCGGTCAGGGGCGTGCGGAGGTCGTGGGACACCGATCGCAGGATCGCCGTGCGCATGACATTGCCCTCGATCAGCCGCCGGTTGGTGCGTGTACTCCTGATCAGTTCCTGCCGCTGGAGCATGGACCGCAGCTGCCCGGCGAACGCGGTGAGGAGGCCGCGCTCGCGCGCCGACAGCTGGTGGCCGTAGAGGGCCAGCGTGACGTCGCCGTCCACCGGCTCGACGGTGGTCGCCCCCTCCGGTGTCCAGGCGTCCGCTCCGCCGCGCCCCTCCCGCGCCACGCCGCGCTGGTCCGGCCCGGGGTCGCGGGCGTCGCGGACCGCCAGCGCCGTCCGCTCCACGCCGGGGCTTGTCGTGGCGCCCGGGTCCCCGGAGGCGTCGGTCGGGGCCGCTGCCCGGTCGAACAGGGCGACGGCGTCGACGTCGAACTGGGTCTGGACGTGCCGCAGGAAGCCCTGCAGCGTGTCCTCCTCCGCGAGCGCGCCGCGGGCCAGCGCTCCGAGCAGCGCCGCTTCCTGCTGGGCCAGCGCCGCCTCGCGGGATCGCTGCGCGGACAGCCCCACCACGAGGGAGACGGTCACCGCGACGGCGATGAAGATCAGCACCGTGGCGAGGTTCTCGGCGTCCGCGATCTCGAGGGATCCGAACGGCTCGGTCGACGTGTAGTTCAGGATGATGCTGCTCCACAGCGCGCCCAGGAGGGCCGGCCAGAGGCCGCCGATCAGCGCGACGGCGATGACGCAGGCGAGCTGGAAGAGGACGTCGACCGCGAGCAGGGAACCGCCCGCCCTGAACACGGCCGCCTCGAGCAGCAGGGGCAGGACCAGCGCGACGGCGTATGCGGCAACGAGGCGCAGGCGCCCGACGGGAGCCGCGAGGGTACGCCGCGCCGCCGGTGCCATCAGCGGTGCGTGGGGTTCGGGACGGCGTCGTCGGCCGTGGGCGCGGGGTGGTCCGCCCCGGTGCCGGCGATGCCCTGCTCACGGCTGCCGTGAGCAGGGCTGCCCGGCGCGCTGCTCGATATGGGCGCGTTCAGGGACCGCCGGGCGCGGGACAGGAGGACCCAGAAGACGGTGATCGCGAGCGCGCAGAACACGCCGGCGCTGGAGGCCATGAGCCAGCCCGTGGTGAGCTGCGAATCGAGGTCCTCGGCCCCGAACAGCAGGCCGATCGTCTTCGGCGAGTAGATGAAGACGGGGAGGGTCACGACGACGAGGATCGCCGCCGTCGTCCGGTAGGCAGACAGGACCGCGGGGAGCCCGGCCGCCTGGCCGGCGAGGACCGCGAGCACGATGACGATCCAGACCCAGTGGTGGGACCACGAGATCGGCGAGATGAGGAGCATGAGCAGCGAGGTCATCGCGATCGGCAGGAAACGGTCACCGTGGTGTCTCGAGGAGCGGATGACGTACGCGGTCGCGGCGACGAGCAGGAGGGAGACGACCAGCCACGGGATGGTGGAGGGGAACTCGGGGCCCAGGAAGTGGAGGATGGTCCCGCGGACCGAGAGGTTGTCCACGTACCCCTCGCCGCCGATGCGCCCGGTGTCCCGCAGCATCTGCAGCCAGTAGGTCATGGATTCGCGCGGCAGGAGGAGGAATCCGAGGGCGATGGTCCCGAAGAAGCCGCCCGCCATGGTGAACAGCTGCTTCCATTCGCCGCGGACGAGGAAGTACAGGCCGAAGACCAGCGGCGTCAGCTTGATGCCGGCGGCGATGCCGGTGAGCAGGCCGGTCGGCAGGCGGCGGTGCGGCCCCGAGAGGAGGTCGGCGGCGATCATGGCGAACAGCACGATGTTGACCTGCGAGAACGCCATGGTCTCCCGCCACGGCCCCAGCAGGCACACGAGGCCGGTCCCGGCGATCGCCAGCGGCAGGGCGGTCGGGTGGCGGAGCACGTCGCGGACGGCGCTGAAGCCGCCGAGGTAGCGGGTGATGAGCAGCGACGTCGCAGCCGCGATGAGGACGGACAGGGCGACGAAGAGCGCCGCCCCGGTCTCCGCGCTCACCACCGTCAGCACGGTGAAGACGAGCGCGGCGAACGGGGGATACGTGAAGAGCAGGGATCCTTCGCCTTCGCCGAAGGAGCGCGAATACAGCGACCCGTCGGCGTCGACCACGGACTGCCCGCCCATGCGGTACACGCGGAAGTCGAGGCCGATGAAGTCCGCCCAGGCGAAGGCCCAGGCCGCCAGGACTCCGGCCACCACCACTGCGGCCACCAGGCCCAGCGCCCGGTTTCTCGCCGACACTGGAGCACTGCGCTGGCTCATTCTTCTCCTCCGAGGGATCGGGTGCTGGGACCGGTCCGGGAAGCCCGACGAACGGCTCATCCAGTGTAGGCACGCCCCGGCGGGCCGCCCGCCTGCCGATAGGGTGGAAATCACCCGACCCCCTGTGAAAGGTCTCACTCCCGATGTCGCACTCCAGCGGAAACACCGCCCCCGTCACGGCCATCACCAACGCGCACGTCGTCCCGATCGACGGCGAACCCTTCGACGGCACCGTCGTCATCGAGGACGGCCGCATCATTGCCCTCGGCGCGTCCGTCTCCGTGCCCGACGGCGCGACCGTCGTCGACGCGGCCGGCAAGTGGCTGCTGCCCGGCTTCGTCGATGCCCACGTGCACCTGGGGACGCACGAGGAGGGCGAGGGCTCCGCGGGCGACGACACCAACGAGATGACCAACCCGAACACCGCCGGTGTCCGCGCGATCGACGCCATCAACCCCTTCGACCCGGGGTTCGACGACGCCCTCGCGGGCGGTGTGACCACCGTGAACGTGAACCCGGGGTCCGGCAACCCGATCGGCGGGCTCGCCGTCGCCCTCCACACGCACGGCCGGTACCTCGAGGAGATGGTGCTGCGCTCCCCCAGCGGCCTGAAGTCGGCGCTGGGCGAGAACCCCAAGCGCGTGTACGGCGGGAAGGACAAGACGCCGTCGACGCGCCTCGGCACCGCGCTCGTCATCCGCGAGGCGTTCATGAAGGCCCAGAACTACATGGGCAAGGCCGACGAGAACGCACGCGACCCGCACCTCGAGGCGCTCGCCATGGTGCTGCGGCGCGAGATCCCCTGGCGCCAGCACGCACACAGGGCCGACGACATCGCCACCGCGATCCGGATCGCCGACGAGTTCGGGTACGACCTCGTTCTGGATCACGGCACCGAGGCCCACCTGCTCGGCGACATCCTGGCGGAGCGCGGGACCCCCGTGCTGATCGGCCCCCTCTTCACCACGAAGTCCAAGGTGGAGCTGCGCGGGCGTTCGATCGCGAACCCCGGCAAGCTCGCGAAGGCCGGCGTGGAGATCTCGATCATCACCGATCACCCGGTCATCCCGATCAACTTCCTCGTGCACCAGGCGACCCTGGCCATCAAGGAGGGCCTCGACCGCGAGACGGCCCTGCGCTCCATCACGATCAACCCGGCGAAGGTCCTCGGACTGGCCGACCGTCTCGGCTCGCTCGCCGTGGGCAAGGACGCGGACCTGGTGCTGTGGAGCGGCGACCCGCTCGACGTCATGCAGCGCGCCCTGCAGGTCTGGATCGGTGGCACCGAGGTCTACTCCTACGACACCGGGACCCGCACCGGCACCGTCGCGCCGCGGGGCTAGGGACGTCCCGTGGCGAACCCCCTGCCGCCCCGGCCGTTCACCCTGCGCGCCGCCGTCGTGCTGTGGCTCGTGATCGCGGTCCTGCTGCTCATCGCTGCGGGCACCTTCATCACGTCGTCCGCGGTGCAGGACGGCGACCGCGCCGGGTTCATCGGCCTCGGCGCACTGTTCGGGGCACTCGCCGTCCTGCAGCTGCTCCTCCTGTTCCCGCTGCGCCGGGGCAGGAGGAGCGCCCGTGAGCTGCTGAGCACCATCGGCATCATCGCGGGCGTCCCGATCGTGGTCCGTGGAACGCCCGGGCTGTCGCTGGTCGCGGGGGCGATGCTGGTCGCCGTCCTGCTCATGTGGCTGCCGCAGAGCAGCGACTACTTCCAGCTGACGCAGCCCAAGGCCAGGAAGCGCCTCCGGCTGCCGGGGTCCCGCTAGCCACAGCCAGGCCACCCGCCGTGGTGCCCGGTCCTCACCTTCGGCACCCGTGTGGAGGACACGCCGGGCATCTGCTGCAGCGCCGCCGCACTGCCGGGAACGACGACGGGCCGCCCCACGACGACGCCGCGCCGGCCCGTCGAAACTGGGAAAACCATGTGAACGGCTCGCTACCTACAGGTGAACTGCTGTTGAACGGGTAGCGTATCGATACGAGGATTTTCTGGACCCGTGACCGGGTGCAATGTCAAGGGTGTACGGCGAACACGCGGGCATCTGGAACGCGAGGTGGCGTATGTCTGACCCGATTCTTCAGGTGGCCCGACGGGTCGGTGTCGTCGTGGCACGCGTCCTGCTCTACCTGGTGCTCTGGGCAGGACTCGCGCTGCTCTTCGCCGCCGTCGGCATCCGCTTCCAGTGGGGCGAGATCTCCGTCAACCAGATGCTCCTCAACCTCGTCTCCGTGGAGACCGACGGCGGGGGCGGATCGCTCGTCTGGATCGGCATCCTCCTGGTCGGCGTCCTGCCTCTGCTCATCACCGGCGGCGTGGCGCTGGGGCAGCACGCCCGACGCGGCAACCGGCGCGAGAACCTGCGCCGTGACGACGACGCCCGCCCTCGACGCTCCTCGTGGGTCGGGCGCACCGTCTCCACGGTCCTGGTCGCCGCGGTGGTCGTCGGCGGCACCACCGCCTTCGGCAGCGCGGTGGGGATGCGTGACTACATCAAGGCGGCGAATTCCGAGTACGACCTCGGTGAGTACCATGTGGACCCGACCATCACCAGCGATGAGCAGAAGCGCAACCTGGTGCTGATCTACCTCGAGTCGGGCGAAGCCACCCTCGCCGACGATCAGCTCTTCGAGAAGGACGCCTTCGCATCCCTGAAGGACGCCACGAAGGCCGCGGACGGCTGGCGGAGCATCGACGATCTCCAGCAGTACAGGGGTGGAGGCTGGACCATGGCCGGCCTTGCCTCGACCCAGTGCGGCTTCCCGTTGAAGGGCGGCGGCCCTGCTGCGAGCAGCGGCTCCCCCAACGAGCTCGGCAACGACGCCGACTCCTATCTGGGCGGAGCGACGTGCCTCGGCGACGTCCTGGAGGAGCACGGGTACACGAGCGTCTTCCTGGGCGGCGCCAATGCCTCCTTCGCGGCGAAGGAGACGTTCCTCCGCAGCCACGGCTACTCCGCGGTGAAGGACCTCGCCCACTGGCGCGCGGCCGGTGAACCCGTGACGAGTTTCCGCAGCGACTGGGGCCTGAGCGATCAGCGCCTCCTGGCCCGCGCCAGGGAGGAGATCGATGCGCTGCACGCCGGGGCGGAGGCGACCGGTGAACCGTTCAATCTCTCCATCCTGACACTGGACACCCACGAGCCGGTCCACGTCTACGACTACTGCCAGGTGGATACGCAGAACGAGCTCACCTCCGTGTTCGCCTGTTCCATGACCGAGGTGGCCGGGTTCGTGGACTACATGGAGGAGAAGGGTTACCTCGAGGACACCGCCGTGGTGATCATGGGCGACCACCTCAAGCACATGAATGCGAGCGACGACTTCCACGAGCAGCTGGACGATCATCCCAACCGCACCATCTTCAACCGGATCTGGGTACCGGGCACCACGGGCGATGCCGGGGACGGCGCGCTCCGCCCCGGCGTGGACCAGCTGAACCTGTACCCGACCGTCCTGGAGGCGGCCGGCCTGACCCTGAAGGACCGGCAGGCAGGACTCGGGGTGTCCGTCTTCACCCCGACCGTCCCGGATGGTTCGGCGCAGGCCATGGAGCCCGGACCCTACGGGGATCTGCTGGACTCGCGCTCCGCGGACTTCTACGTGGAGGCCTGGGCCACCGAGGACACCGCTCCGTAACACCGGCGGCGCCGCAGGAGGAGCGCGCAGGACCAGACCCCGGACATGCGGAAGGCCCCTTCCGGAGAAGGGGCCTTCCGCACCCGCGGGCTAGCGGAGGGCTGCGATGGCCTGCTCGAGGTCGCCGAGCAGATCCTCGATGTCCTCGATGCCGACCGACAGCCGGATGAGGTTCTCGGGCACGGCCAGTTCGGTGCCCTTCACGGAGGCGTGCGTCATGTCGCTCGGGTAGTTCATGAGCGACTCGATCCCGCCGAGGGACTCCGCGAGCGTGAACACGTGCGTGGACTCGGCCACCTTCTTCGCGGCCTCCGCCCCGCCCTTGAAGGTCACGGAGATCATGCCGCCGAAGTCCTTCATCTGGGCTGCTGCGAGGTCATGGCCGGGGTGCTCCGGCAGTCCGGGGTAGAACACGCGCTCCACCTCGTCCTGCTCCTGCAGCCAGCGGGCGATCGCCGTCGCGTTCGAGGAATGGCGGTCCATGCGGATGCCGAGGGTCTTGAGGCCGCGCGTGGTCAGCCAGGCCTCCATGGGCGCTGACACGGCACCGACGGCGAACTGCACGAACCCGACCTTCTCGGCGAGCGCGTCGTCGTCCACCACGACGGCCCCGCCGCTGGCGTCGGAGTGCCCGCCGATGTACTTGGTGGTCGAATGCACGACGACGTCGGCCCCGAACACGAGCGGCTGCTGCAGGTACGGCGACGCGAACGTGTTGTCGACGACGAGCAGGGCGCCGGCCTCGTGCGCGAGCTGGGCCGTGGCGGCGATGTCGGTGATCTTCATCATCGGGTTCGACGGCGTCTCGACCCACACCATCTTCGTGTTGTTCGCGGTGATCGCCGCCTGGACGGCAGCGCCGTCCGCCATGTCCACGGCGGTGTTCGTGATGCCCCACTCGGACAGGACGCGGTCGATCAGGCGGTAGGTGCCGCCGTACGCGTCGTTGCCGAGCACGATGTGGTCACCCGGACGCAGTGCCGCGCGGATCAGGGCGTCCTCGGCGGCGAGGCCCGAGGAGAAGCTGAAGGCGTGCCTGCCCCCTTCCAGCGCCGCGATCTGGACCTGCAGCGCGTCCCGGGTGGGGTTGGTGCCGCGGCCGTACTCGTAGCCGTTGCGCAGCTGGCCGATGCCGTCCTGCGCGAACGTGGTGGTCTGGTACAGGGGCGGGATCACCGCTCCGGTGGTGGGATCGGGGGTCTGGCCTGCGTGGATGGCCCGGGTGTTGAAGCCCTGGGCGTCAGAGTGCGTCACGATGCTCCTGGAGTTCGGGGGTTACTTGCTCATGTATGTCAGCAAGTCATGGCGCGTCAGAATTCCCACCGGCGCGCCGACGAAGGTCACCATCAGCGTGTCGCTGTCATGGAGCCTCTCGCGGGCCGTCCCCACGGATTCGAGGGACCCGATGAGGGGCAGCTTCGGCTCCATGTGCTGGGAGATCTTGTCCGTCAGCTTCGCCTCGCCGTGGAAGATCTTCGCCGTCAGGGACCGCTCGTCGATCGAGCCCAGGACCTCGCCCATCTTCACCGGAGGCTCCTGGGACAGCACAGGGATGCTGGACACGCCGTACTCGTCCATGATCGAGATGACATCGCGGACCGTCTCGGCGGGGTGTGTGTGCACGAGCTCCGGCATGGCGCCGCTCTTGGAGCGCAGCACCTCCCCGACGCTCGTGTCCTCGCCGCTGTCCATGAAGCCGTAGGACTTCATCCAGTCGTCGTTGAAGATCTTGCCCAGGTAGCCGCGGCCGCCATCGGGCAGGAGGACCACCACGACGTCGTCCTCCGACAGGTCCTTCGCGACACGCAGCGCAGCGACCACCGCCATGCCGCAGGACCCGCCGACCAGCAGGCCCTCCTCGCGGGCCAGGCGGCGGGTCATCTCGAAGCTCTCGGCGTCGGTGACGCCGAGGATCTCGTCCGGGACGGAAGGGTCGTAGGAGTCCGGCCACATGTCCTCGCCGACCCCCTCGACGAAGTAGGGGCGGCCGGTGCCGCCGGAGTAGATGGAACCGTCCGGGTCCGCACCGATGATGCGGACGGGTCCGCCCTCGCGGTCGGCGGAGACCTCCTTGAGGTACCGGCCCGTACCGGTGATGGTCCCGCCGGTGCCGACGCCGGTGACGAAGTGCGTCAGAGTGCCGTCGGTGTCGTTCCAGATCTCGGGCCCGGTGGTCTCGTAGTGGCTGAGCGGACCGTTGGGGTTGGAGAACTGGTCCGGCTTGTACGCTCCGGGGATCTCGCGGACCAGGCGGTCGGAGACGCCGTAGTAGGACTGCGGGCTGTCGGGGGCCACGGCGGTCGGCGTGACCACCACCTCCGCGCCGTACGCCTTCAGGACGTTGCGCTTGTCCTCGCCCACCTTGTCGGGGACGACGAACACGCACTTGTAGCCGCGCTGCTGGGCGACGAGGGCGAGACCGACACCGGTGTTGCCGGAGGTCGGTTCGACGATGGTGCCGCCGGGCTTGATCTTGCCCTCGGCCTCCGCGGCGTCGATGATCTTCGCCGCGATGCGGTCCTTCACCGACCCGCCGGGGTTGAGGTATTCGACCTTCGCGAGGACGGTTGCTTTGATGCCGTCGGTGACGGAGTTGAGCCTGACGAGCGGGGTGTTGCCGATCAGGTCGACGATGGAATTGGCGTACTTCATGACCACAACGCTACCGGCTGGCTCCCCCAACCCCCGCGCCGCCGTTACGCCGCGGGACATCGCGACACCCGCGTACCGCCCGGCGCACCGGCCGCCCGACGCCTGAGCCTAGGGTGGGAGGGACAGCACCGCGCCGACGAAGGAGACCCGGACATGACCAGGACGTACAGGATCGCGGTCATCGCGGGGGACGGCATCGGCAAGGAGGTCGTGCCGGAGGGACTGAGGGCCCTCCGGGCGGCCGCGGACAGATTCGGCTTCACGGTCGACGCCGTGGAGTTCGACTACGCCAGCGCCGAGTACTACGTGGCGCACGGGCAGATGCTCCCCGACGGCTGGTTCGAGGAACTGCGCACCTTCGATGCCATCTTCTTCGGCGCGGTCGGCTGGCCCGACGTGGTGCCCGACCACGTCTCCCTGTGGGGCAGCCTGCTGCAGTTCCGGCGCCACTTCGACCAGTACGTGAACCTGCGCCCGGTCCGCCTGCTGCCCGGGATCACGAGCCCCCTCGCCGGGCGGAAGCCGGGCGACGTCGACTTCTACGTGGTCCGCGAGAACACCGAGGGCGAGTACTCGAGCGTGGGCGGCCGGATGTTCGAGGGGACGGACCGCGAGACCGTCATCCAGGACACGGTGATGACCCGCACGGGCGTGGACCGCATCCTCCGGTACGCGTTCGAGCTCGCGCGGCGGCGCGGGAAGAAGCACCTGACGTCCGCGACCAAGAGCAACGGCATCTCGATCACCATGCCCTACTGGGACGAGCGCGTGGAGGCGATGGCGGCGGACTACGACGACGTCCGCGTGGACAAGTTCCACATCGACATCCTGTGCGCCAACTTCGTGCTGCACCCGGACTGGTTCGACGTCGTCGTGGCCAGCAACCTCTTCGGCGACATCCTCTCCGACCTCGGGCCGGCCTGCACCGGCACCATCGGCGTGGCCCCCAGCGGCAACATCAACCCCGACCGCTCGTTCCCCAGCCTCTTCGAACCCGTGCACGGCTCCGCGCCGGACATCGCGGGCCAGGGTATCGCCAACCCGGTGGGCCAGATCTGGAGCGCCTCGATGATGCTCGAGCACCTCGGGGAGGCGGACGCCGCGGCATGCATACTCTCCGCGATCGAGTCGGTGCTCGCCACGGGTGGGGACACGCTCACGCGGGACCTGGGCGGAACCGGGACCACGGCGTCGCTCGGCGACACGATCGCCCGCACCATCGCGGGCTGAGCCGGCCGTCCACGCCGTGGCCTCGCCCACCCTCCGACGTCCCCGACGCGCCTCGCCGCCGCGCGCGGGACCGCACCGGACCGCACCGGACCGCACCGGACCGCACCGGACCGCACCGGACCGCACCGGACCGCACTGTGCCGCACCGCGATCGC
The DNA here is from genome assembly GCF_023100725.1 of Arthrobacter antioxidans. Taxonomy (NCBI): domain Bacteria; kingdom Bacillati; phylum Actinomycetota; class Actinomycetes; order Micrococcales; family Micrococcaceae; genus Arthrobacter; species Arthrobacter antioxidans. Next base: position 3,045,598 of record NZ_CP095501.1, read on the forward strand.
GGGACCGGCCGGAAGCCGGAGCGTCCGGGCGCCGTGGGACGATTGATCCATGACCACCGCTTCCGTCGTCGTGCCCTCGGGTGCCGAGGCCGCGGAGTGGGTGCCCGACGGCCCGTACAGCCTGGCCAGGACGATCGGCACCCTGCAGTGCGGGCCGCATGACCCGTCGTTCATCGTGCAGGGCCCCGATCACTGGCTCGCGTTCCGCACCCCCGACGGACCGGTCACGCTGGCCCTGCGCCAGCGCGGGTCGCTGAACGACAGCCGCGTCCAGGCGACGGCGTGGGGGCCCGGGGCTGCCTGCGCGCTCGCATCCCTTCCCCGGCTGCTCGGCGCCGACGACGACTGGAGCGCCTTCGACGCAGCGGAGTTCCGCGCCACCCTGCCCGACCTCGCCCGCAAGGGCCGGTACCTCACGCCCGGGCTGCGGCTGCCGTCGTCGGGCCGCATGCTCGACACCGTGGCGCGGGCCGTCCTCGAGCAGAGGGTGACCGGCATCGAGGCCAAACGGGCCTGGCGCTACCTGCTGGTCCGGTACGGGGACGCCGCTCCCGGGTCCGGCGGCGTCGGGCCTGCCGCGCTCCGCCTCCCGCCGACCGCCGAGCAGTGGCGCCGGGTCCCGTCCTGGGACTGGCACAAGGCCGGGGTCGACGCGCAGCGCTCGTCCACCCTCCTCAAGGCCGCCCACGTGGCGACCGGCCTGGAGCGCCTCGCGTCGCTGCCCGGCGGCGACGCCGTCCGTGCGGGACTCCGGTCCGTGTCGGGGATCGGGGTCTGGACGGTGGCAGAAGTGGTGCAGCGGACGCACGGCTGCCCCGATTCCATCTCGGTGGGCGACTACCACCTCGCCGCCTACGTGGGCGCAGCGCTCACCGGCCGGCGCACCGATGACGCCGGCATGATCGAGCTGCTGAAGCCCTGGAAGGGCCAGCGCCAGCGCGTGGTCCGCTCGCTCTATGCCAGCGGGTTCCGCAAACCGACGTTCGGACCGCGGCTCTCGCCCGAGGACCACCGCCGGCGCTGACGCCGGAGCTGGCCCCGGCGCTGACGACGGCGTCGCGAGGCTCCGCCGACGTCTGCGGAGGACGACCACGCCACGATGCGAAGGACAGGCGTGCCACCGCTAGGGTTGGAGGATGAGCCAGCCCGTAGACGTCACCGCAGTATTCACCCCGCTCGACGGCGAGTTCTTCCGTGTGGAGCTCGCCCTCGGCATCGCCATCGAACAGGTGGTGGAGGAGCCCGGGTGCATCCGTTACGAGATCACCGATGCCCAGCAGGACCGCATCGTCCTCACCGAGCAGTGGGAGTCCACCGAACTCCTCGACCAGCACCTGCGCGGCCCCGCCATCCAGGACCTCGGCGAATCGCTGAGCGCCCTGCTGGCCCGGCCGGTGGAGGTCGTGCGCTCGGACCGGGCCTGACCGGGCCTGACCGGGCCTGACCGGACCTGACCGGACCGACGGACGACGAAGCCCCGCACTCGAAGGAGTGCGGGGCTTCTCTGTTGCCTGGGCGACTACTGGCTGTCGGCGGCCGGGGTTCCCTCGGCCTGCTGCTGGGCGATCTGCTCGTGCACGGCCTTCATGTCGAGGCCCTTCACGGCGTCGACGAGTTCGCCGAACTGGGTCGCGTTCAGGGCACCCGGCTGGGAGAAGACGAGCACCTTGTCGCGGAATGCCATGAGCGTGGGGATGGACGTGATGCCCGCGGCGGCGGCGAGGGACTGCTCGGCCTCGGTGTCCACCTTCGCGAAGGTGACGTCCTCGTGCTGCTGCGACACGGCGTCGTACACCGGTGCGAACTGCTTGCACGGGCCACACCATTCGGCCCAGAAGTCGACGAACACGATGTCGTTGCCCTCGATGGTTTCTGGGAAGCTTGCCTCAGTGATATTGATTGTCGACATCCTTCAACGCTAGCGACCGTCGGCAGCCATGTCAGGTGTGTTCGCTACCGATGAAGAACCCCACAACCGACCGAAGGCGGCACGAGTGACCGAGGACCCCCATGACCTGGCCCGATTCGTCGCGGCGCAGGATGCCCACGACACCTACGCGGATGCCCTGGCCGAGCTGAACCGGGGCCGCAAGACGAGCCACTGGATGTGGTTCGTCTTCCCCCAGATCGCAGGGCTGGGGAGCAGTTCGACGGCGGTCCGGTACGCCATCGCATCGCTCGACGAGGCACAGGCCTACCTGTCGCATCCCGTGCTCGGGCCCCGGCTGATGGAGAGCACCCAGGCCCTCCTCACCCTGGACGGCAGCGACCCCGTGGCGGTGCTCGGCGGGATCGACGCCCGCAAGCTGCAGTCCTCCATGACGCTCTTCAACCGGGCCGCGCCCCAGGAGCCGTGGTTCCAGGCCGTGCTGGACCGCTACTACGGCGGCGTGGAGGACCAGGGGACTGCCTCGATCCTCGCCGGCTGACGCGGTCGGGCCCCGCCTACTCGAGGGTGTGATTGATCTTCCGGATGATCGGCAGGGCCGCGGCGAGCGTGGCCCTCTCCCCGTCGTCGAGCCGCTCGAGGAGGGCCGCCACGCGCGCGTTGCGGCGCCGGCTGACCTCCTCCCAGGTGGCACGGCCCTGGTCGGTGAGCTGCACCAGGACGGCACGCGAGTCGCTGGGGTCCGGGCCCCGGCTGACGAGGCCGGCCTGTTCGAGCCTGATGATCTGCTCGGTCGCCGACGGGACACGGATGCCGAGATTCGCCGCGATCCGGCTCACCCGGAGCGGGGCCTCCGCCGCCATGCCGAGGGTGCTCATCTGCATGGCGGTGAGGTCCCCGTCGATGTCCATCGAACGGCTCAGGAAGACGGTGTGGCGCAGCGTGGTGCGGAAGGACTGCGCGAGGGCCAGCAGCTGCGGGTCCGGAGTATCGGAGCTCATGGTTAGGCAGCCTAACATTATGGCAGGCCAGCGGCAAAGGTGCAGTGCCTCCGATGCCGCGCTAGCGTGGGCGGAGCCGACACGGAGGAGGACCGATGCAGCACGATGCGCCGACGGCTGCGATGCCCGCCGGACCGGTCCCCGTCCACGATCCGATCGGCTTCCTCACGGGCGCCTGGGCGACGGAGCGGACCCTGCTGGACCGGGCCGGCGGCGTCACGGGCACCTTCACGGGCACCACGACCTTCACGGCCGAGGGCGGCGGCCTGCGCTGGGACGAGCAGGGCACGGTCAGCTGGCCCCACTTCCGCGGCCCGGCCTCGCGCTCGTACCGCATCGACGCCGGCGACGGCGATGCCGGGATGGTGGTCACCTTCCCGGACGGGCGGGTGCTGTGCCGTCTGGACCTCAGCCGCGGCCATGCACGCGACGAGCACCCCTGCACCCCTGACACCTACCGGGTGGACTTCGCCGTGCCGTCACCCGACACGGTGCTGTATTCCTGGGACGTCACCGGGCCGGCGAAGGACCTCCTGCTCACGACCGTCCTGACCCGGTCCGGAGCGGGGCTCAGGCCCCCGACCGGCGCGCGGCCGCTACCGTCACCACAGGGCGGCGCTTGAGCGCCGGCAGCTCGAACAGCAGGTTCACCGAGGCGTGCTTCCTCGTCGAGTACATCCACGCCAGACCCAGCGGCACGCCGACACCCACCACCAGGAGCACCGGCAGCAGCCACGTCCCTGCCACTCCGGCGGCATCCGCGAGGGCGAGGGTGCCCATGATGGGCCCGAGATGCACCACGTAGAAGACGATCGAGTGGCGCCCGACGAACTCGAGGGCCGCCGTCGCGCGATGGGCTCCGAGTCGCGGGAAGAGCCAGCACACGACGCCGAGCGCACCCACCACGCCCCAGGCGAATTCTGCCCGGTAGAGCACGTCCCTGCCGTCGAGGTTCAGGATGCCCACCGTGATCGCCGCGGCGGCTGCCAGGGCCAGGACCCAGGGCCTGCCGATGGCCCGTTCGACCATCCCCGCATGCCGGGCGCACCAGGCGCCGAAGAAGAAGAACGCCGCGAGGAACGTCATCGTCTCGAGACGACCGCCGTCGGGCATCACGACCGACGCGGCGAGGCTCGCGCCGGCGACCGCCACCGGGGGGAGGCGGCGCAGCGGGTAGGCCGCGGCGTAGAAGACGAGGATGAACCACAGGTACCAGAGATAGGTCGGCGAGAGATAGAGGATCTGCGCGAGGGCGCCCGCGCCGAGGCCCCCGGTCGCGGCGAGGATGATCAGCGACCACAGGAGGTACGGCCACGCCACCAGGGAGAGCTTGCCGGCGAAGTAGGCGCGCGCCGGCTTGGCCACGGACCGCGGCAGCAGGATGCCCGAGAGGAACATGAGGACGGGCATGCGGAAGGGTTCGAGGAAGAGGTTGACGTGGTCGAGCCCGGGCGTCGGGCCGACTGCCATCCTGAGGGCCTCGCCCGCGTGGAGCAGGACGACGAGGAGGATGGCGACGCCTCGGAGGCTGTCCAGCCATCCGATCCGAGTCCGTGTAGTGCTGCTGATCCTGGTCCCCCGCCGTCGAACTCCCACTGTAGGCATGTACACAGGGAGTTCGTCGGGCCCGCCCGGGGGGATTGCCCTGCCTGCCGATCCGTGCTGGGCGCTTCCCGGACGAGGGTGCGGCGCCTGCTCCCGGGCCTTAACGGCGAAGGGCCCGCTCCGAGGGAGCGGGCCCTTCCTTGCTGTGGCAGATGAGGGATTCGAACCCCCGTAGGCGTTGCCAGCTGATTTACAGTCAGCCCCCTTTGGCCGCTCGGGTAATCTGCCGAACGTCTTCACAGGAAGACCGCCCGCAGCAAGCGCGGGCAAGACAACTTTACCCACAAACCGCCCCGGAGACGAATCGGCCCGGGACGCTACAGGCCCGCGGCCACCCGGCGCTCGATCTGCGCGTAGAAACCGGTGGCCTGCTCCGGCGTGACCAGGTGCAGCAGGACGGCCTTGTCGAGGTCCGCGCGGACTCCCGCCAGGCGCTCCTGCGGGGTCGCGGCCGCGACCACGGCCGCAGGCGGGAAGCCCACCGACGCCGACTCCACGTCCAGGATGAGACCGGGTGCACCGCTGCCCGTACTGTCCGTGGGGGCGATCACCGCCGGCGGGACGGCGAGCGCCGGGGCCGCGCTCAGCCCGGTCAGCGACGCCGCCGAGGCCGCCGCGAGGAAGGACCCGGCGACGGCCCGGCGGAGCCGGACGCGGTAGCGGCGGCGTCGTGTCCCTGTCATGGCGGTCCTCCTTCGGTGCGGCTGCTCGTCACCACGGTGCCAGCCGACCGTGTGCCTGCACCCGGTGACACCTGAGCGCCCGCTGTGAAGCGCAGGGGTTCCGGATAGGCTTGAGGGCAAAAGAACCCAACCACCCCGAGGAGGCATCGTGGCGAGTGAATCCACGTTCGACGTCGTAAGCAAAGTGGACAAGCAGGAGGTCGCCAACGCGCTGAACCAGGCGCAGAAGGAGATCGCCCAGCGGTACGACTTCAAGGGGGTCGGCGCGGAGGTGGACTTCAGCGGCGAGAAGATCCTCATGAAGGCGAACTCGGAGGAGCGCGTCCTCGCGGTGCTCGACGTCCTGCAGTCCAAGATGATCAAGCGCGGCATCTCCCTGAAGTCCCTCGACACCGGCGAGCCCTTCCCCTCGGGCAAGGAGTACCGCCTCGAGACCTCCATCAAGGAGGGCATCGCCCAGGACCTCGCGAAGAAGATCAACAAGCTGATCCGCGACGAGGGCCCCAAGGGCGTCAAGTCGCAGATCCAGGGCGACGAGCTGCGCGTCAGCTCGAAGTCGCGCGATGACCTGCAGGCCACCATGGCCCTGCTCAAGAACTTCGACGAGGCAGACCTCCAGTTCGTGAACATGCGCTGACCGAAGCGCGACCAGCACCGACGACGACGGCGGCCCCACCTGCGGAAGGTGGGGCCGCCGTCGTCCGTCCTGGTCCTACCGGCTGAGCGGGCGGCCTGCCATGCCCTCGAGGCGGGCGATGCGCTGGTCCATCGGCGGGTGGGTCGCGAACAGCCTGCCCACGCCGGCCCCCTTGAACGGATTGGCGATCATCAGGTGGGAGGTGTTGACGAGGCGCTGGTCCTGCGGCATCGGGGCCCGCTGCGTACCGCTCTCGAGCTTGCGCAGGGCCGAGGCGAGGGCCAGCGGGTCGTCGGTCAGGGCGGCGCCGTCCTCGTCGGCGTCGTACTCGCGGGTGCGGCCGATCGCGGTCTGGATGAGCCCCGCGGCCAGCGGCGCGAGGAACGCGAGGAGCAGCGCCGCGATGGGGTTGCCGCCCTGGTTGCGGTTGCCGCCCATGATGCCCGCGAAGGCGAACATCTGCGCCACGGACGTGATGACGCCGGCCACGGCGGCCGCGATGGACCCGGTGAGTATGTCGCGGTTGTAGACGTGCATCAGCTCGTGCCCCAGGACGCCGCGCAGTTCACGCTCGTTCAGCAGTTGCAGGATGCCCTGCGTGCAGCACACCGCGGCGTTCTCGGGGTTGCGGCCGGTCGCGAAGGCGTTGGGCGCCATGGTCGGCGAGACGTAGAGCCGCGGCATGGGCTTGTCGGCCCGTGTGCTGAGCTCCCGGACGATCCGGTACATCGCCGGCGCCTGCTGCTCCGTGACCTCGACGGCGCGCATGCTGCGGATGGCGATCTTGTCGCTGTTCCAGTAGCTGTAGGCGACCGACCCGACGCCGAGGAGGGCGAACAGCCAGATGAACATGGAGCTGCCGGTCGCCCCGGCGATGACCGCACCGAAGAGGAGGAAGATCCCCATCAGGGCGCCGAACAGCAACGCCGTCTTGGCACCGTTGAAATGGTTGTGCACTGCTCTCTCCTTGCGCTGTGGGGCCGGGGCGAACATCAGTACAACGCGGGTGGTGGGTGGCCTGTTCCGTTCATCGTACGGGTCGGCGCTGCGAGCCGGCAGGGAGGAGGCGGGCGGTCAGGGCTGGGGATGGCGCGCGTCGTACTGCGCGAATCGGGGCTGCCAGCGGGCGACGGCGAGCACCAGGACGACACACGCGATCCCGCCGACGACGGCGGTCCAGCCCTCCCCCAGCCACGCCGCCTGACCACCGGCCACCATGTCGCCGAGGCGCGGCCCGCCGGCGACGACGACGATGAACACACCCTGGAGGCGCCCGCGCATCGCGTCCGGCGTCGCCGACTGGAGGATCGTGTTGCGGAAGACACTGCTGATGGAATCGGCGATGCCGGCGAGCACGAGGCAGGCGGCCGCGGGGAGAACCCACACGGAGATCTCGCCCTCGCCCGCCGCGGGCTGACCGGTCGCGGTGGCCATGACGACGACGAGCCCGAAGCCGGCCACGGACGCACCCCATCCGACGATCGACCAGATGACCGCCTGACCCTGCTTGTGGATGTGCCCGAGCGGGCCGGAGAACAGCCCGGCGAGCACCGAGCCGAACGCCCCGGAGGCCAGCAGGATGCCCACGGTCAGCTCGCCCCCTCCGATGAGCACCGCACCGACGGCCGGCAGCAGCGCCCGCGGCTGCGCCGTGATCATGGCGATGAGGTCGAGGATGAAGGTCATACGGATGTTCGGCCGCGTACCGAGGAAGCGGAACCCCTCGAGCACGGTCGCGAGGCCGGCCCGCCGCGTGGGACCCTCGGGCGGCAGCGACGGGAGCCGGTAGAGGGCCCACAGCGCGAAGGTGAAGGTGACGACGTCGACCGTGTACGTCCAGGCGTAGCCCACCTGCGCCACGAGGACTCCCGCGAGCAACGGACCCACCGTGAAGGCGAGGCCGAAGGTGATCATGCTCAGGGCGTTGGCCGCGGGCAGCAGCGCCGGTCGCACGAGCCGCGGGATGATGGAGCTCCGCGTGGGCTGGTTGATGCCGGCGGCACCGGACTGGATGGCGACCAGGGCGTAGAGCAGCCCCACGCTGTCCACGCCGATCCACGCCTGCAGCGCAATGGCCGCCGTGGTGGCCCACAGCGCCAGCCCCGAGAGCAGCGCGACCGTGCGGCGGTCCTGCGCGTCGGCGATCGCGCCGCCGTAGAGGCCCGCCACCACCAGGGGTACGAGGGCGAACAGGCTGAGCAGACCCACGCTGAGGGTGGACTGCGTGAGGGAGTAGATCTGCAGGCTGACGGCCACGATGGTGAGCTGCGTACCGATCGCCGAGAGCGCCGTGCCGATGTAGAGCCTCCGGAATGCCGGACTCTCCTTCAGCGGGGTGATGTCGGCGAGGAGTCTGGGCACGGGTGAAGTCTAGCGGCGGATTGATTCGCTCCGGCAACGGTTGCGGCGCGTCGAGGAGGTATTGCTCAGGCGGTGCCGGTGGTCCGCGCCGCGATCGCCCGATCGATCTCCCGCAGGACCCGGCGGTCGGCGATGGGCCGGAAGTGGCCCATCGTCTCGAGCTGCACGTTGCGGGCCCCCTCCACGAAGCTGCCGCCCGGGATGTGCGGATCGAACCGCCCGTAGATCGAGGTGATGCGTGAGTTCAGGGAGAGGTGTGTCCGGAGCATCCGCACCGTGCGGTTGTACGGCGAGAACGCTCTGATGCTGGGCAGCAGGAAGAAGGCGGCGTAGATGGATCCGGAGAACGGGGTGTTCACCGCCACGAGGCGGTCGACACGCGGAGCCACGCTCGACATCGTCAGGAGGAACTTGCCGATCAGGCCACCCTTGCTGTGCGCGACGAGGACGACGTCGGTGAGATCGTGCTCCTCCAGGTGGGCGGCGGCGAGGTGCGCCATGTCCTCCACCGTGCCGCGGTTGTACCCCAGCGTCTGCACCACGTGCACCGCGTGCCCTGCCCGGTGCAGGTGGTGGGCGATGGGCCGCATGAACTGCCAGGTCTCGTAGATGCCGGGAAGGAGCAGGATGGGCGCCTTGCCGGCCGGCGCCCCCGCGGGCGGCGTCCGGTAGCGCGTGGGATCGGCCCGCAGCAGGAAGCCGTGTGCCTGCCAGAAGCCCACGTAGGCGTAGTCCAGCGCCCAGGCCCAGCCGCGCACAAAAAGGTTCATCCTGTCAACGATACCGACTGCACGGGCCGCGTGGTGGAGAAGTTCGCGGCCCCTATTATGACAAATTCAGATTTACTGGTTCACTGAAGCAATGATGGAGACGAGAGGCGCGACCCGCGAGGCCCGGTGGTCCGCTGCCCTGCACGCGCACCAGCGGCGCGTGACGCGCCAGCGACTCGCCGTCCTCGCCGCCGTCGAGCAGTCGCCACACGCCACCGCCGACGACGCCGCCGGCGCGGTCCGCGCCGAACTGCCCCAGATCACCGTGCAGTCCGTGTACGTGATCCTGGCCGATCTCACCGCCGTCGGCCTGCTGCGCCGCATCGAGACACCGCACTCCCCTGCCCGCTACGAGACCCGCGTGGACGACAACCACCACCACGCCGTCTGTACCGGCTGCGGGCGGATCGAGGACGTCGACTGCGCCGTCGGGCATGCGCCCTGCCTCACCCCCGAGTGGTCGCCCGGCGCCTCCCGGATGACCATCCAGGTCGCAGAGGTCCTCTACCAGGGACTCTGCGACGACTGCCGCCCGGCAGCCCCACACCACCACCAGTCCCACCACCAGGAATAGGAGCACTATGTCCGCGAACTTCAGCACCACGCAGTCCGGCGCGCCCGTCATCGACGACAGCAACTCGTCCGCCCTCGGCCGCGACGGCGTCATCCCGCTGACCGACCACTACCTCATCGAGAAACTCGCGCAGTTCAACCGCGAGCGCGTCCCCGAGCGCGTGGTCCACGCCAAGGGTGGCGGAGCGTTCGGTGTCTTCGAGACCACCGAGGACGTCAGCATGTACACGCGCGCCGCGCTCTTCCAGAAGGGCACGACGACGGAGACGCTCCTGCGCTTCTCCTCCGTGGCCGGCGAGCAGGGCTCCCCCGACACCTGGCGGGACCCTCGCGGCTTCGCCCTGAAGTTCTACACCTCCGAGGGCAACTACGACCTCGTGGGCAACAACACCCCGGTGTTCTTCATCCGCGACGGCATCAAGTTCCCCGACTTCATCCACTCGCAGAAGCGCCTGCCCGGCACCAACCTCCGCGACGCCGACATGCAGTGGGACTTCTGGACCCTCAGCCCCGAATCCGCGCACCAGGTGACCTGGCTGATGGGTGATCGCGGCCTGCCGAACTCGTGGCGCACCATGAACGGCTACGGCTCGCACACCTTCATGTGGATCAACGAGCTCAACGAGAAGTTCTGGGTCAAGTACCACTTCAAGTCCAACCAGGGCCACGAGGTGCTGACGGTCGACGAGGCCGAGACGCTCGCCGGGTCCGACGCCGACCACCACCTGCGGGACCTCTCGGAGAACATCGCGAAGGGCAACCACCCGAGCTGGGACCTCAAGGTCCAGATCATGCCGTACGACGATGCGAAGACGTACCGCTTCAATCCGTTCGACCTCACGAAGGTGTGGCCGCAGGCCGACTACCCGCTGATCCCGGTGGGCAGGCTCACGCTGAACCGCAACCCCGAGAACTACTTCGCGCAGATCGAGCAGGCCACGTTCGCGCCGTCGAACTTCGTGCCCGGCATCGCCGCGAGCCCGGACCGCATGCTGCAGGCGCGCATCTTCTCCTACGCGGACGCGCACCGCTACCGTGTGGGCACCAACCACGCGCAGCTGCCCGTGAACATGCCGAAGAACGAGGTGCGCAACTACTCGAAGGACGGTGCGGCGCGCTACCACTTCAACGCGGCCTCCACCCCGGTCTACGCGCCGAACTCGGTGGGCGGACCCGCCGCCGATCCGGCGCAGTACGGCGCCCACGGCGGCTGGGAGAACGACGGCGACCTCGTGTACGCGGCGCACTCGCTGCACGCCGAGGACGACGACTTCGGCCAGGCCGGGACGCTCTACCGCGAGGTGTTCGACGACGCCCAGCGTGCGCGCTTCCTCGAGACCATCACCGGTGCCGTGGGCGGTGTGCAGAGTGACGAGATCCGTGCCCGGGCCGTCCAGTACTGGACCAACGTCGACGCCGAGCTCGGCGCGAAGCTCGCCGCGAACCTCGGCAGCGGCGAGACGCCGGCCGCCGAGTCGGAAGCCGCGCTCTACTAGGCGCTCCGGCAGGACCTGAGGAGGGCGGACCCGCACGGGTCCGCCCTCTTTCGTGTTCCCGGGGTCATGAACCGGCCAGGAGGGCGAGCGAGACCTCCCACAGCCTCCGGGCACTGACCGGATCCAGGGCGTAGTCCCGGACACCGTGGAGCCCGTCGACGATCGCCGGCACGACGTCCGCTGCACGGCAGTCCTCGAGGTAGAGCCCGCCGACTCCCTCGAGCAGCGGTGACACCGCGGCGAACACCGAGGTGGCGGCGCCCTGCGCGGGCGTCTTGACGGTGAGGCCGAGCGCCGCGACCTGCGCCTTCGTCGCGGCGAGCGCCTCGGGGTCCCAGTGCCGCTGGAGACCGGTCCACACCCCACCCGGCATGACGGCGTTCGCGGTGACGCCGTCGTCCGCCCAGCGCCGCGTCGCCTCGACCGCGAAGAGCACGTTCGCGGTCTTCGACTGCCCGTAGGCGTGCCCCGCATCGTACGGGCGGCGGTCGAAGAACAGGTCCTCGTAGACGATGTCCGAGTTCCCGTGGCCGCTCGAGCTCACGGACACGATGCGCGCACCCTCGGCCGCCGCGAGTGCGGCATGGAGTCCCGTGGTGAGGGCGAAGTGCCCCAGGTGGTTCGTGGCGAACTGCAGCTCCCACCCCTGGGGAGTCCGCAGCTCCGGCGTCATCATGACCCCGGCGTTGGTGACGAGCAGGTGCAGCGGTCCGCTCCAGTCGTCGGTGAAGCGGACCACCGAGCCCGGGTCCGCGAGATCCAGGCTCCGGACGTCCACGGTGGCGCCGGGACTGCTGCTGCGGATGTCCGCGACCGTGCGCCGGCCGGCCTCGGGATCCCTGACGGCCAGAGTCACCGCGGCACCCGCATGGGCCAGCGCCCGCGCGGTCTCGACGCCGATGCCCGAGGATCCGCCGGTGACGACGGCGGCGCGGCCGCGGAGGTCGAGGCCCTCGACCACCTCCAGGGCCGTGCTGTCCGTCCCGAAGGGGGCGAGCGCGGGCATCAGCCCGGCCCCGTCGGCGGGGTTCCGCCGTCGGGGAGCACGGGCGGGGCGGTCGATGCCGGTGTGGTTGTCATGCTCCCAGTTCTACGCGGTGGGCGGCGGGTGGACCAGGCCGCGGCGGACCGGGGCACGGCAGGACCACGATGCGGGCGGGACCACCTCCTACAGTGGGAGGATGCCCGCCGACCGCACCCAGCTCGGAGCGTTCCTCCGCTCCCGCCGCGACAGCCTGACGCCCGCCGACGTCGGACTGCGCGCCTTCCCGGGGCCGCGGCGCGTGCCCGGCCTGCGGAAGGAGGAGCTCGCCGTCCTGGCGGGCGTGAGTCCCGACTACTACAGCAGGCTGGAACAGGGACGGCAGGCGAACATCTCCCGCGCCGTCCTCGATTCCCTCGCGACGGCGCTCCGGCTCGACGACGTCGAACAGGCCCACCTGTTCGCGCTGGCGGCCCCCTCGAACCGCCCGAAGCCGTCGACGCCCGCAGTCCAGCAGGCCGATCCCGGCCTGCTGCGCCTGATGACCGTGCTGGACCACATGCCGGCGCTGGTCCTCGGCCGGCGCGGTGACGTACTGGCCACCAACACGCTCCTCACCTCCGTGCTCACCGGCCTGCGGCCGTCGTCGTCCTTCCCCCGGTTCATGTTCTTCGACCCGCTGGCGCGTGAGCGCATCGTGAACTGGGAGCACTTCGCGGCGGCCTCCGTGGCGGCCCTGCGGGGCGAGCTGGGCCGGTATCCCGATGACCGTCGGCTGGTCGCCCTGATCGACGAGCTCTGCTCAGGGGATGCCGACGCGGCCCGGTGGTGGGCCGACCACCGCGTCCAGGACTACGCGTCCGCGGCCAAGCGGATCCTCCATCCGATCGTCGGAGACCTCTCCTTCGACATCGAGACGGTCACGCCGCCCCGTGCCACCGACCAGGTGCTCGTCGTCTACACGGCGCAGCCGGACTCCGAGACGGCGCAGAAGCTGCCCTTCCTCGCCAGCTGGGGCGTCCGGGAGTCGGCCGGGCGCTGACCGCGGCAGCCGCGGCGCCGCAGCACCCCCATGGCTCCAGACCCGTGCTGATCGCCCCGGCCGTCCGAGCACCCTGCCGTCTGGCGGCCCGCCGTCCGTCCCTCCTAGGCTGGGGCCATGCTGCCACTGCCCTGCGCCGAACTGCACCTGCACATCGAGGGGACCCTCGAACCGGAGCTCATCTTCGCGCTCGCGGAACGGAACGGGATCACCCTCCCCTACGCCGACCCCGCGGACCTCGCCGCGCGGTACGCGTTCACCGACCTGCAGTCCTTCCTGGACCTCTACTACGCGAACATGGAGGTGCTGCGCACGGAGGAGGACTTCACGGACATGACCCGGGCGTACCTGCGCCGGGCGGCCGCTGCCGGTGTCCGCCACGCGGAGATCATGATGGATCCGCAGGCGCACCTGGCCCGCGGCGTCTCCCTCGCGACGTGCGTCGGCGGTGTGGCGGCCGCCCTGGCCACGAGCGAGGCCGACGTCGGCATCAGCACGTCCCTGATCGCCGCGTTCCTGCGGGACCGTCCCGCGGCGGAGGCTCTCGTGGTGCTGCGCGATCTCCTCGCGATGGACGCACCGATCATCGGGATCGGCCTGGACTCGGCGGAGGCGGGCTACCCCCCGTCGCTCTTCCGGGAGGTGTACGACGTGGCCCGGGCCGCCGGCCTGAAGTGCGTCGCGCATGCGGGTGAGGAGGGCCCGCCCGCCTACCTGTGGGAGGCGCTCGACGTCCTGGCGGTGGACCGGATCGATCACGGGATCCGCTGCCTCGAGGACGAGGCGCTCGTCGAACGGCTCGTCCTCGAGCAGGTACCACTGACGGTGTGCCCGCTCTCAAACGTGCGGCTGCGGACCGTCGACGCCATCGGCGATCATCCCCTGCCGCACATGCTCGCGCGCGGCCTGAACGTCTCGGTGCACTCGGATGATCCGGCGTACTTCGGCGGCTACCTCGACGACAACCTGGCGGCACTGGTGGACGCGTTCGGGCTGGGCCTCGACGAGCGCGCGCGGCTCGCGGCGAACTCGGTACGGTCGGCGTTCCTCGGGGAGCAACGGCGCGGGGAGCTGCTGGCGGAGATCGAGCAGTGGCGGGTTGCCGCCCACTCCCCGCACGCCGGTTAGGCGAGGATGCCCCCGCAGTGGGAGACTGCACAGCACAGTGCCTGCACCGGCGGGCGCCGACCGAGGGAGGCGCCATCGTGGAGGACTTCACGATCATCCACGACGAAGGGATCCTGGAGGTCCTCTGGCGGCCCGGCATCGGGATCGGGCCGGGAGAACTCGACGTCCTCGCGAACACGATCACGCACTTCCCGCGCTGGCACGCCTCCCCGGTGCTCGTGCACCTCAACCTCGTGCGGCACATCACCCCGCCCGCGCGCAAGATGCTCGTCGCCTACCACCACGCGGGGCCGATCGGGCTGACCGGCAGCGACCCCGTGGACCGGGTGCTCGCAGCGTTCATCGCCCAGTCGCGCAGCCGGACCCGCTACTTCACGGAGAGCGCGGAGGCCCGCGCCTGGCTGTCCCTGATCGGCGTGACGGCCGGGCGGCCCGTCCCGGCTCCGGCCCGCTAGGGCCTGGAGATGAAGCCGTTGTCCACCATGAAGTCGAAGGCGACGTCGGCGGGTTCCTCACCCTCGACGTCGACGCGCAGGTTCATGACGCGCAGCGCCTCGTCCGTGAGGGTCGGGGTGATGGCGTCGAACACCTCCTGGAGTTCGGGGAACTCCTCGAGGGTCTCCGCGTAGTACACGGGCGCGGCGTTGTAGGCCGGGAAGAACCCGAGATCGTCCTCGAGGAGGGTCAGGTCCAGGGCCTCGATGCGACCGTCCGTGGCGAAGACCTCGCCGAAGTTGCAGGCGCCGGTGTCGGTCGCCCCGTAGATGGCCCCCGTGTCGTAGATACCGATGTTCGCGTCTGGGACGCCGGTCGCCGCTCCGCGCTCGAGGCCGTAGTGCTCCAGCATGGGCGTCATCCCGTCGGCCCGGGAGTTGAACTCCGCCTCCACGCAGAACGTCCGCTGCTCGGGCGGCAACTGGGTGAGCCCTGACATCGTGGTGATGCCGCCCAGCTCCGGGATGGCCTCGGTCCGCACGGCCATGGCGTAGGTGTTGTTCAGCGGCGCAGGGCCGCCCCAGACGAGCCCGTTGGCGATGTCGGCCTCACGGACCGCTTCCCACTGCTCCTGCTGGTCGGCGATGCCTGCCTCCTCGCCCAGGAAGGCGAGCCAGGCCGTCCCGGTGTACTCCCACGTCAGGTCTGCCTCACCCGAGAGGATCAGGTCGCGGGGCGGCTGCGACCCTGGCGCATTCGTCAGGTCCGTGACGTCGAAGCCCGCGGCCTGCGCCGCCAGGACGGAGATCTTCCCGAGGATCAGCTGCTCCGTGAAGTTCTTGGACGTCACGGTGAGGGGTGCGCCGTCGGCGCCCTCGATGGGCTGGATGGAGCCGGGGCCGGCGGCGGGGACGTAGGACGTGGCGGGCTGCAGTCCGCACCCGGCCAGGAGGAGGCCGACGGCGGCGGCGCCGGCCAGCGCGACGCCCGCGCGGAGACGGAGTCGGCGGGGGCCTGGATGGCGGCTCATGCGAGTCCCTTCGGACGGGCGAGGAGTTCGACGACGCGCCCCACCCAGTCCACGAGTAGTGCGAGAAGGGCGACGCTCACGGCGCCGGCCACGAGGAGGCGCGTCAGGTTGAGATTGACCCCGGTGCTGATGAGGATGCCGAGCCCTCCGCCGTTGATGAATGTGGAGAGCGCGGCCGTGCCCACGAGCAGCACCAGTGCCGTGCGGATGCCCGCGAGCATGATGGGCACCGCGAGGGGAAGTTCCACGCGGAAGAGGACCGCCGCGGCGCTCATGCCCATCCCCCGGCCGGCCTCGACCAGCCGGTCGTCGACCTGGCCGATGCCGACCATGGTGTTCCGGAGGACCGGAAGGAGCGCGTAGACCACGAGCGCCGTCACGGCCGCGCGGAAACCGAAGCCGAGCCAGGCGGCGAGCAGCACCACGAGTCCGATGGCGGGCGCGGACTGGCCGATGTTGACGACCGCGAGGATGCCCCCGGCCAGCCGCCGGAACGGCTTCCGGGTCAGCAGGATGCCGAGCGGGACGGCGAGCAGGAGCACGATCGCGGCGGACAGCAGCGTCAGCGCCAGGTGCTCCCGCGTGTAGATGAGGAGGGAGGTCGGGTTGAGGGTGATCTGTTCCGTCGGGGTGAGCTCCGCCGTCGTGAGCCAGAGGGCCAGGGCACCCCCTGCCAGGAGGATGCCTGCGAGCTGCAGGAGCAGCGGGCGCCAGCCGCGGCCCGTGCTGACGGTGAGGGGATCGGCGGCCCCGCGCGGGACGAGGGAGGTGCCGGTACCCGACGTCGCGCCCTGGACAGCCGCGTCGGCGGGAGCGCCCGCTCGACTACTCACCCGAGCCACCCCTGACGGCCGGGTGCAGGGGTTCGGGCTCGACGCCGGTTCCCGGCTGTGTGGTGAGCGCGCCGGTGTTGATGCCGACCGGCTTGCCCTCGGCGTGGGAGGTACGCGCATGGGCGTGCGCCTGGCTCATCGCGACCATGATGGTCTCCACGTCGACGACGCCGCGGAAGCTGTCACGTCCACCGGTGACGAGCGCCGCGCCCACACTCGAGACGAGCATGATGTCGAGGGCGTCGTTCAGGGTGGCGCGCTCGCCGATGACCGGGAGACGCGGATCGCTGTCCCCGCCGATCCGCTCCAGCCGGGCGAGCTGCCTCCTCGACAGCCACTGCAGCGGCCGGTTCCGGCCGTCGATGATGACGGCGTGGTCGTCCCCCTGCTGGTCCAGGCGCGAGAGGACGTCGGAGGCGAGATCGCCGGGGGACGCGGTCACGGCGGACTGCAGGGACACCTCGTTGACGCGCGTGAGGGTCAGCTGCTTGAGCCCGGCACCTGCGCCGATGAAGTTCTCCACGAACTCGTTGGCGGGCTCGGCCAGGATGCGCGCCGGGGTGTCGTACTGCACCAGCTGCGCGCCCTCCGTGAAGATGGCGATCCAGTCCCCGAGCTTCACCGCTTCGTCGAAGTCGTGGGTGACGCAGACGATCGTCTTCTGCAGCTCCTTCTGGATGCTGATGAGCTCGTCCTGCAGGCGCACCCGGGTGATCGGGTCCACGGCGCCGAACGGCTCGTCCATGAGCAGCACGGGCGGATCCGCGGCGAGCGCCCGGGCGACGCCCACGCGCTGCTGCTGCCCGCCGGAGAGCTCCCGGGGGAACCTGTCGCGGTACTGCTCCGGGTCGAGGGAGACGAGCTCGAGGAGCTCGTCCACACGGGCGGCCACGCGTTCCTTGCCCCAGCCGAGCATCTTCGGGACGATCGCGATGTTCGTCGCGACGGTCATGTGCGGGAACAGGCCGCCGGCCTGGATGACGTAGCCGATTCGGCGGCGCAGGGCGTCGCCGTCGATCGCCGTCACGTCGTCGCCGTCGAGGACGATCCGCCCCTCGGAGGGCTCGATCAGGCGGTTGATCATCTTCAGGGTGGTGGTCTTGCCGCAGCCCGAGGGACCCACCAGCATGACGATCTTGCCGGCCGGGATCTCCATGGTGAGTCCGTCGACGGCCGCCTTGGCCTGACCGGGATACCGCTTGCTGACCTTGTCCAGCAGGATGCTCGCGCCGGTGATCTCGGCCGAGGGGGCCGCGGACGCAGGGGTGGCGGGAATGCTGTCAGACACGGATACCTCGCGGGATTGTGAGCCGGCCGAGGCCGACCAGAAGGAGATCGAGCACCATGGCCAGGAGGACGACGGCGATGATCCCGGTGGCGACGGATTCGAGGGCGTTGGCGCCGCCGAGCCGGGCCAGACCGGTGAAGATGAACCCGCCGAGGCCGGGCCCGAGGACGTATGCGGTGATCGCGGCGATGCCCATGACCATCTGCGCCGAGACCCGCACACCTGCCAGGATGACGGGCCACGCCATGGGCAGCTCGATGCGGCGGAAGGTCTGGAAGCGGCTGAGCCCGACACCCCGGGCGGATTCGACGATCGAACGGTCCACGCTGGTCAGGCCGACGACGGCGTTGCGCAGGATCGGCAGGACGGCGAAGAACACCACCACGATCACGGCCGGCGCGACGCCGAAGCCGAACGGGGCGATCAGGAGGCCGATGAGGGCGAAGGACGGGATGGTCAGGCCGATCGCGGTGACGCTGTTCGCGACGGAGGTGAGGGCTGGACTGCGGTAGACGAGCGCCGCGACGGCGATGGCGAGGATCGTCGCGATCACGAGGCACTGGACCACGAGTGAGAAATGCTGCCAACTGGCGAACAGGATCTGCTCGAGCCTGCTGCCTACGTATTCGAGCACGTCCACCTCCTCGTCGCGGCGACGCCGCACCCCTGATCCAGCGCATGGCACATCCATCAGGGCGCGTCCGTAAGCCAGCTTATTTTTCTACCGTACCGGAGATCGGGGGCGAGTGGGAAAGCGATCGCCGCGTCCGCGGAGCCGGCGTCGGTGACGCCGTTCCTGTGCCCTTGTTCACATCGGCGGCCACCCGTGCATGAGGCAGCACCGGCCGGTGATAGCTTGCCGCCATGGACACCACGACAGCCCCCGCCCCGGCCCGCGCCGACGTCATCGTCAGGCACTCGGTGGCCGAGGACATCCTGGGCATGGTCACGGGTACCTTCACGGTGTCCCTCGGCCTCTTCCTGCTCACCACGAGCGGCGCCGTCACCGGCGGGACAGCAGGCCTCGCCATGCTCCTCAGCTATGCGGGCGGGCTGTCCTTCGGTGTCCTGTTCCTCGTGGTCAACGTCCCGTTCTTCGCCCTCGCCGTGTGGAAGAAGGGCTGGAACTTCACGCTGCGCACCATGGTGGCCGTGGCGCTCGTCGCAGGCCTGGCCTCCCTGCACCCGGTGGCGCTCGGCGGGCTGACCCTGCACCCCCTCTACGCGGCGCTCGGCGGGAACCTGCTGGCCGGCGTGGGACTGCTGATCCTCTTCCGCCACCGCGCGAGCCTCGGTGGCTTCAACATCCTCGCCCTGATCCTCCAGGAACGGCTCGGCTGGCGTGCCGGGTACGTGCAGATGGCTCTCGACACGACCGTCATCCTTGTCTCCTTCGCCGTCGTCGAGCCGGCGAGCGTGCTGCTCTCCGCCGTCGGCGCCGTGGTGCTGAACCTCGTCGTGGCGCTCAACCACAAGCCCGGACGCTACCTCGGCGCCTGAGGACCTCGGGCGGGGACGGCGCACGTCCCCGCCTCTTTCCCGCTGCCCGTCCCCGCGACGCCGGCTCCCGATGTCACACGGGAACGGGGACGCTCTCCTTCTTCTCGTCGCGCAGGAGCCGGGCTCCTTCGACGTCGACGTCGGGGAGGATCTTCTCGAGCCATGCCGGGAGCCACCAGGCGTGCCGGCCCAGCAGGTACATGGCGGCCGGGACGAGGGTCATGCGGACCACGAAGGCGTCGAGGAGCACCCCGAAGGCGAGGCCGAAGCCGATGGGGCGCACCATGGCCAGGTGCGAGAACACGAATCCCGCGAACACGGAGACCATGATGATCGCGGCGGCCGTGACCACCCGGGCACCATGGCTGAAGCCGATACGCACCGCGGCCTTCGGATCGTCCCCGTGGACGTACGCCTCCCGCATGCCGGACACGAGGAACATCTGGTAGTCCATCGCGAGGCCGAAGAGCACCCCGATCAGGATGATGGGCAGGAAGCTGAGGATCGGGCCCGGGTTCGTGACCCCGAAGACGTCGCCGAGCCAGCCCCACTGGTAGATGGCGACCGTCGCGCCGAAGCTGGCGAGCAGCGAGAGCAGGAACCCGGCGGTCGCGATGACGGGGACGAGGATGGAACGGAACACCAGCAGGAGCAGGATCAGGGACAGGCCCACCACGATGGCGAGGTATACCGGCAGCGCCTCCATGAGCTTGGCGGAGACGTCGATGTTCGCCGCGGTCTGACCGGTCACGGCGATCGCGACGCCCGTCCGGTCCTCGAACTCGCCGGTCGCGGCGCGGAGGTCGCGGACCAGGTTCTCGGTGCCCTCGCTGGCCGGTCCTTCCTCGGGGATGACCTGGAAGATCGCGGTGCGGCCGTTCTCGCTCACCGTCGCGGGCACGGACGCGGCGACGCCGGGCACGTCCCGCAGGCGGTCGTTGACGTCGAGCCGGAGCGTGGTGAGCTCCGCCTCGTCGGCGGTCTCGGGGAGGGATCCGACGACGATCAGCGGGCCGTTGGTGCCCGCCCCGAACTTGTCGCCGATGGTGCTGTAGGCCTGGAACGCCGTGGAATCGGCCGGTTCCGTGCCGCCGTCGGGCAGGCCGACGCGCAGCTGCGCGGCGGGGATGGCGATGACGCCGAGCAGGACCACTCCGGCGATGACCGTCAGGACGGGCTTCCGTGTCACGAAGCCACCCCAGCCCGCGCCCTTCGCGGCGCGCTGGTCGGCAAGGGCCGTGCTGTCGTCGGTGTCCAGGGAGGCGGCGGCGTGCCGGTGGCCGGCGGCCTTGGCCCAGCGGCGCTTCGAGATCACGCGACGCCCCATCAGGGCGAGGAGCGCCGGGGTGAGGGTGAGCGCCACGAGGACGGACACCGCCACCGTGCCGGCCGCGGAGAGACCCATGACGGTCAGGAACGGCAGGCCCGGCACGGCGAGCGCGGCGAGGGCCACGATCACGGTGATGCCCGCGAAGAGCACGGCGTTCCCTGCGGTGCCGGTGGCGCGTGCGATCGACTCCTGCAGGTCCATGCCGTGCAGCAGTTGCGTCCGGTGCCGGTTCACGATGAACAGGCAGTAGTCGATCCCGACGGCGAGGCCGAGCATGAGGGCGAGGACCGGGGAGATGCTGTTCATCTCGACGATCCCCGACAGGGCGAAGGTGATCCCCACGCCCACCCCCACGCCCACGATGGCCATGAGCAGCGGCAGCCCGGCGGCGACGAGGGTGCCGAGCATCAGGACGAGGACGATGGCGGCGACAGCCAGCCCGACGATCTCCGTCGCCCCGACGATCCCGGAGACGTCCTCGACGATCTCCTTGCTGTACTCGACCGTCACTCCTGCCGACTCCGCCTCGGCCGCAGTCTCCTGCACCGTTTCGCGCAGTTCCGGCGAGACAGCATTGATCTGCTGGTCGAACTGCACGCTGGCGACGCCGGTGGAGCCGTCCTCGGACACCAGCCTCACCCCGGAGGTGGCCTCGAGCTGCCGCTGGGCGAGCTCGAGTTCCGTACGCCCGGACTCCAGCTGCTCCCGCCCGGACTCCAGTTCGGTGCGGCTCGCATCCAGGGTGGCCTGGCCCTGCTCGAGCTGCTGCGCGGTGGCCGCGGCCTGGGCGGCAGGAAGCTGCTCCCGCGCCTGCTCGAACTGTGCGCGCTGCTGGTCGAGCTGCTGCTGGCCCTGCGCGAGCTGGTCCTCGCCCGCACTCAACTGCTGCTCGCTGGCGTCGAGTTCCGCGCGGCCGGCCTCGAGCTCGTCGCCGCCGGACGCCACCTGGTCCGCGACGTCGAAGGGATCGATGACGCCGCGGACGCCGTCGAGCGCTGCGATGCCGGCCAGGGCCGACTGCACGCCCTCACGCTGCTCGGGTGAGAAGGCGGCGCCGTCGTCGGAGGTGAACACCACGGTGCCGGTGCCGCCGACCGCCTCCGGCAGCTCCTCCCGCAGCCGGTCGGAGATCCGCTGCGACTCGGTGCCGGGGATGGTGAAGTTGTTGGTGAGCGTCCCGGAGAAGGCGACGGCGGCGGCGCCGACCGCCAGCATGATGGCGAGCCATGCGGAGACGACCCACCACCGCCTCCGGAACGCGAAGGAACCGAGCCGGTAGAGGAGAAAAGCCATGGAGGAGTCCTAGCGGGAAGGGAACGGGAGGGGGAGGAAAGGCAGGGATTCAGGTCCGGGTGACGGGGGCGGGATCGACGGCGCGAGGGGAGAACCCGTCGCGGAGCATGGTGAGCGCTGCGAGGATGCGCCCCTCGAGCTCCTGCCCGGGGTCGCCGGCGGAGTCGGGGGTCAGGGCCGCCCAGTCGCGCATCGCCGCCTTGGTGCAGGACAGCACGCTCCCCACGAGGGCGGTGAGGTAGAGCTCGGAGGCGTCCGCCCCGAGGCGCCGGCGCAGTCCCTCCACGATCCGCGCCTCGGCGCGTTCCCACGAGTGCAGCTGCGCGCGCAGGAGGTCCGGGTTGGTGTCCGCCATGCGGAAGAGGGCACCGTGCTGCGAGAGACCCTCCATGCGCGTGGTCTCGGTGAAGGCGCGGATGATGGAGTCGAAGAGGGGCTCGTCCTGCGGCATCCGGCCGAAGACCTCCAGTGCCAGTTCGAGGAATCCGTCCGTGCGCACGGTCAGGGCGTCCTCGGCACTGTGGAAGTAGTTGAAGAACGTGCGGCGGGAGACCCCGGCACGCCCGACGATCTGGTCCACGGTGAACGCGCCCGGCCCCACGGACAGCGCGAGGTCGAAGGCGGCATCCGCGATCGCCCGCCGGGTGTCGATCTTGTTCTGCTCGCGGCGGCCCACGGGCACCGCGTCGTCGGTCGTCTCCAGCACGGTCCAAGGGTATGCGAATTCTTGCACACCGTGCAACAAAGTGTCGGTTCACGGCCCTGCCCCCGGGGTCCTGCCGGGCGTACTCTGGCCGAGGCATCATCTTCCTCCCCCATTCTCCTCTGCGAAGGCGGCTCCCATGCAGACCATCACCCTCGGTTCCCTCGGCTCGGGCCTCGACGTCTCCCGGCTCGGCCTCGGCTGCATGGGCATGTCGGCCTTCTACACCGGCAGCGGGAAGGACGACGCCGGCGCGACGGCCACGCTGCACCGCGCGCTCGACCTCGGCGTCACCTTCTTCGACACCGCCGAGATGTACGGCCCGTACACCAACGAGGAACTGCTCGGCCGGGCGTTCCGGACCAGGCGCGACGACGTCGTGCTGGCCACGAAGTTCGGCACCATCCGCCACACGGCGGGCGACGCCATGGGGCTCGACGGCAGCCCGGAGAACGTGCGCCTCGCGGTCGAGGGGTCGCTGCGGCGGCTGGGCACCGACCACATCGACCTCTACTACCAGCACCGCATGGACCCCTCGGTGCCGGTCGAGGACACCATGGGCGCCCTGGCCTCCCTCGTGGACGAGGGCAAGATCCGTCACATCGGGCTGTCCGAGGCGGCGCCCGCCACGATCCGCAGGGCGCACGCCGTCCACCCGGTGACGGCGCTCCAGACCGAGTACTCGCTGTGGAGCAGGGACCCGGAGCGTGAGATCCTCCCGCTCGTCCGCGAGCTCGGGATCGGCTTCGTCCCGTACTCGCCGCTCGGCCGCGGCTTCCTGACCGGGACCATCCGCTCGGTCGACCAGCTCGACGAGTCCGACTTCCGCCGCAACAACCCGCGCTTCGCAGGCGAGAACCTGCAGGCCAACATCCGCATCGTGGAGCAGGTGGACGACGTCGCCCGGCAGCTCGGGGCGACGCCCGGACAGGTGGCCCTCGCCTGGCTCCTCGCGCAGGGCACGGACATCGCCCCGATCCCCGGGACCAAGCAGGTGCGCTACCTGGAGGAGAACGTCGCGGCCGACGCCCTGACGCTCTCCCCGGAGCAGCTCGCACAGCTGGACGGCGTCGCGGCCCCGGTCGGCGACCGCTACGAGGACATGTCCGGCGTCGACCGGTAGCCGGTTCCCGCCGGCCCCGCCGGCGACCCGCCCACCCCCCCCCGGGGTTCACGGACGGATGTACTATCGGGGTATGGGTTCCCACCACGCACCGGCGGGCGCCGACCGGCGCGGTCCGCTGGCGGGCGCGTTCGCCATCACGCTCGGGGTCTTCGTGTTCCAGATCATCGGGGCGTTCTGGACCGGGAGCCTCGCCCTTCTCTTCGACTCCGTGCACGTCCTGACCGACGCCGCAGGCCTGGCCATGGCGCTCGGGGCCGCCACGCTCTCGGTCCGGCCGGCGTCGGCGCGGCGCTCGTGGGGTTTCCGCCGGGCGGAGGTCATCGCGGCGCTGCTGCAGGCCGCGTTCCTGCTCGCCGTCGGAGCCTACGTCCTGTTCGAGGGCGTGCGGCGCCTCATCACGCCGACCGACGTCGCAGCCCCGGAGATGATCGTCTTCGGCGTGATCGGTCTGGCGGGCAACCTCGCTGCGCTCGGGCTGCTGGCAAGGCACCGGACCGCCAGTTTCAATCTGAGGGCGGCGTTCCTCGAGGTGCTCAACGACGCCCTCGGGTCGGTGGCCGTCATCGTGGCCGCCGTGATCATCACCCTGACGGGGTGGATGCGCGCGGACGCCGTCGTGGCCATGCTCATCGGCGCGCTGATCATCCCGCGGACCCTGAAGCTGCTGCGCGAGACCATCGACGTCCTGCTCGAATCCACCCCCGCCGGCATCGACCTCGAGGAGGTCCGCGGCCACATCGCGCGCCTGCCCCACGTCCGCGACGTCCACGACCTGCACATCACCCAGATCGCCACGGGCCTGCCGGTCCTCACCGCGCACATCGTCGTGGACGACGACTGCTACCGGGACGGCTCGGCGCACGCCGTGCTCGACCAGCTCCAGGAGTGCGTCGGCAAGCACTTCGACGTCAGCATCGACCACTGCACCTTCCAGATCGAGCCGCTGGGCCATATGCACCACGAGACGGAGCTGACGCATTGATGCTGCAGACCCTGACCTCGACGTCGGTCCTGGAACGCGTGGGCACGGCCCTGTCCGATCCGACGCGCGTGCGGATCCTCGTGGCCTTGCGGGATGCGCCGGCCTACCCCACCGAGCTGGCGGGGCTGCTCGGCGTCAGTCGCCAGAGCCTGTCCAACCACCTGTCCTGCCTGCGGGGGTGCGGCCTCGTGGTGTCGGTGCCCGAGGGGCGGCGATCGCGCTACGAACTCGTGGACCCGAAGCTCGGGCACGCCCTCACGGATCTCCTCGGCATCGTCCTCGCCGTGGACCCCGCCCATCACGGCCACCCCTGACACAGGGCATCGGCCGCGCATGGAAAGGGCCCGGCGCATGACGTGCGCCGGGCCCTTCCATGATCCCTAGTCCATCAGCCGGGAGCGGATGAGGAACCTCTTGCCCTCCGGCGCCTCCACGGAGAAGCCACTCCCCCGGCCCTGGACGACGTCGACCGTCAGGTGCGTATGGCGCCAGTACTCGAACTGCTCCCGTGACATCCAGAAATCGATGAGCCGTGGCTCACCCTCCCCGGATTCCGTGGGGACCCCCTCCGAGATGTCCAGGACGCCGAGCAGCATGTCGGCCTCCGCCGTGATGAACTCTCCCGCCGGATAGCACATCGGCGATGAGCCGTCGCAGCACCCGCCGGACTGGTGGAACATCAGTGGCCCGTGGATGAGCCACAGTTTGTCCAGCAGTTCGACGGCGGCGTCGGTGAGCGCCACCCGCGAGACGGTCTCGCCCGGGATGGTCACCGAGGCCTCGACGGTCATGGCATCTCCTAGAAGAACCCGAGCTTGGACTCGGAGTAGCTGACCAGCAGGTTCTTGGTCTGCTGGTAGTGATCCAACATCATGGCATGGTTCTCGCGGCCGATGCCCGAGGACTTGTAGCCGCCGAACGCCGCACCGGCCGGGTAGGCGTGGTAGTTGTTCACCCAGACGCGCCCCGCCTGGATCTCGCGCCCCGCACGGTAGGCCACGTTGCCGTTCCGCGACCAGACGCCCGCGCCGAGCCCGTAGAGGGTGTCGTTGGCGATCTCGAGGGCCTCGGCGTAGTCGTTGAACCGGGTCACCGAGACCACGGGACCGAAGATCTCCTCCTGGAACACCCGCATGCTGTTGGTCCCCTCGAACACGGTGGGCTTCACGTAGTAGCCCTCGGCCAGGTCGCCGCCGAGGATGTTCCGCTCGCCGCCGGTGAGGACCTTGGCACCCTCCTGCCGGCCGATGTCCATGTAGGACAGGATCTTCTCGAGCTGGTCGTTCGAAGCCTGGGCCCCCACCTGCGTGTCGGTGTCCAGCGGGTTGCCCTGCACCATCTTCTCCACGCGGGCGATGGCATCGGCCATGAACGAGTCGTAGATGGAGCCCTGCACGAGTGCGCGGGAGGGGCAGGTGCAGACCTCGCCCTGGTTCAGCGCGAAGAGTGCGAAGCCCTCGAGTGCCTTGTCGTAGAACGCGTCGTTGCTGTCCGCGACGTCCGAGAAGAAGATGTTCGGGCTCTTGCCGCCGAGCTCGAGCGTGACCGGGATCAGGTTCTGGCTCGCGTACTGGCTGATCAACCGGCCCGTGGTCGTCTCACCGGTGAACGCGATCTTGCGGATGCGCTTGCTCGAGGCGAGCGGCTTGCCGGCCTCCACGCCGAATCCGTTCACGACGTTGATGACGCCCGCGGGCAGGATGTCGCTGATCAGTTCCATGAGGACGAGGATCGACGACGGCGTCTGCTCCGCGGGCTTGAGCACGACGGCGTTCCCTGCGGCGATCGCGGGGGCGAGCTTCCACGTCGCCATGAGGATCGGGAAGTTCCAGGGGATGATCTGCCCGACGACACCGAGCGGCTCGCGGAAGTGGTAGGCCGTCATGTCCTCGTCCAGCTGGGACAGGTTGCCCTCCTGGGCGCGGATGGCGGCGGCGAAGTACCGGAAGTGGTCGATCGCGAGGGGGATGTCCGCGGCGAGGGTCTCACGGACGGGCTTGCCGTTGTCCCAGGTATCCGCCACCGCGAGCATCTCGAGGTTCTCCTCCATGCGGTCCGCGATGCGGTTGAGGACCAGGGCCCTCTCTGCTGCGGAGGTCTTGCCCCAGGAGGGGGCGGCCTTGTGGGCTGCGTCCAGCGCCAGTTCGATGTCCTCGGCGGTGCCACGCGCCACCTCGCAGAAGGCCTTACCCGTCACCGGGGAGATGTTCTCGAAATACTGGCCCTTGATGGGGGAAACCCACTCCCCACCGATCCAGTTCTCGTACCTCGGCTTGAAACTGACCTTCGATCCATCCTGGCCAGGCTGGGCGTAAACAGTCATCGTCGAACTCCTTGAACTCCGTGGATGCAGGACGTCGTCGTCCCTGGGACCCACACTAGGAGCGCAGAGGTTGCATCGACGTTGCATGGGGAGCGACGGCGCCGAGGTCCCCTCGGGTTACTGCGCCGTTACGTCAGCCTTCCCCGCCCGCGGGCGCCGCCTGGTCCTCGGCCGGCCGGGCGGGTGCGGTCGCGGCGGGGTCGGTCGGGGCGGGAGCAGGATCGGCCGGTGCGTCCGGGTCCTCACACGACGGTTGGGCAGGGTCCGTCGCGTCGCCGGGCTTCGGCTCGGTGCCGTCGCCCGGGGCCGCTTCCACCGCTGGATCCGGCGTTCCGGCTGGCGGCTGCGATTGCGCTGCGGGATCGGCACCGTCGACGGATTTCCCCGCCTCCGGATTCTCCGGCGTCGACGGCTCCGTGTCGCATGGCGCTTCCGGTGTTGCGGGTGCCGGGGCAGGAGCGGGAGCCGGTTCGGGTGCAGGAGCCGGGGCTGGTGCAGGAGCCGGTGCAGGGGCAGGAGCCGGGGCGGGCGCCGGAGCCGGTGCCGGGGCTGGTGCAGGAGCCGGAGCTGGAGCTGGGGCAGGAGTAGGATCGGTCGGCGCGGGCTTCACGGCCGGATCTTCGTCCGGTTTCCCGGTTGGTTCCTCAGCAGGCTTCTCCGCCGGCTCCTCGACCGAGTCCTCACTAGGCTTTTCCGCCGGCTTCTCCGCGGGCTTCTCGGCAGACTCCTCGACCGAGTCGTCACTTGGCTTCTCGGCAGGCTTCTCGACAGGCTTCTCCGCGGGCTTCTCAACCGGCTTCGGCGCAGGCTTCTCGGCAGGCTTCTCAACCGGCTTCGGCGCAGGCTTCTCGGCAGGCTTCTCAACCGGCTTCGGCGCAGGCTTCTCAACCGGCTTCGGCGCGGGCTTCTCGACCGGCTTCGTCACGGGCTTGCTGCTCGACGATCCTGTGGAGACGCCGGGAGACGGCGCCCGGTTCTCAGGTCCCGGCGCAGCGCCGCCGGCCGCACGGCCCGCCTCAGCGATGGCGTTCCCGCCCCACGGCGCAGCGTGGACCGGATGACCGCCCTGTACAGGCTGGTCGGACCGTGTGGTGGACTGCGCCCATGCCGGAATGACCACGGCGCCGCTGCCCTCAGGGCTGTAGTCCCTGAACACCCCGGCGCGCTTTCCGTGGTGTATGGGGGCCATCCTCCATTCGAGGGGGTCCACGTGCTCGCCGTCGAGGATCGTCTCGAAGTGCAGGTGGCAGCCGGTCGAGGATCCCGTGGTTCCGAGTTCAGCGATCGGGTCGCCGCCGTTGACGGCATCGCCCTTCTCCACGGAGATGCCCTGCAGGTGGTTGTAGCTCGTGATCAGGCCGTTGCCGTGGTCGATCTCGACGCGATTGCCGCCACCCCACGGATGCCAGCCCACGGCCCGCACCGTGCCGGCGTCGGCGGCGTAGACGAGTGTGCCGCAGGGAGCGGCGTAGTCCTGGCCCGTGTGGAACTCTCCCGCTTCCCCGGAGATCGGGCTGGTCCGATAACCGAAGGACGAGCTGGGCACGAGTCCGTCGAGGGGTGCGAAGAGGGTGCCCGCCATCGGTCGACGCAGGGCGGACGTCATCAAGACCTCGGGGCCGGCAGGCTCACTGTCGCTGATCGGCGGCACGCTGACCGGCGGAAGGCCGAGCGACGGAAGGCCGAGCGGCGGCCGACCGGGAGCGAGGGCGTCCAGGGGGTCGATGGCCCCGAGGGGCATCAGCAGTGACGGGCCCACGATGCCCGTCGGCGACAGTGCGTCGTTCCCGGACCGGGCGACGGTCGAAGCGGACGCCGGCCCGGACGAGATCACGGAGGCGGCCTCCCACGACTGCGGCACGAAGCCCTGGAAGCCGACGAAGCAGACAACGATCGCCAGGCTGGCATGCATGGTGGTGCGCGACGACCGGGCGCTCCGGGCCGGCCCGGCCGGGTGCCTAGTGGATTGCGTCATGAGTATCCCCCCTTGCCCGTCTGCTGCGTCAGGACAGCCGCCGGGAAATTCCGTCCGGCGGATTCTTCAGCCATCTGGCATAACGTTAACCCGGCCTCGGCCCGTACGACGACGGATTATTGCGATTGGCTAACAAACTTTAGGAGAAATTGAGGGGGACGTCGAGGGTGTCCCCAGTTCGGCGTCGAGCCATTCCGCGTGGGCCACGACCGCGGCCCGCCGTGGGGAGCGCCGCGGCAGCACGCGCAGGGCGAGCTGCCACGCCTCGGCGTCGTACTCCGCCTCCGCGAGCGCGAGGTACTGCAGCACGGTTTCCGGTGCGCCGTCGTTGAGCACGGCATCGCGCAGGAGGACCGACACCTCGTTGCGCAGCCTCATGATCGCGGGTGCCTGCGAGCGCGGGAGGACGGGCCCGCGGTAGATCCCGAGTGCCATGCGGTGGGCGCCACGCTGCAGGTAGCTCAGGACCTGCACCGCGTCCACGACCAGCTGGCCCGGCAACCGGTAGGGGCGGGACTGCGGCACGGTGGCGTCCCCGTATGGCGCCAGAACCTTCCGCAGCCGCAGGATCTCCGCCCGGACCGTCGTCCCGGACGCCTCCTCCGGGTAGGCCATGGTGGCCAGCTGGTCCGCGGTGAGCCCTTCCGGATGCAGGGCGAGGATGGTCAGCAGCTCCGCGTGCCGGAGGCTCAACTCCAGCGAGGCGCCGCCGGTGTGGACCACCCCGTGGTCGATGCCCAGGATCTGCAGGCTGTTCCGGTAGAGGGCCGCCTGGGGACGCCCCGGCCTTCGGCGCTTCGTGCGCGGCAGCCGGTCCTGCAGCCGGTGGATGCTCAGTTGCGCCTCCGCGGCCGCGACCGCCGCTTCGACGAGAGCCAGCGTGTGGGTGGCGACGGCATCGTGGGTGCCCGTGATGTCGACGACGCCGAGCACCGTCCTGGAGTCGGGGTCGTGCACGGGCACCGCCGTGCAGCTCCACGGATGGGCCTTGCGACTGAAATGTTCTGCCCCGGCGATCTGCACGCTGCGGTCGACGGCGAGCGCCGTGCCGGGTGCACTCGTGCCGACGGTCGATTCGGACCAGTCCGCTCCGGGGACGAAGAGCATGCCCTCCGCCCGGCGCCGCAGTTCGCGATCACCGTCGACCCAGAGGAGGCGCCCGTTCTCGTCGCCGACCGCCACGAGCATCCCCGCTTCCAGGCTCGGCTGGACGAGCAAGCGGTCGATCACAGGCATGACGGCGGCCAGGGGGTGACCCTGACGGTAGGTCTCGAGCTCCTCCTCGGAGCAGAAGAGGCGGGCCTCGGCGGCGGCGGGATCACGGAGGAAGCCGAGCGACCTCCGCCACGATTCCCGGACGACGCCGCGGAGGTCACCGTCGACTCCGGCGCCCCGCCCCAGTGCCTCGTGCGCTGCATAGGCTCTTCGCTGAAGCGCGTCGGAGGAGAGCTCGGCTTCGGCTAGTGAACGGGACGGCGACATCGGCACTCCGCTTCGTGACCAGTCCCATGGATGGCGTGGGACAGGTCACAGTGTAGCCGGACTACTCACCGCGGGAAATGGCCACCATGTCCTCGCGGGGCACGAGTTTCACGCGCTCCCTGACGAGCTCGGCGTTGCCCGACGTGTTGACGAAGTTGGCTCCCAGCTTCATCTCGTGGGCATCCAGCTTCAGCCATCCCTCCCAGGTGGTGTACCGGACGCCGCGCTCCTCGAGGAGCTCGATGATGGCGTCCTCGGACCCCTCCTCGGCCGGCGGGAGATTCAGCCGGTCCTCGAGGAGGTACCCGATGGTCTCGAGCGCGTCACCCTTGGTGTGGCCGATCAGCCCTACCGGTCCGCGCTTGATCCACCCGGTGGCGTAGATGCCGGGCACGGGCCTGCCGTCCTCGTCGATGACGCGCCCGCCCTCGTTGGGGATGACGCCGCGCTTCGCATCGAAGCCCACCTCGGGCAGCTCCGACCCGAAGTAGCCGATGGCCCGGTAGACGGCCTGGACCGGGTAGTCGATGATCTCGCCGGTCCCGCGGACACTGCCGTCCCCGGTCAGTTCCGTGCGCTCGAACCGCATCCCCGCGACCCTGCCCGGGGTCTCGGGGGAATCGTGGACCTCGACCGGCGAATGGAGGAAGTGCAGGTGGAGGCGCCGCGATGCACCCGTCGGTTCGTCCTCGACCAGCCAGTTGGTGAGCGTCTTCACCATGGTCTTGGTCTGGTTGTTCGAGGCGATTTGCGCCTCCGAGCCGGCGTCGAAGTCGAAGTCCTCGGGGTAGAGGACGATGTCGACGTCGCGCGAGTGCGAGAGTTCCCGCAGTTCCAGGGGCGTGAACTTCACCTGGGCGGGTCCGCGACGGCCGAAGACGTGGACGTCGGTCACGGGCGAGGCCTTGAGCCCCTGGTAGACGTTGTCCGGGATCTCGGTGGAGAGGAGGTCGTCGGCGTGCTTGGACAGGATGCGGGCGACGTCGAGCGCCACGTTCCCGTTGCCGATCACGGCGATCTCGCGGGCGTCGAGCGGCCAGTCCCGGCTCACGTCGGGGTGCCCGTCGTACCAGGACACGAAGTCGGCGCCCCCGAAGGAGCCCTCGAGCCCGATGCCCGGGATGTCCAGGTCCGCATCCCTGATGGCGCCGGTGGCGAAGATGACGGCGTCGTAGAAGCGCCGGAAGTCCGAGAGGGTGAGGTCGCGTCCGTAGTTCACGTTCCCGAGGAAACGGATGTCGCCGCGGTCCAGCACCTTGTGGAGAGCGTTGACGATGCCCTTGATGCGCGGGTGGTCCGGGGCGACCCCGTAACGGATCAGGCCGTAGGGTGCAGGGTACTGGTCGAAGAGATCGATGCTGACGGAGAAGTCGCCCCCCTGGACCTCGTTCGACTTCGTCAGGATGTCGGCAGCGTAGACACCCGCCGGACCGGCGCCGATGATCGCGACCCGCAGCGGTCGTGCCGCAGCTGAGGTAGACACTGATTAGCCTTCTTCCCGGTGGAATGCTCCCGATGGTTACCACGGTGCAAATAAGCGCACAGTTCCTTATTCTAAATGGCGCAGGGCGACGCCGACGAAAACAGTGGCGCGCATCTCCCCCGGCATTCGTCGCCGGGAGCGTGCCGGATCGGACCGGCGGGGGAATAAAGGCCTTCCGGGCCCCGTTCACGCCGTCGTGATTGCAACAGGCGGGAAGACACCGAGGCCGGCACGGAGCGAGAACTCCACGGGCGTCCTCTTCGGCATCGGCGCGTACGGGCTGTGGGGGCTGCTCCCGCTGTACTTCCTCGTCCTGGCGCCTGCCGGCCCCGTCGAGATCGTGGCCAACCGCGTGCTCTGGTCACTGGTCTTCTGCGCCCTGCTCCTCACGGCGCTGCGCTCCTGGCGGCCCGTCCTGACGGCCCTGCGCACGCCGCGGATCGTGGGGACCCTGACCATCGCCGCACTGCTGATCGCGGTCAACTGGCTGGTCTACACCTACGGGGTCACCACCGGGCAGGCGATCGAGGCCTCCCTCGGGTACTTCATCAATCCCATCGTCTCGGTCCTGCTCGGCGTCGTGGTGCTTCGCGAGAAGCTGCGTCCGCTGCAGTGGACGGCGATCGGCATGGGCATCCTCGCCGTGATCGTGCTGGCGATCGGGTACGGCGCAGTACCGTGGATCGCCCTGACCCTCGCCTTCTCCTTCGGCCTCTACGGATTCGCGAAGAAGAAGGTGGGGTCCCGCGTGGACGCGATCTCGAGCCTCAGCATCGAGACCGTGGTCCTGGCGCCCATCGCCCTCGCCGTCATGCTGTGGCTCGGGTCCACGGGCACGGCCACCCTGACCACCGAGGGCGCGGGGCACTTCTGGATCATGGCGGCCTCGGGCGTCATCACCGCGGTCCCCCTCATCTTCTTCGGCGCGGCGGCGCGCCGTCTGCCCCTCACCACCATCGGGCTGCTCCAGTACCTCGCGCCCGTGCTCCAGTTCCTGCTCGCGCTCCTCGTCCTCCACGAGGAGATGCCGTTCGAGCGATGGATCGGCTTCAGCCTCGTATGGGTGGGGCTCATCCTCCTCACCGTGGACATGCTCCGCACAGTGCGCCGCCAGCCGAAGCCCGCGCCGCTGCAGGAACCCGCCGCGACCGCCGTCTGAGGCCCGACGCTTCCCCTCCCCTTCCGAGGGTCAGCGCTCCTCCATCCCCCAGGGGGATCCGTAGCCCACCGGGGCGTCCGCGGCGAGCAGATCCAGGAAGGGCCGCGCGTCGAAGGCTTCGGGTCCGAGGACCCCTGAGCCCCGCCAGGTGCCCGCGGCCAGCAGTTCGAGGGCGATCACCGGGTTGACGGCCGTCTGCCACACCACGGCCTGGGAGTTGTACTGCGCCATTGACCACTCGTTGGCCACCACGTGGTACAGGTAGACCGAGCGGGGCTCCCCGTCCTTGCCCAGGCCCGTGACGAGGAGCCCGGCGCAGGTCTTGCCCTTCATCCGGTCGCCCAGGGTGGCAGGGTCCGGGAGCGCGGCGGCCACGACGTCCCGGGGGGCCACGGCAACGCCCTTCACGGACACCGGTTCGGTGGAGTCGAGGCCCAGTTTGTGCAGGGTCCGCAGGACCCCGATGAACTCCTCGCCGAGCCCGTACTTGAAGGTCACCTTCCGGGCCCCGGTCCATCGCGGCATCAGGATCACCTCCTCGTGTTCCACGTTCACGCACTCCACGGGGCCGATCCCCTCCGGGAAGTGGAACACCTCCGGCTCGCTGAACGGTGCGGTCGTGTACCAGCCGCGGTCCCGCTCGAAGATCACCGGCGGGTTCAGGCACTCCTCGATGGTGGTCCAGATGGAGAACGACGGCGCGAAGTCGTATCCCTCCACGGTCAGGTTGGCACCGTCGCGGACCCCGAGTTCGTCGATGGAGGAGAACAGCTCGTCCTCCGCGTACCGGGCGAAGACGTCCGACAGCCCGGGCTCCACCCCGATGCCTACCAGCGCGAGCCGCCCTGCATCCGACCAGCGACCGGCGGCCTCGAACTGCTCGTCGCCGAGCATCACCCCCGTCTTCTCGTACGGGTGATCGGGGTGCCGCGAGGAAAGGCTCATCGCCATGTCGAGGTAGGTGGCGCCGGCGTCGAAACAGCCGTTGAACACCGGCATCACGAACCGCGGGTCCACGGCGTTCAGCACGTGGGTGATCCGGTGCGCGCGGACGACGGCGGCCACGGCCTCCGCGGACGAGGCGTCGATCCTCGCCGCGAGCAGCCGGGGGTCGCCCAGCTCCTCGACGAGGCGCTGCGGACGGGCGGGGTCGTAGTCGGCGACCACCAGCAGTTCGAAGAACGACCGGCGGACCGCGATCCGGGCGGCGGCGGAGCCGACACCGCCGGCTCCGACGATGAGTATGCGCATCAGGAAGGACCTCCATCGGTGGAACGCGTGGGGATGTCCGGGGAATCCGGCACCAGGACCGGGGTGTCCTCGTTGAGGCTCTCCCCGCGGAAGAAGGGAAGCGAGCCGGAGCGGGTCCGCCAGAGCACCATGAGGACGAGCCCCAGCGCGAGCGAGCCGATGCCGGTCACGAAGGTCCCACCGATGCCCAGCAGCACGCTGTAGCCGTAGTCGACGTCGGCCATGTCCACGGCGGACCTGATGAACGCCGCCGTGAGCATGAGCGCACCGAGCAGCGGCAGGAGGAACCGGAAGATCACGTTGTGGCGTGAGGCGAACAGCTCGCGTCGGAAGTACCAGACGCAGGCGTAGCCGGTGATCGCGTAGTAGAAGGCGATGGCCAGGCCGAGCGAGAGGATGGAGTCGGCCAGGATGTTCTCGCTGATGACGGTCATGACCACGTAGTAGGCGATCGCGGAGATCCCCATCACCAGGGTGGAGAACGAGGGGGTCCTGAAGCGGGGGTGCACCACGCTGAAACGGGCCGGCAGCGCACGGTAGACGGCCATGGAGAGCGTGCCGCGGGCCGTGGGGAGGATGGTCGTCTGGGTGGAGGAGACCGCGGACACCAGGACGGCGACGACCAGCAGCCATGCCCACGGTCCCAGCACCACGTCCTTCAGCGCCAGGAACACGTCCTCGGAGTTGGCCTCGTTCCCGAGGCCGATCCCCTCGTCCCCCACGCCGGCGTACATCATCGCCGCGACGCTGACACCCACGTAGGTGATGAGCAGCAGGACCGTCGAGATGAGGGCCGCGAGGCCCGGGATGCGGCGCGGGTCCTTGGTCTCCTCGTTGAGGGCCAGGCAGGCGTCCCAGCCCCAGTAGATGAACAGGGCCAGGAGGATGGACTCGGTGAAGCCTTCCACGCTCTCGAAGGCGAAGGGGTTGAACCACTCGAGGGACACGGGCGTGGCATTCTCCGCGGTCCCGCGTGCCACGGAGACGAGAGCGGCGATCACGAAGAGGGCCAGCGCCAGGTACTGGATGCCGAGCAGGACGTTCTGCAGCTTGGCGCCGATCTCGACCCCGCGGTAGCTCACGAACGTCATGAGGGCGATGAACACGACGCCCGTCACCGTGACCAGCGGCGGATTCCCGGCGAGGGACCCGTCCCCCACGAGCAGCCAGAGATAGAGGCCGCTGATCTGCGCGAGATTGGCCAGGACGACGATGCCGGCGACGGCGACCCCCCAACCGGCCATCCAGCCCACCCAGGGACCGAACGCCTTGGTGGCCCAGGTGAAGGAGGTTCCGCAGTCGGGGATGGCCTGGTTCAGCTCCCGGTAGGCGAAGGCGACGAACAGCATCGGGATGAACGCGAGGATGAACGCGATCGGCGTCTGGGCCCCGACGGCGAGGACCACGAAGCCGAGGGTGGCCACGAGGGAGTAGACGGGCGCCGTCGAGGCCAGCCCGATCACCACGGAGGCCCAGAGCCCCAGCGTGCCGGTCGCCAGGCCCTTGCCGGGCTCCGCCGCTCCGCCGCCGGAAGCCCTCGTCTCGGACGGGATGGAATTCATGGGGTGCCTCGACTCTGGAAGGGGCCACTGCCGCCACAGCGTGTGGCACGCGTCACTATACCGACCAGTCGGTTTTTTGAGAAGAGTTCTAGACTGCCCATCATGGCCACGCCTCCGACCACCGCCCAGCGCCTGATCGACGCCTACGAGGACATCCTCCTCACGGACGGGGAACGGGCCGCGACCCTCGATGCGATCGCCCTGAGGGCAGGGGTGTCCAAGGGGGGCCTCACCTACCACTTCAGGTCCAAGGACGAACTGGTGGCCGCGCTGTTCGACCGCCTCCGCCTCCTCGTGGACGAGGACGTGGCGATCATGCGCGCGGACCCGGCGACGGCGGCCACCTACTACGTCACGAGCTCGCTCGACGTCCGCAGTCCGCTGGAGCGGTGCAACGTGGCGGTGACACGGCTGGCGCAGGGCTCCCACCCCGAGGCGAACGAACTGCTGGCGCAGTGCCGGACGCGGTGGTTCGAGGTGCTGATGGACGCCATGGGGCACGAGGACATGGTGCACCTGGTGATGCTGCTGGGTGACGGCATCTACTTCAACGCGTCGCTCACCGGTACGGGGGCGATGCCCGCGGAGACAGACCCGGCGACGATCGACCGCATCATCGCACTCGTGAGGACCATCCGGTACTGAGCCTGCCGGCCCGGGGCGTCCTGCGCCTCAGGTGGAGGGCCCGTCCGCTCCCCCGAGATAGGCCGCGTTGAAGCGCGCCAGGAGACCCACCAGGTCGACGACGTCGGTGCGGCGCCAGCCCTCGAGCTGCCGGCGGAAGTGCCGGCGGCGGTCGGCACGCGCCTCGTCGATGCGCCGGAGTCCCTCGGGCGTCAGGCGGACCGGGTGGGACCGCTCGTCGTCGAGGGGCGCACCGCGCTCCACGAGTCCGAGACGCCGCAGGGCTGCGACGTGCCCGCTCACGGCCGAGGCACTCATGCCGAGGGTCGCCGCGAGGTCGGTCACCCGACAGGAGCCAGCCAGGCGCACCGCGCACAGCAGGCTGTAGGCCGCGGGTTCCATCGCCGGGTCGATGCCGCGGGCGAGCGCCCAGCACACCCGCTGTTCGCTGCGGCACATCGAGGCGGCGGTGTCCTCGACGACGTCGAGCGCGGCATGGCGTGCGCCCTCGCCGGGATCGGCAGGGAGCGGGCCCCCGCCCGCGCTGTCCTGGAGTGCTTCCATCGCCGCATCGTAGGCCGGAGGGAGCCCGTTCCGACCCGGAATCCCCAGCATTACGCGGCATGACGGCGCGAGCCGGGGCGGCGGTGAGGATCAGCGCGGCGCGCGCGCCCAGTCCCGGGGGACCACGACCATGGGCACCGGGAGGGCACGGAGCATCTGGTTGGCGGTGGTGCCGAGGAAGATCTGGCGGCGCTGGGCGAGACGGCTCGACCCGACGATCACGAGCTCCCCGGGATCCCACTCGATCTCGTCGATGGCCTGCTCGATGGTCCGGCCGTGGGCGACGGCGATGGAGGCCTCGTGGCCGTCGGGCAGCTGCTCGACGGCGCGGGCCAGCACCGAGTGGGCGTGCTGGTGGGCCTGGTTGATGGCCTCGCCGGAGTCGGACGCCTCGTAGACGTCCAGGGCGACGAGGGAGATCAGCCGCAGCGGGAGGCCACGGCGTGCCGCGGACTCGACGGCGACGTCGAGCACGCCGTCGGCCCCGGCACGGGTGCCGACCGCGCTCGTCATCCGGGTGAAGGCGGACCGGTGCCGGTAGCCGCGCGGGGCGAGTGCCACGGGGACGCTGGAGCTGTGGAGCACGGCGTTCGCGACGCTGCCGACGGTGAAGCGCCGCAGGAGGCCGTTGCTGGACGCACCGACCACGATCAGGCCGGCGTCGACGTCGGCCGCCACCTCGAGGAGCCCCTGCGCGAACGAGTCGGCGAGCCGCACGTGCGTGGCGACCTCGACGCCCTCGGGGACGCCGGCGGCCGCGCGGTCGAGCGCGTCCTGTGCGCGCTGGCGGCCGGGCGCCACACTACCGTCCTGGGGCCAGTCGAGGACGGTGACGAGGTCGATGGCCGCCGACTGCGTGACGGCGAGCGACGTGGCCAGCTCGACGGCGTCCTGCCCGCGGTCATTCCCGGTGTAGCCAACGACGTAGCGCACGGCGGTCCTCTTCCTCGTTCGGTGCGAAGGCAGTGCGGCCTTCGGGAGCACCGCGGAGTCGGTTCACTCTAACGCAGCAGCGCCCCCGTCCGTCCCGCTATCGACCCGGAGCCGACCCCTTGGTGATCACCTCCTGGCGGAAGAACGCGGGGTTGATGCGCCACCAGACGAGCATGAGGACGACGCCGAGCAGGATCACGCCGACCCCGAGGATGAACACCATGCCGATGCCGAACAGTTCGGAGCCGGATCCGTAGGCCGGGTCCATCGAGTCCGTGGCGGTCTTGAAGAACATGACGAGCAGGATGACACCGCCGAGCAGCGGCGCGAGGAAGCGGAACAGCACGTTCCTGGCGCTGCTGAAGGCCTGGGCACGGAAGTACCAGACACACGCGAGCGCGGTGATGCCGTAGTAGAAGCAGATCATCATGCCGAGGGCCGTGATGGTGTCCCAGAGCGCGTTCTCGGACACCAGCCGCGTGAACACGTAGAAGGCGGCGGCCGCGATGGCGGCGGCGATCGTGGCGTAGCTGGGCGATTTGTACTGCGGGCTGATGCGGCCGTACCCCTTCGGCAGGGCCTTGTAGTGGCCCATGGCGAGCAGGGTGCGCGCCGGGGAGACGAACGTGGACTGGAGCGACGCGGCCGAGGAGCTGAGGACGGCGATCGACATCAGGATGGCGAAGGGTCCCATCACGGGACCGGCGAGCGCCGCGAAGATGCTCTCCTGGTTGTCGGGGTTGCCCGCTCCGAGCTCGCCCTCGCCCACGCCCGCGAAGGAAAGGGTCGCGAGGGCGACCGTCAGGTAGATCACCACGATGACGACGACCGTCAGGGCGCCCGCGCGGCCCGGGGTCTTCTCCGGGTTCCTGGTCTCCTCGTTCATCGTGAGCGTCACGTCCCAGCCCCAGTAGATGAAGATGGACAGCGAGACGCCTGCGGCGAAGGCGGAGAAGGAGCCGACGGCGAACGGGTTGAACCACTCGGCGCTGATCGGCGTGGCGTCGAAGGCCGTGCCGTTGGCCACGTGGATGAACGCGGCGATCGCGAACCAGGCGAGGACGACGACCTGGAAGGTGACCAGCACGTACTGGACCGCCTTGGTGGTCTCCATCCCGCGGTAGGACACGTAGCAGGCGAGCGCGACGAAGACGAGCGTCGTGGCGATGTTCACCGGCAGGTTGAGCGTGAGGTCGGCGATGCCCGGGTTGTCGAACACCTGCGCGAGCATCAGGTAGAAGAAGTCGACGGCCACCGCGGCGAGGTTGGAGAGCACGATCACGGTGGCGGCGATGAGCCCCCACCCGCCCATCCAGCCGACCCAGGGCCCGAATGCACGGGTGGCCCACGTGAAGGTGGTGCCGGAGTCGGGCATGGCGCTGTTGAGCTCCCGGTAGCCGAGGGCCACGAGCAGCATGGGGATGAAGCCCACCAGGAAGATGGCCGGCAGGTTCACCCCGACCTCGGCGACCGTGGGCCCGAGGGCCGCGGTGAGCGTGTACGCGGGGGCCACGCAGGACACCCCGATGACCACGGCACCCAGCAGTCCGACGGTTCCGGCGTCAAGGCCCTTCTTGCTGAGCCCCGACTCCTTCTGTGTTGTCTCCTCGATACTCATGCGTCCGCCTCGTGGGTCAGGGCGCCCGGACCGGTGGTGGCGCCGGGCGTGGCGTACGTACGCGGGACGACGATCATGGGGATGGTCAGCGTACGCAGGATCTTGTTCGCCGTGGAGCCGAGGAAGATGCGCATGTGCTGCGCGAGGCGGCTGGAGCCGACCAGCAGCACCTCGCCCTCGTCCCAGGCCAGGGCCTCGATGGCCTTCTCGATGGAGGAGCCATGCGCCGTCTCGACGCTCACCCGCCCGCCGGCGGCGAGAGCGGAAGCGGCCTCCGCGAGCCGGCGGTTCGCCTCGTCCTCCACACCCTCCGGATCCGAGTGCCCGGTGTCGAGCAGGACGAGGGACACGAGGCGCAGCGGGAGGCCCCGGCGCTGCGCCGAGGACACGGCCACGGAGACGACGTCGTCCGCTCCCGCCCGGTTGCCGACCGCGCAGGTCAGGCGGGTGACGGGATCGGTGCGGCGGTAGGACCTGGGCGCCAGCGCCACCGGGACGGGTGAGGCGTGGAGGAGGCTCCGGGCCACGTTGCCGATGCTGAACAGGTTGGTGAGGCCGCGGGAGCTGGCCCCGATCACGATCAGGGACGCCTCGCTGTCCTCGGCGGCCCGGATGAGGCCCTCGGCGTTGGATTCCGCACGCACGATCACACCGCGCGCGGGGACGTCGTCCGGCACGAGCGCGAGGCCCTGCTCCATCCACTCCTGCAGTTGCTCCGTCAGGAGGCTCTCGAAGGGCTTGCCCGGCAGGTAGATCCCCGAATGGGGGGAATGCTCGGGGGTGACGAGGACGAGGTCGAGGCGGGCATCCTGGCGGCGGGCGAGAGCGACGGCGAGGCAGACGGCGTCGTGCCCGCGCTCATCGGCGGTGTATCCGACGACGTAGCGCATGATCACACCCCCCGACCGGTCGCGGCGGCCTGCATACCGGCGGACAGCGCGCGATGGATCTCTACCGCGGTGCGCTGCCCCATCCGGATGGCGCCGTCGACGTGCTGGTAGCCCTCGGCCGCGATGTCGGAGCAGGACCAGTGGATGGGGCCCACCGGCGTGCGCTGGTCGCGGCCGTAGCGGTGCAGTCCGCCGAGGTCGTAGCTCGAGGCGTATGCGCCCCGCGTCCACTCCTCCGACGCCCAGTCCGACTCGTAGTACACCTCCGGCTCCAGCGCCTGCGGGCCGAGGAAGTTCGCGATGGCGGAGAGGATGCGCTCGCGGCGCTCGTGCGGAAGCAGCTCGAACATGGCGTCGGCCTTCTCGTCGGAGACGAAGCCCACGAGGGTGCCGCGGGGGTCCTCGAAGTTCGTGTTGTCGTAGACCTCCTGGACGATCGACCCCGCACTGAAGCCCGTCCCCGAGAGCCCGTCCTCGCGCCAGAACGGCGTGGCGTACACGGCGTGGACCTTGATCACCAGGCCGAGCGACTGGTGCTGGTGCATCTGGTGCTGGCGGCGCGGCAGCGGCGGGTCGTAGCTGATGCGCGAATAGAGGTTCGGTGGAACGGCGACGACGGCGTAGCGTGCCCGCACCGTCGTGGTGTCCGAGATGACCGTGACCCCCTCGGTGGTGTCGGGGCCTTCCATGCCGCTCCAGCGGAGCGTGCGCACGGGGCT
Organism: Arthrobacter antioxidans; assembly: GCF_023100725.1. Taxonomy (NCBI): domain Bacteria; kingdom Bacillati; phylum Actinomycetota; class Actinomycetes; order Micrococcales; family Micrococcaceae; genus Arthrobacter; species Arthrobacter antioxidans. The sequence continues at coordinate 3,086,867 of NZ_CP095501.1, forward strand.
CGAGAGGATGACGTCCTCCTCCCCCAGTTCGGCCGCCATACGCTCGGAGACGGACTGCATCCCGCCGATCACGCGCTTGTCGAGGATGAAGTCCTCGTCCACGAGGTTCGAGAAGGACCCGGCCGTCGCCGCCATGAGGACCGCCTGCAGGGTCGAGAACGAGTGCGCCGGCTTGGTCAGCATGCCGCCCGCGATGAACAGGCCGATGTTGTCGCAGGCCTCCTCGTCGTCGGACTGCTGCCGGAGCCAGTGGTGGAAGGAGATGGTGTCGAGGGCCCGGGCGTCCGGGTGGTTCCACGGCGCCTCGGGCCCGGCCTCGTCGACGAGCCGGTCGAGGATCACGATGAGGCGTTCCATCTCCTCGCGCGTGTAGTCGCTGACGGGGAACATCTCCCCGCTGTAGCGGATCGGTTCGCCGTCCGGCCCGATGTAGACGGAGTCGCCCTCCCGGTACCGGGGGAACGTCTTCAGGCCCAGCTCGTCGAGGAGACCGATGAGCGCGGTCTGGTCCGGCGACACCCATTGCCCCCCGACCTCGAAGACGGCGCCGTCGATGATGTCCGTGTGGGTGCGACCACCCACGCGGTCCCGCGCCTCGAGCACGGCGACCGAGTGGCCGGCCTTCTTCAGCTCGCGTGCGGCCGTGAGGCCCGAGGGTCCTGCTCCGATGATGACGACGTCGCGTTCGATGGTGTCCACGTGATCCTCCTAGTGCGGCATGAGGCAGGCCACAAAATGAATGGTATTCATTATTGGGCCCACTATAGCCACCGGGCCACGGCGAGGGAAGGGCCCGCACGTAGAGTTAACGCCATCGCAACAGGGAGAACAGGCTCGATGACCTCAGCACTACCGACCCCCCGGCGCGCCGGGCGCCCGCCCCGCAGCGTCCTGTCCAGGGACCGCATCACGGCGGCGGCGCTCGACCTCATCGCTGCCGAGGGCTACGAGGGGCTGACGATGTCCGCCCTCGCCCGCCGGCTCCGGGTGGCACCCTCCGCGCTCTACAACCACGCCGCGTCGAAGCAGGAGGTGCTCCGCTGGGTCCAAGACCACGTCATGACCATGGTGGACTTCAGCGCGTTCGCCGTGGAGCCGTGGGACGAGGCCGTGCGGCAGTGGGCGTGGTCCTACCGCGAGGTCTTCGCACGGCACGCCCCCCTGGTCCCGGTGATCGCCGTCATGCCGGTGACCGACGCCGCGGAGACGCTGCGCATGTACGAGGAGGTGGCCCGGGGCTTCGCCGCGGCGGGCTGGCCCGAGGACCGGATCGTGCCCGCGATCGTGGCCCTCGAGTCCTTCATCTACGGTTCCGCGCTCGACGTCGCCGCACCCGGCGACATCTTCGACTCCGGCACGCTCGCGGACGAGTTCCCGGTCTTCACGTCCGCCGTGCGCAGCGCCTCGGAGTCGGCAGGGGCCGAGCGGGCTGCGGATGCCGCCTTCCGGGCCGGGCTCGACGGCATGATCGCGGGCCTCCGCCAGCAGCTGGCCGCCCGCTCCTCCTGATCCCCGGAGCCCCGGATGCGGCCGGAGGGAGTGGCGGAGATGCCTGCCGGTTCCTCGGAGCACTGATCGCCGGCGCGCCTGGCTTTACGGATCCCGACGTGGCTGTTACGGTCTGTGTCAGGTCAAGCATCGGCCCTGCCACTCCCCGATCCCTTCGAGGTATGCCATGTCCGTTGCCCCCCTCCCCCCGACCTCCGGTCCCGCGGACCGCCCTGCACCCGACACCTGGGCCGACGTCCTCGACTTCCCCGATCCGGCGGCCCGGGAAGCATCCGATGCCGGGACGCCCGAGGCCCCCCGCGACCTCTCGTCGGTCTCCACCCGCCAGCTGCGCATCCTGTGCAACGAGCTCTACCGGGCACTGGACGCCGACTTCCCGGCCTACGGCGTGCTGGACGACTACGCGGCGGTCGTCGCGGCCCTCACCGATCGCGAGTCCCGCGCCGCCGAACGCGCGGAGGCGGAGCAGCTCCGTGAGAAGTTCCGCGACAATCCTGCGGCCTCGCGCTTCGAGCTGTTCCACGACGGCGTCCTGGTGGGCTATGTGAAGTACGACCTGCGGGCGGGCCGGCTGCGCCTGCTGCAGACCGTCGTCGGGTCCGCCCACCACCGGCAGGGCCTGGAGCCGGTCCTGGTGCGCAAGGCGCTCCTGAACGCCCACCGACGCCGCCTCGCGCCCGTCCCGTACTGCGCCCACGCGCAGGCCTTCCTGACCGAGAACCCCCACTTCCAGGCTCTCATCCCGGTCGACTGACCTCCCCCGAACGCGGAGAGGGCCCTGCAGCACTGCTGCAGGGCCCTCTTGTCGGTGCGGAGATCAGCCGGCGCTGACCGCGCGGATCGCGGCCTCGAGGACGTCGAGGCCGTCGTCGAGCAGCTCGTCGGTGATCACGAGCGGCGGCAGCAGGCGGATCACGTTGCCGTAGGTACCGCACGTGAGGATGATGACGCCCTCGCGAAGGCACCGGGCGGCGATCGCCTTCGTGGCCTCGGCATTGGGGGTCCTGCCTCCGGGTTCCACGAACTCGATGGCCAGCATGGCGCCGCGGCCGCGGAGCTCGCCCACGATGCTCCGCTCGCCCAGCTCCGTCTGCAGGGCGGCGATGCGCTCGGAGACCCGGGCCTCGATGCTGCGGGCGCGGCCGGCGAGGTCCTGGTCCTTCATGGTGCCGATCGCGGCCAGTGCGGCCGCGCAGGCCACGGGGTTGCCGCCGTAGGTGCCGCCGAGCCCGCCGGCGTGCACGGCGTCGAGCAGGTCCGCGCGCCCCGTGATGGCCGAGAGCGGCATGCCGCCGGCGATGCCCTTGGCCATGGTGATGATGTCGGGCACGACGCCCTCGTGGTTCACGGCGAACCACTCGCCGGTGCGGCAGAACCCGGACTGCACCTCGTCGGCGATGAACACGACGCCGTTGGCCTCGGCCCATTCCGCGAGCGCCGGGAGGAAGCCCTCGGCGGGCACGATGAAGCCACCCTCACCCTGGACGGGTTCGATGATGATCGCGGCGACGGACTGGGCGCCGATCTGCTTCTCGATCATGGTGATGGCGCGCTGCGCCGCCTCGGGGCCCGTGATGGACGGGTTCTCCTCACGGAACGGGTAGCTCATCGGGACGCGGTAGATCTCGGGTGCGAAGGGGCCGAAGTTCGCCTTGTACGGCATCGACTTGGCGGTCAGTGCCATGGTCAGATTGGTGCGGCCGTGGTAGGCGTGGTCGAACGCGACGACGGCATCCCGCCCCGTGGCCAGCCGCGCCACCTTGACCGCGTTCTCGACCGCCTCGGCGCCCGAGTTGAACAGGACCGTCCGCTTCTCGAAATCGCCCGGCGTCAGTTCGGCGAGCTGCTCCGCGACGGCGATGTAGCCCTCGTAGGGCGTGACCATGAAGCACGTGTGTGTGAAGTGCTGCACCTGCTCCTGGACCGCAGCGACCACGGCGGGGTCCGAGGCACCGACGCTCGTCACGGCTATGCCGGAACCGAGGTCGATGAAGGAGTTGCCGTCGACGTCCTGGATGATCCCGCCGTCGGCGTCCGCGGCGTACACGGGCACGCCCGAGGCGACGCCCTTGGCGACGACGGCGGAGCGGCGCGCGGCCAGCTCGGTGGACTTCGGGCCGGGGAAGTCGCCGGTGATGCGGCGCTTCTGCTCGAGCCGGAAGGTCGGCGCGACGGCACCGGGGGTGGTTGCGAAGGTGGTCATCAGGGGTTCCTATCCAGAAGGGGACTGTCAGACGTCCAGCACGCTCATGACGTGCTTGATGCGGGTGTAATCCTCCACGCCGTACATGGAGAGGTCCTTGCCGTAGCCGGAGTGCTTGAAGCCGCCGTGGGGCATCTCGGCGGTCAGCATGATGTGCGTGTTGATCCAGACCGCACCGAAGTCGAGGTCGCGGGACACACGCATCGCGGTGCCGTGGTTCGAGGTCCAGACACTGGAGGCCAGCGCGTAGTCCACGCCGTTGGCGAGGTCGACGGCCTCCTCCTCGGTGGCGAAGGACTGCACCGTCACGACGGGCCCGAACGTCTCCTGCTGCACCACGGCATCGTCCTGCCGGGCGCCGGTGACGATCGTCGGCTCGAAGAAGTAGCCCTTGTCCCCGGCACGCCTGCCGCCCGTCGCGATGCTGCAGTGGGCGGGCAGCGCGTCGATGACGGCGTTGACGGCGTTGAAGTGGTTGATGTTGTTCAGGGGCCCGAAGTAGTTCTCGGAGTCCTCCGAGCTGCCGGTCTTCAGGGTGGCCGTGTGCGCGACCATCGCGGCGACGAACTCGTCGTGCGCCTGCTCCTGCACGAGGACGCGGGTGATGGCGGTGCAGTCCTGGCCGGCGTTGAAGAACGCGAACTCGGCGATCGCCTCGGCGCTCTTCGTGAGGTCCGCGTCCGCGAAGACGACGGCGGGAGCCTTGCCGCCGAGTTCGAGATGGGCGCGCTTGAGGCCCTTCGCGGCGCTGGTCGCGACGGCGATGCCCGCCCGCACGGACCCGGTGATGGAGACCAGCCCGGGCACGGGGTGCTCGGTCATGGCGGCGCCGGTCTCACCGGTGCCGAGCACGACGTTCAGGACGCCGTCGGGCAGGATGCCCTGCGTGAGGCGCGCGAGGACGAGGGTCGATTCCGGCGTCGTGTCGCTCGGCTTCAGGACCACCGTGTTGCCCGCGGCGAGCGCGGGACCGATCTTCCAGACGGCCATGAGGAAGGGGTAGTTCCACGGCGCCACCTGGGCGACGACGCCGATGGGTTCGCGGCGCACGTAGGAGGTGTGGCCCTCCATGTACTCGCCCGCGGACTTGCCCTCCATGAGCCGCGCGGCTCCGGCGAAGAACCGCAGCTGGTCGGCACCGACGGCGACCTCCTCGGCGGCGATCATCGCGCGCACCTGTCCCGTGTTGCGGTGCTGCGCCTCGACGAGCTCGTCGCTCGCGGCCTCGACGGCGTCAGCGAGCTTCAGCAGCATGAGCTGTCGCTGGCTCGGCGTGGTCCGCTTCCAGGTGGTGAAGGCACGCGCTGCGGCGCGCATGGCGTCATCCACGTCCGCCGCGGTGGAGACGGGCGACTGCGCGACCACCTCGCCGTTGGTCGGATTGACGATGTCCAGGAGCTCGGTCCCGGCGGGCGTCACGAACGCTCCGTCGATGTAGTTCTGAAGGGTCTCAGCCACGCTGCAGTGCCTTTCACGAGGATGGAGTCCGCGGCGCGGGCGAGTGCCGCCGGCCACGGGGTATCGACACGACGGTACCGGGACGCCGCGGGGCGTGCCAGAGCTATCTGCACAGCGCCTGCCCCTTGCGAGCGTGCAAGGGCACAGTGCCACCTAAGCTGGATCCATGGCCATCACGCTCGCCGACCTGCTGTCCGATCCCGCCCTGGGCCTGGTCGTGGAGGGCCGTTCGGAGCCGCCGGCCCAGCCCATCCAGTGGGTCGCCGTGACCGAGCTCGAGGACCCGCGGCCGTTCCTCAACGGGGCCGAGGTGGTGCTCACCACGGGCGTGCGGCTGAAGACGGGCGCCGCCCAGCGGGCCTTCGTCCGGCGGGCGCACGACGCCGGGGCCCTGGCCATCGGGTTCGGCGTCGGACTCACCCACCGGAGGATCCCCGCGGCGCTGCTCGCCGAGGCGGACGCCGTGGGCCTCCCCGCCTTCCAAGTCCCGTACGAGGTCCCCTTCATCGCGATCGGCAAGAGGGTGGCGGACGCCCTCTCCGCCGATCACTACGCCGGGCTCGAAGACCTCCTCGAGGGCCACGCCGTCCTGGCCTCCGCACTGCTGGGCCCGGGAGGCCTCGCCGCGCTCCTCGGTGAGCTCGCCCGGATGCTCGGCACCGACGTCGCGCTGTTCCAGTACGGCGCGTGCATCGCCCGCGCCTCGGGCCGAACCGCCCGCAGTCCCGCCGGCCCGGTCGTCGCAGCCGCTCCCCGGGCCGACGCAGTGGAACCGGATCCGGATCCGGATCCGACGACGTGGCATCGGCTGCCGGTCGCCACCGGCCTCAAGGACCGCTGCACCCTCGCCATCGCCGAGCCCTACGGTCGGACCGCCGTCGTCGACTACGCGCAGAGCCTGATCTCGGTGGAGCTCACCAACCAGGCCAGGAACCGGACCGGTGCCCGCGCCGCGTCGGGCCAGTTGCTCGAGGACGTGGTGCGCGGCTCGCTCGGCGGCGCCGAGGCAGCGGCCCGGCTCGCCGGCTCCGGCATCGACACGACGCTCCGGCACAGCGTGCTGATCGTCGACGTCGCCTCCGGGCAGCGGCGCGCGCTGCGGACGCTCCCGCTGCCGGACGGCTGGAGCGGCGGCGCCACGGGGCTCGTCGACGAACGGCTCGTGCTCGTCCTTCCTGCCGGGGCCATGCCCGATCCCGCCGGGCTGGGCCGGTACCTGCACGGGGCCGGGCTGACGGCGCGCATCGGGGTCGGCGGCAGCTACGCCCAGCCGAGCGGCCTGCGATGGAGTTACTTCGAGGCACGCGAGGCGCTCCAGCGGGGGCAGCCACTCAACATCGCGGACCGCCTGAGCCTGACGTCCCTGCTGATGGCCAGTGCGGACGTGCCGCTCGCCGACCTCGCCGCGGAGACCCTCCGGCCACTCGAGGCCTTCGACAGCGCGCACGGCGCGGGACTGCTGACCACCCTGCAGCGCTACCTCGACCTCGACGGCTCCGCGGCCGCCGTCGCCGCGGACCTCGACCTGCATCGCAACACCATCCGCTACCGGCTCCAGCAGGTCGTGGCGCTCACGGGCTACGATCCGGCGGTCACCGCGGACCGCGTACACCTGTACCTGGCCCTGCGCGTCCGGGCGCTCGGCTGACGAGGTCCGCGCCTGCCACGGCACGACCCACCCGCGTGGGATAGTGGACGCACGCACACCGGTCTCACTGTTCTACGGGGGTATTCGTGTCTCTGCTTTCTACCGACGAGTTCGACCTTGAGGAGCTCGCCCGCCAGGCGGTCCTGCAGGACTACGGGCTCCCCTACGGCGAGGCCGGGGGCGTGCCGGTGGAGAAGCCCGACTACGCGACACCGCCGGAGCTGCTCAACCTCGTGAAGCTCGCGGTCCGCGTGAGCGGCATGGACCTCGGCGTCATCAACATCATCACCGCGGACCAGCAGCACCAGATCGCGGCCGTCGGGGTGGAGGCCGCCGTCTGTTCGCGCGACGACTCGATGTGCTCCAAGGTCTTCACCAGCGGGGCGATCACCGCCCTGGCGGACGCCTCCCTCGATCCGCGGTTCGCCGACAACCCCTTCGTCAACGGCGGCATCGCCCACGTGCGCTCCTACGCGTCGGTCCCGCTCGTGACCGAGCAGGGCGCCGCCCTCGGCTCCCTCTGCGTGTTCTCGCCGACCGTGCGGGCGATCGACGCGGAGCAGCGGGAAGGGCTCGAGATCCTGGCACGGCAGGTGGTGGAGGTCCTCGAACTGCAGTTCAAGACGCGTCAGCTCGTCGAGGCGCTCGAGGTGGTGCGGCGCAGCAACGAGGACCTGGCGGGGTTCGCCGCGCGGGTGAGCCACGATCTCAGGAATCCGCTGACGGCGATCCTCGGCTACACCGAGCTCAGCGAGCAGGACGACGACGTCGCGGCCGCCGGGTCGGCGGCGCGCTACTTCAGCATCATCCGGGGCAGTGCCAGCCGCATGCTGTCCACCGTGGAGGAGGTCCTCGAGTTCTCCCGCATCGGCGGGACGATCAGCCGCCGGACGGTGCGCCTGAACACGATGATGAACGCCGTCCTGCAGGACGTCCTGCCGCTCAGCAGCGCCTGCGACGCCCTCGTGACGGTGCAGGACGCGGAGCTGACCGTCGATCCGGCGCAGGTCACCGCGCTGCTGCAGAACCTGGTGGCCAACGCGATCAAGTACTCGACACCCGGGTGCCCCCCTCGCGTGGAGGTGATCGCGAGCGTCGGGGACACGCAGGTGCTGCGCGTCATCGACCACGGCAAGGGCATCGATCCGGCGGACCGGCAGCGGGTCCTGGAACCCCTCGTGCGGCTGCAGCGGGACGGCGATCCTACCGGGAGCGGGATCGGCCTGGCGACGTGCGCACGGATCGCGGCGGCGCACGGGGGGTCGATCAGCCTCACGGAGACGCCCGGCGGCGGCATCACGGCGACCGTGGATCTCGGGCCCGCCTGACACGGAGCCGTCCGGCCCGTCAGAGTCCCTGCGCCTGCAGTTCCTGGACCTGGTCCGCGTGGGCGATCGGGAGGCGGAACGCGAACGTGGACCCTTCGCCCGCGAAGCTCCGGCACGTGATGCTGCCGCCGTGGCGTTGGACGATCGCCTGGGAGATGGCGAGCCCGAGGCCCACCCCGGGGATCGCCGCGTTGCGGGCTCCCGCGGTGCGGAAGAACTTGGAGAAGACGCCCTTCTGCTCCTCCGCCGTCATGCCGCTGCCCTGGTCGCTCACGCTGCACTCCACCTCGGACCCGACCTCGCGGGCGCGGATGGTCACGCTTCCGCCGGCCGGCGAGTACTTGATCGCGTTCGAGAGCAGGTTGTCCAGCACCTGGCCGATCCGTGAGGCGTCACACAGCGCGACGAGCCCGGAGTCGGTGAGGTCCTCGAAACGCACCAGCGGGTTCGTGTTGCCCTGCCGGGCCGAGGCGACGCGGCGGCCGACGAGGTCGGAGAAGTCCGTGGGCACGGGTTTGATCTCGGGCGACCCCTCCGCGGTGGACAGCAGATCCACCACGAGCTTGTGCAGCCGTTCGGAGTTCCTGGACACCACCTCGAGGCCGGAGGCGACCTCCGGGTCGAGGTCCGGCGTCCCCAGCAGCAGTTCGAGGTATCCGCGGATCGCGGTCAGCGGGGTACGCAGTTCGTGTGAGACGGTCGCCACGAACTCGTCCTTCGCGTTCAGGGCGGTGACGAGCTCCGTGACGTCGTTGAACGTCACCACGGACCCCTCGCGCTCCCCGGCCTGGTTGGTCATCAGCCGGGACGAGGTCGAGAGCACCCGCTGGCCGGGCCGCTCGCCCCACCACAGGAGGTAGTCGGAGAACACATGGCCCTCCGCGGCGCGCCGTGTCGGCCGGCGGGTCACCGGAAGGGCCGTCTCGCCGTCCTGCTGGAAGATGCGCAGGGCGGCCTCGTCGGTGTCACGGGTCCCGCCGGCGAGCGCGCGGAACTGCTCGAGCTTGCGGTTCGCGAGGACCGTCCGGCCCGCCTCGTCGACGGCCGTCACACCGATGTCCACGCTGTTGACCACGGTGTCCAGCAGCCGTTCGCGGCGTGCGCTCTCCTCGAGCAGCAGCCGCAGGGCGCGGTCCTTCTCCTCGACCTCGGCCTGCTGCGCCATCATGCTCGCCGTCATCACGCGGATCGTCACGCCGATGGCGAGCATGATGAAGGGCAGGAGGAAGGACTGCGTCAGCGACTGCGAGGTGACCTCAATGTCCGTGACGAAGACCGGCACCCAGACGATGGCCAGGGAGGCGAGGAACCCGGCGGCGAGGAGCGCCCGCGGGTACAGCCCGGAGGCGGCGAGCCAGATGACGGGGAACACGGCGAGGAGGCCTACGCCGGTGATGACGGTGCCCGCCCCGTAGCGCATGAACCCGATGGGGATGAAGTCGAGCAGCGGGACGACCAGGAAGGTGGCGTACGGAAGCCGGTCCCACGGGACGAGGACGCACAGCGCGAACAGCGCGGCCTGCATCCAGAGCCCGATCATGAAGGACCGGCTGGCGAAGAGGTCCGGGTGGAAGAGCAGCCCGCCGACGAGGATCAGCAGGACCGTGAGCGACAGCGGCAGCTGGCTGAGGACCACGCGCGAGCGCAGCGTGAGGTCGTGGAACTGCCGCGTGTTGAGCGTCAGGTGGGAGAGGACTCTGTCCATCTGCTGGCCGTGCCCCCTGGTGGTCGTCGAGATCGTCCGTCGGAATGACGCGCGATTCACGGCCCGCCAGCGAAAGAATAGCGCGGCGGCCCCGTGATTCCGGGTGGCGAAAGTCGGTTGACCCCTCAAGATCGCATCAAGTTCGCCGCAACAATCCGGTGATTCGGGCGAAGCCGTGTGCCGCGTCCGGACGGCCGCGCTCCGTGGCGTTTAATGAGGACCATGACTGTCGCCCCGGAGATCCGCCGTGCCCTCGTTGTCGAGGACGACGTCGATATCCGGGGTTTGCTCGTCCAGATCCTGAAGCGCGAGGGCTTCGAGGTCACCGAGGCCTCGACCGCGCGCGAGGGGCTCCGCCTGGCACGCGCGGGCGCCGACCTCATCACCCTGGACCTCAACCTCCCCGACGGCGACGGCGTGGAGGTCTGCCGCGAGGTCCGCACCTTCTCCGACGCCTACATCCTCATGATCACGGCCCGCACCGACGAGATCGAACGCCTCACGGGCCTCGAGACGGGCGCTGACGAATACATCAGCAAGCCCTTCAGCCCCCGGGAGCTGGTGGCGCGCATCAACTCGCTGTTCCGCCGCCAGAGCCAGCAGTCCGCCGTCGACGTCGCGAATGCGGACGAGCGGCAGCGCGCCGCGGAGGTGCAGCAGAACCTGCTCCCCCGCGACCGGCTCACCCTCGACGGCTTCGAACTGGCCGGACGCTTCAGGCCGTCGAGGAGCGTCGGCGGCGACTTCTACGACTGGTACCCGACGCCGGAAGGCCTGCACTTCACCGTCGCCGATGCCATGGGCAAGGGCATGGGCGCCGCGCTGGTCGCGGCGACCGTCCGCGCGATCATGCGCTCCGTCGCGTCCCAGCCGAGCCTCGAGGCGGCGTTCGCCACGGCGGCGCGGGCCACGGAGGCAGACCTCGACCACACGAGTTCCTTCGTCACGCTGTTCCACGGCCGCCTCGATGCAGCCACCGGCGTCGTCGGCTATGTGGACGCCGGGCACGGCCTCGCGCTGCACATCGCGGCGGACGGCACGGTGACCCGCCTCCCCTCCGCGGGCCCGCCCGTGGGCGCCTGGCCGGACCAGGCCTGGCCCGCAGCCTCCCTGCGCCTCGAGCCGGGCGACGTGCTCGCCATCGTGAGCGACGGCCTGCTCGACATCTACGAGACGGTCGACCAGTTCACCGAGGCGGTCGCGGGCGTGGTGTCCGGGGCGGCGACCGCCGAGGAGGCCTGCGCGGTGCTGCTGGACCTGGCTGACGTCCCCGAGGTCGCCGACGACGTCACCGTCGTCATCCTGCGGCACTCGCGCGGCTGACGAGCCGGGCCGGGAGGACTCGGCCCGCCACCGACGGGCGCGACGATCCACGCCACAGAGATCCAGCACACGCCGACAGGCAGCGGAAGAGGGAAGAACACATGGAATTCACGGTCCAGGACAAAGGGCACTACACCGAGGTCGCGGCGAACGGACGCCTGAACATGGTCGCGGCACCGAAGCTGCGCAGGGTCGTCGACGAGGTGGTCGCCGGGGGCGGGAAGCGGATCGTCGTGAACCTGGCGGACACCAGCTTCATGGACTCCTCGGGCCTCGGCGCGCTCATCGGCTGCCTCAAACTGGCCCGGCAGTCCGGCGGCGACCTGCGGATCGCCGCCGTCCAGCCCCAGGTCACCATGGTGCTCGAACTCACCAGCATGAACCGTGTCCTCACGCCCCACGCGGCGGCGGACGAAGCCTTCCGCAATGACTGACATCCTGGCCCGGCGCACTCTCGAGGAGCCCGCCGCGGAGCAGGCCATCGAGAACCTGCACGTCCTTCTGGAGCAGCTGTGGCTGGATGCCGCCTTCGTGCCGGCTCCAGATCAGATGGCCTTCACCACGGCGGTGATCGAAGCCGCGAGCAACGTCGTCCAGCACGGCGTCCCCGCGGAGGGCGCCACGCTCGTCCTCGGCGTCGAGCTCACCGTCGCCGTCGGGCGGCTGCGCGCCGTCATCAGCGAGATCGGCGCCGCGCCGCTGGACCCGGTGCCCGATCTCGCGGGGCCCGCCGACGTCCCCGGTCCGGACGATGACGCGCTGCTGGAGGACTACGACGAGTCCGGGCGCGGGCTCTCGATGATCCGCGCCCTCGTCACCACCGTGACGGTCGAGCGCGAGGGTGACACCAACGTGTGGATCCTGTCCCGGGACTCCGACCAGGGCTGACCTCCGTCGGGGTGGCGCCCGGCTTCCGGGAGCCGCCTACGGGAGGGCCGGCCGGCCGAGGAACGCGGCGACGTCCGCGTAGACGTCCCGGGACTCCGGGAGGCGGGGGAACGCCGGGAACACGTGGAAGCCGCCGGGATAGACCTTCATCTCCACGGCGGCACCGGCCGCGGCCGCACGGTCCCGGAAGACCGCGGCGTCCGCCATGCAGACGTCGCGCGTGCCCTGGTAGATCCGCGTGCGCGGCAGGGCGGCCAGCAGGTCCTCCGGCGCGCAGGCCGGGCTGACCAGCGGAGTCCGGGGATCGTCGCCGTCCGCCCACCACAGCCCCGCCTGGACCCCGCCCGCCACGGAGAGCATCGGGTCGACGGCCTCGTACGCGGGGATGTCGGGGTTGGTGGCCGTGACGTCGAACCAGGGCGAGAAGGCGACGACGCGTCCGGGCGCGGGCAGCCCTGCCTCCCGGAACGCCCAGGCCTGCGCGACGGCGAGCGCACCGCCGGCCGAGTCCCCCATCAGCGTGACGTCGTCGGGCTCCGCCGTCCTGAGGACGTCGCGGTACACGGACACGAGGTACGGGAAGGCCTCCCGGTAGGTGCTCTCGGGCGCCAGCCGGTACAGGGGCACCGTGACGGCGGCACCGGTCCGCTTCGTCAGCTCGGCGATGATCCACCAGTGCGGCCGGGCGAGCTCGTTGATGTAGATCCCGCCGTGCGTGTAGACGATGTGCGAGCGGGTCGCTCCGAGGAGCGGGCGGACCGTGATGGTCCTGATGCCGTCGATCCGCTTCTCCTGGATGGTGTGCGTCCGCTTCAGCGTCCAGGGGATGGCGGCCATGGCCGGGTAGCTGCGGCCCGGGTACTTCGCGTTCACCCAGTCGGTGCCGCTCAGGTTCCTCTTCGTCGGCAGGAGCCCGATCAGCCGGGCCGCCACGCGCATCGCGCGCGAGCCGTCCTTCGCACCCGGCTCCATCGTCTCCGTGCGGTCCGCGTCTCTGCTCGTCATGGGCCCAGCCTAGTGCCGGGCCCGCACGTCCCGTCTGTCATGCTGGATATGCCCTCCCGGCCCCGTCGACGGGGCCCGCGGGTGCCCCGCCGGAACGCCGAAGGATGAGATGGACACCGCTTCACACGTGGCGCTCGGCGCCGACCTCCTCGGCGTCTTCTTCTTCGCCGTCTCCGGCTCCCTGCTGGCGGCCCGCAAGGGCTTCGACCTCGTGGGGTCGCTCCTGCTCGCGTCCCTCGCGTCGCTCGGCGGAGGGGTGGCCCGGGACCTCATCATCAACGTCCCGCCCGCCGCCTTCACGAATCCCGCCTACCTGGTGCCTCCGCTGCTCGCCACCGTGCTGGTGTACTTCGTCTTCTCGGGCGTGGAGCGCGGCATGCGCGTCCTGGTCGTCTTCGACGCCGGCGGACTGGCCCTGTTCTGCATCACCGGAACCCTTAAGGCGCTCGATGCCGGCCTCCACCCGGTCTCGGCCGCCCTCTTGGGCGTCACCACCGCCGTCGGCGGTGGCCTGCTGCGCGACGTCGTCGCGAACGAGGTCCCGCAGCTCTTCGACCCACGGGACATCTACGCGCTCCCCGCCATGCTGGGCGCCGTCGTCGTCACGGGGCTCTACCTGACCGGGACCTTCACCCTCGTCACCGGGACCCTCGCCGCGTCCCTCGTGTTCTCCCTGCGGGTCCTCGCCTGGCGTTACGGCTGGCACGCGCCGCTCGCCGCGCGGACATGGGACGCGCGGCCGTAGCCCGGGCGGGGGACCCGGCCGCTAGGATGGGGGTATCCCCCAATCCCACGCCTGGAGTACTTGTGACTGAGCTGTTTTCCGACAAATTCCGCGCCCTGGTGCCCCAGTACTTCGAGGACGAGTGGGCCGAGGAAGACGGCCTGTCCGACGACGAGCTGGCCGAGATGCTCGAGGGCAAGGACTTCGACCTGCCCCTGGCCCTGCGCGACTTCTACCGCGCCGTGGGTGCCACCGAGGACATCATGGAGGCGTTCCACTTCTTCTGGGACCCCGACGAACTCGAGATCGAGGACGGCTTCCTCCTGTTCCTCGAGGACGAGGACGAGGAGTACACCTGGGGCATGCGGGCGGACCAGCTGGACGTCCCCGACCCGATCGTCTGGCGGCGCAACAACGTCCGCGGCGAATGGCAGAGCGAGGAGGGCACCTTCAGCGAGTACGTGCTCGATCTGTTCGCGTGGGTCTTCGAGGCGGACGACGAGGACTGATGCCGTTCGTCCACCACGCCCCTGAGGGGTACCGGTGCCCGTTCTGCGACCTCGCGCGGTCGGACTTCGGTAACCCGAAGAACCTCTGCCGCCCGGGGGACGTCGTCTACGCCGACGACCTCGCGCTCGCGTTCATCGCGTCGCACGGCTTCGACCCGAATCCCGGCCACGTCCTGATCACCCCGCGGGCGCACGTGGAACTGCTGTACGAACTGCCGGACGACGCCGCCGCGCGCATCATGACGCTGACCCGCGACATCGCGATCGCCATCAAACGCGCCTGGGAGCCCGACGGCATCTCGACGCGGCAGCACAACGAGCCGGCCGGCAGCCAGCACGTGTGGCACTACCACCAGCACGTCCTGCCGCGCTGGCACGACGACGGTTTCTACTTCACGCCGAAGCGGCCGATCGTGGACCCGGAGATCAGGGCGCGGAAGGCCGACGAGCTGAGGGCGTTCCTCCCCCACTGACCCCGCCCCGGCCGCCACCCGCCGTCGTTCCTGCGCGGTCGTGCACGACGGCACGTGCCCACCGCCCAGGGAAGGTCAGACGTCCCGGCTGACGACGGCCTGCGCGAAGCTCGCCAGCGCCTGCTTGACCACGCTGTCCGGGAGCGGTTCGAGCGCGGCCACGGCCTCGTCCGCCCATTGCTGGGCCACGGCCCACGCCTCCTGGGTCTGCGGGTGCTCGCGCACTGCGGTGACGGCGGCGGCGAGGGCGTCATCGGAGGACAGGTCGCCGTCCACGAGCGCGACGACGTCGGCCGCGGACCGGTCGCCCGCCGCTGCGGCGCGGCGCAGCAGGATGACCGGAAGGGTGGGCACGCCCTCGCGGAGGTCGGTGCCGGGGGCCTTGCCGGACTTGACCTTGCGGCCCGTCACGTCGATGACGTCGTCCGCCAGCTGGAACGCGACGCCGACCTTCTCGCCGTAGGAGACCATGGTGTCGACGACTTCCCGCGGGGTGTCCGCGAAGAGGGCACCGAGCTGCCCGGAAGCGGCCACGAGGGAGCCGGTCTTGTCGGCGATCACCGAGAGATAGTGCTCGAGGGCGTCCTGGCCGTCGCGTGGGCCCACGGTCTCGTGGAGCTGGCCGAGGCAGAGACGTTCGAAGGTGCGTGCCTGGATGCCGAGGGCCTCGCCGCCGAGCTCCGAGACGAGGATGGACGCCCGGGCGAAGATGAGGTCCCCGGTGAGGATGGCGACGGAGTTGCCCCACACCTCGTGCGCGGTCGGGGCGCCGCGGCGGTAGGGGGCTGAGTCCATGACGTCGTCGTGGTAGAGCGTGGCGAGGTGCGTCAGTTCGACGACGACGGCGGCCTGGACCACCTTGGCCCGCGTGGGGTTGCCGAGGTGCGAGGCGAGGATGGTCAGGAGCGGCCGGATGCGCTTGCCGCCGGCCTCCACGAGGTGGCGGCTCGTCGCGTCGGCCAGCGGGTCCGAGTGGGCGATGGCGCTGCGGAGCTGCTTCTCCACCTCGGCCAGGCAGGACGAGACGGACGGTCCGAGCTCCGGGTCCTCGGCGATGAGGGCGAAACCGGGAGGCAGGCGCAGGGCGTCGCCGGGCGTGTCCGCCGTGTCCAGCGCGCTGTTGACGCCCGCGCTGGCCCACCCGGAGTCGAAGGATTGTGTCACGGTCTAAGACTAACGAAGTGAAGCGGCGCTTTGCGCACGCAGATGGCCGGCCAGGGACGGCTGGTTGGAGGTGGGCGGCACCAGGGACTCGAGCAGGTGGATGACGCGGTCCTCGAAGCCCCGCCCGCCGGTGTCCGTCAGGTTGGCGAGCATGCGCACCACGAACCGCATGAGGAGGGGGACGGGCATGCCCGTGCGCAGGGCCAGGGAGAGGATGGCGGGCTTGCCGATCAGCTGCGCGAAGACACGGCCGAGCGTGAAGTGGCTGCCCCACTGCCCACGGATGTAGGGCGCGTAGCCGGACATCACCTGGTCGCGGCCGAGCGGCGACGCGACGCCCTGCGCCCGTTCGATGAACTCCGCGGCGTAGCGGGCGGACTCCATCGCGTAGGAGATGCCCTCGCCGTTGAACGGCGACACCATGCCCCCGGCGTCGCCGAGGAGCAGGAGCCCCGGGCTGTAGTGCGGGGTCCGGTTGAAGCCCATGGGCAGCGCCGCGCCGCGGATCTCGCCCACCATGTTCGACGGCGTGAAACCCCACTCGGCGGGCATGCCCGCGGTCCAGTCCCGCAGCACCTGCTTGTAGTCCAGCTTGCCGAACTCGGCGGAGGAGTTCAGGATGCCGAGGCCCACGTTGGAGGTGCCGTCGCCGACGCCGAACACCCAGCCGTACCCGGGCAGGGGCTTGCCGGTGGCGTCCGGCAGTTCGAGCCAGCCCTCCATCCAGTCGTCGTTCGTGCGGGGGCTCGTGAAGTAGGTGCGGACGGCGACGCCGAGCGGGCGGTCGTCGCGCTTCTGCATCCCGAGGCTGACGGCGGTCCGCGTCGAGTTGCCGTCGGCGGCGAGGACGACGTCGGCCGTGAAGGTGCGGGTCTCCCCCGTCTTGCGGCCGTCGGCATCGAGCAGGTTCACGGTGACGCCCGTGACGCGTCCGGCGTCGTCACGGACGGCGGAGGACACGGAGTGGCCCTCGAGGATGGTGGCTCCGGCGGAGCGGGCATGCCGGGCGAGGGCTTCGTCGAAGCCGAGGCGCGTGCGGACCAGGCCGTAGTCGGGGAAGTCGCTGAGCTCGGGCCAGGGCACCTCGACGGTGCGTTTGCCGGCGATCAGGCGGAGGCCGCGGTTGCGGCGCCAGCCCTCGCTCTCGTCGTGCGGCAGGCCGAGCAGCTGCAGTTCCCGCGTGGCGCGGGGCGTCAGGCCGTCGCCGCAGACCTTCTCCCGGGGGAAGAACGTCTTCTCGAGGACGGTCACCTCGATCCCGGCGCTCGCGAGATAGTAGGCGGCGGTGGAGCCGGCCGGGCCGGCCCCGACGATGAGGACCGACATCTAGTCGACCGCCGACGTCCGTCGGCGCAACCGCACCTGGCCGGGCAGCAGCGGCTCCTCGCCCGGCGCTGCGGGCGACTTCGTGGCGCGGTGCACGGCCACGATGCCGCCGTTGAGGTTCCGGTACGCGACGTCGTTCCAGCCACTGTCGCCGATCCAGGCGGCGAGCCGGTCCTGGTCCGGCCAGGCCCGGATGGACTCGGCGAGGTACACGTAGGCGTCGGGGTTGGAGCTGACCCGGCGGGCGATCGCGGGGAGCGCGCGCATCAGGTACTCGGTGTAGGTGGTGCGCCAGAGCGCGACGGTGGGCTGGGAGAACTCCGCGATGACCAGGCGGCCGCCCGGCCGCGTGACGCGCAGCATCTCGGCGAGCGCCTTCTTCGGCTCGTTCACGTTGCGCAGGCCGAAGGAGATGGTGCACGCGTCGAAGGAGTTGTCCGCGAAGGGGAGGTTGGTGGCGTCCCCGGCCACGAAGTCGATGTCCGGGCGGCGGCGCTTGCCCACCTTCAGCATGCCGAGCGAGAAATCGCAGGCGACGACGTCGATGCCCGCGTCCGCGTACGGCTCGCTCGACGTGCCGGTGCCGGCGGCGAGATCCAGGACGCGCTGTCCCGGCTCCGCGCCGACGGCGTCCACGACGATGCGGCGCCACCGGCGCGTCTGCCCCATCGACAGGACGTCGTTGACGACGTCGTACTTGGGCGCCACGTCGTCGAACATGGCTGCTACTTCGTCAGGCCGCTTCTCCAGCGATGCGCGATTCACTCGCTCATTGTCTCAAACAAACCCCGACCACCCGACCCGCGACTTCCCGACGTGCCGAACCTCACGACCCCGCACGGATACGGTACGGATACGGCCCGGTGCCGCGGAGTACGCTTGAGGCATCATGAGCACTCCGTCCCTCACTGCGCTGCCCCCTGCGCCCGGACAGTCCCGCGGGCTCCGCAGCATCACCGTGGCACAGGCGGACATGGACCCGCGGACGGGCCTGCTCGACTACGTGGTCCGCAACGACGCCCACACCTGGATCCGCCGCGGGGGCGGCCTCGTGGCCTACGGCGAGACGGCCCGCTTCACCGTCACCGGCCCCGACCGCTTCACGCTGGCCCAGGAGTGGTGGCGCCGTGAACTCGCCGGCGCTGAGGTGCTGGACGATCTCGGCGTCCCCGGCACCGGGCTCATCGCCTTCGGTTCCTTCGCCTTCTCCAAGACCTCGCCCCACGAGTCGCGCCTGATCGTCCCCGCCGTGGTGGTGGGCTGCAGCGAGGGCCGCACCTGGCTGACCCTCATCACCGACGACGCCGAGGCCGAGCTGAGCGCCGAGGCCGCGGAGGCGGCGCTCGCCGCCTACCTCGCGGAGCCCGACGCCGGGCGCTCCCCCGGCCCGGGCGACCGCCTCGGCCCGGGCGTCCTCAGCGAGGACCAGTACGAGCGCGCGGTCGCCGAGGGCGTGAAGCACGTGCAGGCCGGCGAGCTGAGCAAGCTCGTGCTGGCACGGGACGTCGTCGCGCACCTCGAGACGCCCGTCGCGACGGCGCAGGTGCTGCGGGACCTCGCGGTGCGGTACGAGGACTGCTGGACCTACGCCGTGGACGGCCTGATCGGGTCCACGCCGGAGATGCTCATCAAGGTGGAGAACAACACGGCCCGCGCCCGCGTGCTCGCCGGGACCCTGGACCGCGCCAACGCCCCGGCCGGCGACCCGGGCTATGCCGACCGCGTCCTCGCAGGGTCCGAGAAGCAGCTCCACGAGCACCAGATCGCGATCGACTCGCTCACCGAGACCCTCCAGCCGTTCACGAGCTCCATGACCTCCCACAGCGAGCCGTTCGTGCTGCAGCTGCCCAACGTGTGGCACCTCGCCTCGGACGTCACGGCGCAGCTGGCGGCGGACGACGACGGCCGCGTCCCGACGTCGCTCGCCCTGGTCCAGGCGCTCCATCCCACCGCCGCTGTCTGCGGCACCCCCACGACGGTCGCCGGAGCACTCATCCGCGAGCTGGAGCATCTGCAGCGCGGACCGTACGCCGGGCCGGTGGGCTGGATCGACGCCGGGGGCAACGGCGAGTGGGGCATCGCCCTCCGCGGCGCCGTCGTCGAGACGCCCACGCGCGTGCGGCTCTACGCGGGGTGCGGGATCGTGGAGGGTTCGCAGCCCGCAGCCGAACTCGCGGAGACGTGGAGCAAGTTCAGGCCGATGATCGAGGCCCTCGGCCTGTCCCGATGACCGAACCCCGGTGACCGGACCCCGGTGACCGTCGGGCAACCCCTGTCGCCTGTGATGCACCTCTCCCTGACGCTAGAATCAGCAGGACCGTCCCCGTTCCACCCCGTCCGCCCAAGTGAGGTACCCATGCTTTCCAAGAAATCAGCACTGCTGGCCGCCATGGCCGCCGGCGCACTCGCGCTGAGCGCCTGTGGCGGAGGCTCCGACGACGCCGGGTCCGGCGAGGCGACCGGCCTGAACCTCGTCTCCGAGGGCTCGCTCACCGTCTGCTCGGACATCCCCTACCCGCCCTTCGAGTACGAGGAGAACGGCGAGTACACCGGCTTCGACATGGATCTCATGAAGGAGATCGCCGCGGGCATGGACCTCGAGCTCTCCGTGCAGGACGTCGGCTTCGACGGCCTCCAGAGCGGCGCCGTCCTCGGAGCCCGCCAGTGCGACATCGGCGCCAGCGCCGTCACGATCACCGAGGAGCGCAAGGCGAACCTCACGTTCTCGGACCCGTACTACGACTCCCTGCAGTCCATCCTCGTGCCGACCGACTCGGACATCGCCTCGATCGACGATCTCGCCGGCAAGCAGGTGGGCGTCCAGCAGGGCACCACCGGCGCCACCTACGCCGCGGAGAACGCACCCGAGGCGGAACTGGTCCAGTACCCCTCCGATGCCGAGATGTACGCCGCCATCCAGGCCGGGAACGTCGACGCCCTGCTGCAGGACCTCCCCGTGAACATCGGCCACACCGAGGACGGCGCGTTCACGATCGCCGAGGAGCTGCCGACGGACGAGCAGTACGGCTTCATCATGGCCAAGACCGGCAGCGAGGAACTCGTCGCCGCCGTCAACGAACAGCTGGCCACGCTGCGTGAGAACGGCACGTACCAGGAAATCTACGACACCTACTTCGAGGAGTAGCCCCACCCTGCCCGTGCGGCCCCGGACGTCCGACGACCCCGGGGCCGCACGGGTGCCACCTCCCGAAGGAAGGTAGATCCCCGCGTGAAACGTTCAACCCGCAGACGCCTCACCCAAGGCGTCCTCTACGCGGTCTTCGCCGCCGTCGTCCTCTTCGTGCTCCTCGCCGCCGACTGGGCGACGATCCGTGCGTACTTCTTCGACCTCGACGTGGCCATCGCTGTCTTCCCCGAGATCGTCACGATCGCTGCGAAGAACACGGTCGTCTACACGGCCATCGCCTTCGTCGGGGGCCTGCTGCTCGGCCTCCTGCTGGCGCTCATGAAACTCTCCCCGGTGCTGCCGTACCGCTGGTTCGCGACCGGCTACATCGAACTGTTCCGAGGGCTGCCGGCGCTGCTGGTCATCTTCGGATTCGCCTACGCCATCCCCATCGCCTTCCAGTGGCGACCACCCGGCGGCAATGCCGGTGCGGGACTGATCGCCCTCATCATCGTGTCCTCCGCCTACATCGCGGAGACCATCCGGGCCGGCATCGAGGCCGTGCCCCAGGGGCAGGTCGAGGCGGCGCGTTCCCTCGGCATGAACGGGGCATGGACCATGATCACCGTGACCCTCCCCCAGGCCTTCCGCATCATCACGCCCCCCCTGACGAACGAGCTGGTCATCCTCATCAAGGACACCTCGCTCCTCTTCATCGCGGGCATGGCCATCGGCGACCGCGAACTGACCACCTTCGCGCGGGACTCGCTGACCAACCAGGCCAACGCGACCCCCCTCGTGGTCGCCGCGCTGCTGTACCTGGTCATCACGTTGCCGCTCACCCAGCTCGTCGCGAAGCTCGAACGACACAACAAGAGAGGCCGGTGATCCCGGTGGCAACCCCAGCATCGGCTGCTGCGCGCTCGACGGCGCTCCCCGCCATCGAGGTCCGCGCACTGTGCAAGAACTTCGGCACCAACGAGGTGCTCAAGGGCATCGACTTCCATGTGGACCACGGCGAGGTGGTGTGCGTCATCGGGCCCTCCGGCTCCGGCAAGTCCACCCTGCTCCGTTGCGTCAACCGGCTCGAGGAGCCCACCAGCGGCACGGTCATGGTGGAGGGCGTGGACATCACGGACAGCGAGACGGACCTCGACGACGTGCGCACGCGCATCGGCATGGTCTTCCAGCAGTTCAACCTCTTCCCGCACCTGAGCGTCCTGAAGAACCTGACGCTCGCGCAGCAACGTGCCAAGAAGCGCGGCAAGGCCGAGGCGATCGAGGTGGCCCACCGGAACCTCGCCAAGGTGGGTCTCGCGGAGAAGGCCGATGCCTTCCCCGCGCAGCTCTCCGGCGGCCAGCAGCAGCGCGTGGCCATCGCCCGCGCCCTGTCGATGGACCCGGACATGATGCTGTTCGACGAGCCCACCAGCGCCCTGGACCCCGAGCTCGTCGGGGACGTCCTCGAGGTCATGAAGCAGCTGGCCCAGGAGGGCATGACCATGATGGTGGTCACGCACGAGATGGGCTTCGCCCGCGAGGTCGGCGACCGCGTGGTCTTCATGGACGGCGGCGTCGTCGTGGAGCAGGGCACGCCCGAGGACGTGCTCGGGAACCCGCAGAACGAGCGGACGAAGGTCTTCCTCTCGAAGGTGCTCTAGGCAGGACGCACCGCGGACGCCACCGCCCGGCGGACGCGCGCATGGAGGTCCCGGAGCGTCGAGCGCTCCGCCCGGACCTCGAGGATGGAGCGGCCCCTGATGGGCCGCTCCATCGCCGTATCCAGCTCCTCCAGCGTCGCCGCCCGCTCGTGGCGCAGCCCGTAGGCGGCGGCGAGCGCGGCGAGATCCACGGTGTGCGGCGTGCCGAACAGCCGCTCCACGGCGGGGCCGTAGCGCGCCGTGGTGCTCTCGGCCCCGTGCTCGAGCAGGCCGAAGATCCCGCCGCCGCCGTCGTTGAGGACCACGAGCTGCAGGTCGGGCTGCGGTTCGCCGCTGCCGAGCAGCAGGCCGCCGACGTCGTGCAGGAACGTGAGGTCCCCCAGGAGGGCGCGCGTGGGGATGCCCGCCGCGAGGGCCACGCCGGTCGCCGTCGAGATGGTGCCGTCGATCCCGGCGAGCCCGCGGTTGGCGAAGACCTCCAGCGGGTGCCAGTCCGTCGCGGCGACGAGGTCCACGTCCCGGATGGGGTTGGACGAGCCGAGCACCAGGTTCCCGTCCGTGTGCTCCCAGACGGCGTCGGCCACGTGCAGGCCGGTGACGCGCTGCTCGTCCGCCAGCAGCGACTGGATCGCGGCCTCCGCCGCTGCGCCCGCCTCCCGCCAGGACCGCAGCCAGCCCTCCTCGCCGCGCCCCGCGAACGCGAGCAGCTCCGGCAGGGTGTCGATGATGCGCTCGGGGCGCCGCCCCTCCTCGAACCAGGCGACCGGCACCGGCAGGTACAGCGCGTGCTCGACGTCGGGCCGTGCCAGCAGCGCGGTGACCGGGCGGGACAGCGTGGGGCGCCCGAAGGTCACCACGCGCCTGACGGCGGGGCCGAGGTGCTCGAGGAGCAGCCGGTAGGGGGCGATGGCGCTGCTGCCGAACCGTGCGTTGGAGGACGGCTCCGCGAGCAGCGGGAGGCCCAGGTGCGCGGCGAACACCGCGGCGAGTTCCCCCGCTCCATGACCGGCGACGACGACGGTCCTGCCGGCGGGCCCCGTCGGGTCCACTGCACGGGCGGCGGGTGTCTCTTCCCGGGGGTCCGGGTCGGCGATGAGGGGGCGGACGCCGGGGGCCGGCTCGTCCCTGCTCCCGCCGGGCACCAGCGGATCGCGGAAGGCGAGATTGAGGTGCACGGGACCGGACGGCCGTGCGGCCCGGCCGTCCACCGGATGCCCCAGGGCGGCGCGCAGGGCGTCCCCGATCGCGCCCGTCGGGTCCTCCCCCGCAGCGACGTCCGCGCCCGCGCGCACATGCACGCCGAACAGTCCCGGCTGCACCGTGGTCTGGTTGGCCCCGGTGCCGCGCAGCTCGCCCGGCCGGTCGGCGGAGATCACCACCAGGGGTACCGCGGCGTGGTTCGCCTCCATGACCGCAGGCAGGAGTTCGCCCACGGCCGTGCCCGACGTCGTCACCATTGCCGCCGGACGCTGCGCGCCGAGCGCCAGCCCCAGGGCGGTGAAGGCGCCGGACCGCTCGTCGATCCGCACGTGCAGCCGGACGAGGCCGGCCGCCTCGGCATCCGCGAGGGCGTAGGCGAGGGGGGCGCTGCGCGAGCCGGGGGCGACGACGACGTCCCTCACCCCGCCGGCCACGAGGGCGCGGACGGCACGTGCGGCCGAGGCCGAGGAGTCGAGGGGTGTCGCTGCGGGTCCGGTCGCTGGGTCTGTCACCGTTCCATCCTTCCACCCCGACGCCGACGCGCCCCCACCAGGGGGTGGGGGCGCGTCATGCTACCGGGTGTCGGCCGCTACTTGCCGTCGCGGCCGCCGCGGACCTCGTTCGGGTTGCCCTTGGGTCGCGGCTTGCCGGGCTGCCGCCCACGCCCGCGGCCCGAGTGGTCCTCGTCGCGGCGACCCTCGGACGCCTTGTAGACCTGGACGACCGACGGGCGTGGCAGCGCGGCGTCGCCCTTGCGCGGGGTGCCGCCCAGCGGCACGTAGTCGGGGAACAGCGAGGACTGCGCCGCCCAGTCGCCGTCCTCACCCGGGTGCTGCACCGCCACGAAGACGCTGCCGTCCTGGTCGTGGATGATCGGGCCGCACGTCTCGGCGTCGCGGGGCACGGCGAGGAACTGCTGCACGCGGCCACGCTCGGCACCCTCGAGCCCCACCTTGAACAGGCCGTCGGCGAAGCCCACCGTGCTCGGCTGGCCGTCCGTCGAGATCCACAGGTTGCCCGCCGAGTCGAAGGCCACGTTGTCGGGGCAGGAGATCGGGGAGACCTTGTCCGTCGGGTAGCCGGCGAAGTAGGTGGAGGGGTTGCGGGCCGGATCGCCGCAGACGAGCAGCAGGTTCCAGGTGAAGCGCGTCCCGGTCGCGTTGCCGCCGGCCTCCGTGAGTTCGACGACGTGCCCGTCGCGGTTCGCGGTGCGGGGGTTGGCCTCGTCGGCGACGGCGTTGGTGCCGACGCCGCGGTTCGTGTTGTTGGTGCACGCCACGTAGACCTTCCCGGTGCGCGGGTTCGGCTCGACGTCCTCGCACCGGTCCATCTTGGTGGCGCCCATCTTGTCCGCCGCGATCCGCGTGAAGACGGCGACCTCGGCCGCGCTCATGCCCGCGACCACGGACTCGTTGTCGACGAGCAGCGGCAGCCACTCGCCCACGCCGTCGAACGCGCCGTCGGACGGGAGCGTGCCCGTGCCGTTGATCTCGGCGACGGAGTTGCCCTGGAAGCGGGCCACGTACAGCGAGCCCTCGCTCAGCAGGGTCATGTTGGCCTTGCGCGCCGCGGGGCTGCTGCCCGGCTGGACCTTCTTCGTGGACACGAACTTGTACAGGTAGTCGAAGCGCTCGTCGTCGCCCATGTAGGCCACCACGCGGCCGTCGGCGGCGACGGTCACGTTCGCTCCCTCGTGCTTGAAGCGTCCCAGCGCGGAGTGCTTCCGCGGCGTCGATGTGGGATCGAACGGATCGACTTCCACGATGTACCCGAAACGGTGCTTCTCGTTCTCGTAGCCCGCATTGCGGGTGTCGAAGCGGGGCTCGTCGATCTCCCAGCCGCGTGCCGTCGGCTTGCTGGTGATGCCGTAGCGGCGGTCGCCGTCGCTGGTGCCGGCGGCCACGAAGTAGCCGTTGAAGTTCTCCTCGCCGGAGAGGATCGTGCCCCACGGGGTGGTTCCCCCCGCGCAGTTGCCGAGCGTGCCGAGGATACTGCGGCCGGCCGGGTCGTCCTTGGTCTTCAGCAGGTCCGACCCGGCGGCAGGGCCGGTCACCTCGTAGGCGGTGGTGGTCAGATAGCGGCGGTTGAGCGGGGCGCCCTGGACGTAGGACCACGGCTTGTTCCGGTTCTTGCGCTCGAGTTCGACCACGGACAACCCATGGGCCGCCTTGCCGATGCCCCGGACCTCCGCCGCGGGCATCGTCGGGGGCACCATGATGTTCTCGTTCGTGTACTCGTGGTTGGCGAACAGCACCGCACGGCGGCCCTTGCTGCCCTCGATCTCGATGACGTCGGTGTAGTCGCAGTTGTAGCCGAACTGCAGCGCCTGCGCGGCGGCGGTCTGCTGGTTCGCGTCGAAGGCCGGCGACGTGTGGAAGATCGGATCGCCCCACCGGATGACGGGCTTCCAGCCGTAGCCCTGCGGCACGGTCATGTCGTCCACGAGCGCGTCCACGGGTGCGATGGCGTTGAAGGCCAGTGCGTTCGACGCCCCGGGCCCACCGGGCGCCGCGACGGCGGATCCGGCCCCGGTCTGGGAACCGACAAGGAGCGTCAGGGCACCCGCCGCTCCCGTGCCGAGGGCGCTGCGGCGTGAGAACTCACGCGAGACGATGTCCCGGAAGTAGTTGTTGCCCGACGTGTTGCAGACGGCGTCGGCACAGGCATTGTCACACTTCAGGGCGCATGTGACGGCGCTGCGTTTTCCCTTGGTGTGGCCGAGCATGGGCAGCAGGCGGCGCGCGGTGTCAGTCATGGAGGTACCTCTCGACAGGATGAACAGTGTTCGTCCTCACCCTGTCGAGGGCACCTGAACATCCGCGGTGCCCGTCGGTGAACCCCCGGTGAACGGGACCGGAACACGCATCAGCGGGGCTCTGCCGCGGCGAGCACCCCGTAGCACCGCGCCAGGCGATCCAGCCACCAGCTCCGCCGCTCCTCGCCGGCCGCGTAGCGTTCCAGCCGCTCCTGGGAGACCTCGACGTCCCGCACCGGGAGGTACCCGTGCTCGGGGACGAGGGAGTCCTCGACGACGTCACCGCCCATGAGCGAGACCGTCGCGAGGCCGCACGCGTACGGCAGTGCCGGGAGCGCGGCGGCGAGGGCCACGCCGGCGCGGATGCCCACGGAGGTGTCGAGGGCGGAGCTGACGACGGCGGGGAGCCCGGCGCGGCCGATGATGTCGAGGGCCCTCCGCACACCGCCGAGCGGCGGAGCCTTGATGACGAGGACGTCGGCCGCGTCCTCGCGTGCCACCCGCAGGGGATCCTCCTGGCGCCGCACGCTCTCGTCCGCCGCGACGAGGACCCCCTCCCCCCGGCGGCGCAGTTCGAGCCTGACCGCGCGGAGCCCGGGAATGTCCGCCACCGGCTGCTCCACGTACTGCAGACCGAACCGGCCGAGGGCGTCGAGGGCGTCGAGGGCCTCGTCCACCGTCCACCCGCCGTTGGCGTCGATCTTGATGCCGGCGTCGGGGAGGAGGCGGCGCACCTCGGTGACCCGCGCCACGTCGTCCGCGAGCGACTGCCCCCGCTCGGCCACCTTCACCTTGACCGCGCTCACGGTCCCGAACCGGGCCAGCACCCCCTCGACGTGGGCCGCACCGACGGCCGGCACCGTCGCGTTCACCGGGACGGCGGACCGCACCGGCTCCGGGAAGCCGTGCCACGCCGCTTCGAGGGCGCCCGCGAGCCATGGAGCGGATTCGGCGTCGTCGTACTCCAGGAACGGGCAGAACTCACCCCACCCGGCCGGCCCACGGACCAGCAGGGCCTCCCGGACGAGGACGCCGCGGAACTTCACGCGCATGGGCACCGAGACGATCCGCGCTGTGGCCGCCACCTCGTCGAGGGTCGGCAGGGGGAGGGTGTCCGGCGGGGGCGGGTCCGAGGTGTGCACGCCCTCAGGCTACGGGAGCCGTCGGCCCCCGCGTCGGCCCCCGCGGAGGTCACGGGGCGGTGACGGGGCCGGGCGGATCGTATGGAACGATGGACGGGATGACGTCCCAGCGAACCTCTTCCGGATCGGCGCGGGCAGCACGATCGCCGCTGTTGTTCGTGCTGGCCGCCGTCTTCTGCGCGTCGGCGCTCGGCTGGACCTACTGGGCCTTCGTCAGGACCACCAGGGGCCAGTTCGCGGACGAGTCCGCCTGGCGGGAGGCCGACGTCGCCGCGCCCGACACCCAGCTCCCCTTCCTGCGGTTCCTCGACACCCTGCCGCTCGTCTCGGTGGTCCTCGCGGCCGCCGCCATCCTGTTCGTCGCCGTGGTGCGCCGGCGGATCGCGGCCGCGGTGACCGCCGTCGGCGTCATCCTCGCCGCGAACCTGACCACGCAGCTGCTCAAGAACATCGTGTTCGACCGCCCGGACCGGGGCGTGGCGACACTGGCCTTCAATTCATTACCCTCAGGGCATACAACGCTCGCGGCGTCGGCGGCGGCCGCCGTCTTCATCATCGTGACGCCGCGCTGGCGGCCGTTCGCAGCGGCTGCCGGCGGCGCCTACTCGGTCCTCGCGGGCGCAGCCACGTTCATCAACCTCTGGCACCGCCCGGCGGACGTCGTCGCCGCGCTCCTCGCCGTCGGGACGTGGACGCTCATCGGCGGCCTGATCATCATGCGGACCGGCGACCACTGGAACAACTGGCACGGTTACGGAGCGCACTGGGCGTCCTCACGCGGTTGGCTGGTGGTCTGCTGGGTGCTGGGGATCGGCGGGCTTGCGCTGTCCATGGTGCTCTACCTCTCCGTCCTGGCCATCGGGCCTGCCCCTGAGCCCGGCACCGCGAACATCCCGCTGTTCTTCTGGTGGGGGCTCACCTGGATCATCGGTGCCGGCTTCGCCCTTGCAGCCGCCGCGGGGTGGCTCTTCTCCGCCCAGGCCCGCGTGGCCGCCCCGTCCCGCATCCCTTAACACCTCCGGCACGGCCGCGCACGTCCTTTCGGGGGGTCCGCGGGACATTGCCGCGCCGGGGCGGTGGTGCAACGCTGGCCGGACCAGCGACGAGGGAGATGATCGATGAAAGCCATGGCGTACCGCGGCCCGTACAGGATCCGGGTCGAGGAGAAGCCGATGCCCACGATCGAGCACCCGAACGACGCCATCGTCCGGGTGACCACGGCTGCGATCTGCGGCTCCGACCTGCACCTGTACCACGGGCTCATGCCGGACACCCGCGTGGGCACCACGTTCGGGCACGAGTTCATCGGCGTCGTGGAGGAGGTGGGGCCCTCGGTCCAGCACCTGACGCGCGGGGACCGCGTGATGGTCCCCTTCAACGTCTACTGCGGGTCCTGCTACTTCTGCGCCCGCGGCCTCTATTCGAACTGCCACAACGTGAATCCGAACGCGACGGCCGTGGGCGGCATCTACGGCTACTCGCACACGTGCGGCGGGTACGACGGCGGCCAGGCCGAGTTCGTGCGGGTGCCCTTCGCCGATGTCGGGCCCACGATCATCCCCGACTGGATGGACAGCGAGGACGCGGTGCTGCTCACCGACGCCCTGGCCACCGGGTACTTCGGGGCGCAGCTCGGCGGCATCGGCGAAGGGGACACCGTGGTGGTGTTCGGCGCCGGGCCCGTCGGACTGTTCGCCGCCAAGTCGGCCTGGCTCATGGGCGCCGGAAGGGTCATCGTCATCGACCACCTCGAGTACCGCCTGGAGAAGGCCCGCGTCTTCGCGCAGGCGGAGACGTTCAACTTCGCGGAGTACGACGACATCATCGTGGAGATGAAGAAGACCACCGACTACCTCGGGGCCGACGTCGTGATCGATGCGGTCGGGGCGGAAGCGGGCGGCAGCTTCCTCCAGCAGGTGACGGGGACCAAGCTCAAGCTGCAGGGCGGCTCCCCCGTGGCCCTGAACTGGGCCATCGACTCCGTGCGCAAGGGAGGCACGGTGGCCGTCGTCGGGGCGTACGGGCCGATCTTCAGCGCAGTGAAGTTCGGGGACGCGCTCAACAAGGGCCTGACGCTGCGCATGAACCAGACACCGGTGAAGCGGCAGTGGCCCCGCCTGTTCGAGCACATCCGGAACGGCTACCTCAAACCCAGCGACATCGTCACCCACCGGATCCCCCTGGAGCACATCGCCGAGGGGTATCACATGTTCTCGGCGAAGCTCGACGGGTGCATCAAGCCCCTCATCATCGCGAACCCCAGCTAGGAGAGCACCATGAGCGCCCCCACACCCCCCACCCCCTACGTCGCGAACAAGCCGAAGGACATCCCGAGCCCCGCGGCCCTCCGGGCGAGGATCCCGGGCTGGGGCGTGGACCTCGATCCGAAGGACCGGCCCTCCTACCCCCGCGAGGTGTTCGATCCGGCCGGCACCGGAGCCCACTGGGACTACCCCGAGGAGCAGCAGGAGCGTGAGGGCCGGGAACGGTCGATCGAGCACGGGCAGCTGACTCCGGTCTTCGGGACGAGCGCACCGCTGCACGGCGTCTCGGGCAGCATCCGGCGCTACGCATACCGGTACGGCGAGGGCCGGGCCGCGCACTGGCTGATCCTCATGGCCGGCGACCGCGTGGATGCCTGGGGCGCGCACCTGAGGTCCCTCGCGTCACTGCGCCCCGACGATCCGGTCACCGAGACGGGCGTCCTCGCGGAGGGGCGCCGGCATGGCATCGCCTCGCGCATCGGCAGGGGGCGGGTGGATGTGAACCATCTCTGGCTGGACCCGGTCGTCGTCGCCGGACCGTGGGTGGCCGCGGCGGCGGGGACGGCCGTGGTGGTGCGGGCGATCGCCCGGAGGACACGGCGCTGACGCCGGGAAGACTCTCCATGCCCGGTCGACGGCTTCATCGGGTGGGCATGTTCGGGGATGTCCACTCAACACCCCCGTCCACCGGGAGGACCCGCGGGTGCGGCAGGAACGGGACCCATCGACGACGACGCCGCACGGCCCGCACCTCAGCCCCGGGACCGCGCCGGTTCGGCCGATCCCGGTGCTGCCCGCGGGATCCAGTACCAGAGGACCCCGGCCCCGAGGAAACCGAGGACGGCCGTCGCCCAGATGCCGGCCGACAGGGTGGCGAGGGCGGTCACCAGGGCGAGCAGTCCGGGGCCGGCCATGGTCCCGACATCCGTGAACAGGCGCCAGATGCCCAGGAACTGCGGACGGCCGGGCGACGGCGAGAAGTCCGCCCCGAGCGTCATGACGATGCCCGAGCCGATGCCGTTGCCGAACCCGATGAGCAGGGCCACCAGGAGCAGGCCCGCCGCATCCCCGGTGAGGGGCAGCAGCGTGAGGGCCACGCCCATGATGAGCATGCACGGGACCGCGATCCAGCGGCGGCCCCGGACGTCCATGACCTTGCCGGACGGGTAGAAGATCAGCATGTCGATCGCACCCGACAGACCGTAGATCAGGGCCGTGGCGGACGCGTCCAGGCCGATGTTCTCGGCCCACAGCGGCAGGACCGCCTGCCGCGTGGCGCGTACCGCCGCGATCAGCAGGACTCCGATGCCGACGGTGAGGAAGATCCGGGCGTGACTGCGTATCAGGGAGCGCACCGTCGGTGGGGCGAGTGCGGCCTCGATCGGCGTCCGGGCCGTCATCGCGACCCGCCCCGGGGCGTCGAGCTCGGGGACACGCCAGCTCAGGGCCGCCGCGGCGAGGCTCGCCACCCCACCCACCCAGTACGCGCCGTCGAGCCCGACAGCGCTCATGGCGAGGGCCGCCGCGAACGGCCCCGCGAAGACCCCGATGCGTGTGACGCCCCCGAGCGTGGACAGCGCCCGGGCGCGGAAGTGCACGGGCACGGCCTCGGTGAGGTAGCTCTGCCGGGCGAGTCCGAACACCGCACCCGCCATCCCCACCATGAAGACGGCGGCGGCGAAGACGGGCAGGGTGGGGGCCGCGAGCGCGAGGAACATGGCGGCCGCGCACCAGAGCGCCGCTCCCACGAGGGCCTTCCGTTCGCCGAATCGCGTGGCGATCAGCGTCGCCGGGACGTTGGTGACGAGGGAGCCGATGCCCGAGAGCGTGATGACCAGGGCCGCCGTCGCCACGTCCGCGCCGAGGTCGCGCGCGGTCAGCGCGATGACCGGCAGGATGGCGCCGGTGGCGACCCCGTACAGCAGCGACGGGCCGTAGGCGCCGACGGCGATCGCGCGGAGGTCGAAGGTTTCCTGGGGCACCCGTCCAGCGTAGTGGGCAGGGCGACCGCCCGTCGTTCCGGTCGGGACAGCACCGGCAGGCGCACTGCGTCGTCGTACCATCGATCCGGCCTTGCACGGGCGCGACTGCTCCACGCGGTGCCCGGCCCCGACCAGGTGTTCCACCGCGGTGAGCTCGCCGTGCTCGGGCAGGGGGATCCGCAGGTGACGATCGACATGCCGCGTCACGCAGCCATCACGCTCATATCCCTGTGTGCACCAGGCGGAGTCCGGTGGAACTCGGGGCTCCACTACCCCTCCACAATGGCACTCCCGCCTCGATTATTAGAATACGTGTTCGATAATATCGAGTCATGACCGTGACACGGATGAAGCACCTCTCCCGGCCTGATTCCTCCCTGGAGGAGGCCCGTACCGTCCTCAGCGACTGTGCACTCGGCCTCGCCCAGTACCACCATCTCCTGTCACGGCAGGACGCCCTCCAGTTCGTCATCGATGTGGAGCAGGTGTCGAAGGTCGTCGATCACCTGCAGATCCTCGCTGCCCGAGTGGCCGATCACCATGGCCTTGCCTCGGAACAGGGCGGCAGCCCGGGCGAGTCCCCTCCCGCAGACGCGGCATCAGTCGCGGGAGATCCTGGGGCCACGTCGTCCAACTCGTCCAGCTCATCCGTTTCGTCCACCGATACCGGTCATGGCTTCAGGAACTGCGCGGATTTCCTTCGGGAGACGCTGGGCATCAGCCGTAGCGAGGCAAGACGTCGTCTGCATCTGGCTGCGGTCGTGCTGCCGAGCCTGTCACTCACCGGGAACCCGCTGCCTCCCCCGCTGGAGGCGCTGGGCGAAGCCGTGGGCTCCCTCACCATCAGCGGGCGTGCGGCTACCATCGTGGCGCAGGCGATCGAGCGGGTGCAGTCCTTCGCGACGCCGGATCAGCTCGTGTCGATGGAGCAGCACCTCACCCGGCAGGCGGTCGAGTCCGACGAGGACATCCTCCGCGTCCTGGCACGCCGCTGGGAATCAGTCCTCGACCAGGACGGACAGGAACCGACGGAGAAGGTGCTTCGGGCGCGTCAGGGCGTCTTCCTCAAGGGACGGCGCCATGGATTGCACGTTCTGGAGATCGGCGCCACGGACGAGCAGTTCGAACAGCTCGCAACCGTCATGAACGCTGCCGCCAACCCGCGGGGATCCTCGGGGCATGCCGGACATCCGGTCGACGGCGCAGCACCGGAGATGACAGACCGTGCAGCACCCACGTCGCAGGAGCCGCCGGTCGACCACGGCGGTTCGACCCGGGCGCAGCGACTCCTCGACGGCCTGGTCTCGGCCTGCAGGATCGCCCTGTCGACCGGTGGCCTGCCCGCAACGGGTGGGCATCGTCCGCAGGTGATGGTAACCATCGACTACCAGGACCTGGTGGGAGAGACCGAGCGGGCCGGCGATGCCGTCTTCTCCGGACAGGTCAGTGCGCGGAACGTCAGGAGGCTGGCGTGTGATGCGGACATCGTGCCGTTGGTCCTGGGCGGCGACGGGCAGGTGCTCGACCTGGGACGTGCGCAACGCCTTTTCCCTCCGCACCTCCGGCGAGCGCTCGTTGCCCGGGACAAGGGCTGTGCCTTCCCTGACTGCTTCATTCCGGCCAGCTGGTGCGAGGCACACCACCTGACACCGTGGTCGCAGGGTGGCGCGACCAGCATCGACAACGGGGTGTTGCTGTGCTCGCGTCACCACCACGTCCTCCATGAGGACTCGTGGACAGTCGAATCCCGGGGTGGCATCCCGTGGTTCACTCCGCCGGCTCATCGACGACGGACCGGCAACCCGCGACGGAATCTGTACTGGCAGGCAGGACGTGCGGTTCGCAGCGAACTCACTGCTGCACCTGAGTGCATCCCGTCCCACCAGCCAACTGTCTCCGACAGGATCGACACAGGGGCCGGATGACGTGGGCGAACGCCGCAGCCACTGCGCCATCCTGGCGCCGGCCTCTCAGGTCCTACCTGCCGGCGGCACCGACCCTTGCCCGGCGGTTCCGGCCCCGCATTCCGGCCCGTCGGTTCCGGCCCGGCGGTTCCGACCCGGCCAGCCGGTTTCAGCCCCGCCTGGCGTTCCGGCCCGGCGGTTTCGGCCCCGCCAGCCGATTTCAACCCCCGCCCGCCGGGCAGATGACGTCAGCTCCCGCCCAGCCCGGCCCCGAGGGACCCCACCCACAATCCCAACGCGGCCGCAGCCAGCGCCGCCAGCGCCGTGCCCGCACCCGAGAGCACAGCGGCGCCGACACGCTCCGCCTGGAGCAGGCGCACCGTCTCGCTGCTCGCCGTGCTGAAGGTGGTGTAGCCGCCGAGGAAGCCCACGCCGCAGATCAGCGTCCACTCGGACGGGAGGACCGAGGTCAGGCCCAGCGCGGTCACGAGACCGAGCAGGAAGGAGCCGGTGATATTGACCGTCATGGTGCCGATGGGGACCACTCCCCGGAGGGGACCCCGGATGACGCCGTCGAGCACGAACCGTGCTACCGCGCCCAGCCCGCCCGCGGCGCCGAGCGCGAGTGCCATGGCGAGGCTCATGATGGTCCCCCCGGGAGCTTCGGCGATCGACGGTGGACCAGTCGTCCCACGCCGATCCCGAGCGCCGTCGCCCCGAGTCCTACGACCACGGACAGCGCGAGGTAGCCCAGGCCCTCCGCAGCCCGGCCGGCGCCCAGGAGGAGGGCGGAGTCGACGGCGAGCGCACTGTAGGTGGTGAAACCGCCGAGGAAGCCGGTGCCGACCAGGAGCCGCAGCGCCCGACGCCGGTCGACGTCGGGGCCCCGCCGTGCCAGGGCTTCGAGGAGCAGGCCCAGGGCGAATGCCCCTGAGCTGTTGATCAGGAAGATGCCGAACGGGAGACCCGACGGAGTCGGCAGGACCTCGGACAGCCAGAACCGCGCGAGGGTCCCGCCCATGCCTCCGAGGAACACCAGCCCGAGGTATCCGGGTTGGAGGTGCGGTGGCGTCTCACCCCGAGGGGGACGGCCCGGATCAGGCAACGTAGCGGGCGAGGAAGTCCAGGGTCCGGGCCCATGCGTCCCGGGCCGGTCCTGCGCGGTAGGCGAAGCGGTTGGAGTCGTTGAAGAACGCGTGGCCCGCCCCCGGATACCTGACGGCGGTGAAGTCGACGCCCGCCTCGGACATCGCGGTCTCGAGCGCAGGCAGGCCGGCGATCAGGCCCTCGTCCTCCTCCCCGTAGAAGGCGAGGACGGGTGCCGTGATGCGGGACAGCTCCTCGCGCGAGAAGTCGGCATGGCCGTAGAACGGCACGCAGGCGAGCAGGCGCGGCTCGTGGACGGCGAGCGAGAAGCTGTAGGTCCCGCCGAAGCAGAAACCGGTGATGCCCACGCGTCCGGCCACCGCGGCGTCGTCGTGCAGGACGGTGAAGCAGGCCCGGACGCGCTCCGTGGTGAGCGCCCCGAACTGGGGACTCCGGAGCGGTGCGAGAAGCGCACGGAGCTTCGGCTGAGCCTCGTTGCGCGCCGCCTCGTCCGGTCCGAAGAGGGCCTCAGCGATCCCGGCGGTGGTCTCCTCGGTGATGCCCTGATCGGCGAGGAGATCGGGGGCGACGACGAAGTAGCCTTCGCGGGCGAATCGGTCCGCCACATCCCGGGTGTGGGAGACGAGCCCCCACACCTCGTGGATGAGGACGAGGCCGCCCCGCACCGGTCCGTCGGGTCGCGCGACGTAGGCCGAAAGCGGGCCGGCGGTGGTCGGGATGTCCTGGAGCGCGCTCATCCGCTTAGGTTTGCATGCTTGGTGATGCTGCGCCAACCGCCGGCCCGATTGTCAGCGGTCGGGGTCCGGACCTCGCTGCTTCCTCGACCACCTATGCCAGGGGCGAGAGCCACGTCAGCCGAGAGCCATCACCGACGATGAGTTCGGTGAGGGCTTCGTTGAACTCTCGTCCGTAGTCGGCGGTGATGTGCGCCTGGAAGGCCTGCTCGTCGCGATAGATCTCGTAGACGAAGAAATCGTTCGGCGACTCCCTGCGGCGGTGGGGGTCGAAGACGATGTTGCCCGGTTCGGCTCGTACCTTGCCCGTGAGGTCGAGGAGGAGAGCTTGGACTTCGTCCGCTTTGCCGTCCTGCGCAGTGAATTCCGCGAAGAGCGCGACGGCGCCAGATGCTTGAGCGGTCATGCTGTCTGGGCTCCTGTCATGATGGCGACGGCCTCAGTCATGGAATGACTTTGCGGGGTGATCGTCGTGGCGCATTTGCCGAGGCGCTGGATGTGGATCCGGTCGGCGACTTCGAAGACGTGCGGCATGTTGTGGCTGATGAGGATGACCGGGATGCCCTTGGCTCGAAGGTTCTTGACCAGTTCGAGGACCTGCTTCGATTCGCGGACTCCGAGCGCTGCCGTGGGTTCGTCGAGGACGACCACCTTCGATCCGAAGGCCGCGGCTCGGGCGACCGCGACGGCCTGCCGCTGGCCGCCGGACAGGTTCTCCACGGGTACGGTGACGTCCTGGAGGGTGCTGATTCCGAGCTCGGCGAGTTCGGCTCGCGCCTTCTGCCGCATGCCCTTGGTGTCCACGACCCGGAACACCGAGCCGAGGATGCCCTTGCGGCGTTCTTCACGCCCGAGGAAGAGGTTGGCGGCGACATCCAGGGCCGGTGAGACAGCGAGATTCTGGTAGACGGTCTCGATCCCGGCCTGCCGGGCGTCCTGGGGACGCTTGAAGGAGACTCGCTGGCCTTCGAGGAAAATCTCGCCCTGATCCGGCACTTCGGCGCCCGTGAGGCACTTGATGAGCGTCGATTTTCCGGCCCCGTTGTCCCCGATGATCGCCAGCACCTCTCCCGGGTAGAGCGCGAGGGACACCCCATCGAGGCCCACGACTTTACCGAAGGTCTTCACGAGATCACGGGCCTCGAGAATGGGCTGACGGGCGGGATCATCGGGTGGTGAGGGAAGGGTTGCGCTTGCTGCGTCGCTCATTTGCGTACCTTTCGGATCCACTGGTCCACGGAGACAGCGATGATGATGAGGACGCCCACGGCGAAGGTCTGCCAGAGAACGTCGAGGCCGGCGAGGGAGAGCCCGTTGCGGAATACTCCGACGATCAGGGCGCCAAGAAGAGTTCCCCAAACGGTGCCGCGGCCACCGAAGAGGCTGGTTCCGCCGATGACGACCGCGGTGATGGAGTCGAGGTTCAGATCGGCGCCGGCGTTGGGCGATGCTGCGTTGCTGCGACCGATCTGGATCCAGGCGCCGATGGCGAGGATGGCGCCTGCGGCGAGGTAGACGCTGACGAGGACGCGGTTGACGCGGATACCGGCAAGGCGTGCGGCTTCCTTGTCGTCGCCGACGGCGTAGACGTGCCGTCCCCACGCTGTCTTGCCGAGGATGAGTGCGACGGCGATGTAGAGCAGGAGCATGAGGACGACGCCGTAGGTGATGTTCACGCCCGCGAAGCTGACAGTCGTGCCGGTGGCGGTCAGCACGCCGGGCATTTCGGCTCCGCGGACGGTGGCGCCGGACGAGTACAGCAGGGTCAGCGCGACGAAGATGTTCAGGGTGCCGAGGGTCACGATGAAGGGCGGCAGCCGGAACTTGGTGACCAGGAAGGCATTGAACGCGCCGGCAGCGAGGCCGACGACCAACCCGAGGAGCAGCGCGATGAACCCTGGAACGCCGTTCTGCGAGCTGGTCTGGGCAATCACCATCGAGGTCAGGACCATGACCGCTCCCACGGAGAGGTCGATGCCGGCGGTCAGGATGATGAGGGTCTGCGCGATCGCGAGGGTGCCGACCACCGCGACCTGCTGGGTGATCAGTGACAGGTTGGCTGGGGCGAGAAAGCGTTCGTTGAGCAGGCCGAACACGATGATGGCGATGATCAGCACGATGGCGGGGCTGAGCGCCGGGTAGCGGTGCAGCGTGTTCCGCACTCGTGTGAGCGGGGTGGTGCGGTCCAGGAATTCGCTGGCGAGGTCGTGGCCGCCCGATGAGGGCGCCGCTTGTACTGTCTGGTTCATGGAAGAACTCCGTTGGTCGTCGCTGATAGGCGGCCCGCGGGGAGGATATCGACCCGCAGACCGCCTATATCGAGGGGTGCTTTATCCCCAGCAGATGTCGCTGGCAGCAGCGGCGTCGATGGACTCGAGGCCGTCCTGGGACTCATTGGTGACCAGGGCCACGCCAGTGTCGAAGAAGTCCTTGCCGTCCGTCGGCTCGGGCGCCTCACCGGTCTCGACCAGCTGGGCGATCGCCTGCACCCCGAGCTCGGCCATCTTGACCGGGTACTGCTGGCTCGTGGCATCGATGATGCCCTCGTCGACCTGCCCCACGCCCGCGCAGCCACCATCGACCGAGACGACGATGACGTCCTCCTTGCCCGCGGCTTTGAATGCCTCGTACGCGCCGTATGCGGCCGGTTCGTTGATGGTGTAGACGACGTTGATGTCGGGGTTGGCGCTCAGCAGGGTCTCTGCCGCCGTGCGGCCGCCGTCTTCGGCGCCCTGGGAGGCTTCGTTACCGACGATTTCGTAGTCGCCTCCACTGTAGGAACCGGTCTTCTCCTCGTCCCCGTTCTTCTCGGCGTCCGCGGTGTCGATGCCCATGCCGTCCAGGAATCCCTGGTCGCGGTTGTAATCGACGGAGACGATCTTGTCGTCGAAGAGATCGATCAGGGCGATCGTGGCCTTCTCGCCGTCGAGCTTGGCGGCGGCCCATTTCCCGATCTCCTGGCCCGCGACGAAGTTGTCGGTGGCGAAGGTGATGTCCGCCGCGTCCGGGTTCGTCGGCGGGGTGTCCAGGGCAATCACGAACAGGCCAGCATCGCGTGCCCGGATGAGCGCGTCTTCGACAGCCGGACCATTGGGGGTGATGAGGATGCCGGCGTCGCCCTTGGAGATGGCGTTCTCGATGGCCTGGATCTGGGTGTCCTCGTCACCGTCCTCTTCGCCCGCCGCGAGAGTCAGTTCCACGCCCTCGGCTTCGGCCGCGGTTTGTGCACCTTCCTGCATGGCGACGAAGAAGGGATTGGTCGTGGTCTTGACGATCAACGAGACGCCGATCGGTCCCTCTGCCGAACCGGACGCAGCGGCATCGCCGGAGGTGGAGGACGAGTCTCCTCCTCCGCAGGCCGTGAGAGCCAGAAGCGAAAGCGTAACGATCGAACCCGCCGTCGTCATGCGCCGACGGAACGAGTGGGATGGACGGGATGGCGTGCGATTCATCCTTGAATCTCCTTAGGTGGCGGGAGTCATCCTCCCTGACAACGATGTCATGTCAGGTATAGACTATGATCTGGCTCACAGTCAACCTTCAGGAATGATGGAGATTCAAACGTGACATCGATGTCAGGGGTCAATTCCCAGCAGTCTCCGCGGACGCGGCCCACTATGCGCCATGTGGCGGCGCTGGCGGGAGTGGGAATCAAAACTGTTTCCCGCGTGATCAATCAGGAACCAAATGTTTCGGCCGCGACCATCGCGAAGGTAATGGAAGCGGCACGGTCGCTGAATTATCACCCGGACGAACAGGCAGGGAATCTGCGACGCGCAGACGGACGCACCCGGACACTGGGCCTGCTCGTCAGCAGCGTGGACAACCCCTTCGCCGGAGCGATGCACCGCGCTATCGAGGACCTGGCCCTCGAGCGAGGTATCGCCGTCTTCGCCTCCAGCCTGGATGATGACGCCGAGCGGGAACAGGCTTCAGTGGCTGCCTTCCTACGGCGGCGCGTCGATGGCTTGATCCTCACGACGATCTCCCGCGATCAGTCGTATCTGGCGTCTGAGATGCGCCATGGAACTCCGATTGTTTTCGTCGACCGGGAGCCGGCGGGCATCACCGGCGACTGCGTCGTGAGCGACAACCGCGAAGGCGCCATCACGGCGACCAACCACCTGCTCGAGCACGGTCACCGACGCATTGCTTACCTGGGAGACCGCAGTGACATCTACACGGCAGCCCAGCGGCGCCTCGGCTTCTTCGATGCCCTTGGTCGAGCGGGCATCCCAACCGGAGACATACCCGTCATGGAGAATCTCCACGACGAACACTCCGCCGCGCAGGCGATGCTCACACTGCTTGACTCCCCCACACCACCGACAGCAGTGTTCACCAGCCAGAACCTGGTGACGATCGGGGCTATCAGGGCGCTGCGTACCCGCGGGGCACACCGGACAACCGCACTCGTCGGGTTCGACGACTTCCAGCTCGCCGACCTCCTCGACCCAGGAGTCACCGTTGTGGCCCAGAACCCGGAGGACATCGGGCACACTGCGGCTCGACGCCTCATCGGCAGGCTGGACGGAGAACTGGCACCACCTCGTACCTGCATCGTCCCGACCACGCTCATCATCCGTGGCAGCGGCGAAATACCCCTCGCTCAGCGCTGAGCTCAACAAGAGGAATCCCATGACACCCCAAAGCCCCCGTAGCGTCGTCGTCATCGGCGACGCCCTCATCGATGAACTGCGTGAGCCGACCGGATCACAATCCTTTCCCGGCGGCGCAGCTCTGAACGTCGCAGTGGGGCTGACTTTGCTCGGCACCCCCGCGACGCTCATCGCCATGGTCGGTGATGACGCCGACGGCAGGCGCATCAAGGACTTCCTGAGCCATCACGACGTAGAACTCCTGGCAACACCCGCACCCTACGGCACCGCCCGCGCCGTCTCCGACCGCACGCACGGTGAACCCCGATACGTCTTCAATCAGGCCGCCCAACACCGGACCCTGGTGTATCAGAACCACCACCGGGCAGCCGTCGCACAAGCGACGCTGGTCGCGGTGAGCTGCTTCCCCTTCGACAACCAGGCAGAAGTCGATGCCCTGACCGCCCTGATCGAGAACCCGGAACAGCGCCTCGTCATCGACCCGAACCCCCGATCAGGGATGCTCGTCGACAAAGAGCGTTTCCTTGCCAACTTCACGACCCTTGCTGCCCGAAGCCTCCTGACCAAAGTCGGCGATGATGACGCCCAACTCCTCGC
Organism: Arthrobacter antioxidans; assembly: GCF_023100725.1. Taxonomy (NCBI): domain Bacteria; kingdom Bacillati; phylum Actinomycetota; class Actinomycetes; order Micrococcales; family Micrococcaceae; genus Arthrobacter; species Arthrobacter antioxidans. The sequence continues at coordinate 3,127,222 of NZ_CP095501.1, forward strand.
CGATGAGGACCTGCACACCTTCGGCCAGCGTCTCCATCGGGCAGGAGCGTCCACCATCCTGGCCACGGCGGGCCCTCGAGGAGCATCGCTACTGCGCGCTCTCCAGCCGGAGGTCCACCAGCCGATAGCCGAGCTTCCCGGCCCCATCGTCGACACCATGGGCGCAGGGGACGCGACCCTGTCATCAATCCTCTCAACGCTCACCCGGGACGGAATGCCCGCAACCGAAACGGTCATCACCCATTCCCTTGCCGAAGCCATGCTCGTCGCCGCCGCTACCTGCCGTGCGCACGGTGCCCTGCTGCAGCACCCTTCGCAACTCGCAATGCGGAGCGAATAGGTTCCTGCACGACAGATCTCTGCACTTCCTGGCCCTTCAGAACCCGGAAACGCACCTCCTTGAATTGTCCAGCGGACAGTGCGTAGCATCACACTCACCAATTGACAACGTTGTCAGAAATCATGACACGCGCAATGAAGGGCGTACCAGATTATGAAGTCCGGAATCCGCAGCCGCACACTCACAGCGGGAGTGATCACCGCGTTGGCGGCCTCGCTCCTCGCTGCCAGCGGCCCCGCATTGGCCGAAGAAGCATCCGTCCATCCCGCAACGCAGCAATATCGGCCGTTCATTCACTTCACCCCCGAGAAGAACTGGATGAATGATCCCAATGGGATGGTGTACTACCAGGGCAAGTACCACCTGTTCTTCCAGCACAACCCCTTCGGTACGACGTGGGGCAACATGAGCTGGGGACACGCGACCTCCACCGATCTTCTTCAATGGGAAGAACAGCCCCTGGCCATCGCTCAAACCGTCAATGCAGAGAGCGTAGCGATCGAGGACATCTTCTCGGGGTCGATCGTGGTCGACGAGACCAACTCGTCGGGCTTCGGCACGGCAGAAACCCCCCCACTGGTCGCCGTCTACACCAGCGCCTACACCGGTGCGCACCCGACCCACGCCGGCAAGCAGGCTCAGTCCCTCGCCTACAGCACGGACGAAGGCCAGAGCTGGACCAAGTACGAGGGGAACCCGGTCCTCGACCGGAACTCGGCCAACTTCAGGGACCCAAAGGTCTTCCGCTATGACGGGCCGGCAGGTTCGTACTGGGTGATGACCACGGTCGAAGCCACCGACCATAGGGTTGTCCTCTACAAGAGCGACAACCTCAAGGACTGGACGCACCTCAGCGACTTCGGACCCGCGAACTCCACGGCCGGCATCTGGGAGTGCCCGGACCTCTTCCCGATCGCCGTCGACGGAGACCCGAACAACGTCAAATGGGTGATGGTCGTCAACCTCAACCCAGGCGCCGTAGCTGGCGGCAGCGGCGGCCAGTACTTCGTCGGAGACTTCGACGGAACCACCTTCACCTCCGACACCACCGAGCCCGTCGACTCCATCCCGGACGGAACCACGTTCGCCGGCTTCAACGATGGAACGTACAACGGCTGGACCGTCAACAATGAACCCGGCAACTGGAAGGACGGCCCGTGGGCGGCGACCCCAGCTTCGGGCAGCTTGCCCGGGCAGCTTCCCGTTACCGGATACAGCGGAGCCGGACTGATCAACGGCTTCAATGACGGTGACTGGCCCGTCGGATCACTGCAGTCCCCCACCTTCACCGTCGGCAGCCAGGACTACATCAACTTCCTCGTCGGCGGCGGTAAGCACCCGCGCGTCGAAGGCGGACAACTGGGCAACACCCCACCCGCCGGCTCATTGCTCTTCAACGGCTTCGAGTACCCGCAGGGGAGCCTCACGGACCAGGGATGGACCATCACCGGGGACTTCGAAGCCGCCCGTAACCCATCCACCTCAGGTGGCGAGTACGCAATCGACACCGGCAGAATCAACACCTTCGAAGCCGGACCCAACGGTGACAACAACACCGGCACCCTCACCTCCCCCGAATTCACCATCGACAAATCCCACCTCAGCTTCCTCATCGGCGCCGGCCGGCGTACCGATGGAACCCTCCAGGCTGAGCTGGTCATCGACGGACAAGTCGTCGAGTCAGCTACCGGCAAGAACGCCGGAGATCTCAACTGGGCGAGCTGGGACGTCAACGAACACCAGGGGAAGCAAGCAACCCTGAGAATCGTCGACAATGCCACCGGCGGATGGGGCCACCTCACCCTCGACCACGTCGTGCTCGGCGACGAGCCCGCTCAGCCCCGCAGCAGCGAAACCTCCGTCAACCTCGTCGTCGACGGGCAGGTGGTCCGAACCTCCACCGGCAACAACAGCGAGACCCTCGACTGGACCAACTGGAATGTCAGCGAATTCGAAGGTCGCGAAGCCAGCATCACCGTCGTCGACAACAACCGCGGCGGCTGGGGCCATATCCTCGCCGACGAGTTCATGTTCTCCGACACCCCAGCGACATCCCGCCTCGAGAACTATGACTGGCTCGACTGGGGCAAGGACTACTACGCCGCCGTCTCGTTCAGCAACATTCCCGACAACAAGAGGATCATGCTCGGTTGGATGAGCAACTGGGACTACGCCAACGACATCCCCACCAGCACCTGGCGCAGCTCAATGGCACTGCCCCGAGAAGTCAGCCTCACCGAAACCGCAGACGGGCCCCGCCTCGTGCAGAAGGTCGTCGACCAGATCGACATCCTGCGCGAAGACGACGCCGCCTACAGCACGGGCCCGCAAGAGATTGCAGAGGGCATTGAGGCCCTCCCGGTGACAGGTGAGGTCGTACAACTCGATGCCGTCTTCTCCCCTGGCGACGCCGAGTCCTTCGGCCTCAGCGTCCTCGGCGATGGCACCGAAGCCACGAAGATCGGCTACGACGCGGGAACCAACAGGCTCTTCGTCGACAGGACCAACTCCGGCAACGAAGACTTCCACCCAGCGTTCTCCTCCATCGATGACGCACCCGTGCCGTTGAAAGACGGACGTGTCGCCATGCGTATCTACGTCGATAGGGCATCCGTCGAGGTCTTCGCCAATGAGGGCCTGACCACCATCACCGACCAGGTGTTCCCGAAAGCCGGCGCCAACCAAATAGGCCTTTTCTCCCAAGGAGGGTCCGCAACGCTCGAAAGCCTGACCGTCACACCCCTCACCCCAGCCATGTGGCATGGAGGCGTGCCGCCGAAAGGTGAAGACAAAGCCACCACGGCCCCCGGCAAGGGCAAGCTCTCCATCGACCACGGCAAGGACAAGGGGCCCCACGACGGCAACTACGCCGTGAACCTGAATCTGAAAGATGGCGAGAACGGCAGCACTTTCAACCTGTACGAAAACGGTGAACTGGTCCACACCCAGAAGCTCACCTGGAATACCCCACAGCCGCAGAACGCGACCGTGGAGATCACCGACCGGGCCCCGGGCAAGTACGTGTATACAGGAGAGCTAACCAACAGCAAGGGCACGACCGAGACGACAAAGCAAACCGTCGTGATCACCAAGGCACGCAAGTAGCACCAGCCCAAGGGGCAGCACAACAGCTGTACCGCAGCTCTACATGACGCATGGGGCGATATCCCTGTACATCCGTATGGGGATATCGCCGCCTTCGCATTCAGGGCTTCAACTGCCTAGATCCAGCGCCGGCTCGACCTAACAGAACGTCGGTCATCGGCGCTTGTGAGGGCGATGACAGGGGGTCCGTCTGCGCCAGGACTGGTCGGGCTGGGCTCGCTGTGATTCTCGTTTTTCGTCACGATGAACCGTTTCTGATGTTTCTTGCTGAACCGCTTGACCACCATTCGGGACCCCGTACGGGTTTCTTCCTAGCCGTGCACTCGTGAACGCACGCGCTGAAGAACAAGCAGGGCTGCCGATACGACAAGGACGACGAGCCCCACATACAGCAGGAACTTCAGAGTCTCGACGGCAATGCCGATAACGAGCAGGACGAGGGCGACAAGAGCGACGACGATCAACAGAGGTTTCATCGACCCAGTATGTCCAGACCTCGTGGTCTTTCCCGAATCCTGCTTCTGATCCACGACCCCTCCGGGGCGCACCACCTGGTGCTGCTCAGGAGACACCCAATGCACACTGGATCGAGCCTGCATCGCAGGCAATCCAGGACGGTGACCCAGCCGGCGACCGTGTGCGCTTCGCCGCGCACGCCTCCGCACCACCCAGCACGACCGAGTATCAGCCGAGCTTCGACGATGAGGCACTACCACACCTGTGAGCCTCGTTCACCGTGCCCGCCCTCACCGTCTTCTCATCTTGCCCCACTAGACTGGACGGCATTATGGATGACCCTCCGACGCATAGACCCGCGCCCCTCACCCGCCTGAACGCCGCTCTACCGGCCGATCGAGGATGGGGGGCGACACCGTGTACGAGTTAGTCATGATCGGCGTCGGCCTGATCCTCACGGTCGGTACCGGTATGTTCGTGGCCTCGGAGTTCGCCCTGGTGAATCTGGACCGCCGCGAGCTCGAAGCCCGCGATGAGCGCGGCGAGAAGGGCCTCAAGCCCACCATCAAGGCCCTGAAGATCACCTCGACGCACCTGTCGAGTGCGCAGCTGGGGATCACCCTGACGACCCTGCTCACCGGTTACACGTTCGAGCCGGCTATCAGCTCCCTGCTCCGCGAACCACTGCTCGGTGCCGGCGTCCCGGAGGGACTCGTGCCGGGGATCGGCGCCGTGGTGGGCATCTTCCTCGCCACCGTGTTCTCCATGGTCATCGGCGAACTGGTCCCGAAGAACTTCGCCCTGGCCCTTCCCCGGCAGACCGCGAAGTTCGTCGTCCCGTTCCAGACCCTGTTCACCACGGTCCTGAAGCCCGTGATCCTGCTGTTCAACAACACGGCGAACAAGATCATCCGCTCCTTCGGCATCGAGCCGAAGGAAGAACTGTCCGGTGCCCGCAGCGCAGAGGAGCTCAGCTCCCTGGTCCGACGGTCAGCCCTTGAAGGCTCCCTGGACCAGGACCACGCCGAGCTGCTGCACCGTACACTGCTGTTCTCCGACCACACGGCCGACGACGTCATGACTCCCCGGGTGCGGATGACCTCTGTTCGGACCACCGACACCGCGGCCGAGATCGTCGCCACGGCAGTGACCACCGGGTACTCCCGCTTCCCCGTGATCGGTGAGGACAACGACGATATCCGTGGCGTCATCCACCTCAAGCAGGCCTTCGCCGTCCCCTTGGATGCACGGAGCATCACCACGGCCGGGAAGCTGATGGTCGAACCCCTGCGCGTCCCCGAATCGATGAGCGTCGACACCCTGCTGGGTCTGCTGCGCGGGCAGGGACTGCAGGTCGCCATCGTCACCGACGAGCACGGCGGCACCGCCGGCATCGTCACCCTCGAGGACCTCATCGAGGAGATCGTCGGGGAACTCGAGGACGAACACGACCGCGCCCACGTCGGCGTCGTCCGGACCGGCAAGTCGCTCACCTTCGACGCGTCGCTGCGCCCCGATGAACTCAGGGAACGCACCGGTATCGACGTGCCCGAGGGCGAGGACTACGACACCCTCGCCGGATACATGACCGACGAACTCGACAGGATCCCCGAACTCGGCGACGAAGTGTCCCTCAGCGACGGCGTGCTGCGCGTCGAGCGGGTCCTCGGAGCCCACGTGGAGCGCATCCGCTTCACACCGACGGATCCCTCCGACTATCCGCAGGACGCGCAGAGCCGCCACGACCGCACCATCGACGAGCTGACGAAGGAACTGACCCATGAGTGAGTACCTGCCCGGACTGATCTGGCTGGTCGTGCTCCTGGCCGTCAACGCGTTCTTCGTCGGCGCCGAGTTCGCGGTCATCTCCGCGCGCCGCTCCCAGATCGAGCCGCGCGCCGAGGAAGGCAGCAAGGCTGCGAAGACCACCCTGTGGGCGATGGAACACGCCACCCTGATGCTGGCCACCAGCCAGCTCGGCATCACCGTCTGCTCGCTGGTCATCCTCAACGTCTCCGAGCCGGCGATCCATCACCTGCTCGAGTACCCGCTGGCCCTGACGCCCATCCCGCCCGAAGCGATCGGCGTGATCGCGTTCGTCATCGCCCTGCTGCTGGTCACGTTCCTGCACGTGGTCCTGGGCGAGATGGTCCCCAAGAACATCTCGTTCTCAGTGCCCACGAAGGCCGCCCTGATCCTGGCGCCGCCCCTGGTGTTCGTGTCCAAGGTCGTCAGGCCGGTCATCTGGACGTTGAACGGGATCGCCAACGGCATCCTGTGCCTGTTCAAGGTCGAGCCGAAGGACGAGGCGACCAGCGCCTTCACCCTCGACGAGGTCGCGACCATCGTCGAGCAGTCCACCAGGGAAGGCCTCCTCGCGGACGGAAGTGGCACCCTGACCAACGCGTTCGAGTTCACCTCCAAGACCGTGGCCGACGTCGAGGTCCCCATCCAGGACATCGTGCACCTGCCGGAGACCGCCAGCCCGGCATTGATCCAGCAAACGGTCAGCGACCACGGGTACTCCCGATACATTCTCACCCGCGACGGGGAACCGACCGGATACCTGCACCTGAAGGACGTCACCGATCTCTCCAATGCGGAGTCGTTCACTGCGCCGGTGCCGGCCAAGAGGGTCCGCAGACTTGCATCCGCATACCGCAGCAGCGACCTCGAGGACGCCCTGGCGACCATGCGCCGCACCGGCGCCCACATCGCCCGCGTGTTCGACGCCGAAGGAAACACCACCGGCATGCTCTTCCTCGAGGACATCCTCGAAGAACTCGTCGGCGAAGTCCAGGACGCCACCAGCGCGGCATAGAAGCACCCTGCCGGCGCGGGCGCTGTGGGACCAGCTGCCTGCGCCGGCAGGACCAGCCTCCGACCGCTGACCCGGACACCGAAGCTCCACCAGCGAGCCCGTTCCGACGGTTGCTGCACGGGGTTCCGGAAGTTCATGCAGCGAACTCACGTGGTGTCTCTCAGGGCAGGGCAGGGCCGTGGTCCAGCGTCGTGAACACGTCAACCAGTGGTGTGGGGCGGCCCGGAAGTCCTGGAGCGGGCTCACCCGCTGGGGTCGGCATGCTTGGTGATGCTGCGCCAACCGCCGGCCCGGTTGTCCGCAATGACAGCCCGGAAGATCTCGCGGAGCGCATCCTCGTCCACCGGCCGGTCCTCGTACACGGCGATCGTCCGTCCGGTCGCATTACCGTGGCCACCCGTGATGATGCCGTGCGGATCGGGCGTCAGGCCGCCGTCGTAGAGGAAGACGTTGACGTGGTCCCTGGTGGCGAGGAGAGCGCACACGTTCCCGTGGAGCACGAAGTAGGGCTGGCGGGTGCGCTTGATCGTCTCCTCGACGTCCGGATCGGCCTCGTGCACCACGCGGCGGACGATGCGGCAGATCTCCTGCTGCCAGACCGGCAACGCGGCGATGTAGTCGTCGATACGGGAGTCGGGGGCTCCGGCCATGGAGACAGTGTGACAGCGGGGGGAAGCGGCGGGAAGGGGCTCGGATCCCCATCAGGCGAACGTGGACGAGAGCACCCGGAGTTGGCGCAGGGGTGGGGTGACCCGCGCATCGCCCTTGCCGGTGCCGTCGAGCACCCACCCGCGCCGCTCCTGGAACGGCAGAGTCCGGGGACTTCCGTCGACCCGCACCGGTCTGGACGCGCAGCCGGACGCCCCGGGCTACAGTCGACGGGTGCCTTCGCCCACCTTGCCATCCGGCGTGACCCTGCGCCCACTGAGGACGGCGGATGCAGCCGTGCTCGCACAGGCGTACCGGGACAACCGGGAGTACCTCGCGCCGTGGGACCCCCTGCGGGAGGACGGTTTCTTCACCGAGGCCGGCCAGGCGGAACAGATCGCCCGGCGTCTCGGGGGTCTGGCGGTGGGCACCGACATGCCGTGGGTCCTGGCGGAGGAGGAGCGGATCGTCGGCACGATGACCCTCTCCGGGATCGTCCGCGGCCCGTTCCTCAGCGCCCATGTGGGCTACTGGGTGGCCGGACGGATGCAGGGTCGGGGCGTCTGCTCGGCCGCCCTGCAGGAAGCACTGCGGCATGCCCGGGACGAGCTGGGCTTGCACCGCGTGCAGGCGTCCGTCCTGCCGCACAACGCAGCATCGACGGCCGTCCTGCACCGGGCAGGCTTCACGCTCATCGGGACGGCGCCGTCCTACCTCCGCATCGCCGGGTCCTGGCAGGACCACCTGCTGTACCAGCGCATCCTGCACTGATCCGATGCCAAGCCCCGGGCCGCCGAGGACGCCCGGCGTCAGAGCGCGCCGGGTGCCTGGGCGATGGGCACGGCGGAGGCTGCGGCCCTGATGACCGTCCCCGTGGTCATCGTGTTCCTCATCCTCCGGAAGCGGATCCTGAGCGCGTTGGCGGGTTCCGTGGAGGAATAGGCGGACCAAAGCCTCTGCCGTCCCCGCGCGCCACGGCCGATCATGGGCCTGACGGTGGTGCGAGGTTCCAGCCGCCCCGGGATCGAGGGCATCGCGGCCGCTCTCGTGGACACCGTCCCGGGGAGGAACGATGACACCCACACCGGCCGGGACCGCACGGCGGCGATCGGCTGCCGTTCTCCTCACGCTCGTCCTCCTGGCGCTCGCCGTGGTGATCGCCGTGGTGATCGCGGGCCGCGCCGGCAGCCCGCCGCCGTCGGCCGGGCCCGCGGTGATCTCACCGGAGCCGGCCACGACGTCCCCTTCACCGGCGGCACCCGCGACGGGGCCTGCGGCAGAGTCGCCGGAACCGGTCCAGCCGCCGGTCGTCGTGCCCCCGATACCCCAACCCCAACCACAACCGGGCCCGGAACCGGAACCGATCACGCCGCCGCCCTCCGCACCCTTCCCGCCGTCACTGCGCGGCCAGGACCTCACGGTGCTGCCCGGCGCAGGGAACGTCGTGGCGCTCACCTTCGACGCCGGAGCCAATGCCGAGGGCCTGCCGAAGATCCTGTCGACCCTGTCCACGAAGGGAGTCCCCGCCACCTTCTTCCTGACCGGGACCTGGGCCGCGTCGAACCCGGGAGGGGTGGGACAGATCGCCGCGGCAGGCCACCGCGTCGCGAACCATTCCCTGACGCACCCCGGCTTCACCGGTCTTCCGGATCCACTCATCGCCGACCAGGTCCGCGGCGCAGAGCAGACCATCCAGGCCGCCGGCGCCGACCCCCGCCCGTTCTTCCGCTTCCCCTTCGGTGAACGTGATGCGCGGACCATCGCCGCCGTGAACGACCTGGGTTACGTCTCGGTGCGGTGGACCGTGGACACCCTGGGCTGGAAGGGCACCAGTGGCGGCATCAGCACCCAGACGGTCACCGACCGTGTGCTCGGCGGACTCCAGCCCGGCGAGATCGTCCTCATGCATATCGGGTCCAACCCGGACGACGGCAGCACCCTGGACGCTGACGCACTGGCCCAGGTCATCGATCGGATCAGCAGCGCCGGCTATGGCTTCGTCACCCTCGACCAGCTCGTGGGCGGCTGAGGACCTCGGGCAGCGGAACCCTAGGAACGGCTCCTCGAGCGGGGCCAGTAGCCTTCCACCTGGCTGACCGGGCGGACGGACGCCGCATCCGGGTTCTCGCCGTACTCCTTCTTGGCCCGCCGCTGCCGCAGCAGGTCCCAGCACTGGTCCAGGCTCTCCTCGATGCGGCGCAGGCGTCCCTCGTTCTCGTGGCCCCGGACGCTGCCGGCCGTATGCTCCCGGAGCCGGTGCTCCTCCTCCACGAGGGAGCGGATGGTGGACAGGATGTCCTGGTCGTCCATGCCGGGCCTCCTCACCGTTGCTGGGGGTACCGTACCCGCCAACGCCGGACGGGACCAGAGCTCCCGCGGCGGCGAGAGGGCGCGAAAGGCTGCGCTCAGGGCAGGCGAGCGATCCTCTCCGGCCTCCCGACCGGGAAGGGGCGGGCCCGGGCTACAGTGCCGAGATGGTCCAGCCGGTCCGGTGCGTCTCCCCGGGTTCGAGGACGATCAGGTCCTCGCCGGTGTTGAAGGCGTCCGGCGGGCAGGTCATGGGTTCGACGGCGAGGCCGAGGCGCGTGCTCTCCGGCTTCAGCGGCAGGTCGGCCGTGTGGATCTGGACCCACGGGCAGCTGCCGTCCCACACCATGGCCGTCCCGGTGCCGTGGATCGGGTCGGTGACCCGCACCGTGGCCCGACCGGCGTCGTCGCGCTCCAGATCGGTGAATGCGTGGTCGATCTGCACGTCGCCGAGCGCGTGGGCCGTCCGGAAGTCGAACGGCGTCCCGGCGACGGCCTCCTTCGCCACGGGCAGCAGCCGGTCCGGCGTGACCGTCAGGACCGTGGCGGCGGGCAGTTCGAGCACCCAATCGTTCAGGGGCGACGGCCCGGCAACGAGGTACGGGTGCGGGCACACGCCGTAGGGGGCGCGCCGCGAGCCGGCGTTCGTCGCCGTGATGGACGTCCGGAAGCCCTGTGCGTCGACGGCGAAGCGTGCCTCGAGGGCCACCTCGAAGGGGTAGGCCGCGACCGGTTCGATGGTGCACGCGAGCGTGACGGAGGAACCGGTGTGCTCCACGAGCGTCCAGGGGACGTCGAAGACGAGGCCGTGGAGGGCCGTGCCGCGCTCGGGCTCGTTGATCGGCAGCTCATGGTCGACGCCGTCGAACGCGTAGCGACCGTCCTCGATGCGGTTGGGCCACGGTGCCACGAAGGCGCCGCGGAAGTTCGGCATCGCCTCCTGCGCACCGAAGCCGACCACGAGCGGACGGCCGTCGTGGGTGAGTTCGCGGACTGCGGCGCCGAGTCCGAGGACGACGGCTGTGTATCCGCCACCCTCGATCCTGTACTCGCTGGGATCGATGCGGTTCATGCGAGGGCTACAGCCGTCCAAGACACGGGAGGAAGCGTGATGGTGACGGCGCCGCCGTCGAGCTTGGCGGAGGTGTTCGGTCTCATGGTCACGCGGTCGGGCTCCTCGAGGGTGTTCCTGGCATATACGTCCGTATCGTACAGCGACTCCGCGGTGACCCCGGTGATCCCGGGAAGCGCCGCCACGTCGATGGTCACCGTCGTCTCCTCCGTCTGCGACCGGTTGACGAGGAACACGGCGGTGGCACCCGTCGCGTCGTCGTGCGTCGCCACGGCGTCCACGAGCGGGACGACGCCGTACTCGCCGGTCGTGTACGTGCCGGCGTCGAGCGTGAGCTCGAGGACAGCGCCCCGCGCGAGCCTCGAGGTGATGGAGAACGGGAAGAAGGTCGTCTGGCGCCACGCGGGGCCGCCGGGTTCGGTCATGATCGGTGCGATCACGTTGACGAGCTGCGCCAGCGACGCCGAGGTGACGCGGTCGGCGTGCTTCAGCAGCGAGATCATGAGGTTGCCGAACACGACGGCGTCCGCCACCGAGTAGCAGTCCTCCAGCAGGCGCGGGGCGACGGGCCAGTTGTCGAGTCCCTGGATCCTGTCGACGGTCTCGAAGCGGCTGATGTACCAGACGTTCCACTCGTCGAAGGAGATGTTGATGGTCCTCGTACTGCCGCGGACGGCCTTGACGTGGTCGGCAGTCGCGACGACGGACTCGATGAAGCGGTCCATGTCGACGGCGGACGCCAGGAAGGAGCCGAGGTCGCCGCCCTTCTCCTCGTAGTAGGCGTGGCAGGAGATGTAGTCGACGTCGTCGTACGTATGCGAGAGGACCACGCGCTCCCACTCGCCGAACGTGGGCATGTGCGCGCTGGAGGAGCCGCAGACCACGAGTTCGATCGACGGGTCGAGCTGCCGCATCGCCTTGGCGGTGCGGGACGCCAGCTTGCCGTAGTCCTCGGCCGAGCGGTGGCCGAGCTGCCACGGGCCGTCCATCTCGTTGCCGAGGCACCAGATCCTGACGGCGAACGGATCGGGCCGGCCGTTGGCCATGCGCTGGTCGGCGAGGGCGGTGCCCTTGGGCAGGTTCGAGTACTCGAGGAGTTCCAGTGCCTCGAGGGTGCCGCGGGTGCCGAGGTTCACGGCGAGCATGAGCTCGCTGTCGATTTTCCGTAGCCAGGATGCGAATTCGTGCAGGCCCACCTGGTTGGTCTCGGTGGAGTGCCAGGCCAGGTCCAGCCGGGTGGGACGCTCCTCACGCGGCCCCACGCTGTCCTCCCACCGGAAACCCGAGACGAAGTTCCCCCCGGGGTAGCGGATGGTCGAGACGCCCATCTCGCGGACCAGGTCGATGACGTCCTGGCGGAAGCCCTCGTCGTCGGCCGTGGCATGGCCGGGCTCGTGGATGCCGTCGTAGACGTGGCGGCCGAGGTGCTCGACGAAGCCGCCGAAGATGTTGCGGTTGATGGGCCCGACCGCGAAGTGGGGGTCCAGTGTGAGGCGTGCGTTCTGCATGGGACTGCTTTCTGCTCGGGGTGGGTGGGGTCGGGGCGGGTCCTCACCGGGACAGCGCGGAGGACTCCCGCTCGATGACCTGGAATCGCGCCTCGAACTCGCGCGGCGGGACCTCGCCGCCGCGCCCCGCGATGCGCTCCTGCAGTACCCGCACCGCGGTGTCCGCGATCTCGTTCCTGCCCGGGTCGATCGTGGACAGCGTCGGCAGCGAGTACCTGCCTTCGTCGAGATCGTCGAAGCCGATCACGGCGACATCCTCGGGGATCCTCCACCCCGCCTCCTGCAGCACGCGCATGGCGCCGAGCGCCAGGGTGTCGTTCATGCCGAAGACCGCATCGAACTCGACGCCGGAGGCGAGCAGCTCGCGCATGGAGGTGGCCCCGTTGGCCCGGTGCCAGAGCGTCGTATAGGCGACGAGGTCAGGATCGAACGGGATGCCTGCCGCGTCGAGAGCCTGCCGGTAGCCGCGCAGGCGCAGCCCGGCCGATCCGATCACCTCGCCCTCGTGGCCGCCGACGACGGCGATACGGCGCCGGCCCCGCGAGATCAGGTGCTCGGTCGCGGCGCGGGCGGAGTCGACGTTGCTCATGGTCACGTGGTCGGTGGGCCCGCCGAAGATCCGCTCGCCGAGCAGCACGAGGGGGAAGTCGACGTTCAGGTGCTCGGCGTCCTCGTTGGACATGCCGAGCGGGCTGAACAGCAGCCCGTCCGTCATCTGCAGCCGCGGACCGGACAGGATCTCGAGCTCGCGGGAGCGGTCGCCGCCGGTCTGCTCGACGAGCACCTTCAGCCCCCGCCGCTCCGCCGCCCTGATGATCGAGCCGGCCAGTTCCGCGAAGTAGCTCAGCGAGAGTTCGGGGACGGCGAGCCCGATCACCCCGGTGCGGCCCGAGCGCAGGCTCCGCGCGGAGAGGTTGGGGCTGTAGCCGAGCTCGGCGATGGCGTCCATGACGCGCTGCTTGGTGTCGGCACGGATGTGCTCGTAGTCGTTGATGACGTTGGAGACGGTCTTGATCGAGACGCCGGCTGCGAGCGCGACGTCCTTCAGTGTGGCCGCCATGCCGCCCCCTCGGGTCCTGTCGTGATGCCCTGCACGTCACGCGTGAGCAGATTCTACAACGTTGTAGGATGGGCGGGCACCCCTCCGATCGTGCCGCCGCAGCCTCCACGTCCGCCGCCGCGACACCGGCCAGACAAGGACCACCATGCTCCAGGAACACGTACGGGACAGGCTCAACTGGGCGGGCAACTACGAGTACCGCGCCCGGACGATCCTGCACCCCACCTCGCTCGCCGATCTCCAGCGGGCCGTCGCGAAGGCCACCCGGGTCCGCGCGCTCGGCTCACGGCACTCCTTCAACGACCTCGCGGACAGCGCGGGGACCCTCGTCTGCCTGGACGTGCTCGATCCCGGGGTGCAGATCGACGAGGAGGCACTCACCGTCACGGTGGCCGCGGGCGTGCGGTACGGGGTCCTCGCCGAGCACCTGCAGCGGCGCGGCTTCGCCCTGCACAATCTCGCCTCCCTCCCCCACATCTCGGTCGGAGGCGCGATCGCCACGGCCACGCACGGCTCCGGGGACGCGAACGGCAACCTGGCCACCGCCGTCGTCGGGCTCGAACTCGTGACCGCGTCCGGCGACGCCCTCACCCTCGCCGCGGGTGACGACGACTTCGACGGCGCCGTCGTGGGCCTCGGCGCCCTCGGCGTCGTGCACCGTGTGACCCTGCGCATCGAGCCCTCGTTCGACGTGCGCCAGGACGTGTTCACGGACGTCCCGTGGGACGCTGTGCTCGCGGACTACGACGCCGCCACATCCGCCGCCTACAGCGTCAGCCTCTTCACGGACTGGTCGGGCGACACCATCGGCCAGGCGTGGCTGAAGAGCCGCATCGACGCCGCCCGCCCCGCCCCCGACGCGTTCTACGGCGGGACGCCGGCGGACCGCGCCCACCACCCGGTACCGGGGGTGGCCGCCGACCACTGCACGCAGCAGCTCGGCGTTCCGGGACCGTGGTCGGACCGGCTGGCCCACTTCCGCCTCGCGTTCACCCCCAGCAACGGGCAGGAGCTGCAGACCGAGTACCTCGTGGGCCGCGACCACGCGGTCGCGGCGATCCAGGCGGTGCGTGCCCTCGCGCCGAGGATCGCGCCGCTGCTGCTGGTCTCGGAGGTGCGCTCCATGGCGGCGGACGAGCTGTGGCTCAGCAGCAACTACCGCCGTGACGGGATCGGCCTCCACTTCACCTGGAAGCCGCTGCAGGCCGAGGTCGACGCCCTGCTGCCGGAGCTCGAGGCGGCCCTGCTCCCCCTGGGTGCCCGCCCGCACTGGGGAAAGCTGTTCGCGGCGGATGCCGCCCGGCTGGCGCCGCTCTATCCCCGCTTCGAGGACTTCCGGAGCCTCGCCCGTCGCCTGGACCCCGAGGGGAAGTTCCGCAACGACTTCCTGGACCGCACGGTCTTCGGGGCCTAGGAGGACACCGGCTTCAGTGCCTGCGCGTCAGCCACTTCCAGTGCGCGAGGGTGCGCAGGCGGACGAGCAGTGCCCGGGACTGCTCGGGGCCGTACGGCAGGATGGGGATGGCCTTGGTCATGTCCACCGAGGCCTCGTCCATAGCCACGCGGGTCACCCGGATAGCACTCCGCATGGTGTTCATCTGCGTGGTGACGTCCCCGACGGCCACGGGCTCGCCGTGGCCGGGCACGAACACGTCGTAGAGGTCCTCGAGGGCTGCCATCTTGCCGAGCGTCCTCACCCAGTCCACGGGGAACGAATCCTCGAAGACCGGATCGGACCCCTCCTCCACCAGGTCTCCCGTGAACAGGACGTTCCCGGCGCCCACGAGCAGGTCGTGGTCGGTGTGGCCGCTCCCGAGATGGAACAGCGTCACGGACACGTCGCCGAGGTCGAGGTCGACCGGCGTGCCGTCCACCAGCCGGTTCGCAGCGAGGATGCGGGTGTGCTCGCCGTCGCCCGCTGCCATGGCCGGCTCGACGGCGGCGACCAGCGCCCGCTGGCCCTCGCCGTTCTCGGCCTGCACGGCGCTGCACCGGGACGTCGCCCAGAAGTCCTCGACGCCGTGAGCGGCGAAGTAGTCGTTGCCGAAGAAATGGTCGGCATGGGCGTGCGTGTTCACGACGACGAGCGGCAGGCCGGTGACGGCCCGCACGTGCGAGTACACCTCCGCCGCGCCGAGGGGTCCCGCCCCGGTATCGACGACGAGCGCCTGCTCGGAGCCGACGACGAGCCCGACATTCGTCCGGAAGCCCGCGGTGCGCAATACGTAGATGCCCGGTCCGAGCTCACGCCACGGGCTGCGGGTCTCGCTGGGGACGTGGGTGGTCATGGGGTCCTCTCTGACGGCGGAGTTCCAGTCTAGGTCGGCGGCACCGGGCCCGGCGGCGCGGCGCGAACCCGAGGGCCCGGATGCGCTCGGTGACTGCTCGGTGGCTGCCCGGACCGGCCCGGGTCCGGCGCCTTGCTGGCGTCCGCGCCGGGTCCGACCCACCAGCGACGGCGGTCAGATCAGGTGGACCGATCAGACGGACCGGTCGGGGAGCTTGATCAGGGAGCCCGATCAGGCGGCGACGGCCACAGGCTCCCGAGGGGCCCGCTCCGGCATGCGGAAGATCGGCAGCGTCACGTTGATCAGCGGCCCGATGAGCAGGGCGAAGGCGACGGTACCGAGGCCCACGGACCCGCCGAGCAGCCATCCGAGCAGCAGGACGGTCCCCTCGATGGCCGTGCGGACGAGCCAGATCGGCAGCCCGAAGCGGGCGTGGAGGCCCGTCATGAGGCCGTCGCGCGGTCCGGGCCCGAGGCGGGCGCCGATGTAGAGGCCGCTCGCGACCGCGAGCAGTACCAGCCCGCCGGCGAACAGGAGGATCCGCGCCCACAGCTGGGTGGGCTCCCCGAGCAGTGCGAGGCCGATCTCAGCGCTGGGTCCCACGAGCAGGACATTGAGGACGGTCCCGATGCCCGGGCGCTGCCGGAGCGGGATCCAGAGCAGCAGGACGATCAGACCGATGATGTTGGTCATGAAGCCGAACGGGATGCCGGTCTGGAGCGATCCGCCCTGCCCCAGGACGTCCCACGGCGAGACCCCGAGCGTGGCCCTGATCATCATGGCGAGCGAGAAACCGTAGAGGAAGAGGCCGAGCAGGAGCTGCAGCCCGCGTCGGGCACCGAGGAACGTCATGGTCCCAGTAGAACCGGCAATTGGACTTACATCAAGATGCCAATCGTGCCATGGTGGCTTCATGATGGTTCTTCCCGCACGCCGCCTCGCAGCCGAACTCGGTGCGTGGCGCACCACGGGCCCGGCCTACGGGGCCCTGGCCGACCGCATCCGGCTGCTCACCCTCGACGGCCGCATCCCGCTGGGGACCCGCCTGCCGGCCGAACGCGAGCTCGCCGCACAGCTCGGCGTCAGCAGGACCCTCGTGGCGGCCGCCTATGCACGGCTGCGCTCGGCCGGCTACGTGGAGAGCACGCGCGGCT
Source organism: Arthrobacter antioxidans (assembly GCF_023100725.1). Classification (NCBI taxonomy): domain Bacteria; kingdom Bacillati; phylum Actinomycetota; class Actinomycetes; order Micrococcales; family Micrococcaceae; genus Arthrobacter; species Arthrobacter antioxidans. The sequence goes on from NZ_CP095501.1 coordinate 3,143,981, forward strand.
CGGGCAGCGTCGTCGCCATGCCGGGCCGGGAGGTGCCGGCGTACGACGACGGCGGAGCCGGCGTGGTCCTCGACCTCAGCAAGGCGGCACTCCCGGCCGCCCCGCAGGTGGGTGAGGCCGCCGCGAGGGCCGCGCAGGAACTTCCCGCCTACCTGAACGGCAGCGGCTACGATCCGCTCGGCCTGCCCCGCCTGCGGCAGGCCCTCGCCGACCGGTATGCGGCGCGGGGCGTCCCCACCGCGCCCGGGCAGATCATGGTGACCCTCGGAGCGCAGCACGCCATCTCGCTCCTGGCGCGCGCACTGCTCGGCCGCAGCGACTCGGCGCTCGTCGAGGCACCGAGCTACCCGCATGCGTACGAGGCCCTGCGCGCGGCCGGACGGCGTCTCCTGCCGGTGGCCGTCGATGCCCGTGACGGCTGGGACGACGACGGCCTCGAGCAGGCGTTCCGGCGGGGGCGGCCCACGCTGGCCTACGTCATGCCGGACTTCCACAACCCCACCGGGGCGGTGATGCCCGCTGCGCAGCGCGACCGGCTGATGGCGGCGGCCGCACGGCAGGACACGGTGGTCGTCGCGGACGAGACGATGGCGGAACTGCGGATCGACGCCGATCCCACGCCTCCCCTTGCCGCCTTCGGACCCGCCGTGCTGGTCGGATCCATGGGCAAGACCGTGTGGGGCGGACTGCGGATCGGGTGGATCCGTGCGGAGGAGGACCTCATCCACCGGCTCGTCCAGTCCCGGTACGCGCAGGACCTCGGGACGCCGATCCTCGAGCAGCTCATCGCCCTCGAGATGCTGGGCACGTACGACGAACTGCTGCTTCTCCGTTCGAGGCAGCTGGCCGAGGGCCGCAGCCACCTCGAGGGGCTCCTCCACGACGCCCTGCCCGCCTGGGACGTCCCCCACGTCCGGGGCGGACTCTGCACCTGGGTGAATCTGGGGGCGCCGGTCAGCTCGCAGCTGGCGCTCGCTGCCAGGGACCGGGGCCTGCTGCTCGGCGCGGGCCCGCGTTTCGGGATGGACGGGGTGTTCGAGCGGTTCCTCCGCGTCCCCTTCAGCTACCCGGCCGAGGACACCCGCCGCGCGGTGGGCATCCTCGCCGCGGCCTGGCGGTCGCTGGACACCCGGGTCCCCGTCAGGGACGACTTCGCGCCGGCCCTGGTATAGGAGCGCGCATCACGGGCCGGACTGCCGGTCAGGACCCGCCCCGGGCTCCGAGGTGCTCCGCGAGGTAGGGTGCCGTCGCGCTCACGTCGGGCGCGAGCCCGGCGATGTGCGCGGGCGTCCCGGCGGCCACGATCCTGCCGCCGGCAGAACCTCCGCCCGGGCCGAGGTCGATCACCCAGTCGGCGGCCGCCACGACCGCCATCGTGTGTTCGACGACGACGACCGTGTTGCCGGCGTCGACCAGCTTCCGCAGCTGCGCGAGGAGCAGCACCACGTCCGCGGGATGCAGTCCGGTGGTCGGCTCGTCCAGCAGGTAGAGGGTGTGGCCGCGCCGGGCCCGCTGCAGTTCAGTGGCCAGCTTGATGCGCTGGGCCTCTCCCCCGGAGAGCTCGGTGGCCGGCTGCCCGAGCCGCAGGTACCCCAGGCCCACCTCCTGCAGCGTGGCGAGCGAGCGGGCGGCAGCAGGGATGTCCCCGAGGGCGGACGCGGCGTCGTCCACGGTCAGGCCGAGGACGTCCGCGATGGTGCGCCCGTCCAGCGTGACCTCGAGGGTCTCCTCGTTGTAGCGGGACCCGGCGCAGGCCGGGCAGGGGCCGTAGCTCCCGGGCAGGAACAGGAGTTCCACCGCCACGAAGCCCTCGCCCTGGCAGGTCTCGCAGCGTCCTCCCTGCACGTTGAAGGAGAACCGGCCGGCCCCGAATCCCCGTGACCTCGCGGCGGGCGTCGCGGCGAATGCCTTCCGCACGGCGTCGAACAGTCCGGTGTAGGTCGCGAGGTTGGAGCGCGGCGTCCGCCCGATGGGCTTCTGGTCCACGCTGACCAGGCGGTCGAAGGCCTCCAGTCCGCTGATGCCCGCCACAGTGGCGCCGGCGTCCGCCTCGGGGGCCGCCCCGTCGTCGACCGGTTCGATGTCGGCGGGGGTGTCGTCGCGGACGTGCGCGCCGACGGCTTCCGCGAGGACCTTGCTGACGAGCGTCGACTTCCCCGATCCGGACACACCCGTCACGGCGGTCAGCACGCCCACGGGGACGGCGGCGTCGAGTCCCTCGAGGTTGTGGCGCCGGATGCCCTCGAGTCGCAGCCAGGCCGAGGGTTCGCGGGCTGCGCCGTCCGCCGGCGCCGTCGGCGCGGCCCGGGCCAGGAACGGCGCCGTGAGCGAGGCCTGGACATCCACGAGCCCGTCGGCCGGGCCGCTGTAGATGATGCCGCCCCCGCCTTCCCCGGCGAGCGGGCCGACGTCGACGATCCAGTCCGAGCGCCGCACGACGTCCATGTTGTGTTCGACGACGAACACCGAGTTCCCGGCGTCCTTGAGTGCTTCGAGGACGGCGAGGAGCGGCTCGACGTCGGCGGGGTGCAGCCCGGCGGACGGCTCGTCCAGCACGTAGACGACGCCGAACAGGCCGGAGCGGAGCTGCGTGGCGATGCGCAGCCGCTGCATCTCGCCCGGCGAGAGCGTGGGGGTGGCGCGGCTCAGGCTGAGGTAGCCCAGGCCGAGGTCCACGAGGACGTGGAGGCGCTGCACGAGGTCGCGGCTGATGGTGACCGACACCTCCGTCCCCTCCCCCGAGGTCCACGACCGGTGCGCGGCCACCGGGTGCTCCAGCGTGGCCGCCGGGCCGAGGTGCACGGCGAGGTCAGCCAGGGGCAGGGCGTTCGCCTCCGCGATCGACAGCCCGGCGAACGTCACGGCGAGTGCCTCGGGACGCAGGCCGCTCCCCCCGCACACGCCGCACGGGCCGGATTCCATGAAGGGCAGCACGCGGTCGCGCATCTGCTGGCTCTTGGAGTCGCGGAGGGTATGCATGACGTAGCTCTTCGCACTCCAGAAGCGCCCCTTGTAGGGCTTGGCCACGCGGTCCCGCTGGGGGGTGACCTCGACGACGGGCTGCTCCTCGGTGAACAGCAGCCAGTCCCGCGCCTGCTTCGGCAACGTCCGCCAGGGCACGTCGATGTCGTGGCCGAGCTCGACGACGACATCACGGAGGTTCTTGCCCTGCCAGGCGCCCGGCCATGCGGCGATGGCGCCCTCGCGGATGGTCAGGTCCGGATCGGGGACGAGCGTCTCCTCGGTCACGTCCCGCGCGATGCCCAGACCATGGCACCGCGGGCACGCTCCCGCGGCGGTGTTGGGCGAGAAGGCATCGGATTCCAGGCGTTCGACGGCGTCCGCCGGGTAGGTGCCCGCCCGGGAGTAGAGCATCCGGAGCGAATTGGAGAGGGTGGTGAGCGTCCCGACGGTTGAGCGCACGCTCGGCGTCCCACGCCGTTGCTGGAGCGCCACGGCGGGAGGGAGCCCGGTGATCGAACCGACGTGCGGCGAATGCCCCTGCTGGATGAGCCTCCGCGCGTAGGGGGCGACCGATTCCAGATAGCGGCGCTGCGCCTCGGCGTAGATCGTCCCGAACGCCAGCGAGGACTTGCCCGACCCCGAGACCCCGGTGAAGGCCACCACGGCGTCGCGCGGAACGTCGACGTCGACGCCCCGCAGGTTGTTCTCGCTGGCTCCCCGGACGCTGACGAAGCCGTCCCGGGCGATGGCGGAGTGGGCGGTGGCGGGGTGGGCAGGGGCGTTGTTCGGCGACTCGATCACCACCCCAACCCTACGGTTCTCCGATGGGCGTGCGGGACCGGACCGCGCGGTCCGCCCGGGCGGGGATCGTGCTACCAGCCCCGTGCCCTAGTGCTTCCCGGGCCCCGCAGGCTCGTCCGGCTGCTCCCGTTCCTCCGGCTGTGTGGCCGCGGGCGGTTCCGTGTGGTGCTTCTGCACCGCGTAGTGGTGCCCGAGGGAGTCCGTGTGGATCTCCATGGAGAGCAGGGTGCTGTCCGACTGCTCCTCGGCGGCGTCGTGGCGGTGCACGACCGGCGTGCCCCCGTCACTGCGCGCCGCCGGTCCGAGGAAGGTCCGCGCGGCGGTGTCGAGCCCGTTGAAGAAGGACCGGTGGGCGTGCGCTTCCGCGTGCGGCGGCTCCTGGACGGGCCCACCGGCGGCCGTCGACGCCACGGGGGACGGACGGGCTGACTGCTGGTCGTGCTTCCTGTGATTCCGGCGGATTTTCATCATGCACCTGATTCATCGTGGGACCCACAGTCTACTCCGCCGGGTCCTCGAAGAACCCGGCGGACCGCTCGCCTACAGGTCGGCGAGCATCCCGCCCGGGTTCTCGATCGCGTCCGCCACGAACCGGAGGAAGCCCCCCGCCGTCCCGCCGTCGCACACGCGGTGGTCGAACGCGAGCGTCAGCTCGGTCACCTTGCGCACCGCGAGCCCGCCGTCCACGACCCACGGGCGGTCGATGATCCGGCCCATCCCGAGGATCGCGGATTCCGGGTAGTTGATGATGGCCGCACTGCCGTCCACGCCGAACACCCCGTAGTTGTTCAGGGTGAAGGTGCCGGAGGACAGGTCCGACGGCGTGGCCCTGCCCTCGCGTGCCAGGGCGGCGAGGCGACGGATCTCGGCGTCGAGCCCGCGGGCGGACAGGGTGTCCGCCCGACGGATGCTCGGTACCACGAGGCCACGATCCGTCTGCGCTGCGATCCCGAGGTTCACGCCGTCGACCCGCACGATCTCCTGCGCACCGTCGGCGCCCGCCGCGATCCGGCTGTTCAGCTCCGGGTAGCGGGCCAGGCCCGCCACGACGAACCGCGCCACGAAGGCCAGCAGGCCGGGCACCGCGTCCGGCGTCCTGCGCTTCATCGCCTCGCGCAGTTCCACGAGGGCGGTGGCGTCGACGTCCACCCAGACCGTGGCCTCGGGGATCTCGCGCCGGCTGCGGGTCATCGCGTCGGCGATCGTCCGCCGGACCCCCCTCAGCGGGCTGCGTTCGAGGACCGTGAGGCCCGACCGGGAGTCGAGCGGGACGTCAGCTGCTCCAGGGGGGTCGCCCAGCGCGGGGCGGGCCGCCGCGTCGAGGGTCGTCGGCGCTGCGCCCGCAGCGGCGTCCACGCCGGATCCGGGGGTGGCCCCGATGTCCCGCATCGTCGCCGCAGCGATCGCCTGCTCCACGTCGCGGCGGAGGATCAGCCCCTGCTCCCCCGACCCGCGGAGGTCCGTGAGCCGCACCCCGTTGTCCCGCGCCAGTTTCCGGACCAGGGGCGAGACACACGTCGGTGCCGTGCCGGCGGCGGACGCTGCCGTTCCGGTGTCGGAGACCGCCGTGCCGGCGGCGGACGCTGCGGTCACGGTGTCGGGAGCCGAGGTCATGCCGTCGGTCGCCCCGGCCGGAGCGGCGGGCCCTACGACGGGAGCGGCCGGCGAGAAGGTGGCCGGAGCGGCGGGCTCTACGACGGAAGCGGCCGGCGGGAGGGTGGCCGGAGCGGCGGGCGCTGCGGATGCCGCCGGTGACGCAGCAGCTCCCGCCGGCGACGCAGCAGCTCCCACCGTCGCGCCCTTGCGGGGCCGGGTGCGGCCACCGGTGAGACCACCGGGAGTGCCGTAGCCGATGAGCACGTTCCCCGAGCCGCCGTCGACTGCCGGCGCGTCGTCCTCCCGCGTGGCGGCGGCAGGGACGCCGGCCTCCTCGCGGAGCTCCGCCGCGGCGGCTTCGACACCTGCGCCGGTGACAGCGCCGGTGGCGTCGGCTGCCGGCCCGGCAACCGCCGGGGTGGTGTCGGCGGATCCGGCGCCTGCAGGCCCACTACCCTCGGGCCGGACCGAGAGGAACGGCGCGCCGACGTCGAGCATCTCGCCGGGCCTGCCGTGCAGCACGGCGACGGTCCCCGCGAAGGGCGAGGGGACCTCGACCACCGACTTGGCGGTCTCGACCTCCGCGATCGGCTGGTCGACGGCCACGGTGTCGCCCTCGGCGACGAGCCAGGACACCAGCTCGGCCTCGGTCAGGCCCTCTCCGAGGTCGGGGAGGGTGAACACCTGGAACCCGGAATCGACGGCGGGCGCACTCATGTCAGTCCTCCCACTGCAGGTCGTCCACGGCGTCGAGGATGCGGTCGACGCTCGGCAGATAGAAATGTTCGAGCTTCGGCGAGGGGTACGGGATGTCGAACCCGGTCACGCGGAGCACGGGGGCTGCGAGGGAATGGAAGCAGCGTTCCTGCACGCGGGCCACGATCTCGGACGCCACGGACACGAAGCCGGGAGCCTCCGCGACGACGACGGCCCGGCCGGTCCGTCGGACGCTGGCGCAGACGGTCTCGTCGTCGAACGGGACGATGGAGCGGAGGTCGATGACCTCGATGGACCGGCCCTCCTCGGCGGCCGCCGCGGCCGCAGCGAGCGCCGTCGGCACGGATGGTCCGTAGCTGATGAGGGTCGCGTCGGTCCCCGGGCGGGCGACGACGGCCTTGCCGATGCGCCGGGGTGCCTGTCCGGCCTCGAAGGTCCTGCGCAGCTCCGCGAGGTCCACCTCCTCCTTGGACCAGTACAGCTTCTTCGGTTCGAGGAACACCACGGGGTCCGGCGACGCGATGGCCTCGCGGAGCATGAAGTAGGCGTCGCGGACGGTCGCGGGGGCCAGGACCGTCAGGCCGGGGGTGTGCGCGTAGTAGGCCTCGGAGGAGTCGCAGTGGTGTTCCACGCCGCCGATGCCTCCGGCGTACGGGATCCGGATGACCAGGGGCAGGCGGACCTTGCCCTTCGTGCGGTTCGGCATCTTCGCGACATGGCTGACCACCTGCTCGAAGGCCGGATAGGCGAAGGCGTCGAACTGCATCTCGACGACGGGCTTCATGCCGTTCATCGCCATGCCGATGGCCATGCCCATGATGCCTGCTTCGGCGAGCGGCGTGTCGAAGCAGCGCTCCTCGCCGAAGCGGGCCGTCAGCCCGTCCGTGATTCGGAAGACGCCACCGAGCGTCCCGACGTCCTCACCGAACATGAGCACGGAGGCGTCGGCCGCCATGGAGTCGGCGAGGGCGGCGTTGAGGGCCTTGGCGAAGGTGGACGTCACGCGTCCGCCCGGCGCGGCGCCGGGCCGGGCTGCCACGCCCCCGGTGGGTGCCTCCGTGGTCTGCGTCATCGTCGCTCCGCCTTCGTGTCGTCGGCAGGGGTTCCTGCGCCTGCGGCGTCGCGCGCCAGTTCCTCGCGCAGCTGCTCGGCCTGCTCGCGCAGCTGCGTCGTCTTCTCCGTGTACACGTACTCGAACAGCTCTGCCGGGTTCACCGTGACCTCCGTGTTGAGTCCCTTCCGGATGGCGGCGGCGATCGCGTCCGCCTCGTCGGCCAGGGCCTGCTCCTTCTCGTCCGTCAGCAGGTCCAGTGCGCGCAGGTAGGTGCGCATGCGGGTGATCGGGTCCTTCGGGACCCAGCGTTCGACGTCGTCGGCGGAGCGGTAGCGCGTCGCATCGTCCGCGTTGGTGTGCGCCTGCATCCGGT